>JASHOR010000188.1 GCA_030041005.1 Xanthobacteraceae bacterium
ACCTTGCGAAAGTCGTAGCCGTACCCATAGGCGCCGCACGCGCCGACCGCGAAGGCGCCGGCCGCTCCGGCAGCGCCGATCATGGCCATCAGGAAATACGCCGTCGCAATTGCGAGCACCGAATTCCGCGTCGGACCGGTCATGGAGCCCCCCTTCCCTAGAGGAACCTGACGACGCTAATGGGGAACGGTTTCCACTTGGTGAATTCAATTCCCCTCCCCGCGCGAGCGAAGCGAGTGGCGGGGAGGGGTCAGGGGTGGGGGCATTTTTTAGGAGGGAGTTTTAGATCGCTCCCCCCACCCCGCCGCTTCGCGCGGGGAGGAGATTATGTGTTTTCCAGCTCCCTCTTCACCGCCGCGAGCGCTTCCGGCGTATCGACGTCGGTCAGCGCGGCATTGCCGGAAAGCGGGACCTCGGTCACCGCTTCGGCGTGGCGGCCAATCAGGTTACGGGCGCCGACGTCGCCCTCCACCGCCATGAGATCGGGGAAGAAACGCCGCGACCAGACCACGGGATTGCCGCGCTTGCCATCGATCGTCGGCACCACGACCAGGGCACCCTTGTCGGGCTCGAAAGCCGCGATCAGCCGGTCGATCAGAGCGGCATCGACCTGCGGCATGTCGCCGAGGCAAACGACGACGCCGCCCGCAGCCGGCGGCAGGGCCGCAACGCCGGCCTTGAGCGACGTTCCCAGTCCGTCGGCGAAATTGTCGTTACGAACAAACATGACCGGCAAGCCGGCAAGCGCCGCTTCGACGCGCTCGCGCTGATGTCCGGTCACCACCACCACCGGCCGCGCCTGCGATCCCAGTGCCGCTTCGACGACGATGCGCACGAGCGGACGGCCGGCGATCTCTTCCAGAAGCTTGTTGGGGCCTCCCATCCGGCTCGAACGGCCGGCGGCAAGCACCAGAGCGGCGATGCTGCGGCCGTTGCTCGGCGAGGGCTCGTCGCGCGGCTGCGGCCTGGTCACGATCTCCATGAGCAAGCCGCCGACTCCGAAGCCGGCGATATCGCTGCTCTCAACCGGCAATCCGGCCAGAAGCCGCATCAGCACCCAGTCGAACCCGTTCTCCTTCGGGCTGCGCGCGCAGCCCGGCGCGCCGAGCACCGGTCGCCCCGCCGCGTCCCCGATCATCAACAGATTGCCCGGATCGACCGGCATGCCGAAATGCTCGACACGCCCGCCGATCGTCTCGAGCGCGGCCGGAATCACATCGCGGCGGTCGGCGATCGCCGAGGCGCCGAAGACGATGGCGAGTTCCGCGCCTTCCTTGAGGACTTCGTCGAGCGCGCGGGCAAGCGCGGCGCGCTCGTGCGGCACTCGCCGCTCGGCGACGATCCGCGCTCCCGCCGGCGCCAGGCGCTCGCCGGTGATCTTCAGCGTCTTGTCGATGACCTTTGTCGCCAGCCCCGGCAGGATGGTGGACACCACGCCAACTTTTCGGATTCGATAGGGCGCAACCCGCAACAGCGGCCTCTGCAGGCCGGCAACCGCCCTCTCGAGCGAATCCTTGCCGATCGCAAACGGAATGATCTTCACGGTCGCGATCATCTCGCCCGGCACGACCGGCTTGTAAGCCGACAGAGTGGCCAAGGTGATCGCCTCGTCGACGCGGTTGAGCCGGTCGATGGCTTCCCTGTCGACGACGAGTACGCCGGCGTCGCGCGCAAACAGATTGGCACGGCCGGTGAAGGCGCGGTCGACGTGCACGCCGTCGCCCGCGATTCTTTGGGCGATTTCGGCGGCCGCTACATCCTCGGAAACGTCGTCCGGTTCGAGGCAGGCGACCACGATCTCGGCGATGCCGGCGGCTTCAAGCGCCGCAACCTCGGCGGCGCCGATGCGCGTGCCTTTCTTGAGCACAAGCCCGCCCTGACGGATCGAGTGAACAGCGGTCGCGCCAAACGCTTCCTTCGGCGCAACCGCGCCGAACTTCATGACGCAATCCTCGCTCTGGCGGGCTCGGCTTCTTCCTCGGCGCGCAACCGCGCGGTGATCTCCGCCAT
This sequence comes from Xanthobacteraceae bacterium, assembly GCA_030041005.1. GTDB lineage: Bacteria > Pseudomonadota > Alphaproteobacteria > Rhizobiales > Xanthobacteraceae > BOG-931. Next base: position 2,011 of record JASHOR010000188.1, read on the forward strand.
GATGGCGACTGCGATCTCGGCCGGCGACACGGCCCCGATGTCGAGGCCGATCGGCGCATGAATGCGCCCGATATCGCCGTCGCTTAAGCCCTGCTCCTTCAACCGGGCGACGCGCCGCGCGTGAGTCTTCTTCGAGCCGAGCGCCCCGATGTAGAAACAGTCGCGCGACAGCGCATGAGTGAGCGCCGGATCGTCGATCTTGGGATCGTGGGTGAGCGCCACGAACGCCGTGTAGTGATCGATATGCAGCGGCGGCAGCGCCTTGTCGGGCCATTCCGCGATCACCTTGACGTCCGGAAAGCGCTCGATCGAGGCGAACGCCGTGCGCGGATCGACGATGGTCACGTCATAGCCCAGAAGCTTGCCGATCGGCGCCAGCGTCTGACTGATATGGACCGCGCCGGTGATGACGAGTTGCGGCGAGGGCACGTAAACGGTGAGAAAGACGCGGCCCTGCGGGCTATCGACCATGCCGCTTTTGCCGCTGCGCAAACGCTCGGCAAAGGTCCCGCGCAGCGGATCTTTGGCTACGTCGGCGACCTTGACGAGCCGCTCCTCGCCGCTCTCGACATGGGTGACCACGATCGCCGCGCGACGAGCGGCACGTTCGGCGTTCAGCGTCTTGAGGAGTTCGAGCTTCATGGCCTTCTCTTAAGCAACGTACCCACCCCAGGAGCGGGCGAAGCGAGCCTCGAAGGGCGAGGCCCCGGCGCCGAGGTATCATCCTTCGAGGACCACTTCGCGGCCCCCTCGGGATGAGGGCAGCTATTCCACCTTCTCGACGAACACCCGGATGGTGCCGCCGCAGGAGAGCCCGACCTTCCAGGCCGTCTCGTCGGCGACGCCGAATTCCAGCGTCTTCGGCTTGCCGCTCTCGATGACGTCGAGCGCTTCGGTGACGACCGCACCCTCGACGCAGCCGCCGGACACCGAGCCGAGAAAGTTGCCCTCGCCGTCGATCACGAGGTTGGAGCCGACCGGCCGGGGCGCCGAGCCCCAGGTCTCGACCACGGTGGCAAGCGCGACCTCGCGCCCGGCCGCGCGCCAATCCTCAGCCGCCTTGAGGATGTCGTCGTTGGTTGACAGCATGATCCGCCTCCGTCCCGTTGCAGCAAACAGCGAATGGTGAGCAGCGAACGTCAACAAGATAATCGCTCTTTCGCCCCTTCGCCACCCGCAATGCGTCATACGTCATATTTCACGAAATATAGCGCATTACGCCACTCTTTGTATCCAGGCCTTCGGGTCGCCGGCCCGCTCGCCGCCGTGCTGCAGCGCCGCCACCAGCGAGGCCATCGACTCGAGATTATGGATCGGCCGGAACGCGTCAACGTGGGGCAGCATGGTGCGGATGCCCCGCGCGCGCGCTTCGAAGCCCTCGAAACGCAACAGCGGATTAAGCCAGACGAGGCGCCGGCAGGAGCGATGCAGGCGGTCGATCTCGAAGGCCAGCGTGTCGTCGGCGTCGCGCTCGAGCCCGTCGGTGATGAGCAGCACGACCGCGCCCTGGGTGAGGACGCGGCGCGCCCACAGCTTGTTGAAGGCACGCAGCGACGCGGCGATGCGGGTGCCGCCCGACCAGTCGGGCACGCTCGCCGAGCAGGCGGCGAGCGCGTCGTCGGGATCGCGTTCGCGCAACGCACGGCTGACATTGGTCAGCCGCGTGCCGAACAGAAACGTGCTCACGCGCTTTCGCGCATCGGTGAGCGCATGCAGAAAGTGCAGAAAGATGCGGCTGTACTGGCTCATCGAGCCGGATATGTCGAGCAACGCGACCAGCGGCGGCGGTTTGGTCTTCGGCCCGATGAAGCGCAGATCGATGAAATCGCCGCCGCCCTTCATGCTGGCGCGCAGGGTGCGGCGGATGTCGATGAGATGGCCGTGCGGGTGGGGCGCGAGCCGCCGCGTGCGCACCTCCGCCAGCGGCAGGACCAGCCGCTTCATCGCCTCCTTCGCCGCGGCGATTTCGGCGCTCGTCATCTGTGCAAAGTCCTTTTTCTGCAGCACTTCGCGGTCGGAGATGGTCATGCGCGCGTCAAGCTCGACCTCGCGTTGCTTTCTCAGCTTTTCGTCGAGCCCGGAATAGAGCGCCTCATGGATGCGGGTGGCGCCCGGCTGCGGCGGCTGCGGCGCCGACGGCGCCTGCGGCAAGAGCATCGCCAGCAGTTGATCAACATAACCGCGGCGGCGAAAGAAGATGCGGAAAGCCTGGTCGAACAGCACCGAATGCTCGTGACGCTTCACGAACACCGCATGCAGCGTCCAGTAGAAGTCCTC
>JASHOR010000020.1 GCA_030041005.1 Xanthobacteraceae bacterium
ACCCTCTCCCCGCATGCGGGGAGAGGGAGCAGCAAGCAAGCGCAGAGTTTTCCCGCACGGGCTGGAATCGGCGGCCTTTGTCGCATAGAACCGGGCGGCGGGTTCGTGCGTTAGGCGTACGGTCCCCCACCGCGCTGTCGCGTCCTCCCCATCCGACTTGTCTCAACCGAGGAACAACCGATGGTCGTTACCGCCACCCAGATCACGCCGCTCGTCGCCATAGCGGCCGGGGTCCTGATCCTCATTATTCCGCGGCTGTTGAACTATGTCGTCGCGCTGTATTTGATCTTCGTCGGATTCGTGCAACTCAACGAAACTCATCATTGGGTCCGATTCGGCGTGGACGTGCACGGCACGCCGATCATCCACTTCATCAAAGTGCTGGCACTGCTGAAATCCTGATCGCATGGCCATGCCGCGCTCGAAAACCTCCCGTCGTTCGTTGCAAAAATCCGCGCGTGGCGGCGCCTCGGCGCGCCGCACGGCGAAATCGCGCCCGGTTGCGGCGGTGAAAACCGGTCGAAAAACCAGCCGCAAGAACAAGTGGGTCTATCGGTTCGGCGGCGGCAAGGCGGAAGGCCGCGCCGACATGCGCAATCTTCTCGGCGGCAAGGGGGCCGGCCTCGCCCAGATGGCGCATCTCGGCCTGCCGGTGCCGCCGGGCTTCACCATCACCACCGAAGTGTGCACCTATTTCTATGAGCACGAGAAGTCCTATCCGAAGGACTTGAAGCCGCAAGTCGAGGCCGCGCTCGCCGAGGTCGGCCGCATCACCGGGAAAAGATTCGGCGACGCGGACAATCCGTTGCTGGTGTCGGTGCGCTCCGGGGCGCGGGCGTCGATGCCGGGCATGATGGATACGGTGCTCAATCTCGGGCTTAACGACGTGACGGTTGCGGCGCTGGCGAAAAAGTCCGACGATTCGCGCTTTGCGCACGACAGCTATCGCCGCTTCATCACCATGTACTCCGACGTGGTGCTCGGCATCGGCCATCATCACTTCGAAGAAATCCTCGACGATCACAAGGACCGCAACGGCTATACGCTCGATACCGACCTCGGCGTCGAGGACTGGCAGAGCATCATCGCCCGTTACAAGGAGCGCGTCGAGGAGGAGAGCGGCAAGCCGTTTCCGCAGGACCCGCACGCGCAATTGTGGGGCGCCATCGGCGCCGTGTTCGGCTCGTGGATGAACCAGCGCGCCATTACCTATCGGCGCCTGCACCGGATTCCGGAAAGCTGGGGCACCGCGGTCAACGTCCAGGCCATGGTGTTTGGCAACATGGGCCAGTCCTCGGCGACAGGAGTTGCGTTTACCCGCAATCCTTCGACCGGCGAGAAGAGGCTCTATGGCGAGTTTCTGATCAACGCCCAGGGCGAGGACGTGGTCGCCGGCATTCGCACGCCGCAGGAGATATCCGAGGCGGCGCGCAGCGAGTCGGGCTCCGACAAGCCGTCGATGGAAGCGGCGATGCCCGAGGCGTTCGCCGAGCTTTTGCGCATCCACGCGGTCCTGGAAAAGCATTACTGCGACATGCAGGACCTCGAATTCACCGTCGAGCAGGGCAAGCTTTGGATGCTGCAGACGCGCAGCGGCAAGCGCACCGCCAAGGCCGCCTTGCGCATTGCCGTCGAGCTGGCGAACGAGAAATTGATCTCCAGACAACAGGCGGTGGCGCGCATCGATCCGGCCTCGCTCGATCAGCTCCTGCATCCGACCATCGATCCGGCCGCCGAGCGCAAGGTGATCGCGACCGGTCTGCCGGCGTCGCCCGGCGCCGCCTGCGGCGAGATCGTGTTCTCACCCGATGAGGCGGAGCTGCTCAGGGGCCAGGGCCACAAGGTCATCCTGGTGCGGGTGGAAACCTCGCCGGAAGACATTCACGGCATGCACGCGGCCGAAGGAATATTGACCACGCGCGGCGGCATGACCTCGCACGCGGCCGTGGTCGCCCGCGGCATGGGCAAGCCGTGCGTGTCCGGCGCCGGCGCGTTGCGCGTCGATTACCGCGCGCAGACCATGACGTCCGGCGGCGTCACGCTGAAGAAGGGCGACACGCTGACGATCGACGGTTCGACCGGACAGGTGCTGGCCGGCAAGGTCCCGATGATCGAACCGGCACTCGCCGGCGAGTTTGCCACGCTGATGAAGTGGGCCGACGAGGTGCGCAAGCTGAAAGTGCGTGCCAATGCCGACACGCCGGCCGACGCCCGCGCCGCGGTCAAATTCGGCGCCGAGGGCATCGGCCTGTGCCGCACCGAGCACATGTTCTTCGACGAGGACCGCATCCGCGCGGTGCGCGAGATGATTCTCGCCGGCGACGAAAAGGACCGCCGCGCGGCGCTGGCGAAACTTCTGCCGATGCAGCGCAACGATTTCGTCGAATTGTTCGAGATCATGGGTGCGTTGCCGGTGACGATCCGGCTGCTCGATCCGCCACTGCACGAATTCCTGCCGCACACCGAAGAGGAGATCGCCGAAGTGGCGCAGGCGATGGGCGCCGATCCGAAGATGCTCGCCGACCGCGCGCGCGAACTGCACGAATTCAACCCGATGCTCGGCTTCCGCGGCTGCCGGCTGGCGATCGCCTATCCGGAAATCGCCGAGATGCAGGCGCGCGCCATCTTCGAGGCCGCGGTGCAGGTTTCCCGCAGCACCGGCAAGCCGGTCGTGCCCGAGATCATGGTGCCGCTCATCGCCGGCAAGGCCGAGTTCGATCTGGTCAAGGCGCGCATCGACGCCACCGCGGAAACCGTGTCGGCCGAAACCGGGAGTCCGGTCAAATATCAGGTCGGCACGATGATCGAATTGCCGCGCGCCGCGCTCAAGGCGGACGAGATCGCCGAGAGCGCCGAGTTCTTCTCGTTCGGCACCAACGATCTCACGCAAACCGCTTTCGGCATCAGCCGTGACGATGCCGCGAGCTTTCTCGGCATCTATACGGCGAAGGGCATCCTGCCGGTCGATCCGTTCGTGTCGATCGACCGCGACGGTGTCGGCGAGCTCATCCGCATCGCCGTGGCGCGGGGACGCAAAGTGCGCGGCAATCTCAAGCTCGGCATTTGCGGCGAGCACGGCGGCGATCCCGCCTCGGTCGCCTTCTGCCACGAGGTCAAGCTCGATTACGTTTCGTGCTCGCCGTTCCGCGTGCCGATTGCGCGGCTTGCCGCTGCCCAGGCGGCGCTGGGCAAGTCCGTCGGCGAGGTAGGGTAAATTTTCCGTTTTCAGTTCGGCGCCGCACAGCGGCCTTGCCGCTGTCATCCTGATTTTCTCCGAAAAAGGGGCGATCGTTGCGATCGATGGCGTGCCGCATGGGCGTTCCGCGCCAGGGGTTCGATCGGGCGAGATCGGATTAACGCGTTCGCAAGGTTAATCCTACAAAACGGCAACCTGTCGCATTTGCGCCACTGCGTAAGCGCTTGTGTAGGACGTACGCGTGACGGGTTGGTTGCGTTTGGGGTGAGGGTCGATGGCGTCGCGTACGGGGGCGCTGCGTGGCCGCAGCTACCACTGGTTCTGGTTCGGCGCGTTCTGCATCGCGTTGATGCCGACATCGGTCGGTTATGTCGGTTATCAGGACTTCACGGTCCGATCGACACGGCAGCCGTCGGCGCATCGCCTCATAAGACATTTGATCGCGTCGCCTTTCGGCACCATCGAACCGCCGACGTTCGACTATGGCATTCATCCGATCGGTACGGCGATGCCGCAGCCGCCGGCCGTCATGCTCGCCAGCTACGATACGCGCTCCGTGGATGCGAATGCGTGGTCAATCGACCCGGTGTTGCGGGGTGAGCAGGCGACGCGTCCTGTCTATCCAACCGTCAATCGCCGCGGCAAAGGCGATCGCCTGCCTATGTCGAAAATCGCGCCGGCTGTCGCTCCGCAGAATCTGCCGCAATTGCAGCCGATCAACAGCGTGCCCGAGCATGCACCGGGGCCGGCGCAGAGTCCTGAGCGAATGCCGCCCACGCATGCGCAGGCACCCGCGGCCTCGCCTCGGATCGCGCACGCGAAGCCCGCAGGCGCCGCATCCGTCGCGCCGCCTGTCGAGCAGCCCGCGGCGGAAGCGGCCAAGACAGCGCCGCCGCCGATCTCGGGCACTGCGGGCGACGGTGCGCCGCGTGTTGATGTTGCGCCTGCCTCCGATCTTGCGACCGAAGTTCCAGCGGCCGGCGCAATCGGGCTGCCGCCAGGCCAAGCCTCAACGCTTGCGGCGGTCGCGTTCGCCGATGATCTTGCCGAGGAGCGCAGCGGGGCGACCGATTCCGATGCAAATGCGATGGACGCCGCGAGCGGGCTGCAACGCTGGGCGCCCGGCACCGCGCCTGTCATGGTGTCGGATGCCGATGCGGATGAGGCCGGCCTCAAGCTTTCCGCGCTCGACGGCGTCGGCGACGACGGCCCCGGCGGCGAGACGGTGGCCGACAAGGGCGATGTGAGCCGGCTGCAGAGCCCGGCGGTGCGCCTCGGACTTGCCGGCAAGCAGCGCGCCAGAGCCGAGAAGTGCTTGACCCAGGCCGTCTATTTCGAGGCCCGCGGCGAGCCGCTTCGCGGCCAGGAGGCGGTTGCGCAAGTGGTCATGAACAGAGTGTTCTCGGGGTACTATCCGAACAATGTCTGCGACGTGGTGTTTCAGAACGCCAGTCATTATCTCGCCTGCCAGTTCACGTTCGCCTGCGAGCACAAGAACCTCAACCGCATCGATGAGCCGGACATGTGGGCGCAGGCCAAGCGGATCGCCAAAGACACGCTCGACGGCAAGATCTGGCTCGCCGACATCGGCCACGCGACTCACTATCACGCCTACTGGGTCCATCCGGGCTGGGTGCACGAGATGACAAGGCTCTACAAGCTCGGTGTCCACACCTTCTATCGCCCGCGGGCGTGGGGCAGCGGCGACTACGAACCGGTCTGGGGATCGCAGGCCGATACGCCGCAGGTCGAGCCGAAGGCCGGCGGCGGCGCGAAAGGTCCACAGGCGGAGGCTGCATCGGCACCTGCGGCCGCTGTCAAAGATACGACCGCGAAGCTGTGAGTCGTCATTCCGGGGCGCGTCGAAGGCGCGGCTTTCGGAATGACGGAAATCACATCTCGATATCGAGGCCGATGTCGAGATTCTGCACCGAGTGGGTGAGCGCGCCGGAAGACAGATAATCGACCCCGGTTTCGGCGATCGCGCCGGCGGACGCGAGCGTGATGCCGCCCGAGGCCTCGATAACGAGGCGGCCGGCAACCATACGGACCGCGCGGCGCATCGTTTCCAGATCGAAATTGTCGATCAACACCACGTCGGCGAGGCCGGTGTCGAGCACCTGTTCGAGCTGCTCGAGCGAATCGACTTCGATCTCGATCTTCACCAGATGGCCGGCCGCCGCCTTGGCGCGCTTGAGCACGGCAGCCACGCCGCCGGCGACGGCGACGTGGTTGTCCTTGATCAGTATGGCATCGTCGAGACCGAAGCGGTGATTGAAGCCGCCGCCGCAGCGCACCGCGTATTTCTCTACCGCGCGCAGGCCCGGTGTGGTCTTGCGCGTACACACGACGCGCGCCTTGGTATGCGCGATGCGTTCGACGAACTCCGCCGTCGCCGTAGCGATGCCGGACATGTGGCCGACGAAATTAAGGGCCGTGCGTTCGGCGCCGAGCATGGCGCGTGCATCGCCCTCGACGGTCATCAGCTTGGCGCCGGCGGCGATCGCCTCTCCGTCGCGCGCTGTCGCCGCGATGGCGATCTGCGGCGACAGCCGGCGAAAGGCCGCCGCCACGAGCGGCAGGCCGGAGATCACGCCGGGCTTGCGCGCGGACATGACGGCGCGGCCGCGCGTGTCTTCCGGCACGGTCGCGATCGAGGTGACGTCGCCGGCGCGGCCAAGGTCTTCTTCGAGCGCGCGCGTGACCACGCGATCGATTTCAAGCGGCGAGAGAAAAGCATCAGCGCACAATAGTGACATCGATTGGTCCGTTTTCGGCTGCGACAGCGGTCAGCGAAGATTTGGCAAACCCATGCAGCAGCGGCAAGTCCTGCCAGGCAGCCGGCGGTTCGACACCTGCCGTTTTTCGTCTTGAACCGTTATCCTGCGCCGCATTTGCGATTAAGCGGGTTCCGGGGCGACAGTCATGAGCGGCGAGCCCGCGCCGCGCCGAACGAGGCAGAGGTTCGTATGGCGACGTTCAAGGCCATTGTGATCGACAAGGCGGAAGGCGGCCAGACGGTACGGCTCGCCGATTTCGACGAAAAGGATCTTACGGACGGCGATGTCGCCGTCCGCGTCGAGTGGTCGACGGTAAACTACAAGGACGGATTGGCGATGACCGGCAAGGCGCCGGTCGTGCGCCGCTTTCCGATGATCGCCGGCGTCGACCTTGCCGGCACCGTCGAGTCTTCCGTTCATCCGGCGTGGAAGGAAGGTGACAAGGTCATCCTCAACGGCTGGGGGCTCGGTGAAACCCATCTCGGCGCCTATGCGCAAAAGGCGCGTGTCAAAGGCGATTGGCTCGTGCGGCTGCCGGCCAGCATGAGCGCCCGCGAGGCCATGGCGATCGGGACTGCCGGCTACACCGCCATGCTGGCGGTGATGGCGCTCGAACGCTGCGGCATCGTGCCGTCCCACGGCCCGGTGATCGTCACCGGCGCAGCAGGCGGGGTGGGCTCGGTCGCGGTGGCGCTTCTCGCCAAGCTCGGCTATGCGGTCATCGCTTCGACCGGCCGGCCGGAGCAAGCAGCTTATCTCAAAGGCCTCGGGGCCGCCGAAGTGATCGAGCGCAGCGATCTCACGGGCGCGCCGCGGCCGCTCGGGAAGGAACGCTGGGCGGGCGGCATCGATGCCGTCGGCTCCACGACGCTGGCAAACGTCCTGTCGATGACGCGGTACGGCGGCGCTGTCGCTGCCTGCGGACTCGCCGGCGGGATGGATTTGCCCGCGACCGTTGCACCGTTCATTTTGCGCGGCGTATCGCTCGTCGGCATCGATTCGGTCATGTGTCCGCTGCCGTTGCGCGAAGAGGCGTGGCGCCGCCTGGAAACCGACCTCGATCGCGCCAAGATTGCGGCAATGACCAGCGAGATCGGTCTCGCAGAGGTCATTGACGCCGGCCGCCGCATTGTCGAGGGACAGGTGCGTGGCCGCATAGTGGTGAAAATTCCGTAAGTTTATGCTTTAATTTCGCTCAGATTTTGCGGGATCATGCGAGCCGGCCATGGTAGGGGGACGGTTTTATGGTAAGGGGACGGTTAAGAAATTTCGTTAATCTGAAGGCCAGTGGGGCGGATTTGACATTCGCTACCGCAAGCCGCCAGGTCGGGAAGCGAATGTCAAACCCAAAGCTCCACTAGCAACTTATACGTGCCAGTGGTTCGTCGATTCCAACACTCACACGAGAGCGTGCCGAGACGGAATGCGAATGTTGGAATCGGACCACCAGGTCTGTGAGCAGGTCCGCAATGGAGTCGCCGATGTTGGTCCGTCTTGCCGTTGTTTGTGCATGCGTGTTCGGGGCAGGCGCCGCATTCGCACAGGATCTCTCCCCGGAACAGGCCCGCGCCTTCATCGCCGGCAAGCTGTTCGCCTACCACTGCTTCGACGGCACCAACGGCATCGGTCGTATTTTCGCCGATGGATCAGTGGTCGGAACGATCCGACCGCCCGGCACCAATGAGGTACGCTTTGCCCATTTGCCGCCAGGCACCATCAGGATCACGGCGACATCGGTGTGCGCAAGCCTGCCCGGTCTGCCGATCGAGCCTTGCTTCCGGGTGCAACGGATGGACTATCGCAGCTTCCGCGGATCGATCTCGGGATTGGGCTTTGCCTATTGCGATTTCTACCAACGCAACGCCCGTGCCTCACTGATCAGACGCCCGCGGGTGCATCGGCCGGACGCCAACGTGGCAACGGCGCGCCCGGCGCCATAGCATTTATTCAAGATCGAGCCGAAACGGGACCGCCTCGTCCATAACGCCGCGGCCGATCGACTCTATCGCCGTAATCATACGGCCGTTGCGGCCGAGCAGGCGGTCGGCCAGGAGCACGATACGTGCGTTCGGCGTGGCGGTGGGCGAGGCGCGGCGCAACGCCCGGGCGATGGCCGCTTCGTCGCGGTGCGGGTTGAGCGCGCAAACGCTGGCAAAGGCGCTCGCGGTGGAGCGGCTGATGCCGGCGAAGCAGTGCACCACGAGCGGCGCGCGGCGGTCCCAATCGCGCACGAAATTCAACAGCTCGCTCACGTGCCGTTCGGCCGGCAAGACGTGGCCGTCCAGCGGCGAAGAGATGTCGTGCAGCCGCAGCCAAAGATGGTTTTCCGCAGCGACGCCGATCGGTCGCTCGAGGCGACTTTCATCGCCGAGCAACGACACGACGTGGCGCGCTCCGGTCTCCTCGATGGTGTCGTGCAGCCGGGCCAGCGAACAAACGTGAATCATGGAATCGAGCAATGATGTGACATGCAAGCGGATATAGCCATTGTCGACTGCGCGAGAAAGATGCGTTGAGCGGGGCCCCGCTCCCGCGCCCGCGGCTTACTCGGCGACGAGATTTTTGAATCGTTCGAGATAGCGGGCCTGCGCGGTCTCCGCCGGCCATGGCTTGAGATATTCGCGTTCCAAGGCGACGGTGATGCGCGGCGGCTGACCGAAGAAGCGCCGCGCCTCGGTCGTCCCGAAACCGGCAAGCCGGGTCGCTTCCAGGAATGCGGCTTGGCGATCGGCGGTCTTTATCAAGTGTTCCAGCTCGGGCGGCGATTGTGCCGGCAATCCGAAGCGGCGGTGGATTGCCGCCAGCAGGCGCCGCTCGACCGCCTTGTAGGCGTCTCCGATCACCACCTTGAACGGCGAAATCATGTCGCCGATCACGTATTCGGGCGCATCATGCAACAGCACCGCGAGCCGCAAGGCGCGGCCGAGCCGCGGCACTCTCTCGCGCGCCAGCGCCTCGACCAGAAGGCAGTGCTGGGCGACGGAAAAGATGTGCGCGCCCGAGGTCTGTCCGTTCCAGCGCGCCACTCGCGCCAGACCGTGAGCGATATCCTCGATCTCGATGTCGAGCGCGGAGGGATCGAGCAGATCGAGCCTCCGGCCTGAAAGCATGCGCTGCCAGGCGCGGGGTGGCTGCAACCGTTGCGCCGTCGCTCTGCCGTTCGCGATTCTGTTGGGCACGACTGCGGGTCCGTTTGTTCCGATTGTGCGGGTGGAATGGGCGGGGTTGAAGATTGGCCTGCCGAACTTCGTCGATCGGCCGGACCGACGGTTCACCTGCCGATCTTTTGCAATTCGCCATGCCGGTAGCAGGTCACCAGATGATCGTTGACCATGCCGACGGCCTGCATGAACGCGTACACGATGGTCGGGCCGCAGAACTTGAAGCCGCGCTGTGTCAGTTCCTTGGACATTGCCCGCGAGGTTGCAGTTTCCGCCGGTACCTGCGCTATGGTGCGAAAATGATTGAGCCTGGGGCGGCCGTCGACGAAATCCCACAACAGCTTGGAAAACCCCGGGCCTTTGTCCATCACCTCGAGATACGCGCGCGCCGACAGCACGGCGCCTTCGATCTTGGCGCGATTGCGCACGATTCCCGCATCCTGCATCAATCGCTCGATCTTGCTCGGCCGATAGCGGGCGATCTTCTCCGGCATGAAACCGTCGAACGCGCGGCGGAAGTTTTCTCGTTTGCGCAGGATCGTGATCCACGACAGGCCGGCCTGAAAGCCGTCGAGCACGAACTTCTCATAGAGCGCCCGGTCGTCGTATTCCGGCACTCCCCATTCCTCGTCGTGGTAGGCGACGTAGAGAGGATCCGCCTTCGGCCAGGGGCAGCGCGCCACAGCTTCGGCAGGCGCGGCGGCGGTCATTCGGCGGCCTCGCCTTCTCCCGGAAAGGCAAATCGCGCCCAGTCCGGCTTGACCAGATGGATGACTGTGCCGCCGGCCATGAGCGGTTCGCCGCGCGAGAGCGCTTCGGCCACCCGGTCGAGCCGCAACAGGGCGACCGCCCTGCCGTCGGCCGTCGAGCCGATCCGGCCGATCTGGCGGTCACCGGCGGTGACCGCTGCGCCGGCACCGGGCTCGGCGCCGGCAAAGCGCACCGGCACCGCGCGCGTGCGCGCCGTGCCACGGTGCTGCATCCGCGACACCACCTCCTGGCCGACATAGCAACCCTTCTCGAAATCCACGCCGCCGAGTTGGTCCATATCGGATTCATGCGGAAAGGCGTCGCCATAGCCGAAGTCGAGGCCGCCACGCGGGATGCCGAGCGCGATGCGGTGCGCTTCGTACTGATCTGCCCCGACCAGTGTCGCGCCCAAATTGGAAGTGGCGCTTGCCGCCAGGTGCGGCGGCAGCATGGTCCGGATTCCGAGCGCCGGCGCCCGCGGGTCCGGGTAGGAGAGCCCAATCGGCCTCTGGGCGCCGCCCTCGGGAGCGGGTCGATCTGTCGCCTCCTGCGCCTGAGGATCAAGGCGGAGCGGCGAGGCGCCGTCCCAGGACGCGAGCACGCCGAGTACCAGCGATAGGTCCTCGACGATTACCTTGGCGCGCAGCTTGTAGAGATTGAGCTTCTCCACCAGCGCCGCGACTCGTTCCCGCGGGGTATCGAGAAAAAAACCGCCGCCGTCTTTCGCCGGAGCTTCCGCGACGATGAAGTCGGAGATGATCTTGCCCTGCGGAGTCAGCAGCGCGCAGAAGCGGGCGTGTCCAACCTTCAGGTTGAGTATATCGGCCGTCACCAGTCCATGAAGAAAGGTCCGTGCGCCTTCGCCGGCAATCTTGATCACGCCGCGGTCGGGGAGAAGGGCGGCCTTCATGTCAAGCAAGCTTCCTTGGTTCCGCGCTGGTTCTACGGCACGCGCTGCGGCCTCTCAAGCGTCCGGGCCGGCTAGCGGCGGTTCTTGTCACCACGGTGCCCCCGTCCGGTCTTCCGGAGTTGTGCGCGCGACGCCAAAACTATTCTCGATTGTGGCAACCGGCGCCAAAGTCGCGCAAAAATGGAACTTGCCTGCCTCGGAGTGGAATGACCAGCGCCTGTCGGTGTTGGTTCGCCACAGAACATGCTCTTGCGTGATCCTGCTCCCCGCAGCGGTCGCGGAAGGGTCTTTTGTGTGCCGTGGGCGATCCTGCCGTTCGCACCACGGCTTTGATGGGAAGATTGGATGATCGACGAACTCATATCGTTGCGCGCGATTCTCGTGTCTCGCTCGCCGAGCGACCACGATCTGTTCGCAGAGGCCCTGGCATCCGCGCCGATCCCGGTCGAACTGGCCATGGCCGACAGCGCGGCCTCGCTGAACAACTGTCTGCGCGGCGGCGCCGACGTTCTGTACCTGGATGGCGGACTTCCCGCGGCCGAAATCGCGCGCATGCTCGGCGTCGTGCGCGCCATGCGCGATCCGCCGTTTACGGTGCTGTTGACCGAGAGTGAGGATGGCGGCTTCAGGTTTGAGACCGATGCGCTCGCCGACAAGCCTGCGCGGCTCGACCAGGCGAAACGGCTCACCGAGTTCTCGATTCGCATCCGGCTGCCGACGCGGGTGCTGATCGTCGACGATTCGAAAACGATGCGCAGCATCGTGCGCAAGCTTCTTGTCGGCGCCCGCTTTCCGCTCGAAGTGACCGAAGCCGACGAGGGTTTTGCCGCGCTCAAGCTGGTGCGCGAAAACCCGATCGATCTGGTCTTCATCGACTACAACATGCCCGGCTTTTCCGGCTTGGAGACCATCTCGGAGTTCAAGCGCGAGAAGCGGCGCGTGCATGTCGTGCTGATGACGTCGCAGCCCGATGAGTCGCTGTCCGAGCGTGCGCGCGAGATCGGTGCCGGGTTCCTGAAGAAGCCGTTCTATCCCGCCGATATCGAAGGGACGCTGTGCCGCTATTACGGGCTGCGCGCACTTAACCCGGGACGCGCATAACCGCTCGCGGCTATTGCCGCGACGCGTCGACCGAGAATTCGCCGTTGCGAATTCGCAGCCCGAGACTCTCCGCATAACGCGCGGTGGGCTCCTCGCCGTAGGTCGCGATCAGCTCGGCCAGCGCCAGGAAAAGCGCAGTCTGCGCCAGGCAGTCGCCGTCGATGCCGTCATGCCTGGCTTCCACCCAGGCATCTTGAAGAAAGCCGAGCGCCAGACGTTTCTGCTCATGGTCGGGCACGGGCTCACGCGCCGGCCAACGGTTCGTCGCTATCCTCATCGTGGTCTGTTGATCCCCCAAAAAAGCGGAGCAAATCCCTTCCCGAAAAGCCGACGTTAGCACGGGAATTTTCCCGTTCAGATCGAACCTTTGGGAACGGTTAATGTCTGCCACCTTTCCGCGCAATTCTGCGACGATCAATCGGCATAACGGGCGGTGAGATCGCGGGCGATCCGAGCGCCTTCTTCCAGGTAACGGCGAACGACGACCCTGGCTGCGGGCGTACAGGTGCGATAGCTTTGCTGAAACCCGGTATAGCCGCGGTTGAAGCTTTGCACCATCTCATCGTGCCGCTTGCCAGTCGGCGCTTCGGCATCGATGAGCGCCTGCGCTTCGGCCCGCCACTTGGACCCCTCGCCATATCCGCAGATGCGGCGCAGGAAATGCAGCGCGCCGAGAATGTCGGCAAGCCGCTCCAGATCCGGGTCGTAAGGAGTGGTCACCTCCGGAGTCACTTCAGTCGGCGGCTCGACTTTTGGCGGTTTCGGCCGCTGGTGCGGCGGTGGCTGCGAGGGAGTCTGCGGCTGCGAGAAGAAGGGAAACCGAAAAAACTGGGCGCTGGCAGGCCCGATGCCGAGGAGCAGGATCAGCACAACGGCGGTCAGTGCGGGCAGCATGGCGCGGCCGGCAACGGGTTTGCCTTGGCGGACGGCGTCATGAAAAGGGGGGTGCGACATGTCCCGGCCGTCTGTTGTCCGCTCAGCGCGTTTCGGCTATTCGCTCTGCGGCTGCGGCGACGATCTGCGACAACCCTTCGGTGGTCGTCAATCCGGTCAGATCGGCGGGAAATAGCCAATGCGCTTCGGCCAATTCCTCATTGAGCGCTATTTCACCGGCCAGCCAACGCGCCGCGAAAGGCAAAATTACGAAGTGCCGCTCGACCGATCCTTGGGCATCGCGTGCAATGGCCTGGCGGTAGCCGGCGAGCGCAACAGGCGCCACCTCGAGCGCAGTCTCTTCGCGCACCTCGCGGATGACCGCCTCCTCCAAGGTTTCGCCGAGTTCGACCCCGCCTCCCGGCAGAGTGTAGAGGCCGTGCGCCGGGGGACGTGCGCGGCGCACGATCAACACGCGGTCATCGCGGAATATGGCGGCGCTGACCGCCAGATATGGCCGCGTGGGATACGTCCGCGATGCCTCGCTCCTCATCGACACCTGCTGCGTTGCGGCGGCAAAGGCTATAACAACGGTGTGTCCTGGACCGGTTGTCCCGAAGCACTATCTGCATAGCCTAGTGTGGCGGTTCAGAAGTCCGCATCATTTCTGCGGCGACCTCGTCATGCGGAGTTCTGAACCAAAGCCACACTAGATCAATAAGTTGCCAGTGTCCTTCGATTCCGAAGTTCGCAAACGAGGGTGCCGCATAATGATGCAAACTTCGGAATCGGGACACTAGTCCCAAGGCTCATAGACCATGTGCGGACGCTATGTCATCACGTCGTCGCCGGAGGCGATCCGGGCTTGGTTCGGCTATCCGCAGCAGCCGAACTTTCCGCCGCGCTACAATGTGGCGCCGACGCAACCGATCCCCGTCGTGCGGCTCGTGGACGGCAAGCGCCAATTCGTGCTGATGCGCTGGGGGCTCGTTCCTTCGTGGGTCAGGGATCCGAAGCGATTTTCGCTTCTGATCAACGCGCGCGCAGAATCCATCCTCGACAAGCCGGCATTCCGCGCCGCCATGCGGCGGCGACGTTGCCTCATTCCGGCTGACGGCTTTTACGAATGGAATGACAGCGGCGGGCGCAAACGCCCTTTTCTTGTGCATCCGAGAGCGTCCGGCGCTCCGCTTGCCTTCGCCGGTTTGTGGGAAACCTGGACCGGACCGAACGGCGAGGAGGTCGACACCGCGGCCATCGTTACGACCAGGGCCAACCGGATGCTCTCCGCTCTCCACGACCGCATGCCGGCCATTGTGTCGCCGGAGGCATTCGCGCTCTGGCTCGACTGCGCCAATGTCGATGCGGCAACCGCGACCGCGCTGCTCGTGCCCGCGGGCGAGGAACTGCTGGACGTTCATGAGGTCTCGCCGGCAGTCAACCGCGTGGCCAACGACGACCCGCAGCTCATCGAACCCCTGGCGCGCGCAACGGTGGCTCGGCCGCAAACGCCATCGGCTCCGGCAAGATCCGCACAGAAAAAGCGCAGCGATCAACCCACGCTGCTTTAGTTGACGGGCCTTGCCGCAGCGGCGGGAGACCGCGGAAATACTCATTCGCCGCGCCGATGCCGCCGTGCGTGCGAAGTCGCACGCTGGCGCAATCATCAGCTCTCGACTAATATGCCGCTTGAGCCATTCGAATGAAGGCCGATCAACGCGCTCTCAGGATAATAAATCGGCAGGGGTGACCTTAGTGCGTATGACGGACGCAAGATATTCCGCCAAGGCGCCCAAGACGTCAGCCCGCCGAAGGCGGCGACAGTACCGCGTGGCGGCACCACGGCCGACCGCGTCGCGCGTTCAGCAAGATACCAAAGAGAAGAAGGATATTCTCGCGCAGCTTTCGCCCGCCGACCGCGCGCTGATGCTGAACAAATCCACCGCGCTTACGTTCCCGCGCGGCTCGCATTTGTTCGTGCAGGGATCCCGCCATGCCGGCACTTTCTTCATCCGTTCGGGCCTCGTCCGCACTTATTACGTCTCGCCGGACGGCAAGGAGCTGACGCTTGCGTATTGGTCGGTCGGCGATCTTCTGGGCGCCCCGGATATCTTCGGCAACGGAATGACTCACGTCTGGTCGGGGCAAGCCGTCGAGGATACGTCCGTACTTGTCATCGACGGGGCGGATTTTGCCGAAATTGCCATCGAGCGTCCGAACCTGCCGTCGCTCGCACGCCTGGTGATCAATACTTTGATCTTCAAGCTCAAATGGATGTCGATACTCCTTCAATTGCAGGGGACGGCGTCGGTCTCGGTTCGACTTGCACATTTGTTGCTCAAATTGAGCGCAATGTTTGGTCGCGAACACCAGGGCGGCACGGTAATCGAGCATCGGTTCACCCAGGACGATTTGGCCAACATGATCGGCGCGACGCGGCAATGGGTCAGTGTCACGCTGAGGCGGTTGCGGCGGCAGGGAATAGTCCGGTTCAACCGACGGCAGCTCATCATCCAGGATCACCAGGCTCTCAGACGGATCGGCAAGCTTTAGCGATAAGCACTTGTCGATGAGGGAACCGAAGCGGGGGACGTTCGCGCCGGTGGACGGCAGGATCGGCCCGCGGCGGGAGAGATGCGAGGCTCGCCTCGCTGGCGCCCGGTTTCTTGATCGTTTCTTGAACGGTCGGGTCTGACGCGCTTTTTGTCAACTGACTGACATAAGGCCCCGTCGATAAGACTTATAGGCGCATCAATCGCAGCGCATGCGATGGCGCTGAGAAGCGCATTCCGAGGCCGCATTGTCTGCGGGCGGCTTTCGGAAAGAGCAGGTCGCGCCGTTGTTCAGGGGGTTTGTAATGATCGACTTCACGTTGACCGATGAGCAGCGCTCGATGAGGGAAGCGGCGCGGCGCTTTGCTCAAACGGAACTGAAGCCTGTCGCCAAGGAACTTGAGGCCCTGAGCGATCCTTGGGAGTGCTTCCGTCGTACGCGCGACGTCTATCGTAAAGCCGCGAAGCTTGGCCTGACCCGCGGTTTCATCCCCGTCGAATATGGCGGATTGGGGTTGGGAACTCTCGACTATGCGGTGGCGGCAGAGGAACTGGTCAAGGTCGATCCGGGCGTACCGTCAACGATCCTGGCGAATGGCCTCGCGTTAGCTCCCCTGATCTACTTCGGTTCCCCGGAGCAGAAGAAAAAATGGCTCTCGGCCTACTGCGCAGGACAGGATGCCGAGGACGGTCCCTACCTCGCCACTTACGGCTTCACCGATACCGACGGCGGGGCGAACTTCGATTCACCGGATCCCGACGCCGGATTCCGTACCCATGCGCGATTGGAGGGCGATCACTATGTCATAAACGGCGCCAAATGTTTTGCAACGAACGGCACCGGATGGGAGCGCAAAGGTGCGTGGCTTTACGCGCTGTTCTGTCGTACGGATCTTAAAAAGAGCGCGCGCGAAAGCCTCAGCGTCATCCTCGTTCCTGGGGATACGCCCGGAATTTCGGTCGGCCGAGTTGAGAACAAGCTTGGTTTGCGCCTGACGGTTCAACCGGAAGTCATCTTCGATAATGTCCGCGTGCCGCGGGAAAACCTGATAGGGCGTGAGGGCGACGGCATCCTGATCATGAATCGAGCATACAACTGGCGTGGCGCTCTGCTCGGGATCGGCGGTGTCGGGATGATGCAGTCGGCGTTCGAGTATTGTCTCGAATTCGGAAAACACGACAAGCGCGGCGGGACGCGACCGGTCCTCCATCATCAAAATTACGGCTACATGCTGGCGAACATGAAGATGAGGATCGAGGCCGCGCGCTATCTGGTCTGGCGCGCATGTCACTGGGTCGATACGCATCAGGCCGACGGCACCGAATTGCCGGTTCTCGCCAAGGTCTTTTGCTCGGAAACCGCCGTCGATGTCTGCTGCGATGCGCTCTACCTTCTTGGCGTCAACGGCTACGTGAAGGAACATCCGATCGAGCGTTATCTGCGGGACGCGCTCGGACTGCCCGTTTCCGACGCCGGAAATATGGGGGTAAGGCGGCGGCAGCTTCACGGCTTGTTCCTGCACCCGCAGTACGATCCCAACGCCACCGTGAATAACGCCTTGCTGCCGTTCGACAAGCTTCAAGCGAGCGAAGTCTAGGAGCCGGCCTGACGGGCGGTGCTTGTTGCGCTGCTCTCGGGATAAATAAAGAAACGCGATGCGAGAGGCATCGCGAACACAGAGCTAGGGAAGGAAAGTGCTATGAAATATAGCCGTATCTCTGCGGGTTTCGTGGCTTTCTCTCTGCTGTTCGCCGCGTCTGCGGCGGCCGCGGCGCCGGTGTCGACCGCAAAGCTGACAATCAGAATGGGATATCAACCGCTCACCCCGACGTGGGGGATATCGATCATCTATCAGGCCCAGCTCTGGAAGAAATACCTGCCCAATGTAGACGTCGACCGCGTCAAGTTCATGAGCGGCATGCCGCTGGTTAACACGCTGGTCGCCGGAAAACTCGACATGGGATACCAGGGCGATATGCCGATCATCGTGCTGGCATCCAAAGGCTCGCTCCAGCAGACGAAGTTTCTTGCGGTTACGGATGCAGATCACGGTGGCGCGTCTGAAATCTACGTCGCAAAGGACTCGCCGATCAAAACGATCAAGGACCTCAACGGGAAAAGGGTATCCATTCCCTTCGGGGGTTATACCCACCGGTTCGCGGAGGTGGTCGAAGCAAAGGAGGGCATAAAGTTTCAGTTTGTCGGCCAGAGTCCCGAGGTCGGGTTGACCAATCTCCAGGCCGGAAAAGTGGACGCTTACATTCCCTGGCCGCCCTACGGCGAACTCGCCGTCTATAAGGGATTTGCCCGCAAGCTTGCCGACGGAGAGAAATATCGCTTCGATGCGCTTCGCGGCGTCGTCGCGACACAGGAATTCCTCGATCAGCATCCGGACGTGGTGGTGGGATGGCTGCGCGCCGAACTGGATGCGCACAAGATCATGCGCGACCGACCGGATTATGCGGCGCAGCTCCTGTTCAAGGACTGGAGCGCCTACGGTATTCCGCTGCCGGTCATCCGCGAAGAATTCTCATACAAGGTCTTTCCCGACCAGATCACGCCCGAGTGGCGGAAGGTGCTCACCGATGGCGCCGACTTTCTCAGAAGCCATAGGTTCATCTCAGCAAACATCGACTTCAACAGCTATATCGACGACAGCTATCTGAAGAAGGCTGCCGCAATTCCGTCGCAACTCGATCTTGCTGCGATCCCGAAGCAGTGAGCCCGGTCACGGTATAAATCGGGGACGAACGCCAATGAACGCTAACCGATACAGGCGCGGAATAGACATCGGGCTGTCGTTTCTGTCGATCGGATTGCTGCTAGGCGTTTGGCAAGCGCTTGTCTACCTGCACGTCTATCGGTTTGCCTACATCCCGTCGCTGCCTGAGGTCGTTGACGCGGGCAGGGACTATGTCTTCAGCAGCGACTTTGTGAGCGATGCGGTCGCCAGCACTCTTCGCGTGCTGGCGGCTTGGGGTGCAGCCGCAATAATCGCAATTCCATTGGGGTTGGCGATCGGCTGGAACAAGACCTTTAGCGATCTTTCGCTTCCCACGCTCGAACTATTGCGTCCAATTCCGCCGATTGCGTGGATACCCGCCGGGATTTTGTTTTTCCCCAATGTCGAGGGCAGCGTCGTTTTCATATGCTTTGTCGGCGCCTTTTTCCCGATCCTGCTGAATACCATCAACGGCGTAAAACAGATCGAACAAACTCATTTTCGCGCGGCGCGTTGCCTCGGAGCGGGACAGCGGGAGGTGTTCCGTGACGTGGTCGTCCGCGGCGCGATGCCGTCCATCATCGTCGGCCTCGCGCTCGGCATGGGTATCGCGTGGATGGCGCTCGTCGCCGCGGAGATGATCGCCGGCCAGTACGGCCTGGGCTACATGATCTGGCGTGCGTATAGCCTGGCACAGTACCCCGTCATCATCGTTGGGATGGTTGCAATAGGGCTCATCGGCGCCGGCATGAGCGCGTGCATCCGCTTATTCGGCAGGAAGTTGACACCGTGGCAAAGTCAATGAAGAGTTTAAGCGCAGCCGCCTCGTTTGCGGGAGACCTCGCAATGCAGCCGCGCGGTCTGGAAGGAAAGCTGCGGCGTTCGGTGCGTTGGTGGAACACGCCGGCTGGCAGCGTCGTCCTGCAGATCTCCTCGGTCGTTATTTTTCTGATCGTCTGGGAACTGTTCGGAAAGGTGCCGAGAGCCATTCCAATTCCCACCCCCGATCAGTCGGTGCGGGCGGCCGTCTCACTCGATCCGCTGAGTTTCCTGTACGACTGCGTCCTGAGCTTTTATCGCGTCGGCCTCGGTTTTCTGATTGCGGCGATCATCGGTATCCCGCTCGGGGCGATCATCGGTTACTCGCGACTCGCTCGCGGCCTCTTGTTCCCGGCGGTGGAGGTGCTTCGGCCGGTCCCTCCGATTGCGTGGATACCGCTCGCCCTTTTGTTCTTTCCCGGCATCGAAGGGATGATCTTGTTTCTGACGTTCTACGGCGCGTTCTTTCCCATCGTTTACAACACGATCGCGGGTATATCGGCGATTCCGACAATGTATATCCGCGCGGCGCGATCGCTTGGCGCCAGTTCCTGGACGCTGTTCTGGCGAATAATGGTCCCGGCGATGCTGCCGTCGATCTTCACCGGGCTGCACATCGCAATAGGAATCGCCTGGTTGATGGTTGTGGCGGGCGAGATGGTCGCGACGACCGGCGGCGTGGGCGCGCTGACCTGGGAAGCGTACCAGACGACGCATTATCCGCTCATCTTCGTCGGAATGGCGGCGATCGGCGTGCTCGGTTTTTTTTCCAGCCAGCTCATCCGCTTCATCGCCAGGCTGGTCATCCGTTGGGACAATGCCTGATGAACGCGTCGGGAGTCACGATCAGGCATGTGACCAAGAAGTATGTCACCCGCCGCAGCGGCGAGGTGCTGGCGCTGGACGACTGCTCGATTGTCATCCGCCCAAACGAGTTCTTTGTTCTGGTCGGACCGTCGGGATGCGGGAAGACGACGCTGCTGAACATCGTCGCCGGCTTCGACGCGCTGACGTTCGGGGATGTGTCCGTGGGCAATGACCTGATCGCGGCTCCGGGAGTCATTTCAGATCCGGGCCCCGATCGGATGGTCGTATTCCAGCACGGCGGACTGTTTCCGTGGATGACGGTGCTGGAGAACGTTTGTTACGGGCCGGTCGTTCAGAAGCAGATGACCCGCGCCGTGGCTCGCGATCATGCGCGCGGCATGCTGGCGCGCGTCGGTCTGCGCGAAATAGAGGAGCGCTACCCCGGAGAGATGTCGTCCGGAATGCGGCGCCGCGTGGAAATCATACGCGCGCTGATCGGTCACCCGAAGGTCCTGCTGATGGACGAGCCATTTCGTGCGCTCGACGCCCTGAACAAATCCGTGGTGCAGGAATTTCTGCTTCGGTTGTTCGATACGCATGCGTGCACGATTTTCTTCATCACGCACGATCTGCGAGAAGCGTTGTTTCTCGGCGACCGCGTCGGCGTCATGACGACGCGTCCGGGGCGCGTGAAGACGATCGTCGATGTAACGCTTGCACGGCCGCGGTCGACCCGGATGCTCGATTCGCGGGATTTTCTCGGCCTCAAAGCGCAGCTTACCGAAGAAGTTCACGAGGAAGCGCTCAAGGCGTTTGCGGCCGGAGAACGGGAGGCCGCGCGATGAGCGTCACGGGGACATCGGATGTCGTGCTCGACCGCGTCTCGAAGAGCTACGCGACGGTCCCCGTCCTCGACCAGTGCACGTTTGACGTTCCCGCTGGGAGTTTTACCGCGCTCGTCGGCCCGTCCGGATGCGGCAAGTCGACGATCATCAATCTGATTGCCGGATACGACTGGCCCGACGCCGGACGCTTGACGGTAAGCGGGCGACCTGTATCCGGACCCGGATGGGATCGCCTCGTGGTCTTTCAGGAGACGGCCCTGTTTCCCTGGATGACGACGATCGACAATGTGATCTTCGGCTTGCAGAATCGCGGCTTCGTACGGCGCGACGCGGAAGGCCAGGCGCGCGAGCTTCTCGCCAAGTTCGGCCTGGCCGGCTTCGAACGCAAGTATCCGAGCCAGCTCTCGGGCGGCATGCAGCGGCGTGCCGAGCTTGCGAGAGCGATGATCAATAGTCCTGAGGTCATGCTTTTTGACGAGGCCTTTCGCGGTCTCGATACGATGACGCGCGGGCTGATGCAGGAATACCTCCTGGGCGTCTTCGAGGGGTCGTCGATCACCACGGTGTTCGTTACTACGGAAATCGAAGAGGCGATTTATCTTGCCGATCGGGTCGTTGTGTTGTCCGGCCGTCCGGCAATCATGAAGGAAATCGTCACGGTCGATCTGCCGCGTCCGCGCAAGCTTGAGATGCTCAGTTCGCCGCAATTTGGTGCAATCCACGAAAGGATACTGGCGAGCCTGATCGCTGAAGCTGAAAAGGACTTTAGTGAAAACGTCGTATTGACCGAAATGCTCAGTGCATCGCGGGGACTCTAACGAGGGCGCTCCGCGGTTGAGGCCGGCGCGAATGTCCAACAGTTCATCCTAGAAACCGGAGGTTGTGATGATAAAGACGTTGTTGTTTGATACGCAAGGCACGCTGGTCGACAACTACTCGATTGCCGACGTGATTGAGCCTTATGTCTACGAAGCCCACACTGCGGCCCGCGTCGCCGTCGATTGGCGCTTTCAGCAGAAATGGGCGATGTTCTATACGACGTTGGCGGACAATCTGGTTCCGTTTCCCGAACTCAACGAAGCGTGTTTGCGCTGGGCGCTGGAAAAGGAGCACCTCACACTGCCGGATGCCGCAATAAAGTCCATCGCTTCGCAGTACAACAAGCTGCGCGCGTATCCTGAAGTGATCGGGGCGCTGAAAGCGCTCAAGCAGCTGGGGCTCACGCTCAAAATCGTCGCCAACCCGACGGTCCAGTTCATTACGGACCACAGCAAGTTTGCCGGTACGCTTCCCTACATCGACGAGATCATCAGCAACAGCGAAGACGCGAAAGCCTATAAGCCCTCGCCGAAAGTCTACGAACTGGGGGTCAAGCGCGCCGGCTGTGCGAAGGATGAGATCCTCTGGGTCACCGGCCATTTCTGGGAGATCGTCGGAGCGTACCGTCAGGGCCTCAAGTGCGCGTGGATCAACCGGGCCCGCCAGCCGATGCTCAGGATCGGCGTAACGCCGACCTATAACGTCGGACACCTGCAGGGCCTTGCCGACGCCCTCGCCCGCGAAAGAGGCAGTTCGACTGCGGCGCGCGCCGCGGGTTGACCGATATTTCGCCTCCCCCCATTCGCGCGGCGAGTGGCGGGGAGGCGGGTACCCCGTCGCGCTTGCGCGACAGGGACTGCTTCGCGGCTACAGCACCTTGCCGGGATTGAGAATATTCTTGGGATCGAGCAGGTGCTTGAGCCCGCGCATCAGATCGAGCGCGACCGGGTCCTTCACCGAAGGCAACAGATCGCGCTTGACGACGCCGACGCCGTGCTCGGCCGAGATCGAGCCGCCGTATTTCTTCACCACGGCAAATACCACCGCGTTCACGTCGTCCCAGCGCTTGAGATATTCATCCTTGTCGGCCCCTTCCGGCTGGGTGACGTTGTAATGGATGTTGCCGTCGCCGAGGTGGCCGAAGGGCAGGGGACGCGCGCCGGGAATAAGCTTTGTCACGGCCTCGTTGGCTTCCTTGATGAAGGCCGGAACGGAAGCCACCGGCACCGAGACGTCGTGCTTGATCGAACCGCCGGCATGACGCTGCACTTCCCCGAACATGTCGCGAATGCGCCAGAACGCCTTGCGCTGCTCGATGCTGTCGGCAATCGTCGCGTCCAACACCAGGGCGCGTTCCATCCCTTGCGCGAGCACGTCTTCCATGACCTCTCGCAGACCCTGGCGCTGTTGCGAGGACAGCTCGATCAGCACGTACCACGGATGCGTTGCAGCCAGCGGATCGCGCGTGCCGGCGGCGTGCGCCAGCACCAGTTCGATGCCGCGCCTGGTCATGAGCTCGAAGCTGGTGACACCGCCCGCGGTGCGCTCGGCAGCTATACCGAGAAGTTCGAGCGCGGCCTCGACCGATGGCACGCCGGCAAACGCGGTCTCGACCGCGCGCGGGCGCGGCACCAGTCGCAGCACCGCCGCGGTGATGATGCCGAGCGTGCCTTCGGCGCCGATGAACAGGTTCTTCAGATCGTAGCCGGTATTGTCCTTTTTCAGCTTGTTGAGATTGTTGAGCACGCGGCCGTCGGCCAGCACGACCTCGATGCCGAGCGCGTGCGAGCGGGCGATGCCGTGCGCGATCGCTGCGGTGCCGCCCGCATTGGTGGAGAGATTGCCGCCGATGGTGCAGGTGCCTTCCGAGGGCAGCACTTGCGGATAGAGCCGGTCCACCGCAGCGGCAGCTTCTCGCGCGCGTTGCAGGGTGACGCCGGCCTCGCAAGTGAGCGTATTGGATGTCGGATCGACTTCGCGGATGCGGTCGAGCCGGTTGAGCGAGAGCACGACCTCGCCGTGCAGCGGGATCTGTCCGCCAACCAGGCCGGTATTGCCGCCCTGCGGCACGATCGGCGTCGCGGTGTCGCTGGCGAGCTTGAGAATTGCCGACACTTCCTCGACCGAAGCTGGCCGGAGCACCAGCCGGGTGCGGCCGTGGAACATGTTGCGCATCTCGACCAGATACGGCGCCTGCGCCTGCGGGTCGGTGATGGCGTATTTCTCCCCGACGATCGCGGCGAAGCGGGCGATCAGCGCCGGGTCGAGATTGGTCGCGGGCTTGTCGAGCATGTCGGCCTTTCCATCTGATATGGCCCTGGCACCTAGGCTAACCTAGCACAAGGCGTGCGCGCGAGCGTCCTCATCGCGGCGCTGCGGCGCGTCGAAGCCGATCGTTGATCGCCTCGCCGAGGCCGTCATGGGGCACCGGCATCACCGCGATCGCTGTCGTGGCGGCTGCGTCGAGCGCACGCAGATGCGCGAACAGGTTGGCCGCGGCTTCGATGAGGTCGCCGCGCTGCGACAGGTTAAGGATGCGAGCCGCGCGTTCGGCGCCTTTGACTCGCGTCGGACCGAAGGCGAGCAAAGCTTCGCCGGGCTCGACGCGGCATGCCTCGAGCCGCAACAGCGTGCGCGGCGCATAGTGCGAGGTCAGCATGCCGGGGGCGAGCGGCGGATCGGCCGCCGAGCAGGTGCCGGCGTCCCGGCGTGCAAGCGGCCGGCCCAGCGTCCGCTCGACTGACTCGCGTGGCAGGCCGCCCGGCCGCAGCAGTGCCGTTTCGTCCAGGCAGGCCACGATGGTCGATTCGAGGCCGACCGCGGTCGCGCCGCCATCGACGATGACATCGACGCGGCCGCCCAGATCAGCCAGCACGTGCGCGGCCGTTGTCGGCGAGACGTGGCCGGAGCGGTTCGCCGACGGTGCCGCGAGCGGCTTGCCGAAGGCAGCAAGTATATCGCGCGCGGTCGCGTGATCCGGAACCCGTACCGCAATGGTGTCGAGGCCGGCCGTGGCCAGATCCGCGACCGGGCATCCGCGGGCCTTGGGCAGTACGAGCGTCAGCGGCCCTGGCCAGAACCTTTGCGCAAGCAGCAGCGCATCGGCGTCAAACCGCGCCAGCGCCTGCGCGGCAGCGAGATCGACGACATGAGAAATGAGCGGATTGAATGTCGGCCGGCCTTTGGCCTCGTAGAGCCGGGCCACCGCCTGACCGTTGGTTGCGTCGGCGCCGAGGCCATACACCGTTTCTGTAGGGAATGCGACGAGCCCCCCGGCCGCGAGGCAGCGCACCGCCTCGGCCACCCCGGCGGCGTCCGCCGCGAGCATGCGGGTCATCAGCGGAACTGTCATTGCGCCACCATGGTGCCTAGTGGTCCGATTCCAACACTCGTATCCTGTTTCGGCACGCCGCTTGCAACATTGCAAGTGCACGCTTGCAGCATTGCAGGCGCAAATGTATAAGCCGCGGCATCAGTCGGAGTGTGGCTCAGCCTGGTAGAGCACCTCGTTCGGGACGAGGGGGTCGCAGGTTCAAATCCTGCCACTCCGACCACTACTCAGCTGCGTGCGCGCATCATCCCGACAGTAACGCACAACGCGCACACCGTTCGCATCCAATTACGGGTCACGATCAAAACCCGATTGCGCAGCGCAGTCCAATCTGACGCAGACGCGGCCATCCGTGATAATGACGGGATAGGTGCGAAGCGTAGTCTGGCAGGGCGGCGCGACAGGACGACCGTCGCGGATGTCAAAGGCGCCCAAATGCCAGCCGCACTCCACAACATAACCCTCCAGCAGG
>JASHOR010000021.1 GCA_030041005.1 Xanthobacteraceae bacterium
ACGCCGGCGCTATTGTACCCGAATTCGCAGCCGCGCAATGGCGAACCTTCGCCGCTGCAGGAAATATCGCGTTGGATTTAGGACAAAGTTAAAGGCTGTTGCAGGCAAGCCACACCGTCTTGCAGGCAAAGCCGGCTGAACGGTTCAAAATCGCCGCTGGACGGCGAGCGGAGTGTCCGGCGGGCGGCCCGGCCGACCCGCGCCAGGGGTCAACGGCCCATGATCCAGACCGCAAGCATGATGATGACGATGGCGATGAACTGCAGCATCACGCGCAGCCGCATCAGCTTCTGCGACGTCCAGGGTGAACCGCCACGCATCGTATTGAGAAGGCCGAGGAGCAGCACCACCGCCACGGCGCCGACGGCGATCGGAACGGCCACATGCGACATGAAGTATGACATGGGCCCAATGTAGCCCGGCCTGGGCGCCGGCGAAACCCTGGGATGGGGGGACCCTTACGGGACTCCGCGAACGGCCGGCGGTCAATTATCGTTGGCGTCCGGCCGAGACTGGCCCCGGCTTTTCGGTTTGCACTCGGCTGCGAATGGCGGCTATGGAGGGCGGCGCCGAGCAGGCGCGGCAGGCAAACAAGGCAAGGAAAGCCATCCGTGATCGTCGACTTTCAGCATCATTTCACGCCGCGCGAGTTGATCCGTGAGGACCCGGGCGACCGGCTCGTGCTCAATTACGATGAGCTCGGCGCCCCGAGCTACACCGTTCATTCGCTGCTCTACGACCTTGACGAGCACGTGCGCATGATGGACGAAGCCGGCATCGACGCGGCTTGGCTGACCAGCGCAGCGGGCATGTGCGCCGATTTGCAGACGTCGCGGTTCGTCAACGATCGGGCGAAGAAGGCCGAGCGCGACTACCCCGGCCGCTTCATCGGCGCCGCTCACGCTCATCCGCTTGGCGGTGCGGCCTCGTTCAAAGAGCTCGCCCGCTGCCGCCATGAACTCGGCTTCCAGGGCGTTACCATCACCTCGGAATTCGACGGCAAATGGATCGACACGCCGGAGATGGAGCCGTTTTGGAACGAAGTCGACAAACTCGGGCTGTTCGTGTTCGTGCATCCGGCGCTGAAACTCAACCAAGCGCAGCAGTTCGATGCCTATGATACTGCGCGCGCCGTCGGGCGCGAGTTCTCGTTGATCATGGCGACGATTCGACTGATCAATTCCGGCGTGTTCGACCGTCACCCGGCACTCACCGTGCACATGGCGCACCTGTCCGGCGGCATCAGCGGCATGCTGGCGCGCATCCGCTCGTTTCAGGACAAGGAGTTTTGGGGAACCGCCGGCAATCCGCGCCACGGCGTCAAGGCCAAGCGCGATCTCGATTATTACATCCGGAACAATCTCGTATTCGACACGGCCGGATTCGCCGGCGGAATTGGCGCAGTGAAGGCCGGCTTGTGCGAAATTCCCGCGTCGCGTGTGGTGTTTGCGACCGATTATCCACAGGAAATCCGCAAACGCGACATCGTGCGCGACTTTGTCCGCGCGATTCGCGCGCTTGGCGCCGACGGCGAGCGCATTCTCTCGGGCAATGTCAGGCTTCTGTTGAAGGAGCCTGTCGCCGCGGGATAGCGGACAACGGCCCAACCGATGAGATGACGCTCAAGGAGGCCTCGTACCGCGGAAAGGGCGACCGGTCAGCTTCCGCGCTTCGTCGTCGGCTTCAGAGTTCCTTTGGGCGTCATCGGCTGCTACGGGACGTTCGCGTGCGCATTGTCCGCTCCACTCCGGCAGAGCGATTCGCGCACTGCACGCAAAGCCTATTTCAGCCTGGCGCCCGCGTTCCGTCAGTTCGATCCATCCAGCAGCCGTCGCGCGATCACCTGCGCCTGGATTTCGGCGGCGCCTTCAAAAATATTGAGAATGCGGGCATCGCAGAGCAACCGCGACACCGGAAATTCGACAGCAAAGCCGTTGCCGCCGTGGATCTGGACGGCGTTGTCGGCCGCAGCCCAGGCGACCCGGGCGGCCAGGAGTTTCGCCATGCCAGCTTCGAGGTCGCAACGGCGCCCGGAATCCTTCTGCCGCGCGGCATGATAGGTGAGTTGGCGCGCGATCATTATCTCGACCGCCATCATGGCGAGCTTGTCGGCGACACGAGGAAAATTGGCGATCGGCTCGCCGAACTGCAGGCGCGTGGCGGCATAGGCGAGCCCCTGTTCCATGGCGGCCTGAGCCACGCCGACAGCGCGCGCCGCCGTCTGGATGCGTGCCGCCTCGAAGGTCGCCATCAACTGCTTGAAGCCCAGCCCCTCCACATCGCCCAGCAGATTCTCCCTTTTGACCTCAAAGCCGTCGAAGGCGATCTCGTATTCCTTCATGCCGCGATAGCCGAGCACCTCGATCTCGCTGCCGGACATGCCGGCGACGGGAAACGCCTGCTCGTCGCTGCCGCGCGGCTTTTCGGCGAGCAGCATCGAAAGGCCACGATAGCCGCTTTCGCTCGGATTCGTGCGAACGAGCAGCGTCATCAGATCGGCGCGTACCGGATGCGTGATCCAGGTCTTGCTGCCATAAACCTTGTAGGTGTCGCCCTGGCGCACGGCGCGCGTCTTCAACGAGGCGAGATCGGAGCCGGTATTGGGTTCGGTGAACACTGCGGTCGGCAGCACTTCGCCGGAGGCTATTTTCGGCAGCCACTTGCGCTTTTGTTCCTGGGTGCCGCTGCCGAGAATAAGCTCGGCAGCGATCTCGGAACGGGTACCGAGACTGCCGACCCCGATATAGCCGCGCGAAAGCTCCTCGGAGACGACGCACATGGACTCCTTGCCCAAGCCCATGCCGCCGTAATCTTCGGGGATGGTGAGGCTGAAGACGCCGAGTTCGGCCATGTGCGCAATGACATCGAGCGGAATGTAGGCGTTGCGCAGATGCCAAGCCTGGGCATGCGGCACCACTCTTTCGTCGGCGAAGCTGCGCATCTCTTCGCGGATCGCATTTAGCATATCGTCGAGGGCGCAACTCCCAACTGTAGTATCGGATTGCTCGCGCATGAGCGCGACGAGCCGCGCGCGGCGCGCGGCCGTGTTTCCCGAGGCGATGAGATGCTCCACGGCTGGCGTCATCCGCGCGGCCAGTGCAGCAGCGTTCAGGCCGATGTCACTCAAGCGCACGATCTCGCCTTGGCTCATGGGGATGCCGCCCACAATCTGAGCCAGATATTCGCCGGCACCGATGCGTACGAGCAGGTCTTCCATCTCGCCGAAATTGCCGGTCGCGGCCAAGCGCTGGGCATAGGCGGCGACCTGCCGTAGCGCCTCCACATAGGTGGCAAGCCACGCAAGGCCGTGAGTGGCGCGCTGTTCGCGATCGAGTGCGCGCGGCACTGGGCGGCCATCGACGGCCACGCGCGCCGCAACCGCGCGACGCGCGTCCTCCAGCAGCGCCTGCGCAGCCGCAACGCCTTGGCGAAGCGTCGCAATCAGTTCCAGGCCGGTGGGCATGGCGGGCGCGGCGAGCGGCATGACGGCTCTGACATCGAGGGGGATTATGCAATGAACCAGCCGGCGCGCGAAAGCCTGCTCGTGCACTGCACAAAAGCCGATGGCGTCCCCCCACACGCCTCCCCAATGACGGCGACTTCCGCAGGCTAATTCTTAACCATTTTCCGTTTTGCTGCGGCGAGGCATCGCGGCGCGAGGCCGCGCAATTCACACCCGGGCTTTCGGATGTCCATAACCCAGGCTTTTTCCAGCTTGTCGGTTCGCGCGCGTGTCATCACCCTTGGCGTCATCCCGATCGTTGGTTTTGTGCTGTACGGCCTCACTTACATGGCCGGCGACATGGAGGTCGGCCGCGCCTTCGAGAGTGTGCACCGCGACACCGCGGTTGAGGCCGCCAGCAGCGATCTGAAGGCCGGCTTGCTCGCCATGCGCGTGGCAATGACGGCGTTCGTTTCCCATCCTTCAGACCGTGAAGTCGAAAGCTTTGCCGCGGGACAAAAGCTGGCAATGCAATCTCTCGACCGGATCGAGGCAACGCTCGCCTCCTCGCAGCAAGACGTCATCACGCCATTGCGGATTACGGTCCGCGACCTGAAAACCAGCTTCGACAGCTTGGTAAGCGAGCAGCGGGCGCTTGGCTTCAATGAAAGCCAAGGCGCGACCGCCGCTCTCATCGCCGCCAGCGGGACAGTCGAGCATATCATCAATCACGACCTGTCGTGGGTCGCGGACCAGGATTCCGCGAAGCTGCTGATTTCGCTGCAGACGATGCGCCGCTACGAGCTGGAATACCGGCTCACCCATTCGCCGAGCGCCGAACAGCACTTTCTCGATGAAGTCAAGCACTTCAACGGCCTGTTCGATTCAGTCGACGGAGCTCCGTCGATGAAGCAGAAACTGGAGAAAGAAGTTCAGCACTTCAGCTACACGTTCGCCGCGTGGGTGGCGAGTACCGATGAAATCCAGCCGCTGGTAGCGCTGATCAACCACGATACCGAAAGCGTCCTGCCCGAGGCGGACAAGATCATCGCGGCCGCACAGGAAAACGCCGCGGCCGCGACGCGCGCACTCGATGCCTCGCGCTCGCGCACCCGACACCTCGTCATGTGGATGAGCGTTGCCTTCGCACTGTTCGGCGTCGTTTGTAGCTGGCTGATTGGCCGCTCGATCACGGTCCCGCTCGAAGCGCTCGCCGCGGTCATGAAGCGGCTCGCCGGCGGCGACGTCTCGTCGTCCATTCCGGCGACTGATTCGCGCAACGAGATTGGCGCCATGGCGCACGCCGTGGTCGTCTTTCGCGACACCATTATCGAGCGTGAGCGACTTTCCGGCCAGGAGGCGGAAGCGAACGCAGCCCGCGAGCAGCGC
Organism: Xanthobacteraceae bacterium; assembly: GCA_030041005.1. Lineage (GTDB taxonomy): Bacteria > Pseudomonadota > Alphaproteobacteria > Rhizobiales > Xanthobacteraceae > BOG-931. The sequence goes on from JASHOR010000021.1 coordinate 4,832, forward strand.
GTCGAGGCGGTAGCCGACTTGATCGGGCAGTTCCGCACCTCCGTGGAGCAGGCGCTGGCGCGGCTACGCGAGTCCGCCGGCCGCCTCGATCATGCATCGAACGGGTTGAACCAGGCTGCCGACGCCGTTAGTGCCGAGGCGCGCGGGGCAGAAACCCGCGTCGGCGCCGCTTCGGTCAATGTGACTACAGTCGCAAGCTCGATTGAGGAGCTGGCGGCTTCAATAGGCGAGATCGCCACCCAGGCCACCAAATCGACCGACGTCGCGGCGCGCGCCGTCGCTGAATCCAAGCGGACGGTCAACACCATGTCGGACCTGGGCAACGCCGCCAATCGCATCGGCGAGGTGATCGGGTTGATCCAGGCGATCGCCGGGCAGACCAACCTGCTCGCGCTCAATGCCACGATCGAGGCGGCGCGAGCCGGCGATGCCGGCCGCGGCTTTGCCGTAGTCGCTTCGGAAGTCAAGTCGCTCGCGGCGCAGACCGCGCGCGCGACCGAGGAGATTGCCGCCCAGATCGGTTCGATCCAGTCAGCGACCGCGGACGCGGCGCAGGCCATCGAACAGGTTTCGTCCATCATCGACGACATGTCGACGATCGCCGCCGCCGTCGCCTCGACGGTAGAGGAGCAGAATAACGCCGTGGCCTCCATCGCCGAAGGCGTCAACCGCGCCTCGCTGGAAGCGCGCACTGGAGCCGACGCCATGAGCCGTGTCGCCGGCGCGTCCGCCGGAGCCCGTTCCACCGCTGCCGACGTGAAATCTCTCGCCGACGCGTTGTCGGTCGAGGCGGAGAATCTGCAAGGCGAAGTCCGACGCTTTCTTGCCGACGTTCAGGCGGCTTAGCCGACACGGCGCCGATTTAACAGAAAATGCTCTACCCGGCTCTTTCCAGGTCCGACCACCCTGGCGACGTGAAAGCCGAAACCGTCGCTGCAGTGTGCTCCATCGGCAGGCCGGTGCATTCCGCCAGCGCTGCCGGGTCTCCACGACCATTTGTCACAGAACTTCAATAAACAAGACCGACGCGGCGAGGAACATTACGCGTCGCGAGTCATTGACCAGGAGTCATTGACCCAGAAAATAATGCACAGTCGCCATGAACGCGCCCAACCAAAAACCACCCAACCCATTGATCCAGCAGCTCTTGTGGCATTGTCTGATGGGGATAACGCTTGGCATCATTTGCGCTGGGTTACTGCTGCAGATCGGCGCCGGCGACCCAACAGGCCTCATCGCCGGGCCGGTTACGCTGGTTGCCAGGCTGAGATTTCTGCTCGAGGCCGCTTTCTTTTTCGGTACCGGAGCGACCTTGACCGGCGCCACGTTTCTGGCGAACGAAAAAGCCGGATCCCGGAACAGATGATGTTCGGGCGACCTGACTAGCGCGGACGTCAGTAGCGGGCTCCACGGCACAGACGAGCCTGCTCCGTTATTTCTGAAACTCCTTCGGCACGTTCTTAAGAAAGCTCTGATCGATCATATCGGCGACATTGACGGTCTTCACCTTGGGATTGGTCGGGGCGAGCCATTCCTTGTCCGATTCAATCTGCGCGACTTCCGGCATTGCTCCGAGAGAGAAGATGTCGTTGGCGTAAAAGTCGTAGGTGAAGTCGAGTTCACCCTTGTCCTTGATCCCGAGGCGCTTGCTGATTTCCGACTCGGCGAAGGCGCGGTCCGTCCTCATGCGATGGAGCGTCTCCGCCAGCGCGTCGACCACGTTCTGAACGGTGGCGCGATGCGTGCTTATGTAAGCCGCAGGCGCCCAGAGGCCGGAGCTCACCGAGGGTATCTTCTTCTTCACGAGATCGACCAGGTTCACGAATCCCGCGCGTTTGAATCGGTAGGTCGCGGGAGGATGAGAGGCGGCCGCGACGATGCTGCCGGCGATAAGCGAGTTGTTCACGTTGACGATGCCGCCGAGCGGCGTGATCACGACGTCCGAAGTCTTCAGCCCGAGCGCCTTGAGCGCCAGAAGCGTGGCGGTATAAAGCGAACCTGTCGCGCTCGTAATCCCGACCCGGTTCCCCTTGAGCGCGTTCGCGCTTGCGTATTTCGGGCGCGCCCAGAACGAAAAGATGTTTATCGGTGAAAAGCTCATCAGGAGCTTGAGCTTCGTGCCCGCGGCCTCTGCGGAGACGGCGTCCGAACCGCCGATGCCGGCAAGCTGAACCTGGCCAGCCACGAGAGCGGGAATGCCTTCCTGAGCCGGAAGATAGCGCACATTTGCGTCGATGCCGTGCTGCTTGAAGTAACCGCCATCGACAGCGGCGTCCAACGGCAGAAAATCAACATTTTTCTGGCTGAAGGACATGTCGACTTGCTGCAGCGGCGCCGCCGCGCTCACGCCGGGCGAGGCGCCGAGCGCGATCAATGATGAGGCCAGGACGAGCTGAAGGCGCATCGCGCGCCTTGATGAAATGCGATGTGTCAAGCGGACCTCCACTTCGTTTTGGGGCAAGCTGTCCGAGCATGGCGGTTGCCGCAAAATATACAAGGCCGCCTGCCGAGAACCGCCGGTGCAACATTCATCTGCCGTCTCCCGTCATCCATGGGTTCCTACATCGTCGCCCGGGTCAAATCCGCCGCTTTGATGAGCGCCGACGGCATGAAGAGATGTTGCGACCATTCGACCAGATAATAAAGAATGACGCCGATGACGGTAAGCAACACCAGCGCACCGAATACGCCCGGCGAATCGAGTTGGCCGTTAGCGTAAAGCAAATAATAGCCAAGACCGCGGTCGGCGGCGACGAATTCGGCGACGATGGCGCCGACTACTGCGAGCGTCATGCCGATCTTCATCCCGGCAAAGATGTTCGGCAGTGCGGCTGGCAGACGCAGCTTGATGAAAGTCGTCGTGCTGCCGGCCCCCATTGACATGAAGAGCCTGACCATGTCGGCCTCGATAACCTGGAGGCCTACCATCGTCGAGATCATGATCGGGAAGAAGGCGATCAGGAAAGCGATCAAGACCTTCGACTCCAGACCGGTTCCGAACCAAATGACGAAAACCGGCGCGATCGCCACCTTGGGGATCAATTGCGAGGAAATCAGCATTGGATAAAAAGTCGTGCGGGCGAAGCTGCTGAACGATACGAGAATGCCAAGCATGATGCCGGCGACGGCGGCGACGAGAAAACCGAGCACGATCTCGATCGTGGTCGGCACGGTGAATGCGAGGTAGAGTGAACGCCGCTCCCAGATGGTGGCGAAGATGACGCTAGGCGCCGGCAGGATCAGGGCCGGCACCGCGAACAACCTCACGCCGCCCTCCCAGATGAGAAAGACAATGATCGTTGCAATGATCGAGTAGAAGTGCCTGAATCCTCTGCCCGCGCTGCGGTTTGGTGCGCGATGGCGAAGGGTAATAGCGCGCGTTTCCGCGTCATTTGACGATTGCGTCATGATCGGTCGCATTTTGCCGATGCCGTCGTTGTCTGTGCCGGGCGTGGACATCACTCCGCCTTGAGGATGCCGGTCTCGATGAAGATGTCGTGAATCCGTCTAGTGTAGCGGGCAAAATCGGGAGTGTCGCGGACAGCCAGATTGCGCGGGCGCGCCAGGTCGATCGCAAGAATCTCGGCGATGCTCCCAGGGCGGGGCGTCATGACGATCACCCGGTCGCCGAGGAACACGGCTTCGATCAGATTGTGGGTGATGAAGACGACGGTGCGGCGGTCACGCTGCCAGAAGCGCTGGAAGTCGAGGGTCAACTGATCGCGGGTGATGGCGTCGAGCGCCGCAAACGGCTCGTCCATGAGGAGTAGCGGCGGGTTATGCAGCAATGCCCGGCAGATGGCGACACGCTGGCGCATCCCGCCCGAGAGCTCATGCGGGAGGAATTCCTCAAATCCGGACAATCCGACGAGGTTCAGCAGTTCCCCCGCGCGCGCGGCCATCCTGCGCCGGTCCAAGCCTCGGACCTCCGCCTGGATCAGGACATTGTCCAGAATCGTCCGCCATGCCAGGAGCAGGTCCTTCTGGAACACGATGCCGAGGTCGGTGTAGGGGCCGACGACCGGCCGGCCCCCGATATCGATCTCGCCCGTCGTAGGGGGCAACAGGCCGGCGATCAGCGACAGCAAGGTCGACTTCCCGCAGCCCGACGGTCCCACGATCGTGACGAACTCGCCGGTTGCGATGTCCAAATCCAAGGGCTTGAGCGCCTCAACATCGGCGCCGTGGCGGCGCAAACTGCCGTAGACTTTGCTTACATCGCGCAGGCGCACCATCGGCTCGCCGGCTGCGCCCTCGGTCGCCGTGGCGGCGAGCGAGGACGGCCGTCGATCATCCATCGCGTGTTGCCCCTCAACAGGCTGTCAGGTTCTCTGGTTCGGAAGCTGAGCCGGAAGTGCCGCACTGGTGTAATAGGCTGTCACCGGCTTCGCGATCGACTGGCCCAGCAGGTTAACCACGGCGTTGTATGTTCGCTGCATCTTGCCCGGATCGATATAACCGAGGCCGTGCCGCTGCAGGCAGCTTTTGGCCATCAGCTTCTCCTCCTCAATCCCCGTCTCGCGATTGACCTCCGGGTGGTATTTTCGCAATGCATCCACCGCGGCCGCCGGGTCGGCGAAGGCGTCCTTGCACCCATCGAGGCTGCCGGCAACAAAGGCTTTCGCCGTGGCCTTGCCGTCATCCTTGTCCCAATAGTCCTTTCGGGTGATCAGACCGTCGCCATAAATGTCGACGCCATATTCGCCAAACATGAAATATCCGATCTCCTGCCCCGGCTTGAGATGGGCCTCCAGGCTGGCCAGACCCGGCAGATAGGTCGCGACGGCATCGGCCTTTCCTTGGAGCATCATGGCCGATTTGTTGGTCGCGGCGGTGAACAGCCAATTCACCTTCTTTGGGTCGATCCCGTTCTTCTCGGCGAACAGCTTGAAGATGAAAGGAGTGGTGGAGCCGGGCGAATCGACGATCGTCTTTCCCTCAAGATCTTTGGGATGAACGATTCCGCGGCCCTTCAGGAAGAACAGGGAGAGCGCAAGCTTGTCGGCGATGTCGGCCACCAACAGCAGTTGCGGCTTGGGCGACTTGCCCTGCAGTTGCAGCATCTGGACAATATCGGCATGAGCGAAGGCAGCCTTATCGTCGGATAGCGTCTGAAAGGCCAGCGCGTTGCCGAGGACGTGTTTGATGGTTACATCGAGTCCGCGCTTGGCGTAATAGCCGCGATCGAGCGCCAAGTAATACTCCGCATAATCACCGCGCGCGAAATACTGAATGACGAATGTAACCTTCTTCAGGGGCGCTGCCCTCAGCAGGTTTGGGGCCGCCAAGGTCGTGGCGGCGGTGACGACCGCGCCCGATGCTCTCAGGAAACCGCGCCGTGTTTGGTCTGGCCCCGTTACCATAACGTCCTCCCGGTCTTCTGCAGTTTGTTCTGATGCAGAGTTTCATGGACCGGGAAAATTGTCGAGTCGCGACAACGGTCAGGATGTCGCGCCGGCGATCAAGGATGTCCTGCGACATACGACGGTCGAGATATCCCGCGGCGTCAACAGAGTGCTGGTCGGCGAGGATGCCCGCCGCGTCCCTCATACGGACCAGCCGTGCCGCAGGCTGGAAGAAGTGACGAAAATGGAAGTGCGGACTTCGCGGCGCCGCTATCGTCAATCGGCGTGGGGTTTGGACGCCGATCGACAGGGCTGAATTATCGAGAATCCAGAGATTGGAGGGTCGAAATTCGACGCCTGTTCACAGACATGCAAATGGTGCCGCGGAAGGGATTCGAACCCCCGACCCACGCATTACGAATGCGTTGCTCTACCGGCTGAGCTACCGCGGCACCGGTCGGTGTGCAGGCAATGCGTCCAAGTAATACCCGGCGGCTATTAAGGCAAGTGGCGTTGCAATCGGCGGCGCCGCCGACGGCTGCATGGCGGACCGGGATTCGCGGCGAGACCAGGTTCATGCCGATCACGGACCGCGCGGCGCATCGATCGCGGATCGACGCTGCAGCGCTTCGCTGGGCTTGGCTGGGCTTGGCTTGGCTTGGCGCGCCGGACCATATCTGCACACCGAGGCGCTACTTCGTCTCCGCCTCCGCTCTCAGCTTGAACCGCTGGATCTTGCCCGTTGCCGTCTTCGGCAGTTCGGCACGGAATTCGACCCAGCGCGGATATTTGTAGGGAGCAAGCTTTTGCCGGCAGTGCTGCTGCAGTTCCAGCGCCAATCCGTCATTCGCCCTTTCCGGCGATTTGAGCACCACGAACGCTTTCGGCTTGATCAGCTTGGCCTCGTCCGGCCACGCCACCACTGCAGCCTCGAGCACCTCGGGGTGGCTCTGCAGCGCGCCTTCGACCTCGAACGGCGAGACGTACATGCCCGAGACCTTCAACATGTCGTCGCGGCGCCCGCAATAAGCGAAATATCCTTCCTCATCCTCGATGTATTTGTCGCCGGAGCGCGTCCACTCGCCGAGAAACGTCGTGCGCGATTGCTCGCGATTGTTCCAGTACATGACCGCGCTGGTCGGACCGCGCACCTGCAGCTCGCCCATCTCACCGCGCGACGTGATCACAACACCGTCGTCGTCGACCAGACGAATGTCATAGCCGGGCACCGGCTTCCCTGTGGTGCCGTATTTGACCTCGCCGGTGCGGTTGGAAAGGAAGATGTGCAACATCTCGGTCGAGCCGATACCGTCGAGGATATCGGTGCCGTAGCGTTCGCTCCAGCGCCGCCCAACGTCCGGTGGCAGCGCTTCGCCGGCCGAGATACAGCGCCGCAGTCTCAGCGCGGCGCGCTGCGGAGCAGACGGGCTCGCCAGGAATGCGGCATAGAATGTCGGCACGGCGTAGAACACCGAGACCTCATGCTTCTGCAGAAGATCGGCCACGACGTCCGGGGTCGGCCGAGACGACAGCAGAACGGTGGTCGCGCCGGCCGACATCGAAAAGGTAAGCGCATTGCCCAAACCGTAAGCGAAGAACAGCTTGGCCACCGAATAGCAAACATCGCTCTCGGTGATGCCGAGAATCTGTTGCGCATAGAGATCGTCGGTCAGCTTGAGATCGGCATGCGTATGCACGGCGCCCTTGGGTCGGCCGGTCGAGCCCGACGTGTAGAGCCAGAAACACATATCGTCGCGCGTGGTCGGCGCGGTGGCGAATTCGACCTTCGCGCCGACCAGCACATCGTCGAAGCGCAGGTGACCATGGGCATTGGCCCCCGAAACGACCACGTGAGCGAGATGCCTGGAAGCGCCGACCGCGCCAGCGAACCTGGGATAAAGATCCTCGGACACGACCAGGAGCCGCGCCCGGCTGTCGTCAAGCATGAACCGATAGTCGGATTCGGTCAGCAGCGTGTTGACCGGCACGGCGACCGCTCCCGCCTTGATGGCGCCGAGAAAAGCCGTGGGCCAATCAATGGTATCGGAGAGGCAGATAAGAATGCGCTCCTCGGGATGAATGCCGAGGTCATGCAACGCGTGGGCAAACCGCGCGACGCGTTCGGCGAGATCGCCGTAGCTATAGCTGCCGCGATGGTCGATGTAGGCGATCTTGCCCGCCCGGCCGGCATCAAGATTGCGCTTGAGGATGTCGGCCGCGAAATTGTAGTCACGCGGGATTGAGTCAATGGATTTGCCGGGCGCCAGGTTCGGCGGAGCGACGTTCATTGTATTTCCTCCCGGAGCAATTATGCGCGAATCCCATCTCCCTACAAGCGAAGCGAAGTGGCGGGGAGGCATAGGCGTCCTTCGGACGCCGTCCTTTGGAGCAAAAACGCCGATGCGAAGCATCGGCTATGGCATAAAGCGCGTCGGGGCGGGAAGCTCTGCTGCCCATCCCCCCACCCCCGATCCCCCGATCCCTCCCACCCACCGCAAGCGTTCGCGGCTCGCCACCTTGCATCGCTTCGCCCGATGTGGTGAGGCAACACTGCAATCCTCGCCTGGGGTTCGTCATGATCTGCAGCCGCGACCGCATCGTCACCACCCACGTCGGCAGCCTGCCGCGCAATGAGACGCTGAGTGAGCTTTTGATTGAGCAGGAGGAGGGCAAGGTCGACGACCCGAAGGTGCTCGCCGCTGAGATGGACAAGGCGGTCCGGCACGTCGTCGAACAGCAGGTCGAAGCTGGGATCGATATCGGCAATGACGGCGAGCAACGGCGGATCGGATTCCAGACCTACGTGCCGCAGCGCATGTCGGGATTCGCTGGCGTCTCCAAGCGCCGCCGCGGGCGCGAGTTCGAGGAGTTTCCGGCGCTTACAAGTTACCTGATGCGGCGTTTTCCCAATCCGCCCAAGAGCCAGCACGGCGCGCCCGAGGCGCAGGCCGACATCAAATATCGCGATCTCACCCAGATCGCGGAGGAAACCGAGGGCTTCAACCGTGTTGCCGACGAACTGCAGGCGTTTTCCGAGCGGTTCATGACGGCCGCGTCGCCCGGCATCATTTCCACGACGATGTTGAACGCCTATTACCCGTCGCACGATGCTTATCTCGACGCCATAGCGCGCGAGATGAGCAACGAATATCGGGCAATCAACAAGGCTGGGCTCATTCTGCAGATCGATGCCCCTGATCTCGCCATGGACCGCACCATGATGTACCGCGACCTGTCAGACGCCGAGTTCGTCAAGCGCTGCGAACGCCATGTGGCCGCCATCAACAAGGGCATCGAGGGCATTCCGCGCGACCGCGTGCGGCTGCATGTGTGTTACGGGAATTGGGAAGGGCCGCACATCTACGATATCGCGCTGGAGAAAATCCTTCCTGCCCTTTACCAGGCGAAAGTAGGCGCGCTGTCGATCGAGTTTTCCAATCCGCGCCACGCCCACGAATTTTCCGCGCTCAAGCGCGTGCCGTTTTCGAAAGACATGATTCTCATTCCCGGCGTGGTGGAAACCACCAGCAATTTCGTCGAGCATCCGGAAGTGGTCGCGCGGCGCATCGAGGAAGCGGTGACGGCGGTCGGCGACCGAGAGCGCGTCATCGCCTCGACCGATTGCGGCTTCGGCACCTTCACCCGGCGCGAATGGGTGATCGAACCAGTGGTGTGGCTTAAGCTTGCGGCCGTTCGCCAAGGCGCCGACATCGCCTCGGCGCGGCTGTGGGGGAGGAATGCCGCATGAGCGAGCTGGTCCTGTACGATTTTGGCAACTCTGTCTGTTGTCAAAAGGTGCGCATCACGCTCTGCGCCAAAGGTCTTGAGTGGAGAGCGATCCCAGTCAATCTGTTTACGGCCGAGCAATACGATCCGAAATATCTCAAGCTCAATCCCAAGGGCGTGGTACCGACGCTCGTTCACGATGGTAAGCCAGTAATCGAATCGACGCTGATTTGCGAATATATCGACCAGACATTTCCGCAGCCGCCGAAACTCATTCCATCCGATCCATGGCAGCAAAGCAAAATGCGGCTATGGAGCAAATTCGTCGACGAAGGCCTGTTCGACGGCGCCACCGAACTCAGCTTCTCGGCCATGTTCCGCGAGCGCATGAGAACCATGCCCGAGGAAATTCGGCGGAAACGTTTTCGCAATGTTGGCGATCCGCGCCGCACCGACCGTTTCAAGTCGACCTACGAGCTCGGCGTGGAGTCGCCGTTCGTCGTCCACGCCGTTGCCGCCTACGAACGTGCGTTCAAGCACCTTGAGGAGGCTCTGGGCGAGAGCGGCGGGCCGTGGATTCTCGGCACCGATCCGTCGCTTGCCGATATCAATCTGATGCCGTTCGCGGCGCGGCTCGACTATCTCGGCTTGCTTGATCTATGGACCGGCAGCCGCCCGAACGTGCAAAGGTGGTGGGCGCAAGCTCAGGCGTGGCCGAGCTTCAAGACAGGACTCTACGACCTCATCACTGAGCACGAGTTATGCGAAATGCGCACACACGGCCCAAAAATCCGCGACGGCATCTCCACGCATCTCGCCGCGCTGCGTAGCGCGAACTAGACCATACGCCCCGCCCACCAGCCAGCACAGGACCAAAACCGTGATCGACCTTTACACCTGGACGACGCCGAACGGCCGCAAGGCTTCCATTGCGCTTGAGGAACTCGGCCTGCCCTATACGGTGCATCCCGTCGACATCTCAAAAGACGAGCAGTTCAAGCCGGAGTTTTTGAAGATCAGCCCCAACAACCGCATCCCCGCGATCGTCGATCGCGACAACGGCATGAGTTTGATGGAATCGGGCGCCATCCTCATCTATCTCGCCGACAAGACCGGCAAGCTGTTGCCGAAATCGGGCGAGGCGCGCTACCGCACCATCGAATGGCTGATGTGGCAGATGGGCGGGCCGGGACCGATGTTCGGCCAGGTGCATCACTTCGTGAAATACAACAAGGGCAAGGCGCCGTACGCCGAGGAGCGCTACCTGAAAGAGACGCATCGCCTCTATGGGGTGCTCGACCGGCGGCTCGCCAACCATGAATACGTTGCCGACAATTACTCGATCGCCGACATCGCCATCTGGCCGTGGGTGTCGCGCTACGAATGGCAGACGATCGATCTCAACCAATATCCCAATGTGAAGCGCTGGTATGTGGCGATCGCCAAGCGCCCGGCAACACAAAAGGGCTATAAGGTACCGAAGGACGTTGGCGACGTGCCGATCCCGCAATAGCAGTTTGGAACCGTCGTCCCGAGGCGCTCACGCGATGACGGAACATAAGAAAGGAGCTCGCCATGGACGAGATCAACCGAGAACCGACGACGATCCGCGCCGAGGATATCAACCCGCGCTACAATTGGGGCCGGGCGCTGCCGGCCCTCGGCACCATGGGGGTCGATTTCGAGGAGCGGGTCGATTACCGGCGGCTGCATCGCTACCGGCTCGGCCGCGTGCGCGAGGCTTTGGAGAAATCGGAACTCGGTGCGCTCCTTGTCTTTGACGTCAACAACATCCGCTACGTCACCTCGACCAAAATCGGCGAATGGGAGCGCGATAAGCTCTGCCGCTGGGCATTGCTCACCCGCGACAGCCCGGATCCGATCCTATGGGACTTCGGCTCCGCGGCCGTGCACCACAAGCTCTATACGCCCTGGCTCAAGCCGGAGAACTGCAAGGCAGGCCTGATCGGGCTGCGCGGCACCGTCAATCCGGCGTTCGGCCTGATGGAGCGCCACGCCAAGGAGATTTTCTCGCTGATCAAGGACGCCGGCTGCGAGAAAATGCCGGTCGGAGTCGACATCATCGAGCCGCCGATGATGTTCGAGCTGCAGAAAGCCGGCCTGAAAATCGAGGATGGCCAGCAGGTCATGCTCGAGGCGCGCGAAGTGAAGAATATCGACGAGATCGCGCTCTTGAACCGCGCCGCCGCGATGGTCGACGGCGCCTATCATATGATCAACGAGGAGCTGAAACCCGGAGTGCGCGAGAACGACATCGTCGCCAAGGTCAACGAGTTCCTGTATCGCCACGGTTCCGACGACGTCGAAGCGGTCAACGCCATCTCCGGCGAGCGCTGCAATCCGCACCCGCACAATTTCACCGACCGCATGCTGCGTCCCGGCGACCAGGCGTTCTTCGACATCTTGCAGGCGTTCATGGGCTACCGCACCTGCTACTATCGCACCTTCAACGTCGGGCGCGCCACGCCGGTGCAGCACGACGCCTACAAGACCTGCCGCGAATGGCTCGATCGCGCCATCGATCTGATCAAGCCGGGCGTCACCACCGACAAGGTTTGCAGCGTATGGCCGAAGGCGCAGGACTTCGGCTTCCCCGACGAGATGGCGGCGTTCGGCCTGCAATTCGGCCACGGCCTTGGGCTTGCCCTGCACGAGCGGCCGATCATCTCGCGGGTGGTGTCGCTGTCGCACCCCACCGAGATCAAGGAAGGCATGGTGTTTGCGCTGGAGACTTACTGCCCGGCCAAGGACGGCTATTCGGCCGCGCGCATCGAGGAGGAGGTTGTCGTCACCGACAAGGGGCACCGCATCATCACCCTATTCCCGGCCGAGGAATTGCCAATCGCCAACAAGTACTGACCGTTGCGAAACCCGATGTGGCGGCCAAGCACACAACCGATCAAGGCGGTGGTTTTCCTCAGCCGGTGGCTGGTCGCACCGCTGCTGATCGGCCTTGCGTGCTGTCTTCTCCTCATCATCTACCGCTTTTTCGCCGACCTGTTTGTGCTGTTCGCTGACGTTGCGAGCATGTCCTGGCACGACCTGGTTGTCGGCGTGCTCAATCTCGTCGATCTTGCGTTGACTGCGAATCTGGTCGTCATCGTTATTTTCTCCACGTTCGAGAATTATATTCAAAAAATCGATCCTGATGAGCATCGCGACTGGCCGGCGGGCCTGATGGAGATCGACTTTGCCGTTCTCAAACAGAGGCTTCTCGGCTCGATCGCCGGCATTGCCGCTGTCGACGCGCTGGCCTGGTATCTCGATCTTGAGACGTATACCGACACTTCAAAGCTCGGCTGGGCGCTGGCATTCCCGCTGATGTTCGTGGTCGCCATGGTGATGGTCGCCATCGCCGATTGGCTGGGGCGTCCCTCGGGCAAATGATAAAACCGCTGGGCGGCGAAGCCGTCGGCTCGCGGCGCAAAGACAAATGGCATCATACGAACTCCCGGAAACGGCCGTCGCTGAAGTCCTGGCGCAGAAAATTTGCGCGCTCGAGCCCGCGCGCTTACCGGATGCAGTGCGGCGCAAGTGCCGGGATCTGCTGCTCGACGTCGTCGGCCTGGCGCTGACCGCGCGCAACGAAGACTATGTCAAAATCACGCTCGCGGCCTGCGAGGATGCCGGCCCCTGCACGGCCATCGGACACGCCCGCACGCTGACGGCGCCCGATGCGGCGCTGGTCAACGGCACAGCGGTCCACGGCGAGGATTTCGACGACACATTCGAAGGCGGACCGGTGCATGCCGGCGCGGTGATCGTGCCGGCGGTGCTGGCCATGTGCGAGCGGCACAAGCTCGACGGCCGGGCCGCGCTGCTCGGCATTGCCGTCGGCGTCGAAACGATGTGCCGGCTTTCCACCATAGCGCCCACCCTGACCCACAAAGCCGGATTTCATCCGACTGCCGTATTCGGCGCCCTGGGCGCGTCGGCCGGAGTCGGCGCCGCGTTGGGCCTGGCGCCGCGCCAACTGGTCGACGCGCTCGGCACTGCCGCCTCGATGGCGTCCGGCATTATCGAATATTTGGCCGAGGGCGCGGGGACCAAACGCCTGCACGCCGGCTGGGCGGCCCAATCGGGCCTCAAGGCGGCCCTACTCGGCCGCGCCGGATTTTCCGGCCCGCGCACGGTGTTGGAAGGCGCGCATGGTTTCTTTTACGCCTTCGCGCGCACGACCCAGGGCGATTATGACGCGCTCACCGGCGACTTCGGCAGTCGCTGGGTAACCGAGACCCTGGCCTTCAAGCCCTATCCGTGCGGAACGATGACCCATCCCTATATCGACTGCGCGCGGCGGCTGGCCGCGCGCGGCATCAAGGCGGACGATATCGCCGAGATGGTCTGCGAGGTCGGCGAAGGCACGGTGCACCGGTTGTGGGAGCCGCTCGCCGCCAAACAGCATCCGGCGAACGGTTACGCCGGGAAATTCTCCACGCCTTACTGCATCGCCGCGGGTTACGTGCGCGGCAATGTCGGCTTAAGCGACTTCACGGATGCGGCGGTGCGCGATCCGAAAGTCGTCGCGCTCGCCGGCAAGGTGCGTTATCGGATCGACCCGCAGAATCCCTATCCGAAGAATTTTACCGGCCACATTCGCGCTACGCTGCGAGACGGCTCGATCGTGGAAGAGCGTCAGCCCTACATGCGTGGCGGCGCGCAAGAGCCGCTGTCGCGCGCCGATATTGAGCAGAAATTCTTGCTCAACGCCCGGCACGGCGGCTGGAGCGACGCGCGGGCAGCCGCGGTGCTGACGACACTGGGCGCGACGTTCGATGGACCGGTAGCGCTTGTGGCGCTGCGCGGCTGAGCGCGCGTGCGCCTCTCCGCTCGTCATTGCCGGGCCTGACCCGGCAATCCATGCTGACGAGAGGTAATCGAGGCAATCCCGCAAGGGTGCCGTCATTCAGCATGGATATGCGGGTCAAGCCCGCGTATGACGAACGCGGAGAAAACACGATGGCCACGATGATCGCGGCGCGGCTCCATGCTTACGGAAAGCCGATGACGCTCGACCGCATCGCGGCGCCCGAACCGCGGCCGACCGACGTGGTGGTCGAGGTGAAGGCCTGCGGCGTGGTGCCGAACCTGGCGCGCGTAATCAGCAATTTCTTCGGCACGCTCACGCCTGACAACAAGATGATGCCGCCGCTGCCGGCGATCTTCGGCCTCGATCCGGCCGGCGTGGTCGCCAAGGTCGGCGAGCAGGTTTTCTCGGTTCGTCCGGGCGAGCGCGTCTATGTCAATCCGGCGCGCTCCTGTGGATCGTGCAAGATGTGCCGCAGCGGCCGGGCGGAGGATTGTCCGAGCTGGACGCTGCAGGGATATTTTGGCCGCTCGCAGGAGATCATGCGGGCGTATCCCTACGGCGGGCTGGCGCAGTTCATCACCGCGCCCGCCGCCGCTTTGGTCAAGCTTCCGGACAACGTGAGCTTCGAAGCCGCCGCGCGCTTTGGCTATCTCGGAACCGCCTATGCGGCGATGAAGAAAATCGGTGCGGGTCCGGGCCAGTCGCTTTTGATCAACGGCATCAGCGGCCAACTTGGGCTCAACGCTGCATCGCTCGCACTTGCCATGGGCGCAACCAAGATCCTCGGTACCGGCCGCAATCAATCATTACTCGATCGCGTCAAGGCGCTGGCACCGGAGCGGATCGCAGTTTTCTCGGTCACGGACGCGCCATCTCAGCCCTCCTCCGTAAGCGCAGGTGGAACGCGTGGCGGAGCGGACCCGCTGGTCTCGTGGGCGAAAACGGCAACCGACGGCCACGGTGTCGACGGCATGATCGATTGCCTGCCGCCGGGCGCGCCGGCGAGCGCCATGATGCGCGCGCTGTTCTGCCTGCGCCGCGGCGGCCGTGCGGTCAATGTCGGTGCGGTCATGGAGGCGCTGCCGATCAACGCATTCTGGATGATGACAAACCGCATCGGCCTGCAAGGTTCGGTATGGTTCACCACCGCCGAGGGTGAGGATATGGCGGCGATGGCCGCAGCGGGAACGCTCGACCTTTCCATTCTGGAGCACCGCGTTTCGCCCTTATCCGAGGTCAACGAAGTGCTTGCCGGCACGGACGATCGCAACGGCGGCTTCACCAATTTCGTCATTGACCCGACGCGCGTCGAGTGAATGCCCCCTCGATCGTCATTGGGGCACGCCCAGGAAATCTTCGCAGGCGAACTGTAGAACAAGCACTGCCGGAACAAGTTGCCGGCACGGAATTCACCACGGATGCCTGGGTCAAGCCCGTGCATGACGCGATCGAGGAAACATGCTAATTCCTTTGTCAAAGAATTAGCTCCAGCGAGGACGTCATGTACGGCAATCTCGAACTTTTCATCGACGGCAAGTGGCTCGGCAGCGACGGCCGCAAGGGCGAGGATGTGCTCAATCCGGCGACCGAGAAGCCGCTCGCGCATCTGCCGCATGCAAGCAAGGCCGATCTCGATGCGGCACTGGAAGCGGCCAAGAAGGGTCTTGCGGTTTGGCGCGCCACCGCCGCCTACGATCGCGCCAAGATCATGCGCAAGGCCGCCGATCTGATGCGCGAACGCTATGACGCGATTTCGAAAATCATGGTGCTGGAACAGGGCAAGGTCTATCCGGAAGCCCGCGCCGAGGTGATCACCTCCGCCGACATCATCGACTGGTATGCGGAAGAGGGCCGCCGCAGCTACGGCCGCATCGTGCCGGGCCGCTTCAAGGGAACCCGCCAGCTCGTCGTACAGGAGCCGATCGGGGTGGTCGCCGCGTTCACGCCGTGGAATTTCCCGGTACTTACCCCGGCACGCAAGATCGGCGGCGCGCTGGCGGCCGGCTGCTCGCTTATCCTCAAGGCATCGGAGGAAACGCCCGGGGCCTGTGTCGAGATGGTGCGCTGCTTCGCCGACGCCGGCCTGCCGCCGGGCGTGCTCAACCTCGTGTTCGGCGTGCCCGCTGAAATCTCCGAGTACCTCTTGTCCAAGGATGCGATCCGCAAGATTTCCTTCACCGGCTCAATTCCGGTGGGCAAGCACCTCGCCGCGCTTGCGGCCAAGGGCATGAAACGCACCACCATGGAACTCGGCGGCCATTCGCCGGTGGTAGTGTTCGCCGACGCCGATCCGGAAAAGACCGCCGACACGATTGCCGCATTCAAATATCGCAACGCCGGGCAGGTCTGCATCTCGCCGACCCGGTTTTACGTGCAAGAGGACGTCTATCCGCGCTTCCTCAAGCGTTTCACCGAGTACGCCAACGGCATCAAGGTCGGCGACGGCTTGGAGCGGGGCATGACCATGGGCCCGATGGCCAATTCCCGGCGCATCGACGCCATGGAAAGCTTTGTCAACGACGCCAAGAACCGGGGCGGGAAGATTCAGACCGGCGGCAAGCGGCGCGGCAACCAGGGCTACTTCTACGAGCCGACCGTGATCACCGACATTCCCGACGACTCCAAGGTCATGACGCAGGAGCCCTTCGGGCCGTTGGCGCCGGTCGTTACATTCAAGACTTTCGACGAAGTGGTCGAACGCGCCAATTCTCTGGAATACGGCCTTGCCGCCTATGCCTTCACGACGTCGAATACGACCGCTGCCGCGATCGGGGACGCGCTCGAATCCGGCATGGTCGGTGTGAACTCGGTGATGATCTCGACACCGGAAACGCCGTTCGGCGGCGTCAAGGAGAGCGGTCACGGCAGCGAGGGCGGCACCGAAGGTTTGGGTGCCTATCTGATCACCAAGTTCATTTCGCAGGCCTGAGGCGCTTCGATCTCCTCAGTCCGCTCGACCGCTGACATGCCGCCGGAGCAGCCGGGCCGGCGAGATGCGGAGTTCGCGACGTGGATTTCGCCCCTGCCTTGTTTGACGTCGTTCTCCTTGCGGTCGTCCTCGCATTGATATTCCGCAAGCGACTGCGTGCATGGCTGTCGAGCAGGTTCAGGCGGACGGCGAAGAAGACCGGGCATCCGGTTATTGGCGTGCCAGACGCGCTCGATCCGGCGACGCTGACGACGCGATTGCACGATCTGGATAAGGTCTTCAGTGTTTTCGGCAATGAAGCCGCGCACCCGAGCGCCCTCTACGCGCATACCGACTTCATGCAGGCCGTGGCGCTACTGTCCTCGCCGAGCGTGCCGCTGCCGACCATCCTCCAGTATGTCGAGGGCAATCGATGGGGATTGTCATGCGCGGCGCTGGCAGCGCTGCGCAGCCGTCCCGATCGCGATGCCGCGGTGGATCGGGTGCTCAGCCAGTGCGCGCATTATTATCCATGGCCGATGCATTTTGCGCTGGAGTTGCTGTTCGACGCCCAGCCGAGAACGCCGGTCGGCGCGCCGCTGCTGCGCGCCAAGGAGTGGTGGATCGACAATCGGTGGATGCCGAATGTCATTCGCGAATATTTCGAACGCTGCGCCGCGCGCGGCGATCCGCCTGCGTTCGGTCCGAGTCTGAAGACGCAAAGCGCGTCGCTGCAGCAGATGATCCGCCGTTTCCTGGAACATGTCGAGCATCCGACGAGCGACGCGCTGATCGCGGAGCTTGACAAGCAGCAGACGGCAACGCTGGAGCTTCCGGTGGAATCGCTGGGCGTGTTGAACACGGTGGGGCGGTTCTGGAAGAAGGACATCGATCTTGGCCTCGTGGCACCGGACGCCTGGAGCGAGGCGTTGGAGATTGCCTCGGCCACGCTGCGGCAAAATCCACCGCGCGCGCTATTGGTTTGCGGCGAACCGCTGGTGGGAAAAACCTCGTTCCTGGAGCTGCTCGCCGCGCGGCTTGCCGCGGATGGATGGAGCGTGTTCGAGGCCAGCGGCGTCGATCTTCAGGCCGATCAGGTCTACATCGGCCAACTCGAGGGGCGGATCCGCAACGTCATCGACGAATTGGGCAAGGGTCACAAATTCATCTGGTACATTCCCGATATCGTGCAGCTCGCGCTCAGTGGCCGGCATCACGGACAGACCGCGACCATGCTGGACCAGATCGCGCCGGCGATCGCCGCCGGCCGATTGGTGGTGTGGTGCGAGGCGACCCCGAAGGGGGCGGCGCGGTTGTTGCAGGCCAAGCCATCGCTGCGCGGTCTGTTCGAGACTGTGGTCATCGATCCGCTGTCCTCGGCCGAGACCCTGTCGCTGGCGCGCGCCGTGATCGCGCATCTGGACAAAAATTCCTCGATCCATTTTCAATCCGATTGCGCCCAGGTGGCACTCGATACCGCCAGCCAATACCTCGGCACGGTCGGGCGGCCGGGCGCGGCGCTGTACCTCCTCAAGCTCACCGCGGTGCGCGCCGAAGCAAGCCGGGAAAAGGAGATCGCACCGCGGCGCGTGCTCGAAACGCTTTCGCAGCTTTCCGGGCTGCCGGTCTCGATACTCGACACCAAGGAACAGCTCGATCTCAAATCGGTGCGCGATTTCTTCGCCGTACGCGTACTCGGCCAGGATGAGGCGGTCGCCGCCGTCGTAGATCGCATCGCCATGCTGAAGGCCGGACTGAACGATCCCGGCAAGCCAATCGGCGTCTTTTTGTTTGCCGGCCCGACCGGCACCGGCAAGACCGAACTCGCGAAGGCGGTATCCGAATTTCTGTTCGGTTCGGTCGAACGCATGATTCGTCTCGATATGAGCGAATTCCAGACTCACGAATCGATCGGCAAGATTCTCGGGCAGAGCAACGCGTCGGCCGTGGAAGCCGATTCCCTGATCAGCCGCGTGCGCAAGCAGCCGTTCTCGGTGCTGCTGCTGGACGAGTTCGAAAAATCCCATCCGATGATCTGGGACTTGTTCCTGCAGGCGTTCGACGAGGGGCGGCTGACCGACGCAATGGGCCAGGTCGCCGACCTGCGCCATTGCCTGATCATTCTGACGTCGAATCTCGGAGCGACCGCGCATCGCACCCTCGGGCTAGGCTTCGCGCCGCAGGCAGACGAGTTCAGCAAGGAGCAAGTGCTGCGCGCGATCAGCCAGACCTACCGGCCCGAATTCCAGAATCGGCTCGACAAGGTCATTGTCTTTCATCCGCTGAGCCGCGAACTGATGCGCGGCATCCTCAAGAAGGAGCTGGCTGCGCTGCTGGAGCGGCGCGGCCTCAAGGACCGCGCCTGGGCGATCGAGTGGGAATCCTCCGCACTTGAATTTCTGCTTGAGCGAGGGTTCTCGCCGGAAATGGGCGCGCGACCGTTGAAACGGGCCATCGACCAATACGTCGTGGCGCCGCTTGCCGGGATGATCGTCGAAAAGCGATTTCCCGAAGGCGAGCAGTTTCTTTTTGTCCGCAGTGACGGCATCCACATCCAGGTAGAGTTTGTCGATCCGGACGCGGAGATCGCGCCTGCGCAAGGTGCTGTCGCGCCGCCCGCCGGCTCGGGGGCCCGGGCCGCCCTCGCGTCCGTCATCCTCGCGCCGAACGGAACGCGCGCCGAGTTTCAGATGTTGGAAGCCGAATATGACGACATCGAGCAGGCCCTGAAATCGGAGGAGTGGAACAGCCTCAAGGACAGGCTTGCGGAGGAAATGTCGTCGCCGGATTTCTGGCAGCGAGCCGACCGATTCGATACTCTCGCCCGCTATGCCCTCATGGACCGGGTCAAGGCTGCGGTCGAAACGGCCGGTTTGTTGCGCCGACGGCTGGAGAGATACAATCCTTCGCCGGTGCGTTATTCGGCGCAACTGAGCGGCCGTCTGGCCCTGCAACTGCGCCTGATCCGAGAGGGCATCAGGGATGCGTTCGAAAACGCGCCGGTCGAACTGGCGCTGGCGATTGAGCCGGTATTCGATGCCGCCGGCGAGCGGCAGGCGACGCTCGCATGGTGCGATCGATTGCGGTCGATGTATCGCGCCTGGGCGAGCCGGCGCCGCATGCAGATCACCGAAGTTCCGGGCAGCGGGACCGACAAGAATCGCCCGATCCTGACGGTCGGCGGCTTTGGCGCCCATCGCATCCTGACGCCCGAAGCCGGGCTGCACATCTTCGAGCCGTGCGAGGGCGGTCCGGGCCGAGTGATCGCGCGCGTTCAGCTCGCCGCCGTCCCGCTCGGCGATGTGCCGGTCGCCAAGGAGCACAAGCTGACCGTCGAGGCGATCGAGCAAGCGCCGAGGGCCAGTGCGGTGGTGCGGCGCTACCGCGAACAGCCTCCGCTGGTTCGTGACGGCTCCGGCAAGTGGCGTACCGGCCGTCTCGATCTGGTGCTTGGCGGAGATTTCGATCTGCTTCAGGCCGGGGAGCGATAAGTCGCGACGGCACTCGGTTGCGCCAAATCCGAGTCTGCCAACGCGCCGGTTGCCAAGGCGCCCGGCGGCGGCCCGGAGCCGGCCAGACTGGTCAGCCCGAATCCTGCGCCAAGCAACTGCCGCACACGCTCCATTTCGCAGCAGGCTATGTAGGCATCGAGCGAGACGCGGAGGAGTCCGGACAATTGCGACGGCCGAGCGATGAGGTCGCGCAAAACTGCCACTCCATCAGCGCGAGCCCCGCCGTGCAGGCCCTTTAGTGCCGCGGACGGTATGGTGCGGTGAGCAGGATCGACGATGACGCGGAGTGCGGCGAAGGCCAAGCCATGGGCGGCGGCAATCTTGGAAGCGACGTGGGATTCCATGTCAACCGCGGCGGCGCCGGTCGCTCGGTGCAGTTCGCGCTTGTGTGCCGGCTCGGCAATCGGGCTATCCACACCGACGATCGGCACGTGGCGCGCGTCGCCGCCGAGCGCGTCGAGGAGCTTGCCGGACCATCCTCTGTCCGTCGAATGCGCTACGCCGGATTCGAAGATAGCGGATGCGACCACCCAGTCGCCTGCACGCAGATCCGCCGCAAGGCCTCCGGCGACGCCAAAGCTGATGATGCCGCGATAACCGAGGCGGGATGCGCTTTTTGCGGCCGCCTCCAATTCTCGCCGGCTGTCGCGGGTAAAAACCAAGACTCCGGGTCCAGCGGCAATCCGGGCCTCAAACGTCATGCCGACAAAGGCGATGACCGTTCGCGGGATGTCTTGGAGCGCCGTATCCGAAGCTTGACCAGTGGGTTCGCCTCCGCCCAGCAAGCTCTCTGCCAGACCGGTGTCGACAAACTGCGCTTCGGTTGTCATGTTTTGTCAGGCCCCCGCTCCAGCGATCAGCCGGCCCTCAACAAAAAGCGCGACGTCAGTCGGTTATGCAGTCCCAGGTCAAAATCCGAGCGCGGTCAATTTCTTGGTACAACTGTATAGGAAAGTGCGGCTTGCCCCATTTCGTTCCCGCACCGGATCCCGACCAAACCCGGTTTGCAGCTTGCTGTCAGATCATGGTGGTTTCATGAAACGGCACAACCACAAAGTAATTTTTTTAACATAATCCGAACCCGCTGTCATGGTTTGCACTGCACAAACGTTACTTACAGGCGCCAGCGGATTTGTCGGCTCCGCCGTGGCGCGAATGTTGCTTGACGCCGGATTTAGCGTGCGGGCGTTGGTGCGCCCGAGCAGTCCACGCTTCCACCTCGACGGAATCGATCTTGAATTCGTCGAAGGCGACCTTCGCGATGCGGGATCGGTCCGCCAAGCGATGACCGGTGTCCGTTATGTTTTCCACGTCGCAGCGGATTATCGACTCTGGGCGCACGATCCCGGCGAGATCATCAACACCAATGTCGAGGGCACGCGCAACGTCATGCGGGAGGCCCTTCGCGCCGGTGTTGAGCGTGTCGTGTATACCAGCAGCGTTGCGACATTGGGGCTACGACCGGATGGCAGCGCGGCAGATGAATCAGTACCACTGAGCGAATTCCAGGGCATTGGCGCCTACAAGCGCAGCAAAATCGCTGCCGAGCGGCTGGTCGAGGCGATGGTTGCCGCGGAGCGGCTTCCGGCGGTGATCGTGAATCCATCGACCCCGATCGGGCCGCGCGACGTCAAGCCGACACCCACCGGCCGCATCATTGTCGAGGCGGCGCGTGGCCGCATCCCCGGATTTGTCGATACCGGTCTCAATCTCGTGCACGTCGATGACGTGGCCGCCGGGCATCTCGCGGCGCTCAGGCGGGGCACCGTTGGCGAACGATACATTCTCGCCGGCGCCAACGTTCGTTTCGCCGACATGCTCGCGGACATCGCGCGCTTGGTCGGCCGCAACCCACCGCTCCTGCGTGTCCCGCGCGCCGCCGCGATCCCGGTCGCCTATGCGGCGCAAGCGATGGCCCGGTTGACCGGACGCGAGCCGTTCGCCACGGTGGACGGCGTTCGCATGGCCAAATACCGCATGTTCTTCAGCGCTGCCAAGGCCGAACGCGATCTCGGATTTCGCCCGCGACCCTATCTGTTCGGTCTTGAAGACGCGATCCGCTGGTTCCGACAAGCGGGCTACCTGGATCGCAGGTGACGCGGCCTGCGCGTCAATGCACCAGTTGTCGCCGTTCGCGCAGGAAGGAGAAGAATTCTACGCCTTCGCGCAGCCGGCGCACCATCATGTCCGGACTGCGCACCATTTCCGAGACGATCGAGGCGATCTTGGGGGCTCGGAAGTAGAAGCGCCGATAGAAATCTTCCAGCGACTGGAAAATCTCGGTATGGCTCAGATGCGGATAATGCAGTGGGGCTATCTGGACGCCGCTGGCGTCCACCAATTGTGCGTGCTCCTCGTCGAGCCAGCCGTGCTCGAGAGCCTCGTGGTACAGTTCGGTCCCCGGATACGGCGCCGCAATCGAGACCTGGATCGTGTGCGGATTGATTTCCGTTGCAAACCGTATGGTCTCCTCGATGGTCTCTTGCGTCTCCCCGGGCAGCCCGAGGATGAAGGTGCCGTGAATGGTGATGCCCAGTTCATGGCAATCGCGGGTGAAGCGGCGCGCTACGTCGATGCGCATGCCCTTCCTGATGTTGTGGAGGATCTGCTGATTGCCGCTCTCGTAGCCGACAAGCAGGAGCCGCAGCCCGTTGTCACGCATGACTTTCAGGGTATCCCGCGGCACATTGGCCTTGGCGTTGCATGACCAGGTGACGCCGAGCTTGCCCAGCTCGCGCGCAATAGCTTCGGTGCGCGGCCGATCGTCGGTGAAAGTATCGTCGTCGAAGAAGAATTCCTTGACTTGCGGAAACGCTGCTTTCGCCCAGCGAATCTCGTCGATCACGTGGCCGACACTGCGGGTGCGGTAGCGATGGCCGCCGACTGTTTGCGGCCAAAGGCAGAAGGTGCAGCGCGATTTGCAGCCGCGCCCGGTGTAAAGCGAGAGGTAGGGATGCTTTAAATAGCCGATGAAGTAATTCTCGACGGTCAGGTCGCGCTTGTAGACCGGCGTGACGAAGGGCAATTCGTCCATGTTCTGCAAAATGGCCCGTGGCGGATTGTGCCGGATGCTGCCGTCGGTGTCGCGGTAGGACAGGCCGGAAATGGCGCTCCAGTCGCGACCGTCGGCTATCTCCTTGATGGTGAAATCGAATTCGTTGCCAGCAACGAAATCGATGGCCGCCGAGCTTGTCAGGCTCGTCGACGGCTCGACCGCGACTTTGGCCCCGACAAAGCCCGCCTTGAGGCCCGGATTGGCGGACTTGAGAGCCTCAACGACCCGCACGTCGGAGGAAAACGACGGGGTCGAAGTGTGCAGAACCGCAAGATCATAATCACCAGCGAGACCAACGATGTCGGATAGAGGTACGCCGTTGGGAACGGCATCGATGAGCTTGCTGTCCGGAACGACGGCCGCCACCTGGGCGAGCCACGTTGGATACCAGTAAGAGCGGATCTCGCGCCGCGCTTGATAGCGCGATCCGGCTCCCCCGTCGAAGCCGTCAAACGAGGGAGCTTGCAGACACAATGTTCGCATCATGAGCGCCTCAGGTCTTCCTCGACGAGGGTCCCATCCGCGGTCACGCGATAATTGGCCCCTCGCCAGTGAACCGTCGCCCCGAAAAAACTCGTCACATAGACGGCGAATGCAATGAGATCGTGCACCGGAATAAGCCAATAGCCCTCCCGGGGCAATCCGAAATGGCGCTCGACGCAGCGGCACAGTGCGATTCGCGAGGCGAGCGCCGCGATCGCGACCAGCACCGCGGCGGTGCTTCCGGAAAGCATGCCAATAAGAGCGAGCGGCCACGGATGGGTGATGATGGTGCCCGCATAACCGATCGGATCGATGCTCTTGATGGTTCTGGCCACACGCAATTCGTGACGGAGGAGTTGGCGCAAGCTGACCTCGAAGCACCGGTGGCCGACTACAAACGGCGCGGTAACGACATCATAGCCGGCGGCCCGCACGGCGACACCGATCGCATAGTCGTCGGCGAGTTCGTCGGCAAAACGGCCAAAACTGCCGATCCTTTCAAGAGTGGAACGCCGCATGGCGATCGTCGCGCCGAAGCACGGCTTTGTGATCCTCATACTAACGCCCGTGATTGCCTGCGGCAGAAAGTGCGAATTGATGGCGAGCGCGGAGAGCCGGGACCACAGGCCGGTGCCGCCGATGCCGTGATAAAGGCAGGTCACGGCGCCGACCCGCGGTCGGGCCAACAATCGAGCGATGGTGCGCAGATAGCCGGGTCCTACCACGATATCGCTGTCGGAAACCGCTATCGTGTCGTGGCGCACGCGCGGCAGCATATTGATCAGATTCGACACCTTGTGATTGCTGCCGTGGCGGCGCGGATCCACATGAAGCTCGATAGGGTCGTCGGGACGCCGGCGTTGCAGGGCGCGGATAGCCGGCACGGCCGGCGAAGTGGAATCCCCGGTGCCGCAAAGAATTTGAATGGCGCCACCGTAGTTCTGCCGACAAAATGCATGAAGACGATCGGCGAGGCCGGGCTCCGACTCGTGCAGCGGCTTCAAGATCGTGACCGGCGGCTCCGCGCCACCTGCGACTGGTCCTTCCTCGCGAAAAGCCAATACGCAGCCGGCCTCGAACAGCATCAGCAGGCAGCCGACGAATGCACCGGCAAGGCAAATATCGCACAGCGACATCACAAAAGATGTCGCGTCCGGAATAGCGTGAAAAATACTCATGACGCCTCCACGGCTGTCCCCGCCGCTTTGCCTTTGAAGCCAAATCTCCGCTGAAGAGTCCGACGTGACAAGTAGATCGGCACCCGTACCCGGCGAAGCGTATCGCTCCGGACGCTGTCGGGGTTCTGCACGAACACCATCAGCGAGATCAGAATGTTCTCGCCGAAGCGGGTCAGTCGCTCGAACGGCGGCGCTGGTTTGGGATCGTAGATCGTTTCAAAACCGAAATTCTGCATAATATGAGTAATCTGCCTGATTTGCTCCTGCACGGCCGAAGGTACGTCCGCACAAACGACCTGGACATCCGCCAACTCGGGCCGCGCAGCCAGATATTCGGCAAGTTCGGTCAAAGATAAGGCTATGCGATGATAAAATTCGTGCGCCCAACTCAGCTTGCTCTGGTAGCGCCGAAGGGCAGGCAAATGCTCGTTCCAGTAGTGCAATCTGGCGACCCTTTCCCCCCCACTTAAGCGCGTTCCGTCGCCCAGCACGAGATTGCGACTTGTGGGACAGAACTGGACACGAAAGATGCACGCCGGGTTGTTGGAATATTCGAGTACGGCAAAGCGCCGCCGCAATAGCCTGTCAAACGCAAATACCAGCCCGGCAAGCCAAGGATGGCTGTGGGGCGATTGCGCGCCGTCGTCAGTCTGCCAAACGGCCATTCCGGACCTCGGTATTTCGAATTCCGGTCGGCAACGGTCGGCGGCCCAAAAAGTTGCCGATCGCGCGCTGCAGTATAGCGCAATTCGGCGGCCGGGCGCGAGACCTCGGGCGCGGGCGGCACCGCCTCGCACAATCATGGCGGCATGCTCGGGGCTAGTCGGCCTGCTCGCCATAAAGCGTCGCCAAAGTACTCTTGATCAACAAGGCCACCGGTACGGCCAGAATAATGCCGGGAATGCCGAACACGATTCCGCCGGCCAGAAAGCAGAAGATGATCAGCACCGGATGCACGTGCGAAGCGGTGCCGAGCACGATTGGACCGAGGAGTTGATCGATGGACAGGCGCAGCGCGGTGGCATAGAGCGCATAGTCCACAATGTTCATGATGTTGGTCGCCGTTTGCAGAGAAACCAAACCGGCGATGATCGCTGCAGAGGTAGGCCCGACGACCGGTACGGTTTCGAGGATGCCGGTCAGGAGCGCCAACAACACTGCGTGGTGGATCTTGAGAAAAATGCCCAAGCCTATGTAGGACGCCACGGTCGCATAGATCACGATCGCCACCATGCCGACGAAATAGCGCGTCAGCACCGGGTCGAGCCGGGCCCAGATTCGCTTGACCAGCTCACGCCGGTGCGGCGGCGCGATCCACAGCAATCCGCGACCGATGCGCGGTCCGCTGACCAGGAAATAGAACAGCAGCACCACCGACAGAAATGTGCCCATGATCGTCGCCAGACCATACCCGGCAAACAGCGCCAATTGATCGGTCTGCCCAATCCAGTTGCCGATCCGATCGAGCACCGACTGCACGATCTGATGCGCATCGAAGGTGCGACCGAACAGTTGAACATGGTTGCTGCCGATGGCTTGGCTGACGAATTCCTGCAGCAAGCCGTCTATATCCGTTGCCAACCCTGTCGCCTGGGCGACAATGCGCGTCGCCGCGAATGCTGCAAACAGCCCCACTACAAGCATGATGACCAGGAAGAAAATGATCGCAAACAGCGGGCGCGGCCATCGCGTGCGCTTGGCGAGCCAGTCCAGTGCCGGCGTGCAGATATAGGCGATGATGGCCGGGATCACGAACGGCAGTAATATGAGCTTGATGAAATAGAGAAAGATCGCGAGCGCGGCAGCGGTAAGTATGACAGCACGAGTCTCGTCGGCGTCGAGCGGGCTGACGACGCGCCGACGCTCGACGGGCCGCTCGTCGTCATGTCGCTTCCTCAGCGCCTTCATGAATACATTCGACCTTTCCAGCTCACGCGGCCCGTCAGCCGCCGGCGCACGCTGTCGACCGCCATCAGCGCACCGACGGTATAGCCAAGCGGGGATAGAAGTCCGTAGTAGAATGGGATGCCGAAGTAGAACGTCGCCGCGATGTGAAATCCAAACGCCGCGGCGGAGGCCAACAGCGCGATCGCCAACGCGACCCATGCACCGGGCGCGCCGGAGGCGACGCCCGCAAGGTCGAGCAAGGGGATAAGCACTGCAGCCCAGGCCAATATCAGGACGACCGGCGTCAACGTCAACGCTGCCCGGCATCCGCCCATCGTGTCAACGAGGTTCTTGGCAAATCCCGGCCAAAGCGTACGCCAGCCGG
Organism: Xanthobacteraceae bacterium; assembly: GCA_030041005.1. Lineage (GTDB taxonomy): Bacteria > Pseudomonadota > Alphaproteobacteria > Rhizobiales > Xanthobacteraceae > BOG-931. The sequence continues at coordinate 32,142 of JASHOR010000021.1, forward strand.
TGTACATGCGGGTGGATATCATCCCCTCCCCGTCCATCATAAGCACTGCTCTTCCGCTTCGCTTGACGCGCCGGGCCAGCTCCAGGTCTTCGCAAATGACACCGCGTATCGCGGCATGCCCGCCCGCCGCCTCGTAGGCTTCGCGGCGTATCAGCATGAATTGTCCGGTGGCCGTGACATCCGAACCGCCGGGCGCCTGGACCTTGCGCAGGTCCTGGATCAAGGACAGCAGGATAAGACCGCACGGCATCATGAGCCGCTCGGCAAAGCTCTTGAGTTCTTGATGCGGCGCCAGCGACAGTAGATCGAGCTTACGCGCCGCGGCAGCATGCACCGCGCTCGACAACAGCGTGGATGCTCCACGAACATCCGCATCGACAAAGCATAGCCATTCATCGGCGTCTGCCGCCTCGCGGGCGCCAATCCAACAGGCGTGCGATTTTCCAACCCAGCCGGGCGGTAGACGCGGACTGCCGATAAGCGTGAGCGCAGGATGGCTGCTGGCGAGGCGCCGAACGATTGCGGCGGTGTCGTCAGTCGAATGGTCGTCAACGACGATAAGAGCCAGGCGGTCCGTCGGGTAATCCTGCGCCAACAACGACTGCAGGCAAAGCCCGATATTGGCGGCCTCATCCCTTGCGGGGACAATAACTGCGACGCGAGGAGCCTCGTTGTTGGCAGGCAGGCGCGCAACCGTGAGCGGAGGCAACAGGCCGCGCTGATTGAAGGCCCGCAGGATCAACCAGGCTACGACTCCGAGCCATGCGCAGGAGATAAAGAAAGCCACCGTATTTCTGCCGCCGCCGCCCAGTCACCCAAAATAGACGGCTGCCTAATTCGATCAACCATTAGTGAATGCCCCAGTTCCGGGCAGTCCGCCGTCCCAGGGAGCGCCGTTGCCGGACAGCGGAAACAGCCGTCTGCGCGCCGAGGCTTAAGCGTACGATCGAACCAGATAGGCAACCGCATCGTCGGCCAAACGTGCGGGTTCGCGCTCGCCGCTCTGCGCCATCTCGATAATTCGCTTCGCGACCACTTCCTGCGCGGCTCGCCGATAACGCGGCGATGCGAAGGCGCTGCCCGACCGCTCCACTTGGCGCCAAGCGTCCTCATAGGCGGAGACCAGGGTCTCGATAAGCTCCGGGTCGAAAGCCGACTGTGTCAGCAGCGGAACTATTGACATCCGTGCTCTCCCTTTGCGGCCGGGAGCCTGACCACTCTCACTATCTGGCGCGTTATCCACTTTCGATTTCGCCGAAAATATGCGCCGTACGTTCCGATTTTGTCATGCCTTCCGCTGACAAGGCTGCGATTCAAATCGTCAGCCAGAGGGCTGATGCCCTGCCGCGGCGATAGTCGTATCGCACTGTCATGAGCCGATCGTCCGCGTGCTGAAAGCCGCACTTCGAGATTCGAGCTTTGTCACGATCGACGTTTTGGCCGCGACACCATAGCAACGATAGTCGCAGTAGACGAGGCGGCTGCCGAATTCCCGAACGTAGCCGTCGGCGATCTTCTTGCCGCAATGGGCGCACACCGCCTCGGCTTTCAGTTGGGCTCCATTTACGACGATGCAACGCATCACAAATCTCCCTGCACTCCGGTAGCAGCAAGAAAATAAACGCGATCGCACCCAAAGTGATCGTACTGCTCGACGACACCGACTTTTGTGGAAGAAGAGGTCTGTAGCAGAAGTCGAGAATCAGTCTGCTCGGATATCGCGCCGACCGCTACGTCTAGCCGGGCGTTGCTCACCGCACACTCCAAAGGGCCTCCGCCCCTTTGGATAGAATAACGCCGGATTGCGTGCGAAGGTTCCCTGGCAACGAAGACGTTGCCCGGGGTCTTCAGGGGCGGCGTCGCGTAAGGATTTCATGTACCCGGCGCGTCAATTCCTCGCGCTTGATTGAAACCTGCGAAGCGCTCCCTTTGGCCCATTCGGCGCGGCTTTTTATCTCGCTGGACAGCTCCGCACCGAGCGCCATGTCCTTGAGCGTCACTTCTCCTTTGGCGCGTTCGTCCCCCCCCTCGATGACGACGATCGGCGCTGCTCGCTTGTCGGCATACTTGAGCTGGGCTCGCATTCCGCCTTGGCCAAGGTAAAGCTCGGCGCGAATTCCACCGGCGCGTAATTCTCCGACCATGGCCTGGTAGTGGGGCAGCCGATCGCGATCAAGCACAAGGACAACCACCGGACCGACGTGAGCCACGTCAGATAGCAGACCGCGCAGCTCCAGGGCAGCCGCCAAACGAGACACGCCGATCGAGACGCCGGTCGCCGGCACTTTCCTGCCGAGGAAACGTTCGACCAGATTATCGTACCGACCGCCGCCGCCGACCGAGCCGAAACGGATCGGCCGTCCATCCTCGCCCTTGGTCTCGAAGGTCAGCTCGGCCTCGAACACCGGACCGGTGTAATAGGCCAGGCCACGAACAATGGCCGGATCGATGCGTGCCCGGTCCTGACCGAAACCGGCCGCGGACAGCCCTGCATCGATTTCCAGAAGCTCAACGGTGCCTTGCTCGCCGATCTCGCTGCCTTTGACCAGGTCCGCCAACGCGGCGCAGACCGCGCCACGATCGGCACCGCCCGCGTGAAGAAATCCGAGGACGCGATCGATGTCCTTGCTGGCCAGGCCGGCGCCCTTGGTGAAGTCGCCGGATTCGTCCTTGCGACCGGCGCCGAGAAGCTGGGCCACTCCCCCAACGCCCAGCCGTTCGAGCTTGTCCATCGCCCGCAGCACGGCAAGACGCAGCGCATCGCCGGCAGCGCCCTCCGGCACCCCGATCAGTTCGAGCACGCCGTTGAGTACCTTTCGATTGTTTATTTTCACGAGATAATCGCCGCGAGCGAGACCAAGCGCCTCCAGGCTATCGGCGGCCAGCATGCAAAACTCGGCATCCGCCGCCATCGATGCCGTGCCGACGGTGTCGGCGTCGAACTGCACGAACTCGCGGTAGCGGCCCGGGCCAGGTTTCTCGTCGCGAAACACCAGGCCGGTCTGAAAGCGGCGGTACGGAAACGGCAGCGTGTCGTAATGTTCGGCCACGTAGCGGGCCAGCGGTGCGGTCAGATCGTAGCGCAGCACCAGCCATTGACCGTCGTCGTCCTGAAACGAGAACACGCCCTCATGCGGGCGATCCAGATCGGGCAGGAATTTTCCGAGCGCATCCGCAAACTCGATGCTCGGTGTCGTCAGCCACTCGAAGCCATAGGAAGAGTACACTTCCGCCAGCTTGCCAACGAGCTGCTCCTGGATTGCCAGCATTTTGCCGGCGGAATCCTGGAAGCCGCGCGGCAAACGCGCCTTGGGTCGGTCGAGGGGACGGGAGGCTTGATCATTCATCGCCGAATTTCCTCTCGGAGCTTCCGCTCGGAAGCCTTCACGCAAAGTGGCTATGGGCAGCGCGTTGCGTCAGTAGCGAGAGCCGGCAAATATGGTCGGGACTGCCGGATATGCACGCCGCTCCCATGCTAGCGATCGGCAACAGCCTTGACACGTGCCGCCGGCGGCTCCTTTAGCATCTTCTTGAAGGATTCGAAGGCCGGCGACTTTCCAGCGAAGATGAACTCGCCGCGATCAACGATGATTCCCGCTGCGCCGGATGATTTCAAATATTTCACGACGCTGTAAAGCTTTGCGCGTTGGCAATAGGCGACTACGAAGCTGCGAGCCTCGCGCGCGGCGGTATCCGCGCTTTCGTTCCATGAGCTGAGAGTGCAGCCGAATTTTTCGCCGAGCTGCTGCTTTCTCTCCGCTGCATTCTTGAGCGGAATGGAAAAGCGCAGGACGAGCTGGGACGTGGCGCGAATGCGCGCTTCGATCTGCTCGACGAGATGCTCCAGGGTCCGAACGGCGCCGACGCTCCACGGTGCAGCGCGCAACGAGGCGATCAGGCAGGCCTCCGTCTGCAGAACGGTGCCTCCGACTATTTCTTTGAGATGATTTTCGGTCAACGTGGTTCCCGTCGATGTGAGATCGACGACGAAATCAGCGATCCCGGCGGCGGGGGCGCCTTCCGTCGCGCCGGAGGACTCGACGAGCGAATACTCGACGATGCCGTTTTCCGCGAAAAACGATCGCGTCAAGCGGGAGAACTTGGTCGCGACACGCAGGCTACGGCCGTGCCGCTGGTGAAACAGCATCGCGGCTTCGTCGAGATCGCCAACGGTCGAGACGTCGAGCCAGGATTGCGGGACGGCAACGACCAGGCGCGCACCGCCAAACCCGAGCTTGGGCATCAATAACGAGGAGATCGGCTGCCCCTCGCCAAATTCGCGGTAGAGATCTTCGCCGGTGATCCCGGCATGCGCATCGCCTTGTTCGACCCGGCCCGGGATTTCTTCCGGGCGGAAGTAGATGACGTCGACGTCGTCCATGCCCACAAGGCTCGACGCGTATTCGCGGCCGTTGCCGACGCGGCGAACGTCGAAGCCGCAGCCGCTCAGGAAACTTGTGCATTGCTCCTGAAGTCGACCCTTGCTCGGCAAGGCGACGACGAGTCTTTGCGCTCTCGCATTCACGGCTTTTTGCTCCGCGTGGCGGAGTCGTAGGCACTCACGGCCAAGGTCGCCAGAGCCTCGGCTTCGATCAGTCGGTCGGCACGATCGCTCAGGCGCCGCACGCGCACTTGGCCTTTCTTCGATTTATCGGCGCCGGCGAAGACGACATAAGGAATCTGGTGTGTAGCCGCGTAATTCAGCGCGTTTTGCGCGTCGCGCTGCGAGGAGTCGAGTTCGACCGACCACCCGGCCTCGCGCAGGATGGCAGCGGCGCGAATGGCTTCCTCGTGTCGGTTCTTTTCACCGACGACGAGCGCTCGCTGCGCGGACATCGCGATCCGACTAGCCGCATGCCCCGACTGCAGTGCGAGCAGAAGCCGGTCGAGCCCGATTCCGAAGCCCACTGCCGGAATTGACGCGCCGGCACCGAGGCCCTCCAGCAGGTTGTCATAGCGGCCGCCGCCACAGACGTGCCCGATCTGCGTCGAGCCGCTGGCAAAGATCTCGAACAAAAAGCCAGTGTAATATTCCAGGCCCCGGCGCAAGCCGACGTTGAATTGCAGGACGACCGGGCGTTGCCTGTACGCTTCCACGTAGCGCAGGCGCGTAGCGCAGCGCTCCAGCACCGGTTCGACGGAAGCGATGCGAAAGCTGCGGAAATGTTCGCGGATGGCCTTGAAGGCGGCCTCCGGCGGGGCGCGGATGTTCAAAAGCGCAATAACGCCTTCTATCAGTTCGGCGGAAATCGGCTCCGCCTGTTGCGCAGTGCGGGTCGCCAGTCGTTCGACGATTTCTTCCGGCATTCTTCCGCCGACATGGCGGACGTCGGCGAGCGCGAGCACTTCTCGGATTAACAGCTCTGCTTTGCCGGGCTCCACCGTCGACAGCAGTGAGGCCAGTTCGCCGTACTCGTTGGCCGCCTCTGGAACGGCTGCCCGCGGCGGAAAGGCCGTGGCGACGGCGCGGAAGCCCTTGTGTTGGCGCAGCGTGATGCGGCGTATTCGCGTCCTCGAGCGCTCGCTGATCGGGAGCTGATCGATAAATGCGTTCCGGACCTCGACGTCGCCGATTTCGACCTGCTTGTCGGTGAGGCCGGTGGCATCCAAGGTGTCGAGCGCCGCCGCGAGAATCTCGGCATCCGCCGCTTCCGCGCTTCGGGCCCCGATGAATTCTGCTCCGGCCTGATAGAACTGCCGGTATCCGCCGACCGTGGCCGATTCATAGGTGAACGCCGGCCCGAAATAGGATAGACGCGCCTCCTGTTTCGCCGCCGCGTCACCCCTCTCCCCGGCGGTTTGCAACTGCCGCAGATAGGCGCGACAAACCGGGATTGTCAGCTCGGGCCGCAGACAGACTTCCCGTCCCCCAGGGTCGGGAAAGATATACATCCGGCGCCGGATTTCCTCGCCCGAGCGGTTGAGGAAGGGCGATGAATCTTCCAGAATCGGCGGGTCGATCGCCGCGTACCCGTAGCGTCTGAGCGTCGCCTCGATCGCGTCGCGAGCCGCCTGCAATGCGACAGCGTCTTCTCCAGCGTAATCGCGCGTGCCGGCAATATTCGCTTGTGGCGCCTGCATAACCTGAACCTGTAGCGCTGTAGCCGCTTCCATACACGGAGCCGACGGTCGGCTTTGGCGTCTGCATATACCTAATATCCCCGCCAAATCCAGCGGCGGCGGCGTTCAACAGCCACTTTCCTCGGTCATCGATAATGCCTCGTACCTTCCGTTCGGGCTGGCGCCGGGCCCGCTGCGTTGCGTGGCACGGCAAAGGCGACTGGATGATGACAGCCGGCTGGAGCCCCGCCCTCCGCACTCGCCCCGGAGAGAGCCCCGGCATGCTCACAAGGCGTTGATGGTCGCACGACGAACAGACCGGAGCGAAGTTGAAGCGTCGGTTGCCCGCACGCCACGATCGGTGCGTGAGAAGGACCTTCGATGAACGCCGCAATCAATCTCGGACGAACCGTGTTGCTGTGCCTGATCGGCGGCTCGGCCGACGCAATCGCCTACGTGCGATATGGCACGTTCGTGGGAGCAATGAGCGGCAACACCGTATTGCTCGGCGTTAGCCTCATTCAGGAGCGGTACGACAGCACATTCTATCACGCATGCATCATCGCCGTCTTCCTCGTTGCCGTGATCGTGACGCGATTAGCGCTGGATTACCGCGTCCCGGTCCTTGTTCCTCTGTTTCTCACCGCTGCTTTGCTGGGCGGCAGCGAATTGTTCCCGGACAAGTGGACCGCGGTCTTGAGCGCAGGCGCGCTCGGCATGGAGAATGCCGCTGTGTGGAAAATCGGCGGCATCGCGGTCTATACCGTCTTCATCACCGGCGATCTGTTCCGGCTGGGCTCCGCCATTCCGGAGCCCCGGCAACCGGAACAGAAAATTCAGCTAAAACTCCTCACCACGGCCTGGATCGCCTATGCAGGGGGCGCGGTTCTTGGCGCGGCCATGCTGTACCTGATCAGTCATCCGATGACAGTCCCGGCCGCTCTCGCCGTTGTTGCCGCGATCGTGGAAAGCGCCGTCCACCGACGGCGCCCGGCACAGAGCCAAGGTGCAGCCAAACGGGAACGGTGATGGCAACCAACCCAGGCCGGCTGTCAAATGCCGTCGGGCAAGCGCCCCCCAAAGTTGCCGTTCGCCGGGTTTTTCCAACCGGAATAGAGGTCTAAACTGCATCATCCGATCCCGGTCGGAATCCGGGCCGACCAACAAGCGAAGGGCGCCGTCATGGCCGACGCAGAAAAAAAAGAGCGAACTTATAACGACGAAGAAATTCAACAGCGCCTCAAGCGCGAGTTGCCGCACTGGTCTCTCGATAACGGTTCGATACGGCGCAAGTATCGCACCCACGGCTGGAAGGGGACGCTGATGGTCATCAACGCCGTCGGCCATTTAGCCGAGGCGGCATGGCACCATCCGGACATCGCCGCGTCTTACGCGTGGGTCGAGGTGCGGTTGCAGAACCACGCCGCGAAAGGCATTACCGACAAGGATTTCCAGTTGGCAAAGAAGATCGAAGAGGTGGTGCACTGGCAGCCGGCGAAGGAAGGCGGCGCGCTCGAAGGCCCTCCGGCCAACGATGAGCGTTTCGCCTACATCAAATACGATTGAGTTGCGGCTGGACCGGCCGCGGCCTGCAGGTGGTCCCGCGGTTTATCGCAGCCGATAAAGTGCGTGCCGGCGGTTGCGGGTGAATGGACGCACGTGCGTCGGCCAGCGACCCACCTCCACCGCCTTCGCCCATTCCCGACTCACCAGCACCTCCGGCCGGTCGATCTCATAGAGCGCGCTGTAGCGCGGGCCGTCGTGCTGGACACGCCTTACCTCGCCGCCGATCGAGACGGCGAACGGCTCACCCTCGACGCGCGAGACCGCCTGCACGCCCGGCACCTTGAGCAGATTGGGCACGTGCTCCTTGTCGTAGACCTCGTTGAACAAAGCCTCCTTGTCGGGGTCGACGTCCATGGAGACGACGAACAGATATTTGGCTGTGATCGGCATCGCGCCCTCATCGCTGCAGTCCCGCGGCCGGCATCGACGGTGTTCAACCGGCCGGCAGCTCCAATATCCTGCGAAAATACACGACCCACTCCGTTTCGGAAAAGACCCACATCCGCTGCGGCGCCTGCAAAAACGCGCAGCGCCCGCGGGGTCTGACCGGCACTTTTGTGGTTTTCTCTGCGCTCGAACCGCGCTGCGCGCCGCAGACACGTCAGTCGATACGCGCCACCACCGCGAGCCGCGTGATCTCGTGATCCTCGTAGGCCTCAAGGAACTTCTTATAGTCCTTGAACGAGACACAGCCGTTCGACTGTCCGTTAGGGCCGAGCATGTAGGTATGGGCGAGCAGTCCCCTGCGCCCAAATACCTTTGACTCGTCCTCAGGCAGCAGCCGCAACGCCTGGACGCCGTGGAACAGCCCCTGCCGCAGCGCCAGATCGTAGATGTCCGGCGGCGTCACGCCGCGATCCCTTACCGCGGCGCTGCTCGGATCATCGAGCCGCGAGCCGAGGCCCGAATGCGCTTCGAGCGTAGTGCCATCCGGCAGATAGACCGTGTGCGAGGAAATGTCGTAAACGGCGGTCTGCCGGTCGTAGAGCGGAGCGGCGACGTTGGCGCCGTCGTTGGCGACGCCGCCGTCTGTCGTCGCATAAGCAAGCGCGACCTTGGCTGGCGAAGGCCCATACAGCATTTCGAAGATCGAAGCCCGAGACCTGCCGAAGATGCGCTCGAACAGGCTCGGCTGCTCGCTCGGCCGGTCGGCCGACGCCGCCTGCAACTCGAGGTCGGGTGGGGGGCGCACTCCTAGGCGGCGCGACCGCCACGGCAAAATACGAAGCGCAGCTCCAGGCTCTCTGCGCGCAAGCTGGCGGCCCAGCGGCACCGACGCGAGCTGCGGCGCGGCGACCGATGGAGACGTCGTCTGCTCTTCCGCCGCGAACGAATCATCCCCCAGGAATGCTCCCGGCGGGAACGCGGCGGCAAAGCGTGAATCAAAGGAAACGGCCGCGATCGCGGAATCAGTCAGCGCCGGCGGCTGAGCGGTCTCGAGCCTGTCCGCTCGACCAGCGGGAAAATCGAGCTTGTCGCCGCGATCGGCCAGCGCGAACTCGACCGCTGCGGTCCCGCCGGGGTTGGCGCAAAAAGTGTAAGCGCACGAGGCAACAACGCATGCCAGCGCGACGCCGGCGAAAAGCCGCTGCGGGCGTACATCCGGCGGCAGACGCACTTCATCGTATGCCGCTGAGTCATAAGGCCACGCGGTGCCGACCGTCATTCCCCCGCCATCCACGCTGATGCCACTTGCTTCCCACAAACAAAGGCAACGCCCCCACGTTGGTGGCCGTAGTCCCGAAAAAGGTGTGGCGCGTCCCCGATCCCCCGAAGGATCGTCTTAGTGGTGACGAACCATTGCGGCAGCTTTTTGATCAATTTGTTAACCATAGGCGTTAGGATTTCGTTAAAGGTCCGATGAAGGCACGGGGCGGGACCGACCGGGTGCATGCGCAAGCCCGCCCCTGCTACGGCCTCTTTTTCCCTGAAATTGCTCAGTTTTCCGCGATTTGTCGCACTGCAGCAAAATCGGCGAAAAGGGGGTAACAGCCGTCAGGGCGTTGGCCAGGCGTATCCTGGCCGCCCGCAGCCGGACGGCACCATTCGTTAACGGAACGGCTCGGCCCGCGGCGCTGAGGCCAGCCCCTGCTAGCGACCGAAACGTTCGCTCGGCGGCGCGATCTCCGTCACCAGATCGCGCACAATCGGTTTGTTGGGTAGCGGGGTCAGGGTCATTTCACGCTCTTCCAGACGAGCGGTGCAGGCATAGACGGTCTCGCCGTCGAGCTGGATCATGCACTCTTTGCAAGCATTGGCGTTGATGCAGGAAAATCGGACGGCGAGTGTTGGATCCTTGTGGATGCGCACCCAGCGCAACCCGTCAAGTACCGATTGGCCCTTTTCGAACGGCACGTCAAAGTTCTCCCACCAACCGGTATTTCGCGCTGCGCCGCGCCAGACTTTCAGATTAGCAATCCTGCTCATGACCTCGAAGACTCGGTTGGGGACCCTGATATTCGCAACTCTCCCTCGTCCAGCCCGATCCGCTGATGCCGCTGCCATTCCAGACGCGCCTGTGGAAAATCTTCGCGCTGATGCGCGCCGCGGCTCTCGCGGCGATCGAGCGCCGCTTGCGCGATCGCGCGCGCAACGACGAGCATGTTGCGCAGATCGAACCATTCAAGGCGCTGCGAATCGAACGCTGTTGCCCCCGGCCCGGGCGGCAATTCGCCAAGCTCAGCCTGGAGCGCGCCGATGTCATCGAGTGCGCGACTGAGTCTGGCGCCGGTGCGGATCGGCCCGACATTGTCGGACATTGTTGTTTGCAGACGCGAAATCATTGCCGCGGTGTTGACCGGTTTGCGGCTGTCGCCGCTCGCGCTCACCAGACCGGTCGCCGCACGGGTGATGCGGGCGGAAAGCTGCGGACGGGGCGTACGCCGGCAACGCGCGGCGACGCTCCCGCCGGCGCGGCGGCCGAACACGAAGGCTTCGGTCAACGCATTGCCAGACAAGCGGTTGGCACCGTTGGCGCCGCCGACCATTTCGCCAGCGACATAAAGGCCGGCCACACCCGTGCCCATGGTGGCATCGGCCTTCACTCCACCCATGTGATAATGCGCGATCGGCGCGACTTCGACCGGCATGCGGGTGAGGTCGATATCGTTGGCGGCAAGCCTATCGATGACCGGCCCGAACGCAGCGCGCAAGTCCGCAGCACTGCAATGCTGGAACGACAGATAGGCGCCGCCGTGCGGCGAGCCACGCCCCGCCTCGACTTCCTTGAGGATCGCGTAGGTCGCGAGGTCGCGCGTGAGCACGTATTTGCCGTCCTCGTCCGAGCCATAGGCCGAGGTGAACTCCTCCATCCGGCCGTTGAGCAGCCGACCGCCCAGTTTGTAACGGAACGGATCCCACATGATCGGATCCATCCCGATCAGCCGCGGCGCCAGGTGCCCGATGGGAAAGAACTGCACGAATTCCATGTCGATCAGAGAAGCGCCGGCGCGAAGCGCCAGCGCATAACCGTCGCCGCCCATGTTGGCCGAAGCGCTGTTGCGTCGGTACAGCCGCGTCAGCCCCCCGCTCGCGAGCACCGTCGCTTTGGCGGTGATCGTGACCGGCGCGGCGGAGGGCACATGATAGCCGACGGCACCGCTTGCTTCGCCATCATCGACGATCAAATCGACGATGCAGAGGTCGCCAGCCTTGCGGATATTTCTCTGGTGACGCGCGATTTCGCCGCGCAGCGTCTTCGAGACCGCGGGCCCGGTATTGATGAAATCGACGTAGACGCAGCGCGGCCGGTCGTGGCCGGGCGCGGTTGTCGCGGTGATATGACCATCCTTGCGCGCCCAGCCGACGCCCCAACGGTCAAGCTCGCGGATGCATTCAGGCGCGTCCTCGCAAAGCAGACGGGCCAGCGTCTCTTCGCACAACCCGCGGCCGGCGGCGACGGTGTCTTCGTAATGGTGGCGAGGATCGTCCGGCACCTCTTCGTCGAGCGCAGCGGCGACCGTCATCTGTGCCATCACCGTGGCGCCGCCTCGGCCAATCAGGCTGCGATCCACCAGCATCACCTGCGCCCCGCCGCGCGCCGCCTCGATGGCCGCGTACATGCCGGCAGCGCCGGAGCCGATGACCAGCACGTCGGTCTGTATCGTTGCCGGTTCAGGGATCATGATCGGAAAATAGAGGGCCGCCCGTCTGCGCGAAAGCACGGACTTGCTGGAACGGGATCGCGCCCGACTGCGTCGACCGGTTTTCCGCATGCACTGGGTAGAGAGCTTTCCACGCTAAGCGGGCAGCGGCAGCCCCTTGGTCTCGGGCAGGAACGGGGCGACCACGAAGCCCAGAATATAGATAAGGGCAAAGATCATCGCAGTGCGGCTGAAGCCGCCGAACTGCACGATCAACGCGCCAGCGAACAGCGGCCCGAGAAATGCGACGAAGCGCGGCGCGTTGAACGCAAAGGCGGTGCCCGTCGCACGCGAGCGGGTCGGATAGAGTTCCGGTAGCCAGACCGGCATCCAGGAATAGATGCCGAGCGTGAAGAAGCCGTTCACCAGTGCGACGAAAAGCAATAGGGTCAGATCCTGCGTCCACAGATAGAGCACCGGCGTCATCACGAACGCCGCGGCAAAATAGACCATGACGGTCGGCTTGCGGCCGAAGCTATCGGCAAAAAAGCCGAGCGCAACGTAGCCCAGAATGCCGCCGAGATTGTAGGCCATGCCGGCGTAGCTCACCCATTGCTGAGCCGGCAGGTGCGCCTTGGCGGCAAGCCCGGCGATATAGGGCGAGACCCAAGACGAGATGCCCCACCAGGCAAGCGTGGTCGAAAACGACAGCAGAAAAACCAGGATCGTGCGCCGACGGATTTCCGGATCGGCGAACAGATCTGAGACGGTGAAGCGGGTCAGCGCCTGTTCGTCGGCCGAGAGCGTGGCGCCGCTGCGCTTGCGCGTTTGCGCTTCCTGGCGCCGCGCGGCGCTCTGCCGCCATGCCTCCGGTTCGTCGATCGATACCCTGATCCACAACACCAGAAACGCGGGCAGAATGCCGACGAGGAACATGTAACGCCAAGCGTGCGGCCCTAAATCGCTGATGAACAGCCACAGGAAGGAGGCGAGGAAGAAGCCAATGCCAAACCCGGATTGCATCAGGCTTGCGCCCCTGCCGCGCGCGTCCTTGGGCCAAAGCTCGGCCATCATTGAGGAACCGGTCGCCCACTCCGAACCGATCGCGATGCCAACCAAAAAGCGCAGCAGCGCAAACGACAGCCAGTTGAACGACAGCGCGGTCAATCCGGTCAGCAATGCATAGGCGAGGATGGCGTAGACCATCGTCCGCTTGCGGCCGATGTAATCGGCGAGAATGCCACCGCACAATCCGCCGAGACCCCAGCCAAGGAGCGTGATTGCCACCACCGTTCCGATATAGGCCGGGATGTGCGAATATTGGGACGGCACCAGCAGTTGGTGCATGGCCGGGCCAACAGTGAGGAACAGCGCGTAGGTTTCGAACCCGTCGAAGAGCCAGCCGAGATTGGCCGCAATCAGGGTGCGCCACTGGCTCGACGTGAGTGCGCGGTACCAAGGCAATGCGCTTGCGGCAATGTCTGTCACTTTATCCCCCCTCGCCGCCATGCCAAAACATGCAGCGTCTTTAATTTCACGGATGGTCGCATCTTACGGACGCCGGGGCCCGGCGTCTTTTTTCAACGTTCTAGCGGAAGCGGGGCGTCCCGTCATGCCGCGGGCCCAGCGGGCGCGGCAAAGGCGGCGGCGAGCCGCGCGGCGAATTGTCGTTCCATCTCCTTGGCCTTGGCGCGCAGGACCGGCTGGCCGAGACCGCCGAGCTTTCCGGTCAAGGCGGCGTCGACATCGTAATCGATCCTGGTCTCCTCCCCCAGTTCGGTGAGCCGCGTCAACGACGTCGCTGTTAGTCGTCCGACGATGCCGAGCGGCGTGCCTTCGACCTTGGCTTCGATCTCGCGCGGCGCTTCAGCGCGCACGACCTGGACCGTAACCTTGAACTTGAAATTCATGTAGGCGACCTTGGTCGCGAACACCGCTGAAAAGGTGTCGGGTGCGATCTCCTGCAGATCCTGTACGCCATCGACGCAGGAGGCAAAGAAGCGCGCATCACGCACCGCCCCGTAGACGCGCTCGCGCGGCGCCTTCACAGTCAGTTCTCCGGCAAACTTCATCGCAGCGATTTCCAAGCCTCAGCGCCGGGCGGGCCGGCGATTCATGAAAGCTAGAGGCCTTATGAGGAGCCAGGTCAATCCTGCCATGAGGATCGCTCGCCTCACGCATTCGCTTTCAGCAAGGCCGCAAGCGGGCGATTGGAATCGGCGATCGCCGCCGGGTCGACCGGAATGCGCCGTTCGATCAGCCGACGCGCGGCGGCGAGATCGCGCTGCGCGTTGATTCCCATAGCATAGACCAAAATTTCGTCGGCGATCTCGAACAGCAACAGGCTCTTGCCGGCAAGCGGTCGGCGGATGCGCCGCGTCGGTTGCAACGGCGGGAAGCCCACGCCCTGGATGTAGAGGTCGTACTGCTCCGACCAGAACGACGGTATGGCGCGATAGACCTCGTTCGCGCCGGCCGCATTGCGGCCCGCCACCGCGCCCTGGTCCTGCGCGTGGCGCCAGTTCTCCAGCCGGATGAGACCGCGCGGCGTCGGAAAACGAACCGCGTCGCCGGCGGCGAAGATTGCCGGATCCGACGTGCGGCAGTGCTCGTCAACGACTATGCCGCGGTCGGTGGTCAGCCCGGCTGCGGCGGCGAGTTCGTCGTTCGGCTCCACGCCCGTGCCGACCACGACGGCCTCGGCTGTCAGGATCGCGCCCGCACTGGTCTCGATCTCGACGGCGTCGGCGGTGTTGCGCACGCCGACGATGGCCGTCGCGGTGCGCAGATCGACGCCGCGGCGGCGGTGTTCTGCGGCGATGAAGGCGCCGGTTTCCTCGTCGCACACGCGCCCCAGGATGCGAGGCGCTACTTCCAGCACGGTCACTCGGATGCCGAGTTCCGTCGCCGATGCGGCGGTTTCCAATCCGATCAGCCCGCCGCCGACCACGACGAGACGGTTGCAGCCACCCAACGCCGCGGCAAGTGCGCGGGCGTCGGCCTCGGTGCGCAGGTAATGCACGCGAGCCATGCCCAGCGGCAGTTGCGCGAGCTCGCGCACCAGCGATCCGGTCGTCAGCACAACCGCATCGTAGCGGAAGCGTTTGCCATCAGCGGCGATGACCTCACGTGCCGCGCGGTCGAGCGCGGTAACCAGCGTCGCCCGCTCCAGTACGACGTCATGCGCGGCCGTGCCTTTTGGACCGGCGATGGGTGCGTGCTCGGGCCGCGCCTTGCCCGTGAGCACGGCCTTGGACAATGGCGGCTTTTCGTATGGCTCGCAGCCTTCATCGCTGATGAGAACGACATGCGCGGTGGGATCGGTACGCTTGGCCTCGATCGCCGCGAACACGCCGGCCGGACCGCCGCCGACCACGACGATGCGCCTGGCTGCCTGCACCGCGGTCATGGCACCGCCTCAGGCACGCAAGGCCGTGAGCATGTCGTTGATGTATTCGTCGGCGCTCGAAATCACCAGCATCATGGCGTGCGGGCGCAGTTGCGCCAGCATTTTCGACAGCGTCTCGTCGCTCGACTTGGCGCCGCCGAGGACGAGCGCCGTGGTCATGACGCGCTTGACGGCGCAGGCTTCTCCGATCAGCGCCGCCGCCGCGGCGTTCTCGCCCGCGGTTGCCACCATCACCACGAGATCGGCCGAGCTGACCTCGTTGACCAAATCCTTGGTGCGGCCGGCGAGGTCGTTAAGCCAGCCGCCCATCGAGAAGGGTCCGCCGCGGCGTGGCGCGCCCGAAAATGTTGACGCTGTGAGAAAGCTCGCCCGCTGCCAGGACTGCAACGCCAATTGCTTGACCACGCGCTCGCTGGGAGGATCAAGCGCGATCACCTTGACGGCGCGCGGCTGCGAGTTGGGCCTGTCGATACGGAATTTGGCCTCCGCCGCCGAACTCATCCGCGCCGATTCACTCTGCATGCTCCGATCTCCTTGCCGGTCGCCTGGATATAGCGGATCCAAAGACATATTTCATTATGCGCGGCGTTCTGTATAACAGCGCACATTCACACGGACGATTCCCGCCCTCCCCGCCCCAAGCCAAGTATCGCCCCGAGCCTTGGACATGTCCGGCACCAAACGCGTAGAGCTGTGTTCCGCCGACGAGATCCAGCCCGGCACGGCGCTCAAGGTTGAGACCGAGGGCTTGACACTCGCGGTGTTCAACGTCGGCGGCGAGTTCTTCGTCACCGACGACCAGTGCACCCACGGACCAGGATCGCTGTCGGAAGGCTATCTCGAAGACGAAGTCATCGAGTGCAATTTTCATAACGGCCAGTTCAACGTCCGTACCGGCGAGGTGGTCGCGCCGCCCTGCATGGTGCCGATCAAGACCTATCCGGCGATGGTAGTGGACGGAAAGGTGACGATCGAGTTGTGAGACCGCGTTCGGATGCTGCGGCTCGGATTGAAGCCGGCAGCCTGCTGGAAGCTCGACTGCTGGCACCTCTCGTTCATTCGGCCTTGACTTCGGGATTTGCCAGCGGACGCTGCCTTTTTTGACCGAAATTGACGTGCGATCAGTTTAGCCTGTTCGAATAACGAAGAAGCGAGATCATTGGGCTCTAGCCCATCCGCACGGCGAGATAGCAGCAGCGTGGCGGTTGACGAAATCCGCTGGCCCGGCTTGTTAGCGATCCAAGAAATTCGAGGAGAAACGCCCATGACCAGAAACAAACCCCCGTTCCGGGCCGACGTGGTTGGCAGCCTGTTGCGGACCGTACCGCTCAAAGAGGCGCGGGCAAAGCGCGAGAAGGGCGAGATCAGCGCCGCGCAACTGCAGGAGGTCGAAGACTGCGAGATCGAGAAGATCATCCGGAAGCAGGAGGAGGTCGGGCTCAAGGTCGCCACCGACGGCGAATTCCGCCGCTCGTGGTGGCACTTCGACTTCTACGGCCTGCTCGACGGAATGGAGCGTTACACGCTCGATCACGGCATCCAGTTCCACGGGATCCAGAGCCGGATGGAGAGTATCCGCGTCACCGGCAAGCTCGGCTTCTCCGCCAGCCATCCGATGCTGGAGCACTTCAAGTTTCTCAAGGCGCACACGCGCGTAACGTCGAAAATGTGCATTCCCAGCCCTGCGACGCTGCATTTTCGCCTTGAGCCGAGATCCGTCGACGCCAGATTCTACGCCGATCGCGACGCCATCTTCGACGATCTGGCCAAGACCTATCGCCAGGCCGTGCGCGCCTTCTACGATGCCGGCTGCCGCTATCTGCAATTCGACGATACCGCATGGGCCTATCTGTGCTCGCAGGCGGAGCTGAAAAAGGCGCGCGAACGCGGGCTCAATGCCGATCGGCTGCAGCAGGACTATGCCCGCGTCGTCAACGGCGCGCTCGAAGGCAAGCCGGCGGACATGACAATCACCACCCATGTGTGCCGCGGCAATTTCCGCTCGACCTGGATTTCCGAAGGCGGTTACGAGCCGGTCGCCGAGACGCTGCTCGGCAGGCTCAACTACGACGGCTATTTCCTCGAATACGACAGCGCCCGCGCCGGCGGCTTCGAGCCGCTGCGCTTTCTGCCGAAGGGCAACAAGATCGTGGTCCTCGGCCTCATCACCACCAAATCGGGCACGCTGGAACGGAAGGACGATATCAAACGGCGCATCGAGGAGGCGACCAAATACGTCGCGCTCGATCAGCTCTGCCTCTCCCCGCAATGCGGCTTCGCCTCGACCGAGGAAGGCAATATCCTGGCCGAGGGCGAGCAGTGGGCCAAGCTGCGCATGGTGGTGGAGCTGGCCGACGAGGTGTGGCGCTGAGTCGGAGGCGATCGTGAATGTTCATCTGGTCGGCAGCATCGGTCTCGACACGGTCGATGATGTGTTTCGCACCGTAGGCGTCATGCTCGGCCCATATCTGCGCCGCATCCCCGACGGCGAAGTCGGCGGCCGGCGGCTGTGGATCAGTTGGCAATATCCGCTGTTGCGCGCGAGCGTGTTCCTGCAGCCTGATCCGTCCGGCGCAATCCGTCCGACCAACCGTTTTCCGCTGCTGACGCTGGCGGAAGGCGTCGCGCCGCAGGATGTTCATTTCGGCGAGCTGGGCTATGCCCGCGAGGCGCGCACGTCCTATCTCGATTTCGTCGCGGCGCGGGACAATGGCGTCCTGCCGAAGGGGATCCGTTTCCAAGTGTGCCTGCCCACCCCGTTTGCGGTGGTGAGTTCGGTCGTGGTCCCAGCCGTCTTGCCGGCGGTCGAGGCCGCCTACGAGCGCGCCATGGTGGCCGAAGTCGCCACGTTGTGCCGGCACATCCCGCACCACGATCTTTGCATCCAATGGGATGTGTGCAACGAAATGGTGGTATGGGATGGGCAAAAGAGCGACGCCGTGCCGTCGAATGTGCCGTGCGAAGCCCTGGTCGAACGCATGCAGCGGCTGTGCGCGACGGTACCCGACGACGTCGAGCTTGGCCTGCACCTCTGCTATGGCGATTTCGGCGCCCGGCATTTCGTGGAGCCAAAGGACGCGACCAAGATGGTCGAATTCGCCAATGCGCTGTCGAACTCGATCAAGCACAAGCTCGCCTACATTCACATGCCGGTGCCGATCTCGCGCAGCGACGACGCGTTTCACCGACCGTTACGTGACCTCAAGCTTGCCGATGGCACCGAACTCTATCTTGGCCTCGTTCATGCCAAGGACGGTGTAGAGGGCGCCCGCGCCCGCATTGCGGCAGCGCGCCGCCACGTGCCCGCTTTCGGGGTCGCCACCGAATGCGGCATGGCGCGCGCCCGCTCGGAAGCAGCCGTGCGGGGCCTGCTCGAAATCCACGCCGAGGTCTGCGCGGAGGACTGACCGCTATGACGCGCGCCGTGCACCTCGTCGGCAGCGTACCGCTGGCCAACGCGCCCGAGGTGTTCGAAACCGTCAGCACCGCACTCGGTCCGCGCATCAGCCGCTTGCCCGACGGCGAGACCGGCGAGCGCGCCGACTGGATCACCTGGCTTGAGCCGGTGTTTGCGGAGCATCCGGCCTTCGTGAAATCCGGAGAGTTCTTCCGGGTCCATGCAAGCGGCACAGGACGCGAGCGCTACACACTCAAGCCCGGCTGGACGCCGGCGCAAGTCCTTTTCGACAACCTGTTCTATGCCGACATCGCGATGAGGTCTTATGCCGACTTCAAGCGACTGAAGCTGGCAGGCATGATTCCCGCCGACTGCAAGTTCCAGGTCGACCTGGTGCCGGCGCAGTCTGTCATCTGGCTGTTCCTGGTCGAGCGGCTGCATGCGCCGATCGATCCGCTCTACAACGAGGCGATCAAGCGCGAGATCGACAAGATCGCCGCCGCGATTCCGCATGGCGAACTCGCCATCCAGTTCGACATCGCGTCGGCGGTCTTTGCGCGGCTCGAACGTAATGAAAAGTCGAGCTACGGCCGTGCCAAGGACGAGACGCTGGAAGCGTTCGGCCGCATCGCGGCCGACCTGGGCAACCGCGTGCCGCCGGACGTCGACCTGTGCTACCACCTCTGCTACGGCGACTCGAACCACCGTCACGTGGTCGAACCGACCGACATGGCCGACATGGTCGCGTTCGCGAACTACTTGGCTGGACATGTCGCGCGGCCGATCCAGCTCATTCACATGCCGGTACCGCGCAATCGCGACGATGAGGCGTATTTCGCGCCGCTGCGGCGGTTGAAGCTGTCGCCTGGAACCACGCTGTGCCTCGGGCTTGTCCACTACACGGACGGTATCGAGGGCGCAAAAAGGCGATTGGCCGCGGCCAAGACCTGCGTGAGTGATTTCTCGATCGCGACGGAGTGCGGCTTCGGCCGCCGCGACCCGCGTACCATTCCCGAGCTGCTGCACCTGCACGCCGTGATCGCCGATCTGGATTAACCTCGAGCCGCTGCGCGGCTGCTCGGCGCAAGAAGCACCGATCAATCGCTGCGCCGGTCCTTGCGCAGGGCCGGCAGGCCTATGCCGGTGGCTTCGAAACCGCCGTCGACCGCAATCGTCTGCCCGGTGATGTAGCTTGAGCGGTCGCTGCACAAAAAGAAGATCATTTCGGCAAGCTCCTGCTCCAAGCCATAGCGGTTAAGCGGAATCGAGTCGTGATAAGCGGCACGTATCTCGGGCGTATGAACCGCTTTCGCCATCGCAGTATCGACCGGCCCCGGCGCGACCGCGTTGACCCGGATGCCGAGCGAGGCGAGCTCCACCGCCTGTTGTTCGGTCAGATGCGCCAGTCCGGCCTTGCTCGTTCCATAGGCCGTGCGCAGCGTCGAAGCGCGCAGCCCCGATATGGATGTGATATTGACGATGGCGCCGCCACCGCCGTCGCGCATCAGCGGCGCCGCCGCCTGCACGCACAGGAACGGACCGGTGAGATTGACCGCCAGCACGCGCGACCAATCCTCAAAGGTGACCTCAAGGATCGGCTTGAAGATCGCAATGCCGGCATTGTTGACCAGCGCATCGAGCCGGCCGAATTCTTGTGCAACGCGGATGAGCGCTTCCGCAACTCCCGTGGGATCGGCGACGTCGCAGCAAATGGTGATGGTGGCATCGGGCTGAGACAGCGCGGCGTGGGTGCGATTGAGCGTCTCGCCGTCGATATCGAGCAGCGCGACGCGCCATCCGTCGGCAAGAAACCGCCTGGTAGTCGCAAGGCCGATGCCGCGCGCGGCTCCGGTGACCAGTGCAACCTTCTGCGTGCCGTTGCCCATCGCGTCCCAACCGACCTCTTGTGCCTATGGCTTCGCCGTAGAAGATAGAGCAGAATCCATCCACATTGACCCACCATTTGCGGCTCACTCAACCTATTACCCCCACCTTCTGGTCAGGGGGCGTTGAGCCGCCAGCGAAAGCCCGGCGAACGATGAATAACACTCTGCGCGGGGCCGACATTGTCGCGCGTTCGCTGGCCCGCCTTGGCTGCCGGCGCGTGTTCACGCTGTCCGGCAATCACATCATGTCGATCTTCGATGCGGCGCTCGACGCCGGCATCGACCTCGTCCATGTTCGCCACGAAGCCGCCGCCGTGCACATGGCCGACGCCCACGGGCGGTTGACCGGCGAAGCCGGCATCGCGCTCGTCACCGGCGGCCCCGGACACGCCAACGCCGTCGGCGCGCTGTTCACCGCGCTCGCCGCCGAGTCGCCCATGGTATTGTTGTCGGGACACGTTGCGACCTGGGAACTCGGGCGCGGCGGCTTTCAGGAGTTGCGTCAGGCGGACTTGGCCGCCCCAGTCACGAAAGCGTCGTGGGCGGCCACCGATGTCGCATCCCTCGGCCGCGATATCGGCGACGCCATCCACATAGCGCAGTCCGGCCGGTGCGGGCCCGTGCACTTGAGCTTGCCGTCGGATTTGCTCGATGCGCGACTGGACGAGAGCGTATTGACGTGGCCCACAGCACAAGCGCCAACGCGCCAACCGCTCGGCGATGTCGATTGTTCGAAAATTCTTGCTTTGCTTGCCGGCGCCGAGCGCCCGCTTATCGTCGCGGGTCCGCAAATGTCGAACGCGGCCGGGCGCGATCTGCTCAGCGAAGTCGAAACCGCGACCGGCGTGCCGGCGATCATCCTGGAGAGTCCGCGTGGGCTGGCGGATGCGACGCTCGGCGCGGTGCGCGATGTCGCCGGACGCGCCGATCTTGTCCTTCTGCTCGGCAAGGCGCTGGATTTCACGCTCAAATGGGCGGCCGCGCCGGAGTTCGATCCCGCCGTTCGGCTCATCGCCATCGATCCGGATGCGGCACTGACGGCACGCGCAAAACGCGAAAAGGGCGATGCGCTGCTCTTAACGACGCTCGCCGATCCGGCTTTGGCCGCCGAAAAGCTGGTCGCCGCTGCGCGCCGAACAGGTCCGCACAATACGGCGTGGCTGGCCGATGCCCGACACGCGGTGCAGGCGCGGCCGGCGGCATGGCGGACCGTCGTGTCGAACACGGCGTGCCGCTTGCATCCGGCGGAAGTCTTCCGCGCCTTGCAGCCCTTCGTCGAGCGCGATCGGGACGCCATCCTCATCTGCGATGGGGGAGAATTCGCACAATGGGGGCAGAGCACGCTTGCGGTACGGCGCCGCCTCATCAACGGCGTCGCCGGCGCGATCGGCGGCTCGCTGTCGTTCGCGCTCGCCGCGCGCCTGATCGAGCCCA
Organism: Xanthobacteraceae bacterium; assembly: GCA_030041005.1. GTDB lineage: Bacteria > Pseudomonadota > Alphaproteobacteria > Rhizobiales > Xanthobacteraceae > BOG-931. The sequence continues at coordinate 53,976 of JASHOR010000021.1, forward strand.
AGGCGCCGGTATTCGCCGTGCTCGGTGACGGCACGATCGGCTTCCACATCAGCGAATTCGAAACCGCCGTCCGGCGCTCGCTGCCGTTCGTCGCCATTCTCGGCAATGACGCGCGCTGGAACGCGGAAAGCGAAATCCAGCGGCGCATGTACGGAACCAACCGGATGCATGGCTGCGAGCTGTTGCCGGCCCGCTACGATCGGGTCGTGGCGGCGCTTGGCGGTCACGGCGAATACGTTGGGCGCGCCGCCGATCTCCCCGGCGCGATAGAGCGCGCGCTTGCAAGCGGCAAGCCGGCCTGCGTGAATGTGATGATCGAGAGCACCGCCGCTCCGGTGCTGCGTCTGCCACTCTGATCGAAGGGCGTCCGTGGCGCGTGGAGCAGAGCGCACTCCGCCGCAGCGAACGACGCCGCGCCGTTTCGATTTACAGATTATTCCGCTGCCAGCGCGCCCGCCTTCAGCGGCAGTTTGAGCCGCTGCCAGACGTCGACCAGTGCGTCGGCAAGCGCATCGATCAAGGCATCGTCGTGATAAGGGCTCGGCGTGATACGCAGCCGCTCCGTCCCCTTCGGAACGGTCGGATAATTGATCGGCTGAATGTAGATGCCGTGGTCGGCGAGCAGGAGATCGCTCGCCTCCTTGCATAGTTCAGGATCGCCGACAAAGACGGGCACGATGTGGGTCAGGCTCATCATCACCGGAAGCCGCGCGGCGGCGAGCACCGATTTGGTGCGCGCGGCGCGATCCTGGTGCCGCTCGCGTTCCCAGTTGGAGGCCTTGAGGTGCCGGATTGCGGCGGTCGCCGCCGCGGCAACCGGCGGCGGCAGCGCGGTGGTGAAGATGAAGCCCGGCGCGTAGGAACGCAGCGTGTCGATGATGGCGGCGCCGGCGGCGATATAGCCGCCGACGCAGCCGAACGCCTTGGCGAGCGTGCCCTCGATCACGTCGATGCGGCCCATGGCGCCCTCGCGTTCGGCGATGCCGCCGCCGCGCGCACCATACATGCCGACGGCGTGCACCTCGTCGATGTAGGTCATGGCACCGTAACGCTGGGCGAGATCGCAGATCCGGTGCACAGGAGCAACGTCGCCATCCATGGAATAGAGGCTCTCGAACACCACGAGTTTGGGCTGCGCCGGATCGGCGCCGGCCAGCAGCTCCTGCAGATGCGCCATGTCGTTGTGGCGGAAAATCCGCTTCTCGCAATGCGCCTGGCGCACGCCCTCGATCATGGAATTATGATTCCAGGCGTCGGAGAGAATGAGACAATTTGGCATCAGCCGGGCGAGCGTGGAAATTCCGGTCTCATTCGAGATATAGCCGGAGGTGAAGACGAGCGCTGCCTCTTTGCGATGCAGGTCGGCGAGTTCGCGTTCAAGCTGGACAAGCGGATGATTGTTGCCGGCAATGTTGCGCGTGCCGCCGGCGCCGGTGCCCATGCGGGTCGCGGTTTCCACCATGGCGCCGATGACCTTCGGATGCTGCCCCATGCCGAGATAGTCGTTCGAGCACCAGATGATGACATCCCTCGGTCCCTGGGGTGAATGCCAGACGGCGTGCGGGAAACGGCCCGCAATGCGCTCGAGATCGGCGAACACCCGATAGCGGCGCTCCGCATGCAGCCTGGCCAGCGCATCGGTGAAATAGGCCTGGTAGTTCATGAGAAATCCCGCCTCCGGCCGGCATCATTCCTTGCCGCCGTGGAAATCGTTCTAGAAGCCTTCCAGGGTACCTGTCGAGGCCCCAGAGCGGCAAATTCGCCGCGCGCCGCCGCGCCCAGGTCGGGCGCGGCGGTCGTTGGGAGCGGAGCGGCCGCCTCGGCCGACCCTGGCGCGACGAAATCATGGCGGGACGCTCCGCGCCGGCTCGCACGGAACAAGCGCAGGTACAGGCCATTAGCCTGGTGTCCCGATTCCGAAGTTCGCATCATTATGCGGCACCCTCGTTTGCAAACTTCGGAATCGAAGGACACTAGCAACTTATTGATCTAGTGTGGTTTTGGTTCAGAACTCCGCATGACGAGGTCGCGGCAGGAATGATGCGGACTTCTGAACCACCACACTAGCGGCAAGGCTAATTCATCGAAAACATTGCAGTCGCATTTTCGCCCCAGCGCGGCCTTGCGGGAGTGGGACCGTGGCCGTGTAAGCGTGCCGTAGCATGGGTGTGCGCATGCGAGCCGTACAGCGCCGCCAAATGACCCGGCTGGTCATAGCGTTTGGCGTCGGCATCCTCGTCGGCAAGATTACGACGGCTCGACCCTCCGGCGACAATCATCGCCATTCGAATGCGCATCGGGTGACAGTGTCGGAACGCGGCCACGCGCACCGTCAGCTCGCTGGCAAAAGCGAGGATGGCGCGCTGGAATGGCCGGCCAGCACCCGGTCGCTCAAAGGCAATCTCCTGCTGCCCCCTCACCCAGCGGACAACGGAGCGCCGCAGGTCGCCGCAATAACGACCGCGAACGGTGCTGTGCGGCCTCGGGACCTAGGACCGGCCGACGAAATCAGGCATGACGCGGATGCATCGGCCATTGAGGATAGGCCGGCGGCAACGCGGATCGCGCTGGCCGAGATTGCGCAGCCGGACGACTCGAAGCGGAGTCTGACGACACGGCAGCGCGAGGCCGATGCCCCGCCACCGATCATCATCGGTCACAGCCGCGAGGATCACGAAGGTGGAGTGGTCGAAGCGTTTGCGGCCAAGTACGAGAAGATCAAGGAGTCAGGACAAAAAGTTGAGATCGATGGACCTTGTGTTTCCGCATGCACCATTGTCGCATCCTTGCCCAAGGATCAGGTTTGCGTGACTGCGAGGGCATCACTGGGAGTGCACCTGGCGAGCGACTCCGACGAAGAGGTCGACGTGCAATACACCGATTGGGCCGTCAAAAAGTATTATCCGAAGACGCTACAGGACTGGATCAGGCAACACGGCGGCTTGCAGGAAGCGCCGAAATTCGTCAGGGGCAAGGATTTGCTGACGATTTTCAATGCCTGCAAGAACAATACGTAAGCGCCACACAATAGACAGCGTCATTCTTTTCGATCACGATCGATTTGGACGGCCCGCCAACGCCAGAACACGAATCAACGCCGCAACATATTTGACACGAATCAAGTTGGTCGGCACGCGCGACATGGATATTAAAATTGTTCGCGCGGTCTTCCCGCCGCCCCTGCCTCATCCGTTCGCCCGCACGCCGGCGCGTTGCAGCCGCGGCAGCACCTCGTCGCAGAAGTACGGTACCTCGTCGAGGTAGTTGACGAACGAAACGCCGATGCCACGCACGCCGGCCTGACTGATGATCGATAATTCTTCCGCGATCTTGTCGGGTGTGCCGACAAATGGGTATCCGCCGATCGCATTGGAAGCGAAATAGCGGCGCTTGGCATCATATTCGCCGGGCGGGATCGTCTGCGGGGTGATGCTTTTGTTGGCCAGCATGCCATCGATGGCGCCCCAGTCGGCGTGGTCGATGATGGCATGGCGGTAATACTCGTCGGCCTCCTGCTGCGTCGGCCGGCAAATCACCTGGCCGACGGTGAACACCTCGATCGCACGGCCGAGCTCGTGCGCTTGCGCCTTGATCTGCGCCATCTTCGCGGCATTGCCGGCAAGCGACGTGCGCGAGCCCGCCGTGGCGACGAAGAACGCATCGCAATTGCGCAACGCAAACGCCTGCCCGGCCGCGGAGGAGCCGGCATTCATCATCAGCGGGCGCGTGCCGCCGTACGGCTTCGGGAAGGCACGCGCGGCTTTGATCTGCAAGAACCTGCCATCGAAATCGAAGGTGCGGTCACGCGTCCACGCCTGCTTGACGACATCGACCCATTCCTGGGCGTATTCGTAGCGCTCGTCGTGCTCGCGCTGGCGGACGCCGAACATGTCGAACTCGCCTTCGTTCCAGCCGCAGACGATATTCATCCCCATGCGGCCCTGGCCGATATGATCGGCGGTGACGAACCCCTTGGCTGCAATCAAGGGATGGAACAGCGGCGCGTGCACGGTGCCGAACACCGTCAAGCGTTTGGTGGCAGAGAGGAGCCCGACCGCCCAGGTGATCGTTTCCAGCGTGACGCCGTGAAAATCGGTCTCGCCCCCGTAGCCCTTCCAGCGCGCGATCGGCAGCATGAAGTCGAGCCCGGCGTCATCGGCGAGCCGTGCCAGTGCGAGACAATCCTCCCAGCTCCCCGACCAGCGCTCCGGCACCGTGGTCGCGGCACGGCCGGACGAGCAGTTGGCGCCGAACAAGCCGATTTTCAGCGCATTGCCGTTGTACATGGCGATACGGTCGGCCATCGATGCGCGGGACGCGAGCACGGCAGTTCTCCGTAGTGCGGACAGCCATCGGTATAGAGGAGCGGCGGGGTCGTGGCGAGCGGCCCAGATTGCAGAGCAGGTGCAGTGAGAAAGCGCGCGCCAGGAGAACCGGCCTTCCGGCCAAAACGGCGTCGGAGCGGGCCTGGTCTTCCATCAAATCGCCATTCCGATCCGTGTTATTTTATGGTGGCGCATGATCCGTTGCGAAACCCGGTATCCGCCTCTTGAGATCATGCTGTAAACTTGCGCAGGGTCCGAGCGCAGTGCTGATCAATCAGCACCGGCCGCACACTGACCACGCGCCCCTCGTCCTGTGAACGAACCAGGGAGATGATCCGATGTCGCCAATGCTGAGAGCTCTCGCCGGAATCGCGGCCGTCGCCACGCTGTCGTCGCCGGCCGGCGCGCAGGGCATCGTTACTCATAAGACGCTGTCGCTGGAGCTGGCGCAGGAAGTCGCCAATGCGGCGATCGCGCAATGTCGGAGCATGGGATACAAAATTTCGGTCACGGTGCTCGACGACGAGGGATTACCCATCGTCATGCTGCACGATGACGGCGCCGGCCTGAACACGAGGGAAGGCAGCGACCGGAAAGCCTATACCGCCGTTGCCTTCCACCAGCCTTCAGCGGCGTTCGTTCAGCGCATGAAAGATCGGCCCGATACCGCGGGGTCGATTCAATACAATCGCGTGCTCGCCCTGGCCGGAGGGCTACCGATCAAGGTGGGCAACGACGTGGTCGGCGCTGTCGGCGTGTCTGGAACCCCGGGCAAAGACGATGTCTGCTCGCAAGCGGGCATCGACAAAGTCGCCAATCAACTGAAATAGGCAGGCAGCCGGCACCGGGTAACCGCTCGGCCATGGCCGGCAGGGCGCCCGTTTACAGCCGCTTAAGACTAACCGTTGCATTGTCATCCCCATCTTTAGTGGTTGTGTGAGGCCGGGGATGAGGACGGGACATTGCGCACTCATTGAGCGATCAACACCGGCCCACGCGCTGCGGCCGCAGCACCGACCCGCGATCACCCACTGACCAGTCAGTTTCGAGTGACGCGTGTCATGAGGTATGCGGCCGCGACTGTTCCGGTCACCCCTCTCAATACCCGTGCCTTTGGAGCCCGCGATTACCGGCGGACCATTGTCGGCGGCGCTGTTCTGGGCCTTGGCAGCATGTCCGCCGTCGCGGTGATGGCCGGTGCTGTGACGGTGACCGCCGCGTGGATGGTTTCCGGATCGCTGACGCGCGACCCGCGGCTGCGGTCCGCAGCGCCATTTGCCATCGAGACCGCGGCCTTCCCTCAGGCGCCGCGGCGGCTGGCGGATCCTTTGGACATGTTCGGTTCGGCGCTGGCTGCGGCCAATCCCGTCTATGCGCCGGGTGAGACACGCGCGGCCAAGCTTGCCTCTGCGGAGCCGGCGCCCTCGCCGCCCGCCGCGGCGTCGGCGTCTCCGACCAGGCGAACGGCGGAACTGCCTGAAGATGTGCCGTTACCGCTGTCGCGCCCGGTAGTGGTGGCCGAAATCCCCGTGAAAACGGTCATCTTTCGCCGCCCGACCGTTACAGGGGGCCCGGCTGTCGCACCCCTCTCGACGACACGCGCCGCAGCAAGCATTGCGTCCTCCCATGCTCACCGCGAGGTAACGGCCGAACGCGAGACACGCGCGCGCGAAATGCCGGCGGACATTCAGGAGGCCCGTCCGCAGGTGGTAGCGGAAATTCCGGTCAAGACCATCATTTATCACCGCCCCACTGTTGAAGCGGCGCCGGTCATCACGGTCGTTCCGGCCGCACCTGCGGCACGCACGGCGTCCTCCCCTGCTCGCCGCGAGGCGACAGCCGGACGCGAGACGCACCCGCACGAAATGGTGGCGGACGCAGACATCACCGGCGCTATTCCGCCGTCGGTCTCGCCCTCTCGTGCTCTGTCGCTGCCGTCCGGCGCACGGGCCGTTCACAGACCCGCGCCGCGGCTCGCCTACAACAATCCGGATACGGTGCCCGCGGGCGACAGCCGCACCGCGATCTACGACATCGTCGCACATACCGTCTATCTGCCCGACGGCGAGCGGCTCGAGGCGCATTCGGGGCTCGGCCGCATGCTGGATGATCCGCACTACGCTTCGGTAAAGGCCCGCGGTCCGACGCCGCCGAACACCTACGACCTGACGCTGCGCCGCGGACTGTTCCACGGCGTGCAGGCGCTCCGCCTCAATCCGGTGGCGGGCAGCAGGATGTACGGCCGCGACGGCATTCTGGCGCACACCTACATGCTCGGCCCCAGCGGCCAATCATTCGGTTGCGTGTCGTTCAAGAACTATTCCGAATTCCTTCGCGCCTTCCAGCGTGGCGAAGTCGACCGCATGGTCGTCGTCCCGCATCTTGCATCGCCGCCGCCCTCGATTGCCCGCGCGGAGCGCAACGACCGCGAGCGCTTCGCGTCGAGCGACTGGTAAAGGAGACGGCAAATCGCGGAAGGGGCCTTGCCGGCAATTCGAAAGATGAATGCGAATGGTCGAGCGCCCGCAGCGGCTGCGCGAGCGCTCGTGAAACTTTCGGGAATCACCGTGGGAGTGGGCCTCAATCACTCTCACTGACCGCCGCTTACAAATAAACTATACTGCGTTTCGTCGCCGGCGCGTGCAGATCTTGAATCATTGGTTAAGATCGCGGCGCTGCGGACTGACCTGCTCCAGGGATCATCAGCAGCAGCGTGCCAACGCCTGACACCTTGAGGCGACAAACCCCTCCAACCGAAATCGCACGCGCGTATCGGCAACCATTATCGGTATGCAGGCCACTTTTTTACTGATCCTTCAGCGCCGACGGCGCTGCCCGACCAATGCGGCGCGCGAGCAAAGCTAGCTCTTATGTTCCCAGTCAAGGGTTAAGAGCATAGAGAGCCACGCCGCTCAGCCGGAGGCGAGGCGGAGACGACGGTAGATCAGACTCTTATGCGCGGGTTGGGTACCGCCTTCCGTGTTTTCGTCTCGGGGCTTTCCTCGGTCTAGAGGGCGGGCATCGGGCCAAGGCTCGGCCACATAACTAGCGACGGGAGTTCCCCTCCGCGGCCTCGCCCCCGGACCTGTGCAGCTGGTTTGGATTGCTCGTCCTATGCCGGTGCGACCTCGCGGCCGATGGCCCACAAGAAGGCGGCGATCTCGCGCGCGATCGCCGCGACGACGATCGGCGCCTTCTTGCCCGCAGCACTCAGGTGGCGATAGCGCGCGCACAGTCGGGTCTGCGCCTTCCAGGCAATATCGCGAACGGCTTTGGGCAAACCCTCGAGGCGGGCTCTGAGAGCATCGCTGACCCTGGCCGGGAAGCGATAGGTCCAAGCGGCCTCGATCAGCACCCGCCGCGCACGGCGATTGCCCGCTAGAGTCAGACTGGTGCGCCGAACCGTGTCGCCTGTCGAACGCTCGCCTGGCACGAGGCCGAGGAACGCCATGAGCTGTCGCGGCGTGTCGAAGCGACGGACGTCGCCGATCTCCGCCGCGAAGGTCACGGCGACGAGGAACGATGCGCCGCGCATTGCCTGGTAGGCCTTCACGACCGGTGCCATTGACCAACTCGGCACAATGCTGGCCAGCTGCACGTCGATGCGGCGCATACGTTGCGCCGCGTCCTCGATGGCATCGATGCCATCCTGGAAGACAATCTGCTGCGCCGCGTGCTCGAAGCTCTGGCGCGCAAGCCAACGCCGGTGTGCCTGTGTCCAGTGATCGCGACCGGCCGTATAGATGCGGCCATGGCGCAACAGGAAAGAGAGCAACTGCTGGCGCTTGCGGCGAAGATCATCGCCGGCAGCTTCGCGCGCCCGAACCAGATCGCGGATGGCTTCATGCTTGGCGTCCGGTACCCAAACTCCGGCGAGTTCGCCGGCTCGATGCAGCCGCGCGAGCGTAACCGCATCGCGGCGGTTGGTCTTGACCCGCTCACCTGGCCGCTGCGGGATCAGAGCCGGGGCGACCACCAAGCAGTCATGACCAAGTTCTCGGATTTGACGATACAGCCCGTAGCCGGTCGGACCAGCCTCGTAACAGACATGTAGTCGACCATATCGACCTGCCAATTTCTTGATGGTCCGCTCGACCGTCGCCGGCGTGTTTTCGATCTCGCCGACAAATCGCACTTCGCCCGCGC
>JASHOR010000022.1 GCA_030041005.1 Xanthobacteraceae bacterium
AGCATGGCGAGCCGCGCGGCAAGCGTGGAGATGGTATTGTCGCGGCGATCGCCGGCAGCCACCTGTTCGAGGAGCTTGTCGAAGCTGACTTTGTGCTCGCGATCGAGCGGCGCGGAGATCGTTTTGGCGCTCTCGGTGACGCCCACGGCATCGATGAGGACGAACCGTGTCTTGGCGTCGGCATCAGGCGTCACCGCCTGAAGGTCGGTCTTGTCGATGGTGCGGACACCGCGGCCCTTCATCTGCTCGAAATAAAGCGCGGAACGGACGTCGCGCAGGAAGATTAGCACCTCGATCGGCTTCACGTCGGTGCCGGTCGCGATCATGTCGACGGTGACGGCGATGCGCGGATTGGCGTTGATGCGGAATTCCCTGATGAGCTGTTCGGGATCGGCGTCTTTCACGCGATAAGTGATTTTCTGGGCGAAATCGTTGCCTTTGCCGAACACCTCGCGGGCGATGCGGACGATGTTTTCGGCGTGATTGTCGTCCTTGGCGAAGATGACCGTTTTCGGCACCGTGGTGCGGCCGGGAAACAGCTCGGTGAATACCGTGTCGCGATAGGTCTCCAGCACGGTGCGAATCTGGTTCGGGACGACGACCGAACGGTCCAGTTCTCGTGCCGTGAACACCAGATCGTCGGCGAGCGTTTCCCAGCGCTGGGCGCGGGTGTGCCGGTCCATGACCGGGATGGTGTAGCCCTTCGCTACGCGCCCGCCCTGTTCGCCGATCTGGGTGCGGATGCGGAAAATCTCGTAGCCGACGTTCACGCCATCGACGACCGAGCGTTCGTAAGGATATTCGGCGACGATGTTCTTGTTGAAAAAGCCGAGCGTGTGCGGGGAGGGGGTCGCGGTCAGCCCGACGATGAAACTGTCGAAATATTCCAGCACCTGCCGCCACGAGCCGTAGATCGAGCGGTGGCACTCGTCGGTGATGATCAGATCGAAGGTCTCGATCGGGATTTTGGGATTGTAGGCGACGAGTTTGAGTTCGTCGTCGTCACGTTCGAAAGCGGAACCGTCTTCCTCCTCCTCGGCAAGCTCCTTGCCGGTGAGAACGGAATAGACACGCTGGATGGTGGAGATGACGACGGCGGCGTTGCCATCGAGCCCGGCTGGGCCGAGCTTCTGCACGCCGTAGAGTTCGGGAAACAGCCGGCCAGCGCCGGGCGGGGTAAAGCCGGAATATTCGGTCGCGGTCTGATTGCCGAGATTGCGGCGATCCACGAGAAACAAGATGCGGCGAATGCCGGCATAGTTGAGCAAGCGGTACGACGCGGTGCAGGCGGTAAATGTCTTGCCGGCGCCCATGGTCATCTGAATGAGCGCGCGCGGATCGTCTTTCGCGAGGGATTTTTCCAATCCCTCGATGGCCTCGACCTGGCAGGTCCGCAAACCTTCGGTCACGAGCGCCGGCATGTGGCGGAGGCGAGCGCGCAATGTTTCCGACTGGCTCAACCAGAAGCGCAGTGTTTCCGGCCGGTGAAACGTGAACACGCGGCGCGAACGCGGCTCGGGATCGGCGAGGTCGCGAAAGATCGTTTCCGTCCCGGTCGAGACATATTCGAAGCGGCGCTTGTCAGCTCCGCCGGGCAGATAGTCCGGCGCGCCGCTCAGATAGCCTTTGGCTTGTTCGGAAAATCCGCTGAGCGTTGTCCCATCGGCCTTGGCTTCGATCACGCCGCAGAAGACTTGATCAACGAATAGTGCGTAATCGGCCGGACCTTCGCTGGTTGCAAATTCCCGCACCGCGACGCCCGCACCGGCGCTCAAATTCATTTCGTCGCGGCTTTGAACGATCCAGCCGCATGCTGCGAGCTTGGCGTCGATCTCCGCCCGCGATTTGTCCTCAGGGTGGAAGGCCCCCACATCCATGCGGCGACTTTAGCGGGTGATGGGTACCATTCTCAACTGAGACCGATGAACTCACCCCAGCCTCCGGTCAAACTCCAGCACCGCGTTGAGCAGCACCTGGGCGCCGGCGGCGCAGTCGGAAGCGCTCGCGGATTCCGCTTCGTTGTGGGAGATGCCGCCGGCGCAGGGCACGAAGATCATGGTGGTCGGCGCGACGCGCGCCACGTAGGCGGCGTCGTGGCCGGCGCCGGAGATCATGTCGCGCGCGGGCAGGCCGGCCTTGGCCGCGCCGATGCGCACGCATTCGATCAGGTCGGTTGCGAACGTCACCGGCGGCGAATGCCAGATGCGCGTTTCGCGAAACGAGAGGCCGAGCGGCGGCAGCAGTTCGGCGAGCGCGGCGCGGAATTCTTCTTCCATGGCGTCGAGCGTGGCGTCGTCGGGGTGGCGGAAATCGACTGTGAAGAACACCTCGCCGGGGATGACGTTGGGGCTGTTCGGCCGGTTCTCCAGGCGGCCGACGGTGCCGACCGCATCGGGCGCGTGTTTCCGCGCGATCGCGTCGATGCGCGCGATCATGTGCGCGGCGCCAAGGAGCGCATCCTTTCGCAGCCGCATCGGCGTCGCGCCGGTATGGGCGGCCTCTCCGCTGACGGTGACCTCGTACCAGCGCATGCCCTGCACGCCGTGCACGATGCCGATGGTGCGGCCTTCCGCTTCCAGGATCGGGCCCTGCTCGATGTGCAGTTCGAACAGGGCGGCGAGCTTGTGCGCGCCGGCTTTCTCCGTGCCGCGATAGCCGATCCGGTCGAGTTCCTCCTTAAAGCTCTTGCCGTCTCGATCCACGCGCGCATAGGCATAGTCGGCCGTGAACACGCCGGCGAACACGCCGGAAGCGAGCATGGGCGGAGCAAAACGCGCGCCTTCCTCGTTGGTCCAGTTGACGACCTCGACGGCTGCGTTGGTTTGCCGGCCGGCCTCGTGCAGCGTGCGCAACGCTTCCAGAGCGGCGAGCACGCCGAGCGTACCGTCGAACTTGCCGCCGGTCGGCTGGGTGTCGAGATGCGAGCCCATGGCGATCGGCGGCAGGGCAGGGTTGCCGCCGGGGCGGCGCGCGAACATGTTGCCGACCTCGTCGATCGCGACGGTGCAGCCGAGCGCCTCGCATTGCGCCTTGAACCAGTCGCGCACCTGACGGTCGGGATCGGTCAGCGTCAAACGGCAGAGACCGCCGTTTGGCGTGGCGCCGATCTGCGCCGTCTGCATCAGCGAATGCCACAGCCGGCGGGCGTTGATCTGCAGGCTTTCCATGCGCAGCGTCTCCGGTGGTTTCGCCCAAACGTAGGGCCAGCGGACGAGCAAGTCAGCGGCTTAGTCGGCTACTGGCGAGCCGCGCGCATCCTTTTCTAACTCATTGAATCTGCGGCGAATCAGCTATGATATCCACAGCCACGGCCGGAGCGGGCAGCCATGCTGCGGGTGCGATTGAAAGCAGACGGACGATTGGTCGAAATCCTGCCCGACGGCGGCGAGCGGGAGATTTCGCCCGACCCGCGCGCGATCGTGACCGCCGCGCACAACGCGGCCCGCGCGGCCGATGCCCGCATGCAGGAGGCAAGCTACGCCAAAGCCGTGCGCGGGCGAACCGGGCTCACGCAAGCGGCCTTCGCGGCGCGCATCGGCGTGCCGGTGGAAACCGTGCGCAACTGGGAGCAGGGCAAGCGTTCGCCGCGCGGACCCGCACGCGCGCTGTTGAAGGTGCTCGAAGAGGCGCCGGAGGCGGCCTTCGCGGTGTTGGGCGGCAGGCGATAGCTGACGATCGTCCAGCGTTGCAGACACTTTCCCTTGAAGGAAGGCGCGATCGCGTCCCATCTGCATGGGCAGGATGAGCCGAGTCTTTCGTAGAGCCGAGTCTTTCGTAGAGCGAAGTCATTCGTGGAGCGAAGTCATGGCGAGCGCGATCGGACCAATCCCCAGCATCGAGGCCAACGGCGCCCGCATTCCGCTCTTGGGGCTGGGCACCTGGGAATTGAGCGGGCGCACCTGCGCGCGCGTGGTCGAACAGGCCTTGCGGCTCGGCTATCGGCACATCGATACGGCGGAAATGTACGACAACGAGCGCGCCGTGGGCGATGGGCTGCGGGCGTCGGGGGTCAAGCGCGCCGAAGTGTTCGTGACAACAAAGATCTGGCCCACGCACTTTGCGCCGCGCGAACTCGAACGCGCCGCCCGCGATTGCCTGGCGCGGCTGCGGCTGTCCGAGGTCGACCTGCTTCTGCTGCACTGGCCCAATCCGCACGTGCCGCTCGCCGAAACGATCGGCGCCTTGTGCAAGGTCAAGCGCGAAGGGCTCGCCCGCCACATCGGAGTCTCGAACTTCACCGTGGCGCTGATCGAACAGGCGTTGGCGGTGGCGAGCGAACCGCTGATCTGCGATCAGGTCGAGTGCCATCCGTTTCTCGATCAATCCAAGCTCATCGCCGCCTGCCGCGGCCGCGGCATCGCGGTCGTGGCCTATAGCCCGCTCGCTCGCGGCGATTTTCGCCGCGATGAGGCTCTCGCCCGCATCGGCGCCGCCCACAACAAGACCGCCGCGCAGATTTGCCTGCGCTTCCTGGTGCAGCAGGACATCGTCGTCATCCCGCGCACGACCAAGCTCGATCGCCTGTCGGAGAACGCCGCGATCTTCGATTTTGCGCTGAGCGACGCACAGATGAGCGAGATCGCCGCGCTTGCCCGCCGCGACGGGCGCATCATTGACTGGGCCTATAGTGGCCGCATCAAATGGGATTGAAACATCGCGGGCAGGCCGCGCGCGGCGTGGGGGCGCCATGGCGTTGCGCCGGGCGCGCGTCGGCCACACCCCGATTGCCGCGATCGAGACCGTCCGCCTCCGTCACCGTCGTTTTCCACCGGGCCTCCATCCTCTCCCTCCCGCCCCGTATTGACCGGACCGCGCTTTTCAATAACATATGGAAGAAATACATATTTTGGGGGTTGCCATGATCCAGGATGTGGTGTGGGGCGTCTCGATCGTGCTCATGGGGGCGCTCGCTCTGGTGTTCATCTGGGTCGCGACCGGGGCGAGCGTTGCGATCGCCAATTACGGGCCGGTCATCGATGCCGCCTACAGGATGCGCGTGTGGCTGTTTGGCGCCGCCCTGATCGTCCTGATCGGCACCAATTATAAGACCCTCGGCGAACTGCCCTACATCAACACGCTGCCGTCTTTGCCCGCGGCGGCAGTGCAGCCCGTACAGGTCGTGGCCCAGCAGTGGATGTGGACAATCACGCCCAATACTTTCAAGGTCGGCCAGACCGTCGAGTTCCAAGTCAGCAGCAAGGACGTGAACCACGGCTTTGGGCTTTATGATCCCGAGTTCCGCATCGTCGCGGAGGTTCAGGCGATGCCCGGCTACACCAATGTGCTGCGCTACACTTTCAAAGAGCCGGGCACCTATCAGGTGCTGTGTCTGGAATATTGCGGCGTCGCCCACCACGCAATGCAAGCGCAGATCA
>JASHOR010000023.1 GCA_030041005.1 Xanthobacteraceae bacterium
GAGCTAGCGGCTTCCGGGTAGCGAATGTCAAATCCGCTCCACTGGTGGTCCGATTCCAACATTCGCATCCCGTTTCGGCATGCCAACGTGCGAATGTTGGAATCAAAGGACCACCAGCAAGGATAACTGCCAGTGGAGCTTTGGATTTGACATTCGCTTCACGAGCTAGCGGCTTCCGGGTAGCGAATGTCAAATCCGCTCCACTTGGGAGCGGCAACAGACCGCGATAGGTGCCGATGCCGATCCCTCCGCGCCAGCTTGCGCTTGCACTGGATCATGCCGAAAGTCACGCGCGGGAGGACTTTCTGTCCGGGCCCGGCAACGAGACGGCTCTCAAGCTGATTGAAAGCTGGCCGGATTGGCCGGCAAGGACGGTCGCCCTGACCGGACCGCAGGGATCGGGCAAGTCCCACCTGGCGTCGATCTGGTCGGTTGCCGCCGGGGCGCGGACGATTTCCGGCCGCGCCCTGAGCCAGAACAACCTGGTTGCGGCTCTGGCGACCGGGGCGCTTGTCGTGGAGGATGCGACCCGAGCGGACGAACGCGCACTGTTTCACTTGATCAATCTGGCGCACGAGCAGGAGGCGTTCGTGCTTGTCACCGCGCGCACGGCTCCGGCGCTTTGGCCGGTCGCCATCGCCGACCTCGGTTCGCGCCTGCGCGCCTTGCCGGTGGTCACGTTGCGCCCGCCCGACGATGCAATGCTGCGCGGGGTCATCGTCAAATTGGCGGCCGATCGCCAGCTTGTCCTCGATGACAGCGTGGTGCGCTATTTGTCGAGCCATATCGAGCGCTCGTTCGCGGCGGCGCGCACCGCGGTGATCGCACTCGACAGCGAGGCGTTGCGGCAGGGGCGACCCGTCACGCGCGCGCTTGCCGCTGAACTGTTCCGCGACCAGAATTAACCCGATCGAGATCGCGCTCGCGGCTGGCGCTGCTCATCGCCGGCCCGGCCACGCAGCCTGTGCCTGCGATCGGCCGAACCGGCATTGCATCCTTGCCGATCCTTCGCTTCCGGCGCCGGCCTTGACGCCACAGCTCGACGCCTCCTTATGTGCTAAAGGGAGGTCATGGATTTGTTACCAAGGGGGGCGATCATCGCGATGCAGGAGATCGGACCAGAAATGGCGGATCGCGCCCAAGCTACTGTATTGACGATGGAATCGGGTGCAATGCGGCGCCCGGAGGAAGCCGCCTGGGCGCCCGGTTCAAGCCTTGCCACGAGCCCCGATCGCTTCATCAACCGTGAGCTGTCATGGCTTAATTTCAACCGGCGCGTGCTC
This sequence comes from Xanthobacteraceae bacterium, assembly GCA_030041005.1. Taxonomy (GTDB): domain Bacteria; phylum Pseudomonadota; class Alphaproteobacteria; order Rhizobiales; family Xanthobacteraceae; genus BOG-931. Next base: position 1,284 of record JASHOR010000023.1, read on the forward strand.
GAGGAATCGACCAATCGTGGTTATCCGGTCCTTGAGCGGCTGAAGTTCCTGTCGATTTCCGCCAACAACCTCGATGAGTTTTTCATGGTGCGCGTGGCGGGCCTGGGCGCCCAGGTGCGCGCCGGCATCGCCGAGAAGAGCCCAGAGGGCCTGACGCCGGCGGAGCAGCTCGTCCGCATTGCGGAAGCCGTTTCGCTTCTGGTTGCGGACCAGCAGGCGCAATGGCGTGAACTGCGCCGCCTGCTGGCCGACGCGGACATTGTGCTCGTCGACGGTTCCGACGTCACCAAGGCGGAGAAAGCGTGGCTTGAGGATTATTTCCTTGCGCACGTGTTTCCGCTGTTGACGCCGCTGGCGATCGATCCCGCCCATCCATTCCCTTTCATTCCCAATCTCGGCTTCACCATTGCGCTGCAGCTCGCCCGTGCCAAGGACGGCAAGGCAATGAACGCGCTGATCCGCATGCCGAACCGGCTCGATCGCTTCGTTCGATTGCCGTCGGCGGCGGACGGCGGCCCGGTCCGTCTCATCTCGATCGAGGGCGCCACCAGCCTGTTCATCGGCAAGCTGTTTCCCGGATACGTCGTGAAGGGAGTTGGCGCATTCCGTGTCATCCGCGACTCGGAGGTGGAAATCCTGGAAGAGGCCGAAGACCTGGTGCGGCTGTTCGAGACCGCGCTCAAGCGCCGGCGCCGCGGCAGCGTCATCAGATTAGACATCGAGGCGCCGATGCCGGCGGAGCTGCAGAATTTCGTGCAACGCGCTCTCGGCGTCACCGACGAAAGCGTGTTCAAGGTCGATGGTGTCCTCGCGCTCAACGAGATGGCGCAGCTTTCAAGCCTCAATCGGCCCGATCTCGAATTTGTTCCCTATACCCCACGTTATCCGGAGCGCGTTCGCGACCATGGCGGCGATATCTTTGCCGCCATCCGACAAAAGGATTTCATCGTTCATCACCCCTACGAATCGTTCGACGTGGTGGTGAATTTCCTGCAGCAGGCTGCGCGCGATCCCGACGTGGTCGCCATCAAGCAGACGCTTTACCGCACCTCGGCGGATTCCCCGATCGTCAGAGCTCTGGCTGAAGCCGCCGAATCCGGCAAATCGGTCACCGCGCTGGTCGAGCTGAAAGCGCGTTTCGACGAGGAAGCGAATATCCGCTGGGCGCGCGATCTCGAGCGCGCCGGCGTGCAGGTCGTCTATGGCTTCATCGAGCTGAAAACCCACGCCAAGCTTTCGCTGGTGGTGCGCCGCGAGGCTTCCGCGCTCGTTTCCTATGTGCACGTGGGCACCGGCAACTATCATCCGGTGACCGCGCGTATCTATACCGACCTGTCGTTCTTCACCTCGGATCCGGCGATCGGGCGCGACGTTGCGCACGTCTTCAACTACATCACCGGTTATGCAGACCCCGCCGGGCTCGAGCGCATGGCGGTTTCGCCGTTCAATTTGCGCAAACGCATCGAAGCCCACATCGACGAGGAGATCGCGCACGCCAAGGCCGGCCGTCCGGCCGCCATCTGGATAAAGATGAATGCGCTGGTCGATCCCGATATCATCGACGCGCTCTATCGCGCCTCCAGCGCCGGAGTTTCGATCGAACTCGTGGTCCGCGGCATCTGCTGCCTGCGGCCCGGGGTGCCCGGCCTTTCGGAAAACATTCGCGTCAAGTCGATCGTCGGCCGGTTCCTCGAACACGGGCGCATCTATTGCTTCGGCGCCGGTCACGGCTTGCCGCACGCCAAGGCGGCCGTCTATATCTCCTCCGCCGACATGATGCCGCGCAACCTCGACCGCCGCGTCGAGGCCCTTTGCCCGATCCTCAATCCGACGGTGCACGAGCAGGTGCTCGATCAGATCATGGTCGCCAATCTCAAGGACAACCAGCAAAGCTGGCAGTTTCTTCCCGACGGTTCGACGACGCGCATCAGGGTGGCGGCGGGGGAGGAGCTGTTCAATGCGACCACCTATTTCATGACCAATCCGAGCCTGTCGGGTCGTGGAAAGTCGCCCAAGGATCAGGTCCCGCGGCTGCGGCGGCCAGAGCGCAAGTGATCAGCGTGATTTTTTCACGATGACCGGCGCCGGGAGTGATGCGCAAGGACGCCTCGACATCGGCCCGCCGGTCGCGGTGGTCGATATCGGTTCGAATTCGGTGCGCCTCGTGCTGTACGAGGGGCTCACGCGCAGCCCCACAGCTCTGTTCAACGAGAAGGCCTTGTGCGGGCTTGGGCGCGAAGTCCAGTCGACCGGCCTCCTTCCCGACGATGCGGTCGAACATGCGCTGGCGACGCTCAAGCGCTATAGCGCGCTGTGTGCGACCATGGGCGCGAAGAAGGTGCTGGCGATTGCCACCGCGGCCTGCCGCGACGCCAGAAACGGCCGCGCCTTCGTCAAGCTCGCCGAGCGCATCATCGGGACCGGGATCGATGTGCTGTCCGGGGGGCGCGAAGCCGAACTCACGGCGCTCGGCGTCATCTCCGGCGTGCATCGCGCCGACGGCCTGGTCGGCGACTTGGGCGGCGGCTCGCTCGAACTCGTCGATGTGCACGGCACGCGCGCCCGCCACGGCCTGACGCGACCGCTGGGCGGGCTGGCGCTGGCCGATATCTCGGCCCGATCGCTGAAGAAGGCGGAGAAGTTCGTCAAAAGGACGCTCGGTTCGCTTTCGGTGCTGAAGAATTGCGAGGACCGCAGCTTCTACGCGGTCGGCGGCACTTGGCGGTCGCTCGCCCGGCTGCACATGGCGCAGACCGGGTATCCGCTGCACGTGATGCACGGCTATGCGATTGCCGCCGATGAAGCGCTCGAATTCGCCAGGCTCGTGCATCGGGTCGGCGTCGACACGCTGTCCAATATCGAGGTTGTGGCCAGCGCGCGCCGGCCGCTTCTGCCTTATGCGGCGCTGGTGCTGGAATACATCTTGCGCTTCGGCAGGCCGCGCCAGGTGATGTTTTCGGCGCTGGGGGTGCGCGAGGGTTTGCTCTATTCGCTGCTCAAGCAGAAGGAAAAGGAGAAGGACGCGCTGATCGAGGCGGCACGCGATCTCAACCGCCTGCGTTCGCGCTCCCCCCGCCACGGAGAAGAACTCATCGACTGGACCGACCGTTTCTTCTCCTCGTCGGGACTGGAGGAGACGGCTGAAGAACGCCGGCTGCGTCACGCCGGGTGCCTGCTCGCCGATATCGGCTGGCGCGCCCATCCGGACTATCGCGGCGAGCAGGCGCTCAACATCATTGCCCATGGCGGCTTTTCCGCCATCGACCATCCCGGCCGCGCCTATCTTGCGCTCTCGGTCTTTTACCGGCACGTCGGGTTCGTCATCGACGACGAACTGTCGCCGCGGCTGCGCGAACTTGCCTCCACCCGCATGATCGACCGCGCTCGCGTACTCGGCGGGGCGCTGCGTCTGGCCTACGTGGTTTCCGCAGCCATGCCGGGCGTGCTTCCCAAGACGACGCTCGCGGTCGAACGTCACCGGCTTGCCTTGCGGTTGCCGGGACAAACCGCGATGCTCGCCGGCGACCGCGTCTACAACCGGCTGCGCGCGCTGGCGCGGCTGATCGGTCGCGAGCCGGTGATACTGATGGGGTGAAGCCAAGCTCGCGGCCGGTCCTCGTCGCCGTTCAGGGTTTGCAAGGCACGAAGCGGAACGCCCGGCCGAGAGCCTATTGCCGCTCCACCAGCGCCACCTTGCCCTTCTCGATGGCAAGCGCGAGCTTGCCGCCCTTGAGCGCCAGCGCCCTTTCGCCGAACAGCTCGCGACGCCAGCCCTTGAGCGCGGGCACGTCGGCGCGATCGCTCGCGGCGATGCGTTCGAGGTCGTCGACCGTGGCGATGACCTTGGCGGCCACGTGGTGCTGCTCGGAAATCATGCGTAACAGCACTTTGAGCAGTTCGACGGTAGCGCCACCGTTTGTCGCTGCGGGCGGGCGCGGCTGCGGCGGCAGCGTTTTATGGTCGCGCGCCAGTCCGCGCTCCACCGCTGCGATGATCGCTTCGCCCCAGCGCGAGCGTTCAAATCCCTTCGGCAGGGAGCGCAGGTGCTGGAGCTTTTCCGTCGTCGTCGGCGCCTGTACGGCTATGTCGGCAATCGCCTCATCCTTGAGCACGCGCCCGCGCGGCACGTCGCGCGATTGCGCCTCGCGCTCGCGCCAGGCCGCGACCTCGATGAGCACCGCAAGTTCCTTCGGCTTGCGGACGCGGGTTCGCAGTCGCTGCCAGGCGCTTTCCGGCTCCATCCGATAGGTTTCCGGCGAAATGAGCACGCTCATCTCGTCCGCGACCCAGTCGGAGCGGCCTCGCTTTTTGAGATCCTCGACCAGCGCCAGATAGACGTCCCGCAAATGCGTCACATCGGAGACGGCGTAACGCAATTGCGCCTCCGACAGCGGCCGCCGCGTCCAATCGGTGAAGCGCAGCGATTTGTCGAGCGTGTCGCCGGTAATGCGTTGCACGAGCTGGTCGTAGGAGATCGAATCGCCGTAGCCGAGCACCATTGCCGCCACCTGGGTATCGAAGATCGGATGCGGAATGAGCTTGGCCGCGTGCCAGACGATCTCGATATCCTGGCGCGCGGCATGGAACACCTTCACGACCTTTTCATCCGCCATCAACGCATAGAAGGCGGACAGATCGATGCCGGGCGCCAGCGTATCGACGACGACGGCTTCATCGGCAGAAGCCATCTGCGCGACGCAGAGCAGGGGATAATATGTCGACTCGCGCAAGAATTCGGTGTCGACGGTGACGAACGCGTTGGCAGCCATCCTCTCGCACGCGGCGATCAGCTCGGGTGTCGTGGTGATGGGCTGCATTGAAGACTTTGTGGCGGAATCGAACGCAATATGATCGCGACAGTGTGTTCGGGTCTGGCGAGTGTGGCAAGCCCGCCGGCATGCTTGGGCGTCAGTCCTGGGTGGCCGGTTTCTCGGATTATGGTCCACGCACCCGTTTCATGTGAATGAACTCCCAGGGGCTGGGCAGCGCGCCGACCGGAACCTCGATGACAGTCGGCCCGTCGCGGCGCGCAAACGCGCGCCGCAGCGCCCGGCGAAGCTGCTCCGGGCTCTTGGTGCGTTCGGCGGCGGCGCCGAAGCTCTTGGCGAAAGCGACGAAATCCGGATTGGCGAGTTCGCAGGCGATGAGCCGGCCGCCGTAGTGCTCCCGTTGCGTCCGGCGCACGTTGCCGAAAGCGCCGTCGGCGAACACGATGGTGACCAGCGGGATGCTGTGACACATCGCGGTTGCGAGTTCGCTTGCCGTGAACATGAACCCGCCGTCACCGCTGATTGCCACGACCGGCACATCGCGCCGCGCATCCTGCGCGCCGAGCGCCGTCGCAAAGCCGTAGCCGAGATTGTCCTGGTAGCCCGGTGAAATATAGGTGCGCGGCCGATACACCGGAAACGCCAGGCGCGAGGCGAAGCCGGTTTGGGTGACCTCGTCGACAAATATGCCGTGCTCGGGCAGCTCGGCGCGGATGGCGGCGAGATAGGCGAGCTGCGGCGCAAGCTTTTCCATCCGCTTGCGCATGCGGGCGTGGCGTTCCTGCATTTCGGCGCTTCGCGATGGCCGGCGTGCATTGTGCGCCGGCAGGCGCTCCACGAGCCGCCGCAGAATCGGCTGCGCGAGTCCGATCAGCGCGACCGCGGGTTTGGCGATGCGGGCCGGTTCCTCGGCGTCGGCATCCACACGCACGATGGCCAGATCGCGGTCGATGCCCCATTGCTGCAGCGGGTAGTGCAGATGCGTGCCGACCGCGAGCACGACGTCGGCCTCCGCCCACAATTCGTGCCCGACCGGCAGGTTGGCCGCAAGCGGATCGCGGTCGTCGAGCACGCCGCGGCCGCGCCGGTAGGAGATGACCGGGGCCTGCAGCATGTGGGCGAGTTCGGTCACTTCGGCGGACGCGTCCTGCGCGCCGCCGCCGGCGACGATCAACGGACGCTTGGCGGCGCCGAGGCGCTTGGCCGCGCATTCGACCGCATCCTCGTCGATCAGTGGGGCAGGAGCCGGCAACGGTTGCTGGGCCGTGACGGGACCGCAGCGGCCCCAAACATCGATGGCGCATTCAAGCGCTGCCGGGCCGGGGCGGCCGACAGACATGGATCGGATCGCTTCGGCGACGAGGCCGGGAGCTTCATCAGGCGCCCGAATTCGCGCCGACCAGTCCACCAGCCGCGCGATGATGCCGGCCTGATCGCGCACCTCATGCAGATAGCCGAGCCCGCGGCCGATCGCGTCCTGCGGGATCTGCCCGAACAGAGCCAGCACCGGGGCATTCATGCCATAGGCGGTGAGCAACGCGGCGGCGGAATTGAGCAGGCCGGGCCCGGGCACCACGCAATACGCCTGCGGCTTGCCGGTGACGATCGCCGCGCCGAGCGCCATGTAGGCGGCCCCTTGCTCATGGCGCGTGTGCACGGTGCGAATCGTCGCGACACCATTGCCTCCCGCTGCGGCCCGCGCGAGCGAGTCGAAGAACTCATCGTTGTGCACGCCGGGCAGCGCGTAAAGCGACGTGAGCCCGTGCGCCAGCAAGCTGGCGACGGTGGCCTCGCCGGTCGTCATCCGAACGGTTTTCTTCGCCTCGCTCGGCTTGCCTTTTGATTTCGACATGATTCCGGTCTGCCCCTCGCTCCGGCGCGCGCTCGCCGGCAAAAGCCATCGCCGCCGCGACCTTCTCCACCGGCATTTATACTTGCTAGTGGTCCTTCGATTCCAACATTCGCGGGAGGGCGTGCCGAAAGGGGATGCGAATGTTGGAATCGGACCACTAGCATGGAGCGGATCGTCACCGCTCGCTTGAGCGCTGCATGCTCGCCTTGACAAAGGGCCGCCCGCATGCGCTTTCCGCCTTCCGGTCGGATCGGACCAGACCGGACCAGGCCAGACCAGACCATAGAATCCATAGAATCCACGGCGATTATGCATCGTTATCGCAGCCATACGTGCGGCGCGCTTCGGGCCGACGCCATCGGAACCGAGGTCCGGCTGTCCGGATGGTGTCATCGCATCCGCGATCATGGCGGCGTGCTTTTCATCGATCTGCGCGACCATTACGGCATCACCCAGGTTGTCGCCGATCCGGACAGTCCCGCGTTCAAGGTCGCCGAGACGTTGCGCTCCGAATGGGTCGTGCGGATCGACGGCAAAGTTCGAAGGCGTCCCGGCGGCACGGAAAACCCGGAATTGCCGACCGGAGAGGTCGAGGTCTACGCGCGCGAAATCGAGGTGCTGGGGCCGGCCGCCGAATTGCCGATGCCGGTATTCGGCGAGCAGGAATATCCCGAGGACATCAGGCTCAAATACCGCTTCCTCGATCTGCGCCGCGAGCGGCTGCATCGCAACATCATCAAGCGCGGCGCGATCATCGATTCGATCCGCTGGCGCATGAAGGAACAGGGCTTCTTCGAGTTTCAGACGCCGATTCTGACCGCGTCCTCGCCGGAAGGCGCGCGCGACTTTCTGGTGCCGTCGCGGCTGCACCCGGGAAAATTCTATGCGCTGCCGCAGGCGCCGCAGCAGTTCAAGCAACTGGTCATGATCTCCGGCTTCGACCGCTATTTTCAGATCGCGCCGTGTTTCCGCGACGAGGACGCGCGCGCCGACCGTTCGCCCGGCGAGTTCTATCAGCTCGATCTGGAAATGAGCTTTGTCACGCAGGAGGACGTATTCGCGGCGGTCGAGCCGGTGATCCGCGGCGTGTTCGAGGAGTTTGCCGAAGGCAAGCCGGTGACGGCGAAGTTTCCGCGCATCCCCTATGCCGAAGCGTCGATCAAATACGGCACCGACAAGCCGGACCTGCGCAATCCGATCGTCATCTGCGACGTGAGCGAGGAGTTCAACGATCCGAGCGTCACCTTCAATGCATTCAAGAACCTGATCAAGGCGGGCGGAATTGTCCGGGCAATCCCGGCGCCGGGAGCAGCCGCCCAGCCTCGCTCCTGGTTCGACCGGCTGAACGACTGGGCGCGCAGCGATATGGGCGCGGCCGGACTCGGTTACATTGTTTTCAATACGATCGAACGGGAAACTGCTGCTGGCGGCGCCAACACTGCGCGCCTTGGCGCAGCCGGTCCGATCGCCAAGTTCGTGCCTGATAATGTGCTGCGGCGCATGGCCGAAAAAGCCGGGCTCAATTCCGGCGACGTGCTGTTTTTTTCCGCCGGCACCGAGCCCGCAGCGGCGAAGCTTGCCGGCGCCGCGCGCACCAGGATCGGCGAAGAACTCAACCTGATCGACAAGGACCGCTTCGAGTTCTGCTGGATCGTCGATTTTCCCATGTACGAGTGGAACGAAGAGGAAAAGAAGATCGACTTTTCCCATAATCCGTTCTCGATGCCGAACATGGCGCCGGATGCGTTCCTCGCACTCGACCCTGCCGACCGCGACAGCATTCTCGCGCTGCGGGCGATCCAGTACGACATCGTCTGCAACGGCGTGGAACTGTCCTCGGGCGCGATCCGCAATCATCGCCCGGACATCATGAAGAAGGCGTTCGCCATCGCCGGCTACGACGAGGCGGTGCTGGAGCAGAAATTCGGCGGCATGCTGCACGCGCTCTCGCTCGGCGCGCCGCCGCATGGCGGTATCGCCCCCGGCATCGATCGCATCGTCATGCTGTTGTGCGGCGAGGACAATCTGCGCGAGGTCGTGCTGTTCCCGATGAACCAGCGCGCCGAGGATTTGATGATGGGCGCGCCGTCGGAGGCCACCTCCAAGCAACTGCGCGAACTGCACATCCGCGTGGTGAAGCCGGAGCAGGGGTAAGCGTACCGGCGCGATCACTCGGCGGCGATTGCCGAGGGTGCCGCGCACAGCGCGGCGATCACGATCGGCAACTCCGTCGCCATGCGCTTTCTCCGCATGAGCCGGAGAATGAGGCGCAGTTCCGACAGAACGCTCAGCGAAAGTGCATTGCCGCGGCCCAGCGCGCTGGCGATCTGAAAGGCCTTGCGCTCGTTCCGCCACCAGCGCTCGACGGCGGCGATGGCGGCGTCGAGATCGTGGCTCGGCAGCAGCGCGGCGCGGGCGCCATAGCGCGCGCGGACCGCGGGATGGTGCACCCCGAGCCGCAGCAATCGCTCGACCCGCAGCTTGAACGCGTTGACCATGGCGGCCTCGTCGAATGCGGCGCCGATTTGCGTCAGCGCCGTCTCCATTGCGGTTGCGCCTTGCGCCCGTGCCGTGGCGGCGGCGCGCCGGGCGCGTTCCAGATCGCGCCGGTTGCGCGGTCGGATCGGCATTGGGCTTCCGCCTGGCCTCGCGGGCGCCGTCACCGCGGCGCGGAATCTGGTTAATATGTCTCTTTATTGGAGACTATACTGTATCTGCAATGGAGACGGTTGTCAAGAGAATTGTTGCGGAATCGGTAACGCAGATTGGGTGCACGGACGCCGTGCGAATCAGGCCCGGTCTCGATCCGGCAGACGGATTTGTCGGCAAACGGGGAAGCTGGCCGGGCGCCAGGATCAAAACAGCTTCAGACAGCAAAGCACCTTGCCGACGATTTCGAGTTCGCTCAGCGGCGCTTCTTCGCTCGGATGGGTCGGATTGTCGGAGATGATCTTGACTTGCGTCGGCCGCGACGAGCGCAGCAATTGCAGGCGCTTGACCACGATGCTGCCGAAGGTGTCGCGAATCGCGTAGAGGCCGTCCGGTGTGGGCGTCTTGTAGCCGGTATCGACGATCACGCGCTCGCCGGAAGCGATCGTCGGCGCCATGCTGTCGCCGGTCGTGTCGAGCACCAGAAGCCGCGGCGCGAAGGCGTGCAATTGTTCGCGCACGAAGCTCGCCGGGAACAGCCAACCCTCTGATTTTATTGGGTCAGTGTGTCGCCCGTCCTTGCGCACTTCGTGCGCGGGAAAGCCGCCGCCGCCCATGCCCGCGCGGGTGTCGAGTTCCGGCACCTGGCCGGGCGCAGGACCGAGCGGCTCTTCGTGGCTCGGCTCTTCCCGCAGCACGTCGCTTGATTCGATATGACCGCTGGCGGCGCCGGGCGTGCCCGGATAGCGGCCCCACAGCAATATCTGCTCCGCCGTAAAGCCCAGCGCATTGGTGAACGGCTTGAGGTGATCAAGTCGCAGCCGAATCTGTCCGTTCTCCAGCCGCGAAAGCTGCTGCTTGGAAACTCCCGACAGGCGCACCAGTTCGGAACGGCTCATGCCGCGCGCCTCGCGGGCATAGTAGAGCCCGGTGAAGTGTTTGCTCGGTTTGATCTTTCGCGGCATCGGTAAATTGTCACGAATTCGGTTCAGGTGTGCTAGCTTCTAAAATAGCGACTTGACAGTCTCTACGTAAGAGACTATTAGCAGGGCATCTCTCAAGCGTCCCTCTATCAGTGACGAGCCGGCGCGCCTTCGACCAGGCGTCCCGCGCCAGGAGGAGCCATGTCCGACGATCCGTGGACCAAGGAGCGCGTTGCGATGCTCAAGACATTGTGGGCCGGTGGCGCCACTGCGCAAGCGATCGCCGCGCAGCTCGGCGGGCTGACGCGCTCGGCGGTGCTGGGAAAGGTGTTTCGGCTGCGGCTCGGCGCACTCGCGCCGCCGCTTGTCCCGGCGCAAAGAGCCAAGGCCGCCGGCTCGATGCAGCCGGCGCTGCCGAGCGAAACCGCGGCGGCGTCTGCCCGCCCGCCGGCGCCGGCGCGGCGTCGCGGGCGCGGCAAACGGGACGGCGCGACCGCTGCGTTGCCGGTCGCCAGATCGCGGCGCGGCAAGAGCTTGCTCGAATTGACCAACGAATGCTGCCGGTGGCCGCACGGGAGGCCGGGAACGTCAAACTTCTTTTATTGCGGTGCGCCGGGAGCAAATCTCGAAGCGGGAATGCCTTATTGCGCCCGCCACTTGCGGCGCGCCTATGTCGCGCATCCGCGCTTGACGGAAATCGCGGATCTTTTGCCCGCGGCGCCGTGTGATGAACCGCTTCCGCGGTCGTCTTCGGCGTCGCCCGGTTATGTGTGGCGCTCGCCCGTGCGGCACCCCGCAGCGCGGTGGCGGTGACGATTCGGATACGCCGTTTGACGGCGCCGCGACACAGGTGGGTGCATGGCTGATCGGACCGATGTCGATGCATCGCTCGCCGAACGCGCGGCTGCGGCGGCCCACGCCGAACGGCGCGGCGACCGCGCCGCAATGCTTGGCGCGACCGGGCAGTTGAGCCTGCCGCCGCTTTCGCGACCGCGGCAAATTCCGGAGCGCTGGTCGTTCATTTACGTCATGGAACGGATGGAGGAGGCGTTCCGCACGCTTGCCCGGCTGCCGATGCCCACCCGACCGCGCGGCTATATCAACTCGATGCCGGTCTATCTCTACGATGGCGGTGATCTCAATTCGCAGCTCGAAACCCACGAGCTGGAGCGGCTGACGCGGCTGCGCAACCGCGTCCGCATTCCGCCGACGCCGGCCGAAATCGCGCGCATGGAGGAATCGCTGCATTGGCCGACCGCGTTTCTCTCCGGCGCCGAATTCCACCACCTGGCGCGCGCCGTCAATCTCGGCGCGTTGTGGGCTGCGGTGGACGCCGACATCGACAGGGGTTTGCGCCGAATCAAAGTGAGCCGGCGCGCGTTCAATGCCCGCAAGCTGCAGGGCCTGCGAATCATCGCTCGCGATCTCATTCGCCGCCGCGTTCCGCTCCGCTGATCTTCGATGCAAGACCATCGCGATGAATGCGCCGGCGTCATGGCCGCTTATGTGCAGGGCATGGGTCTTGCCGCCATCGCGGTGATTGGCGCGCCGGATGACGCGCGAATCATTGCGCTCGCACCCGGCGATGACGGCGCATCCTCTACCGCGGCAAACGTTCACGTGCGCTGGTGGTGCAAGCACGCCGCGGATGCCGCACGCGTTGCCGCCGCGGCGGCGAGAACGCCTCGCCGCAAATCGGACCCGGCAGATGCCGCGCCGTCGGCCGTTAACGCCGCACCGAACGGTGGCGGCGATGGCGCGGCGTTTGAGCGCGCCGCGGCGGCCGTGGCATCCGCGGCGAAAAGACTGCACATCATGCTGCGCAGCGAAACGGATATCGCCGCTGAAGCGATGAACGTCGCCGCACGGGTCGATGTTCAAATACAGAGCCTGCAGCAGTCGGGCGGCCTGAAATCGGTCAATAGAACTTATCGCAATTATCGCCTGGAAACCTCCGCGCGCGGCGAACGCGCCCTGCGTTATGACCAATGGATGCGGAATTATCGCAACACTCTCGTTCGCGAAGTCGCGGCGACGCTGCGCCTGATCTGAGAATCATCGGCGCGTGCGCATCGCAATCGTCCGTTCGGCTCCGATTTCGCACCACACAACGAACAAAAAAATAATCGCGTACGATCAACATGATATCGAGCAGAAACAGAAAATCGCCGGGCGTCGCGCTTGACAGTGAGGCGTTTTCTGCGGCATTGACTCGCGCGCACACGGGCCTTGCACAACTGCGCCCGACGCACTCCCCGACATTCGAACATGCGCAAAGAATAGCCGGCACCGCAGGCGCGGCTGCGGCTGCGGTGCAGTGCGCCCTGTCGTCGCCGCGCGCGCAGGCGTCGTGCGGCCGAGGACCGAAGGTGCGGCGCGCCGGCCAGCGGCCCGGTCGGGCAATCGAGATTTCGTCGTGACATCGGAGGGGACACAGGTGAACGCCACGGGCAAAGTCAAATTCTTCAACGAGACCAAGGGCTACGGTTTCTTCACGCGCGATGACGGGGCGGGCGATGTGTTCGTGCACCGCACCGACCTGCCCGTGGAGATCGGCCTGCTTTACGAAGGCCAGGCTGTGCGCTTCGACATCGAAAAGACCCGGCGCGGTTTGCGCGCGGTCAATATCGCGCTGGCGTGAAGCACGGCGCCATTCATTCGTCGGCTTAGCAGTGGGCGCCGCGGCTCAGGAGCGTGAACAGAACAAACAACGGAACTGACGACCACGAATGGACAAAGAGACCAGTCCGTCTCAAGCGTCCGTAACATCCAAATTCATACCGACCGAGAAGCAGAAGGCGGCGCAGGAGCTGCTCAATTCCGGCAGGCGCCATACGCTTCTGGTCGGCGGCTCGCGCTCCGGCAAGACCACGCTGGTGGTGCATGAAATCGCCAGGCGCGCGCTCGCCTTCGACCGCTCGCGTCATGCCATCCTGCGGCTGCACGCCAACGCGGCGCGCGCCTCGATCGCGCTCGATACGTTGCCGAAGGTGTTTCGCCTCTGGTTTCCCGGTCATCCGCTCAAGCGGCACCGCGTCGACGGCTATTTCTCGCTGAAAAACGAATCGGAAATCTGGGTCGGCGGTCTCGACGACCAGGAACGCGTCGAAAAGATTCTGGGCAAGGAATATGTGACGATCTACCTCAACGAGTGTTCGCAGATTCCCTACGCCTCGGTCCTCGTTGCGCTCACGCGCCTGGCGCAAGTCGCCGGTGACCTGCCGCAAGCGGCCTATTACGATCTCAACCCGACCGGGAAAGGCCATTGGACCAACGTGCTGTTCGGCGACAAGCGCGATCCGATCTCGCGCCAGCCGCTCGAGCATCCAAACGATTACGCGCGCTTGTTCCTCAATCCGTCGGACAATGCCGCCAATCTTTCGCCTGCTTATCTGCAAAGCCTCGGCGCGTTGCCCGAGCGCCAACGCAAGCGCTTCTTCGAGGGCGTCTATATCGACGATCTCGATGGCGCGTTGTTCAGTTACGAGATGTTCGCGCGGGCGCGGGTGAACGAGCTTCCGCCGGCGCGCCGCCGCCGCGTGGTGGTGGCGGTCGATCCGTCGGGTGCCGCCGGTCGCGACGACGAGAGCGCCGACGAGATCGGCATCGTGGTCGCGGCGCGCGGCGACGACGGCCACGCCTATGTGCTCGCCGACCGATCGATGCGCGACGCGCCGGCGGCGTGGGGCCGCGCCGCAATCGTGGCCTATCACGAGTTTGCCGCCGACCAGATCGTGGCCGAGGAAAATTTTGGCGGCGAAATGGTGCGCTTCGTCATTCGCGCCGCCGACGCCAATGCTCCGGTGCGCGTCATTTCCGCCGCGCGCGGCAAGAGCTTGCGCGCCGAGCCGGTGTCTGCGCTGTACGCGCAGGGCTTGGTGCATCACGTCGGCCGTTTCGCCGTCCTGGAAGACCAGCTTTGCGCGCTGACGACCGCAGGCTATCGCGGCGAGGGCAGTCCCGATCATGCCGATGCGCTGGTGTTCGCCATCACCGAGCTGATGCTCAAGGACAGTGCGGCGATTCTGGAGTTCTATCGCCGCGGCGCCGAAAGCCGGCAGACCGCGCAAGTCGCGACGCAGACCAAGACGCTCGAGGTTGTCGTGCCGCTGCGCGCTCCGGTAAACGTCTCGGTCGTTCACGGCGTCTCCGGCACGCTCTACGTCGTGGACGCCCAACGGATCGTCGCGGTCAAGCAACAGGACGCGGCCGGGCTCCTCGCCGCCGGCTTCGTCCGTTTGTCCGAACAACCAGGGTAGCGACATTTTTCCGGAACATGCCGCTGCGGCGCGCCATCCGTATCGGCATGCGCGGGCCCGCTTTTGCGGGCCCGATCGGCGCTTTGCGTTGTCATTCCGCTGTTGCGTTCTCGGCGCCTTCGCCGTCCCAGCCGGCAAAGGGCGCCTGTTTGCGACCGCGGATCATGAAGCGTCGATCGCCTGAGCCCCCTCCTGACTCTCCCGCATACGCGTGAGGGGCGGGTGGGGGCACCCTTCGACCGCCGACCAAGCAGGATCAGCATGAGCGACCAAACAAACGGCGCGGCACCAGCCGCGGCAGCGCCGGCCTGGCCGTTGTCGCCGTATCAGGTTCAGGTCTCGTACGCCGCAGGCGCGAACCCGGCCGGCGTTGCGCGCGGCAGCGGCGCCGACTGGTTTGGTCCGCTCGATCCGCTTAAACCGATCGCGCCGCCCGATGTCGCCGGCCGCCGCTTCGATTTTCCGCCCGGATACAATCTCGTCATCCGGCCGCGCGCCTACGAACCAATCGGCTTTGCCGAACTGCGCGCCTTCGCCGACGCCTACGATCTCCTTCGCCTCGTCATCGAGACACGCAAGGATCAGATGGAGCGCCAGCGCTGGCGCATCCGGCCGCGCACTGCCTCCTTCGGACAAGGGCGCAAGAGTGCCACGATCGACGCCGACACAAGCGCCCGCATCGCCGCTGTACAAAACTTCTTCCAAAAGCCCGACGGCGTGACGCGCTGGAAGACCTGGCTGCGATCGCTGCTCGAGGACATGTTCGTTATCGACGCGGCGACGCTCTATTGCCGGCGCACGCGCTCAGGACAGCTTTGCGCGCTGCAACAGATCGACGGCGCGACCATCAAGCGGGTGATCGACGATTGGGGCCGCACGCCGCTGCCCTATGTCGGCACCGACGGCGTCGCGGTGTATCCGCCGGCCTACCAGCAGGTGCTCAAAGGCCTGCCTGCCGTCAACTATTCGGCGCGTGACATCATCTACCGGCCGCGCAACGTGCGGGCGCACCGCGTCTACGGCTATTCGCCGGTGCAGCAGGTGCTGATGACCGTCAACATCGCGCTGCGGCGGCAACTCTGGCAGCTCGATTATTTTTCCGAAGGCTCGATCCCCGACGCGCTGATCGGCGTGCCGCAGAGCTGGACCCCGGATCAGATCAAGCAGTTCCAGGATTATTGGGACACCGAGTTTGTCGGCGACCTGGCCAAGCGCCGCCGGGCCAAGTTCGTGCCCGGCGAGGCCGCCGCCAAGGTCGTGCAGACCAAGGAGCCCACGCACAAGGACGATTTCGACGAGTGGCTGGCGCGCATCATCTGCTACGCCTTTTCGGTGCCGCCGCAATGGGCGGTGAAGCTGATGAACCGCGCCACCGCGGACAATCAGTCCGCCCAGGCCGAAGATGAAGGACTGGAGCCGACCAAGGAGTGGGTCAAGGACCTGGTTGATGAGATCATCGCCGAAGAATTTTCCTCGCCCGACCTGGAACTCGCCTGGCTCGACGAGGACAACGGCGCCGCCGCCAACGAAGCGGCGCTGGAAGGCCGCGTCAAGCTCGGCGCGCTCACGCTCAACGAGATGCGCGACGCGCTCGGCCTTGACCCCTATGCCAACACCGCCGCCGATCGGCCGATGGTGCTCACCGCCACCGGCTACGTGCCGATCGAGGCGAATGCCGGCGAGGAGGATGGGGCAAGGACCGACACGCACGCAAACGGGTTTCGCGCGAGTGCTCATTCTACGCCCGCAATTGCAAAACGATCTGTCGGAAAAGACTATGATCCCAATCAACCGCGCGTGCCGGCGGGCAGTTCGCAAGTTGGGCAGTGGACAAGCGACGGTGGGGAGTCCACCGATTTGATGGAATCGTCTGGTGACAGAGCCGATGCCGATCCAGGCGACGTCCAAACCTCTGAAGCACCGGCGAATGATCCGCGCGTGGTCTCCGATGCTACGCCTGACAATGCCTGATACCGGGCGCGCAATATGCTGGCGGCATTGAGGAGGGCGAGAGTGAAAACCGCATCGGGGGAGAACCCGCTGAAGCTACGCCTGCACAACAAGCAAGACTTGCAGTGGCCAAAGGGGTTCTGGCGGGATGCAATCTCTCGAGTCCAGGCTTTGGATCCAAATTGGAAACCGACTCCAGGGCTTTATGAGACCATTGAGGGACAAATCGCCGACCTTGAAGCTCAAACCCAAGAGGCACAGAATCGGTTATCTGAACTCGCGAGCCTCGGGATTGGCCCCGGCCCGTTTGCCGGCGAGTCCATACCGGCGTGGGGACCAAGTCGTAATTTCACTCACGACGAACGGGCGGAGATCAATATCGCGCCATATTGAGTCCCTGCGTGCATCCATCTCAAGCGGAATCGCGGTCGAGCGCAACCCAAGGCGTCGATGTAATTCGAAGGCGCTGGCCGGAGAAATGACGGTAGAATTGACGAAATTGCTCGAAGTAAGCGTTCCGTCTATACGCACGCGAATACGAATATGAACAAATCGCCCTAAAGAGCCCGATAAGGTGATTATTTGATTTGGGTAGCTTGTTGCAGCAAGGCTCGCAGCCAATCCCGACGGCCTCGGTGAGCTGTT
This sequence comes from Xanthobacteraceae bacterium, assembly GCA_030041005.1. Taxonomy (GTDB): domain Bacteria; phylum Pseudomonadota; class Alphaproteobacteria; order Rhizobiales; family Xanthobacteraceae; genus BOG-931. Next base: position 18,331 of record JASHOR010000023.1, read on the forward strand.
CGCCTGCCTTGCCGTCAACTATTCGGCGCGCGACATCATCTATCGGCCGCGCAACGTGCGGGCGCACCGCGTCTACGGCTATTCGCCGGTGCAGCAGGTGCTGATGACCGTCAACATCGCGCTGCACCGCCAGCTCTGGCAGCTCGATTATTTTCCGAAGGTTCGATCCCGGACGCGCTGATCGGTGTGCCCGCGGGCTGGACGCCGGACCAGATCAAACAGTTCAGGATTATTGGGACACCGAGTTTGTCGGCGACCTGGCCGAGCGCCGCCGGGCCAAGCTCGGGCCCGGCGAGACCGCCGCCAAGGTGGTTCCCGCGAGCGCGGAGGTCGCACAAACCGATCTGCGCTTGTGCTGCGCAGACGGGTCGCATATCGATGCGTCCCGATCCGGGCGCAATCTGTGCCGCAACAATGCAACGAGGAGTGCGAAATGGATGACGCCGGCAATATGAATCTTTTCATTCCCATCACCAAGATCGATGCGGCCAAGCGTCTGGTCTACGGCGTGGTCACCGCCGAGGCGCCGGATGCGATGGGCGAGGTGTGCGACTACGCCACCACCAAGCCGTTTTATCAGAAATGGTCGCAAAAGTTTGCCCAAACAACCGAGGGCAAAAGCGTCGGCAATCTGCGCGCCATGCATTCCAACGTCGCGGCCGGAAAGCTTGTCGACATTGCCTTCAACGATGCGCAAAAGCGCATCGAAATCTGCGGCAAGGTGGTCGATGACGCCGAATGGCAGAAGGTGGAGGAGGGGGTCTATACCGGCTTCTCCCAGGGCGGGCGTTATCTGAAACGCTGGCCCGATCCCGATGAGCCGAAGCTTACCCGCTACACCGCCGAGCCGGTCGAGGTCTCGCTGGTCGACCACCCATGTCTGCCGGAAGCGACCTTCGCAGTGATCAAGAGCGACGGCTCGACCGAGCTGCGCAAGTTCAAGGCCGGCCATCCGCGCGCGCCCTTTGCCCATGCGTCATTGCGAGCGCAGCGAAGCAATCCGGGAGATGCGAATTTAGAACGTGGCGCTTCCGATTCTGGATTGCTTCGTCGCTACGCTCCTCGCAATGACGACAGCGAATCCGTCGTCAAGATCGGCGCCCGCCACTCCAAGGTCGACAAGGAGCGGATCAAACAATCGCACGACCTCCTGGTGGCCCTCGATCCCGACTGCTGCCCCGGCGCGCACATTCCGGGCGCGAATGTCGAGCCCCGGCCGAAATTTTCTCCGCAGGCCGGCGAGCATGGCGACGAAACGGCGGGCGAAGAGGGCATGGAAAGGCTTGCAAAGGATCTCGAAGTTTCGCTGCAGTGCTCCCTGGCGAAGGCGCTCGACGCGGTCAATACGCGCCTGGACGACTTTGCCGCGCGTTTGAAAAAGATCGAGGAGCAGCCGTTGCCGCTTGGCACCAGCTCGGTGCGTGTCGCCGAAAAGAGTGAGGATTCGATGGTGCCAGAACCGGTCGCTCTGCTCGACCGGCCTGGCGCGCTCGAGGCGCTCGCCGACGCCGCCATCCGCCGCGCGCAGTCGGCGCCGATGCGCGCGATTCCCGGGTTCAAGCCGCGGCAGGGGTAACCAGCTTCTGCTCGTCCCAAGATTTCCGAAGAGGGCGCGAAGAGTCGATCGGGCATGCGAAACAGGGGTCGTGAGAATGACACTTTATAAGCTAGCGGTATTGTCGGCCGTGCCCAAAACGTTGGAGGCGCGACCGGCCGAGATGCTGATGGGTGGGGCTAATCCACAATCTTAGCAGCTCGCAGCCGGCGAAACCAAGCAGAACGCGATGAGCAGCTAAAGCAGGACGAATTTATTTGTAGGCCGATTCGCACGCCGCTATGTTGGGCGCAGGCTATGGAGTGCTACTCGGCTTGCATATCAGGACGGCCGATCCCGCCTTTGAACTTCTGGGGCTTGCCATGGTTATTGCCGGCCGATCGTTGAAGCTGCGTCGTACACACAGTGATGTCGACGTTGCCATACGCGTTTTCGCACCTCAGCGTTACGAAAGTAGTTGGTCGTGCAGATACGAAATTGAGTGGCCTGAAGGAACGCGGACCGGGGCTGCGTCGGGATACGATTCTGTTCAGGCCCTTTTGTTTGCCCTTGAAATGATAGGGGCGGAAATCTACACGAGCGATTATCATAAATCGGGCGATCTCATGTGGACCGAGCCGCATCGAGGATATGGAATCCCGGTGAGCCGGAACCTAAGGGATTTGCTCGAAGGCGATGACGCGAAGTTTCTGTGAAGCGGCGTCGTGGACGAGGCGGTGCCTTGCGCGACAGGCGAATTAAAGAGAGAGCCGGTTACGTAAAGGCAAATTTTTAACCGCCGACCCTGCCGATAAACATTCAGTTTCCGCTCGTCTCCGCGTCGTGGTGTGCACCGCGCCAACGCGATGAAATCCGGCGTTGCGGCGACCAGCGCCGGAATGCCGCTGTCGCGGGAACGAGCGGATTGTGATTTTCCGACAATCCAAACTCCATCAACGAGCAACCAGACAGGAACGAGCCATGTATCAGACCAATCTTCCGCATATGCTTGCCAAGTCGGCGCTGCCGCGCAGCGTTCAAGATTACAACGCCGCGCTCGCCAACGCGTCCGGTTTCCTGCAGGAGATCGAACGTGCGCATGCCAATCCGCTCCCTGGCGATCCGCTGGCGAAGAGCACGTTCTCGGAATCGACATCGCCGACATCGGGGCTGACCTATTACGACCTCGAAACCGGCGCCAAGTTCGTCTATCCGCTGCTGACGCCGTTGCGCAACGAAATTCCGCGCGTCTCCGGCAAGGGCGGCATCCAGGCCAACTGGCGCGCAGTGACCGGAATCAACACCACCGGCCTGCGCATCGGCGTTTCCGGCGGCAATCGCGGCGGCGTGCAGGCGGTGTCGACGCAGGATTACAGCGCCGCCTACAAGGGCATCGGCATCGAGACCTCGGTCGATTTCGAGGCGCAATATGCCGGCATGGGCTTTGACGACGTGAAAGCGATCGGCGCCAAGGTCGGGCTGGAGGCCTGCATGCTCGGCGAGGAGCTCTTGATCCTCGGCGGCGACACCTCGGTGCCGCTCGGCCAGACGCCGACGCCCTCGCTGGCGCCGTCGACCAGCGGCGGCAGCCTCACCTCGACGAGTCCGTACAGCGTCATCTGCGTCGCGCTGACGCTTGACGGCATCGTCAACGGCAGCGTGTCGGGCGGCATTCAGGGCGCAATCACGCGGGTCAACGCCGACAGTTCCTCCGACACGTTCGGCGGCGGCGCCGGGCAGCAATCGGCCAACGCCACGGCCTCGATCTCGTCCGGCACCACCGGTTCGATCGCCGCCACGGTGGCGCCGGTCATCGGCGCGCTCGGCTATGCCTGGTTCTGGGGCGCGGCCGGCTCCGAAGTGCTCGGCGCCATCACCACAATCAATTCGCTGGTCATTACCGCGAATGCGACCGGCACGCAGACCGCGGCCTCGCTGGGCACGAACGACAACTCGTCGAATGCGCTGGTGTTCGACGGCCTGCTCTATCAGGCGTTCAAGTCCGGCTCCAACGCCTACGTCAGTTACCTCGCCACCGGCACCGCCGGCACCGGCTCGACGCTGACCGGCGACGGCGCCGGCGGCATCGTCGAGGTCGACGCGGCGCTCAAGAACCGCTGGGACAATTACCGGCTCTCGCCCGATACGATGTGGGTGTCCTCGCAGGTCGCCAACAACCTGTCGGCCAAGATACTGGCCGGCGGAACGAACGCGGCGCAGCGCTTCGTGTTCGACGCCGACCAGGGCGCGCTCGGCGGCGGCGTCATGGTGCGCACCTATCTCAACAAGTTCTCCATGGCCGGGCCGAAGACGCTCGACATCCGCGTGCATCCCAACATGCCGGCGGGCACCATCCTGATGACCTCGCGCACGTTGCCCTATCCGCTGTCCAACATCGGCAACGTCATGCAGATCAGGACACGGCAGGATTATTATCAGATCGAATGGCCGCCGCGCGCCCGCCGCTACGAGTCGGGCGTCTACGCCGACGAGGTGCTGCAGCACTATTTCCCGCCGTCCATGGCGGTGATCTCCAACATCGCGGCGGGGTAGGTTCGCGCCCCTCACCCGCCTCGCGGCTGCGCCGCTCGGCACCCTCTCCCGCTTGCGGGAGAGGGTGGACACGAGCAGAGCGAGCGTCCGGGTGAGGGGACGACAAGTCCCCCTCATTCCGCCGCGCAAAGCTTGCGCTCCTTTTTGTCATGCGCGCCACCGCGCGCACTCATACTCGCGAGGCAATTCATGAAACTCAAAGCCCCGCCGGGCATCGGCGATCCGTGCGTCGCCGGCGTCGGCATCAGCTCGCGCGACGGCACCTACGAGGTCGAACCGGAGATCGGCGCGCTGCTGATCGAAGCTTTCGGCTTTGTGCCGGTGGGTGCGAATGAGAAGCAGAACGGCGCGCCGCCCGCCGGCAAGCCGTCCCGTCCCGCGTCCGAGGCAAAGCCGAAACTCGTGCATCCGGCGTGGCGCACACGGCCGGTTGTGAAAAAGGCGT
>JASHOR010000024.1 GCA_030041005.1 Xanthobacteraceae bacterium
GACCCCGTTTCGGACGCGGCGCGCGCTCGGAAGCGGAGCGCGCTCGCCTCTCGGCGTTCCATCGCGGCTCTCGCCAGACGGTTGTCACCCTCTGGCTCAGCTCCAGGCCAGGCTTCCTGGGACGTGACGGGAACGCACGATCCTTTTGACCGCCAACCAGGGCGAAGGGTCGTGCGCCTCGATGCATGACCGGGAAAAGCGAAAAGCTCGCTTTCCGAACGATCGTGCATCACGAACGCGGGCGTTATCCGCGCCCGCCTGTCCCAGTCCAGGGAAAGCACCTCCCACTCCGGCCGTAGTACCGGAGCGCTGATGCCCAGAGCCGCCCGGGAGCGGGTTACAAGCCCGCGCGCAGGCGCCGTACTCGCCCCGATGCCCAGGTCTGTCTCCCGGACACGTCCTTACGGGCGAGATTGATTCGGTGACTATGGTAACCGAATTAGGGATGAACGTCAATGAAAAGGTTACGGCATCGCCAGCGCGGCCGACCTAGTGTGGTGGTTCAGAAGTCCGCATCATCCTCGCGGCAAAATCATTAAGCGGACTTCTGAACCAAAACCACACTAGAATCATATAATTGCCAGTGTCCCTTTGATTCCGAAGTTCGCAAAAGAGCGGGCCGCAAAATGATGCGAACTTCGGAATCGGGACACTAGCGAGGGATTCGGTCTGGGAGAACGCGCCGTGTGGCGGTGCGCGACGGGAGCCGCAATCGGTTTTTGGCTAGGGCGTGTACTCATAAATGTGGGATGTCGGCTTTGCCCCGAAGCGGGCTTCGCCGGGTGACCACCGCATGTCCGTTTTGTGCCAAAACCTACCGTGAGCAGGCGCAGTAAAATCCACAGACTGGGCGGCCGCCCGAGCCCAAGTGCAATGGTCGAGGCGGTCGTTGTCACGACGCCGTAGCGCCTAAACTGCAGCCTACTTTTGCTGCGTCGCACCGCAAGCGATACGCTTTTCTCTCACCTTGTGGGCTTCTGCGGCTCGCCGACCACGATGAACGGCGCCCAGTATCGGGGATCGGCCCATTCCGGGTGCCGTGCGTTGTCGACCATCGCCAACATCGATTGCTGCAACGCCTGGGCATGAGATAGTTTCGGATCGGCGGCAAGCGCAGCGAATGTGCCTATCATCAACTGCGCGGCGCTCTTTGAATCGACTTCCCAATTGGACACAACCAGCGAGCGGGCACCGGCGTAAAAGAAAGCGCGCGCCAGACCGGATAAGGCTTCCGCGCCGGGTTTTTCTCCTGCCGCGGTATTGCAGGCTGAGAGCACTACCCAATCGGCATTGAGCTTTAACTGCGCCACCTCGCTTGCGGTGAGCAGCCCATCGTCGAACTGTGTGGGGTGCGCCGGCAACGACAGCACCAAGGCCGGCTCGGCGTTAAGCTTTTGGAATTGCGCCACGTCGCCGGCGAGAAGCCCGTGGGTGGCGAAGTAGACGATGCGGAATTGATCAAGCTTTTCCTGTTTGACGCGGGTGACGGTGGCAGCGCGACCAAGAATAACGTCGACCGGATCGGCGTGCACGCTGAGGGCGACCTCCTTTAATTCTGTGGCCGTGTCCGGCAGCGGAGGCAGGGCCTTCTCAAGTTCGGCAAGATTGGCCACAGTGCCGTGGATGCCTCGCGCAGCAGTCACGTCGCTGACGACACTCGTATTCTGCGCAAGCTGCACCGGATTGGGATTGAACATCGGATCGGCAAACCCGATGAGCGGCTCCAGCGCGCTCGAAAGCACGGATTTGCCGCGCAGTACCTTGAGGCTTTCGATCGAAGGTAGCACGGTGACCGAATGGTCGCGGATGAGCCAATCCACGTCCTTGAGTGCCTTGCCGGTGGGATCGCGGGTGACCAGAAGCTGCGGCGGCAGGCTGGTCAGCGCGCCGTTGAGCACAAAACTCAGGCGCGGCTTGTCCTTCAATACGTCCGCGACCGGAGCCAGGACTTTCTGATAGAGCTGAAAGGCAGGCTGAGGATCGAATGGCTTGATGTTGTAAAAATCAAGCTGCCCCCGAAGTGCCGCAACGGCCTTGGACACCTCATCAGCAGTGACGGACAGCTCCTTCCAATCCGCCGCATCGTGGGTGATCGCCCATACGTAGCTTTTGATCCCGAGATCGAAGACGACAAGTGCTTCATCATCGGCGAGCAATGACTGTATATCTTTCACCATCAACGGCTGAGGGTTTGACAGCGCCGCGTAATCCGGAAACTCGCGCGCTAAGACCTTCCCAAGATCGTCCCTTTCCGTGTCAATGGCGGCGTAACGATCCCTGATTTGCTGCTCGTTCGACGTATTGCTCGGCGATGGCGGCAAGCCAAGAGCGGCGCTGAGCGCCTTGTCAAGGGCCGCCGCCTCGCCAGCGAGGTCCTGATCTTTGCGCACCAGTTCGGCAAGTCGGTCGCTGCCTGCGGCAAAGCGCGCCGCAAGCGCGTTGAGCGCTTTTCCTGCGCCAGTCTGCTCAACGCGCTGCACCACGTTCAGGCTGTCATCGATGGCGTCGGTGCCTGAAATCAGGTTTTTGCCTTGCGCTGCAAATAACACCGGCAGCGCGGGCAAACTAAAGCCTGCTTTGCGCTTGATCAACATTTGAATGAGAGGCAAAGCCTTCGAGTAGCGGCCCTCCTGAAGATAGAGCCCCGCCAGATTGTTCAGATCGATCGCGACACCGGGATGATCAGGCCCGAGTGCCTTTTCGTGGATCATGAGCGCGCGGTGGTAGAGCGGTTCGGCCTGTGCGTAGCGGCCTTCGTGAACATAGAGCAAAGCCAAATTGTTCAGTGCCGTTGCGACGTCGGGATGATCGGGCCCGAGTGCCTTTTCGCGGATTGCCAGCGCGCGCTCAAAGAGCGGTTCGGCCTCGGCGTAGCGGCCTTCCTTATCGTAGAGCGCTGCCAGATTGTTCAGATCCATCGCAACACCCGGGTGATACGGCCCTAGCGCCTTTTCGTCGATCGTCAGCGCTCGCTTGTAGAGCGGCTCGGCCTCGGCGGAGCGTCCCTGGTCCCAATAGAGCAGAGCCAGATTATTCAGAGCGGTCGCGACGTGGGGATTCTCGGGCCCGAGCGCCTTTTCGCGGATCGCCAGTGCGCGCTTAAGGAGCGGCTCGGCCTCGGTATAACGGCCTTCGTGAACGTATAGCAATGCGAGATTGTTCAGATCGATCGCGACACTGGGATGATCAGGTCCGAGTGTCTTTTCGTCGATCGCGAGCGCGCGCTGGTAAAGCGGTTCGGCCTCGGCATAGCGGCCCTCGTGAGCAAAGAGCGATCCCAAATTGTTCATAGCAGTCGCAACATGGGGATCATCGGGGCCGAGCACGGTTTCGCGGATTGTCAGTGCGCGCTTAAAGAGCGGCTCGGCCTTGGCGTAGCGGCCCTCCTGATGGTAGAGACCTGCCAGATTGTTCAACGCGCTCGCGACAAGAGGGTGATCCGGCCCGAGCGCTTTTTCGTAGATCGCCAGCGCGCGTTCAAAAAGCGGCTCGGCCTTGGCGTAGCGACCCTCGTGATAGTAGAGCAGCGCCAGATTGCTCAGGGCAGTGGCCACAAGAGGATGATCAGGTCCGAGCAACTTTTCCAGGACCGTCAGCATTTGCTGCGCCAACGGGATCGCTTCCGCGTATTTTCCTACTTGGGCGAGCGCTTTGACCTGTTGGTCGAGCGCGAGCGCCTGCTTCTCTAATCGTTCCGTTCGAGCCGACTGGGCGAACGAGGGCAAAACGAGACAGAAGGCGAGCGCCAAGCTCGCCGCAACGACAATGACGCTGCGCTGTAAACGGTTCAACGCGATACCTCTCGATCCGCAGCTACCCTTTGGGAAGCTGATCCTGCGCCGCCTACAAATTCGCCAACTTGGCGGCCCAGCCCCGCTCGCACTCGCGTCGCACCAATTATGGATTCGGCCAGATGCAGAATATCCGCTCCTCACCAAGGCGGCCGGCAAACAATCGCCCCTTGGCTGCGCGAGATCGAACGTAAACGCATTTGGGTTCGGACGAAAGTCCAGTAGATCTGTGCCCCGCAGCAAATTGCCGTCGCTCATGTCTCTGACGGGTCATTTTCGACCGATTCAGCGTGGCTTTGCGATGTCCGGTCATCCCCCGGAGGCGGACATCGGGACCGCTGGCATTTATGAGTTAGCGCGCGCTTGCCAATGCCGGTTGCGCGAGCGTAGCTTCGCTCGCACAGCGTCTGCTCGGTTGGGGAGCGATGACGATGCTGTTTCGGCGTCGCCGGTTTCTGTGCCTGGCCGGGCTCGGAGCTTGTTCGGCGTTTGCGCGCACGAGCTTCGCACAATCCTATCCGTCGCGGCCGATACGGTGGATCGTGCCGTTTCCCCCGGGCGGAACCACCGACTTTGTCGCGCGCTTGCTTGGTCAGTGGCTGAGCCAGCGACTCGGCCAGCAGGTCATCATCGAAAACAAGCCGGGCGGCGGCACCAATGTCGGCGTCGAGGCGGCGGTGAGCGCCCCGGCCGACGGATACACGCTGCTGTTCACGCTCGCCACCAACACCATCAACCCGTCACTCTACAAATCGCTGCCGTTCGACTTTCAGCACGACATTGCGCCGGTGGCGGGGCTGGCGGAGCTGCCGCTTATCATGGTCGTGAATCCATCGTTACCCGTGAAATCCGTGTCGGAGCTGATCGCCTACGCAAAAGCAAATCCAGGCAAGATCAATTTTGCCTCCTTCGGCGCGCGCACGATCAGCGACCTGGCCATCGAGTTGTTTCAGAAATCCGCCGGCATCGACGTCGTGCGCGTGCCGTATCCGGGCGACGCGCCGCTGCTGATCGATCTGGTGAGTGGGCGCGTGCAAGCCGCCGTCGCCGCCTTGCCGGACGCGCTGCCGCACGTAAAGGCGGGAGAAATCCGCGCGCTGGCGCTGCTCTCGGCCAAGCGATCGTCAACCTTGGCAAATGTGCCGACCGTGGGCGAAACGATTGCGGGGTTCGAGGTCAAGGCCTGGACCGGCGTCGGCGTACCGCGCGGCACGCCCGCGGGTATCGTTGGGCTGCTCAACCGCGAGATCAATGCCGGGCTGGCCGACCCAGGCATCAAAGCGCGCCTCGCCCAGGTAGGCGGCACGCCACTCGTCTATACGCCGGGTGAACTGGGCGCGCTGATCGCGGGCGACACCGCGAAATGGGCGAAGGCGATCAAGCAGGCCGGCATCGAGCCGCAGTAACTTTCTCGTCATCATCCGCGAAGGCGGCACTGGCGGGCGCGATACCGAGCGCTTTGCACTTGCCTGTGCGCCGGCGGCGCTTTAGGAAGCTCGCGGCTTGCGCCAAGGGCGCGTGGAGAAAGGGCGAACGGAGAATCGAAATGGCCTTCCTTGCGGATCGGACGCTGCGCGTGAAACCATCGGCCACCATGGCGGTGACCGACAAGGCGCGCGCGCTCAAGGCCGCCGGTCGCGACGTGATCGGGCTCGGCGCCGGCGAACCCGATTTCGACACGCCCGACAACATCAAGGAAGCGGCGATCAGGGCGATCCGCGACGGCAAGGCAGCGAAATACACCGCCGTGCCCGGCATTCCGGAGCTGCGCGCCGCCATCGCGCGCAAGTTCAAACGCGAGAACGGCCTCGACTACAAGCCGTCGCAGATCATCGTCGGCACCGGCGGCAAGCAGGTGCTGTTCAACGCCTTCCTGGCCACGCTCAATCCGGGCGACGAAGTGATCATTCCGGCGCCCTATTGGGTGAGCTATCCCGATATGGTGCTGATTGCCGGCGGCGGACCGGTCGCGGTCGAGACGCGCATGGAAGAAGGCTTCAAGATGAAGCCGGCGGCGCTGGAGCGGGCGATCACGCCGAAGACCAAGTGGCTCCTGTTCAACTCGCCGTCCAATCCGACCGGCGCCGCCTACACGCGCGCCGAGCTGAAGGCGATCACCGACGTGCTGATACGTCACCCGCACGTCTGGATGATGAGCGACGACATGTACGAGCATCTGGTCTACGACGATTTCGAGTTCTACTCGCCGGCGCAGCTCGAACCGCGACTGTACGAGCGTACGCTGACGGTGAACGGGGTATCGAAGACCTATTGCATGACCGGCTGGCGCATCGGCTATGGCGGCGGGCCGCAGCCGCTGATCGAGGCCATGGCGATGCTGCAGTCGCAATCGACCTCGAACGCCACCGCGGTGGCGCAATGGGCCGCCGTCGAGGCGCTCGACGGTCCGCAGGACTTCATCCCCAAGCACAACAAGATTTTCAAGGAGCGGCGCGACCTCTGCGTCTCCATGCTCAACCAGGCGAACGGCATCCGCTGCCCCAAGCCGGAAGGCGCATTCTACGTCTACCCATCCTGCGCAGGCACGATGGGAAAGGTGGCGCCGACCGGCAAGAAGCTCGCCAACGACGAAGACTTCGTCACCGAGCTTTTGGAGGCGGAAGGAGTGGCCGTTGTGCAGGGTACCCCGTTCGGCGTCGGGCCTGCGTTCCGGATTTCCTACGCGACCGCGACCAGCGCGCTCGAAACGGCGTGCGCGCGCATCCAACGCTTCTGCGGCAACTTGAAGTAATACCGCCTACATAGATTTCTAGCCCATCATTGCGGGGCGCGGGCTCGCCCGCGAGCCCGGAATCCATAATCGCTGTCGGTGGTTATGGATTCCGGATAGCCGAACTTCGCTCGGCTTCCGGAATGACGGATTGACGCGCCGCATACGCCCCCCGCGGTCGACGCAGCGCC
>JASHOR010000025.1 GCA_030041005.1 Xanthobacteraceae bacterium
CCGCGTCGGCGCGCTGTTTGCCGAGTGCTTTCCCGACCCGGGCCTCGCCGTGACCGTTGTGGATAGCGGTCGCGGACGCTGGCGGCTCACGATCCACGTGCCCGGATCGGCGGATGAGAAGGCAGTCCGCGCCCTGGCTGAAGCCGCGGCCGGACCCGGCATTGCCGAGCGGCTCGTGTTCGAGCGCGCGGCGCCGAGAGATTGGGTCAAAGCAAGCCTGGCCGGGCTACGCCCGGTGCGGGCCGGCCGCTTCGTCGTCCACGGCGCGCATGATCGCGCCCGCGTTGCGCCGAACCGCATCGGCATCGAGATCGAGGCCGCGCTTGCCTTCGGCACCGGCCACCACGGCACCACCCGCGGCTGTCTGCTGGCGCTTGATGCGATCTGCCGGGCGAGGAATGGATTACGCATCCTCGATCTCGGCACCGGCTCGGGCGTCCTCGCCATCGCCGCCGCACGGGCGCTGCGACACCGCGTGCTGGCGACCGACATCGACGCTGCGGCGGTCCGCGTCGCGCGCGCCAATGCGCGGCTCAACGGCGTTGCCGCGTTGATCGAATTCGCGCAAGCGAACGGCGTTGGCGGACGAGGCGTGCGCGCACGGGCGCCGTTCGATCTCGTCGTCGCCAACATCCTGCTCGGCCCGCTGCAGCGCTTCGCCGCGCCGCTCATTGCGCTCACCGCGCCCGGCGCGCGGGTCATCCTCTCCGGCTTATTGACCTCGCAGGCCAATGCCGCCGTCTCCGCCTACCGGCCGCTTGCGCTGGAACGGCGCATCGAACTCGACGGCTGGACGACGCTCGTGCTCAGACGCCGCTGAGCCCATCACCCCTCCTCGGCTCGCATCTTCGATGCTCGCCGACCCTTCCCCTCCAGGGGAGGGTAAAGACGCTTCGTTGCCGTCGCGGCCGTTGCCTCCTACATTGCTCCGCATGTTCGAAGCGCATTTCCAATCGTTCGATGATCGCGGCGAGCGCGGCGAAAGCGCACCGCGGATCGCGGCGTTGCGCGCGGAATTGGCGCGGCGCGGGCTCGACGGATTCGTCGTGCCGCGCGCCGATCGCTATCAGAACGAATACGTGCCGCCCTGCGCCGAGCGTCTCGCCTGGCTCACCGGCTTCACCGGCTCGGCGGGCGTCGCCATCGTGCTGGCCGATCGTGCGGCGATTTTTGTCGACGGGCGTTATCAGGTGCAGGCCGCCGACGAAATAGACAGCGCGGTCTTCGCCATCGAGCATCTGATCGAACGACCGCCGACCGCCTGGATCGAAGCCAATCTGACCGCCGGCAAGAAGCTCGGTTACTCGCCTTGGCTGCACACGGTCGACGGCGCCGAGCAGCTTGCCAGGGCCTGCGCGGCGGCGGGCGCCGCCCTGGTTGCGGTCGCCGACAATCCGGTCGACGCGATCTGGACCGCGCGGCCGGAGCCGCCGCTCGGCGCCGTCGTCGTGCACGAACTGCGCTACGCCGGTGAGGATGCCCGGCAGAAGATCGACCGCGTGCGCGCCGAGATGCAGAAAGTGTCGGCGGATGCGCTCGTGGTCTCCGACCCGCACGCGGTCTCCTGGCTGTTCAACATCCGCGGCAGCGACATTCCGCACACGCCGGTGGTGCTCGCCTCCGCCATCGTGGCGAAGGCCGGGCGGCCCGCGCTCTATGTCGACGATCGCAAGCTTATCGGCGACGTCCGCGACCGGCTCGACAAGATCGCCGCCCTGCGCTCTCCCGGCGATTTAGAACGCGATCTCGCCGCGCTCGCTGGCGAGCGCCGCGCAGTGCGCCTCGATCCGGCGACATGTCCGGACGCGATCGCGCGGATCGTCGGCAGTCACGGCGGCAAGCTGTTGCGCGGCAGCGATCCGATCGCGCCGATGAAGGCGGTCAAGAACGCCACCGAGATCGCCGGCGCGCGTGCGGCGCAGTTGCGCGACGGCACGGCAGTCACCCGCTTTCTGGCCTGGTTCGATCGCGAAGCGCCCTCCGGTCGTCTGAGCGAAATCGACGCTGTCGAGGCGCTGGAGAGTTTTCGCCGCGACACCGGCCAGTTGAAGGACGTTTCCTTTCCGACGATCGCCGGCGCCGGTCCCGACGGCGCCATCGTGCATTACCGTGTCAACCGCAAGAGCAATCGGCGCATCGGTCAAGGCGAGCTGTTTTTGATCGATTCCGGGGGCCAATATCTGGACGGCACCACGGACATCACGCGCACTGTCGCCGTCGGTGCGCCGACCCACGATTTTCGCAAAAATTTCACGCTGGTTTTGAAAGGCCATATCGCGATTGCGCGCGCGGTATTTCCCGACGGCACCACCGGCGCGCAACTCGACACGCTGGCGCGGCAATTTCTCTGGCGAGCGGGACGCGATTTCGACCACGGCACCGGCCACGGTGTCGGCTCCTACCTGTCGGTGCATGAAGGACCGGCGCGCATCGCCAAGGCCGGCGCCGCGCCGCTTCGGCGCGGCATGATCCTGTCCAACGAGCCCGGCTATTACCGCGCCGGCGCTTACGGCATCCGCATCGAAAATCTCGTGCTGGTGAGCGAGGCGCCGCCGGACGCCGAGGCGGAAAAGACGCTCAACGCCTTCGAGACGCTCACCCTCGCCCCGATCGATCGCCGCCTGATCGAGCCGGAGATGATGAGCGACGAGGAAGTCGCCTGGCTCGACGCCTATCACGCGCGCGTCCGCGCCGTTATCGCGCCGCTGGTCGATGCGCCGACGCAGCAATGGCTCGATCGCGCGACGGCACCGCTTGCAAGTTGACCGATCGCGTCAGCGAACGAGCTTCGCCCACTCGTCCTCGGTCAGCACCGCGACGCCGAGCTTTTTTGCCTCCGCGAGCTTGGAGCCTGCGCCGGGGCCGGCGACCACGTAATCGGTCTTTTTCGAGACCGATCCCGACACTTTGGCGCCGAGCCGCTCGGCCGAAGCCTTCGCCTCGTCGCGGGTCATTTTTTCCAACGTGCCGGTGAACACCACGGTTTTTCCCGCGATCGCCGAGTCCGCGCGCGGCTTTTCGGCCTCGAGGATGCGCACCTGCAAGGCAAGTCGCTCAAACCGGCGCCGATTGTGCTGTTCGGCGAAATAATCGCGCAGGCTCTCGATGACGGTTTCGCCGATCTGGTCGAGCGCGTCCATTTCCTCCTTGGCGTCGTTGTCGCCGCGGGCGAGCCGCAAGCAGGCATCGTGGAACGCCGCCCATGAACCATAGCCGCGCGCCAGCGCCACCGCGGTGGTCTCGCCGACATGACGGATGCCGAGCGCGTAGATGAACCGTTCCAGCGAAATCTCGCGCCGCGCCTCGATGGCGCTGAACAGGTTGCGCACCGAGGTTTCGCCGAAGCCCTCGACCTCTTCCAGCCGGATTTTGCCGCTGGTCCCCTTCAGCGTGAATTTCCCATTGCGCTCGCGTAGCGTGAAAATATCGGCCGGCTCGTTGATCCAGCCCTGCTCGTGAAAGAACGCGATCTGCTTCTCGCCCAGACCGTCGATGTCGAAGGCGCGGCGAGATACGAAATGCTCAAGATGGCCGAGCGTCTGGTACGGACAGGCAAACTCCCCGGTGCAGTGGGCGCGCGCGCCTTCTTCACCGCCGGCGATGATCTCCCGCACCACATCCGTATGCAGCGGGCAAGGGCATTTCGTGGGAAACTTGTAAGGCTTGGCATCGCGCGGACGCTTTTCCAGGACCACGCCAAGAACCTGCGGAATGACGTCGCCGGCGCGCTGGATATGCACCGTATCGCCGCGGCGCACATCGAGCCGCGCGATCTCGTCGGCGTTGTGCAGCGTGGCGTTCTGCACCACGACGCCGCCAACCGTCACCGGCTCGAGCTTGGCGACCGGCGTGAGCGCGCCGGTGCGGCCGACCTGGACCTCGATGTCGCGGACCACGGTGGTCGCTTTTTCGGCGGGAAACTTGTGCGCGATCGCCCAGCGTGGCGAGCGCGAAACGAAGCCGAGACGCTCCTGCCAATCGAGCCGTTCGACCTTGTAGACCACGCCGTCGATATCGTAATCGAGACTGCCGCGCTGCAATTCGATCTCGCGATGGAATGCCAGCAGCTCCTCAACCGAGCGGCACATCCTGCTCAGCGGATTGGTCTTGAACCCGCAAGAGGTGAACCATTTGATCATGCCGGACTGCGTGTCGGCCGACATTTCGCTCATCTCGCCCCACGCATAGGCGAAGAAGCCGAGCGGGCGCGAGGCGGTGATCGACGGATCCTTCTGCCGCAACGAGCCGGCCGCCGAGTTGCGCGGATTGGCAAACACCTGGCCGCCAATCTCGGCCTGGTGCTTGTTGAGGGCGAAGAAGGCGTGCTTGGTCATGTAGACCTCGCCGCGCACGTCGCACACGGCGGGAATATTTTTGCCGTTGAGCCGTTTTGGGATGTCCTCCAGCGTCTTGACGTTGGCGGTGACGTCTTCGCCCTCGGCGCCGTCGCCGCGCGTGGCGCCGGTGACCAGCGCGCCGTCTTCGTAGCGTAGCGACATCGACAGCCCGTCGATTTTCGGTTCGGCGGAAAAGACGATCTGCTCATCCTCTGGCAGCCGCAGGAAACGGCGGATGCGGCCGACAAAATCGATCACGTCCTCATCGGCAAACGCATTGTCGAGCGAGAGCATGGGCACCGCATGGCGCACCTTGGCGAAGCGCGCAGACGGGGCCGCGCCGACATGCTGCGTCAGGCTTTGCGCCGTGCGCAGTTGCGGGAAGCGCGCTTCGATCGCGTTGTAGCGCTGCCGCAACGCATCGTATTCGGCGTCGGAAACCGTCGGCGCGTCTTGCTGGTAATAGCGCCGGTCGTGCTCGGCGATTTCCTGCGCCAGCCGGGCATGCTCGACGCGCGCCTGATTTTCGGTGAGGCCTTCAACGGATGTTTCGGTCTT
This sequence comes from Xanthobacteraceae bacterium, assembly GCA_030041005.1. Classification (GTDB taxonomy): domain Bacteria; phylum Pseudomonadota; class Alphaproteobacteria; order Rhizobiales; family Xanthobacteraceae; genus BOG-931. Next base: position 4,896 of record JASHOR010000025.1, read on the forward strand.
TTCGCGACGCGCCATGACAAATATCAACCCGCCGCGCGGATCAGGCGCTCGGCGGCGGCGCGGGCTTCGGCGGTGATCTCGGCTCCGGCCAGCATGCGCGCGATCTCCTCGCGGCGTCGCTCGGCGACCAGTTCGTCGAGACGGGTCGTGACCCGCTCGCCATTGCCGAGCGCGTCCTTGGTGATCAGGTAGTGGCGGTCGGCGCGCGCCGCCACCTGCGGGGCGTGCGTGACCGCGATCACCTGCACGTCGGCGGCAAGCCGCGAAAGCCGCACGCCGATGGCGTCGGCCACCGCGCCGCCGGCGCCGGTATCGACTTCGTCGAAAATGAGCGTCGGCGCCGAGCCGCGGTCGGCAAGCGCGACTTTCAGCGCCAGCAGAAAGCGCGCCAGTTCGCCGCCGGAGGCGATTTTCATCAGCGGCCCCGGTCGCGTGCCGGGGTTGGTGCGTACCCAGAACTCGACGCGGTCGATACCGTCCGGCCCCTCGTCGGCCGGGACGATCTCGGTGGAAAACCGCGCGCGGTCGAGCTTGAGCGGTTTCAGTTCCGCGTTGACCGCCTTGTCCAGGGCCTGCGCGGCGCGGCGCCGGTTCGCCGAAAGGGTTTGCGCCGCCTCGCGGTAGCGAGCCGCTGCCGCTTGCGCCTCGCGCTGCAAGGCGACGAGTCTTTCGGCGCCGGCATCGATCAACGCGAGATCGTTTACGTACCGAGCGGCAAGCGCGCCGAGATCGTCGACGGGCACATTGTATTTGCGGGCGGCCGCGCGCAGAGCAAACAACCGCTCTTCGATGCGTTCAAGCTCGTCGGGGTCGTATTGCGCGGCGCGCAGCGCCGCCTCGAGATGGGCGCGCGCCTCTTCCAAAGCCGCAAGCGCGGCCTCGATCGCCTGCACCGCCGGTTCGATCAGCGCCGGCGCCTGGGCGACACGCCGCTCCAGCCGCCGCAACGCGGTCGCCAGCGGCGGCACCGGCGATTGCGGACCACCGACCGCCTCGTGCGTCGTGCGCAAATCATCGGCGACCTTCTCCGCCTGCATCATGGCGGCGCGCTGCTCGGCGTGCGAGGTCTCCTCGCCGGCCTGTGGCGCCAGACGCCTCAGTTCTTCGACGGCGTGCCGAAGCCATTCCGCCTCGCGGTTGACCCGCTCGACCTCGGCGCGATGCGTGGTCACGGCCGTCTCGCAGGCGCGCCGCGCGGCCCACAGCCGCGCCAGTTCGGCGGCGGCGTCTTCGATTCGGCCATAGGCATCGAGCAGCGCGCGATGGGTCGCGGCGTCGACGAAGGCGCGCTCGTCATGCTGGCCGTGTATTTCCACGAGCGCGGCGCCGAGCGCGCGCAGGATCTGCACGCTCACCGGCTGATCGTTGACAAATGCGCGGGTGCGGCCATCGGCGAATTGCACCCGGCGCACGATCAGCTCATCCTCGCCGTCGAGATCGTTCTCGGCGAGAATGCGCCGCGCCGGATGGTTTTTGGCGAGTTCGAATGCGGCGGTGACCTGCCCATGGTCCGCGCCGGTGCGCACCAGGGCCGCGTCGCCGCGCGCGCCGAGCGCGAGCGCGAACGCGTCGAGCAATATCGACTTGCCGGCGCCGGTCTCGCCCGTCAGCGCGGCAAGGCCCGCCCCGAAATCGATGTCCAGGCGTTCGATCAGGACGATGTCGCGGATCGAGAGGCGAGACAGCATCGGGAAACTGGATAACAGACACGGACGACGGATATTATTCGGGATTCTCCGGCCTGTCGCCCGTCTTCTGCCGTCCGAGGTCCGGCTTAACCCGTCAGTTTGTGGAAGGCTTGGCTGATCCAGGACGCCTTGTTTTCGTTGGGCTCGGCGCCGGCGCCCCTGAGCAGATTATACGCGTCCTTGTACCAGGGACTGTCGGGGAAATTGTGGCCGAGCACCGCGGCGGCGGTCTGCGCCTCATCGGTTATGCCGAGAGCGAGATAAGCTTCGGTCAGCCGTTCGAGCGCCTCCTCGACTTCCCGCGTGGTCTGATACTGCGTGACCACGACCTTGAAGCGGTTGATGGCGCCCAGGTAATCATGCTTCCGCAGATAGAAACGGCCGATCGCCATCTCCTTGCCGGCGAGCTGGTCGCGCGCCATCTCGATTTTTTTCTTGGCCGCGAGCGCGTATTCGCTGCCCGGATACTTGTTCACCACCTCCTGGAACGCGTCGATGGCCTTCTTCGCCCGCTCCTGGTCGCGCGACACGTCGAGGATTTGATCGTAATACGAGGAGCCGATCAGGTATTGCGCGTAGGCGGCGTCGGGGCTGCTGGGGTGCAGCGTCACGTAGCGTTTCGCCGCATTGATGCAATCGTCGTATTGCCCGGCCTTGTAGTTGCTGAACGCATCCATCAACAGCGCCTTGCGCGCCCAGTCCGAATACGGATTCTCGCCTTCGACCGCGTCGAACTTCTTCGCCGCCTCCTTGTAGTCCTGCTGGTCGTTCAGCAGAAACAGGCCCTCGTTATAGAGCTTGTCGGCCGGCGTATCGGGAGTGACATCCGGGGTTTTCTTGAAGAAACTGCAACCGATAAGCGGCACGGTCAAAAGCGCCGGCAGAAGCCACCGGGCCAACGCCGGCAACGCGCAACCGGACCGTCGCGATCCTCGTACCCACAGCATCATGAGCGTGATTTGCGTTCCGATCCCGACGCGGCGTCCGCCCCGCGCAGCGCTTGGCGGATACCCGACGACCCCATGCAAGATTGCAGTATCGCCGACAATCGGCCGGGATTAAGGCAGAAAAATCAAAGGATTCAAGAGACGTCAGGCCCGTAAGCGGGCGCGAACGCGGTCGCCAATTCGGCATGGCCGCGCGAGCGGTGCGCCGGTTCCGGCATCTCGACATAGGCCCATGCGGTGTGATCCGCCATCAGTGCCGTGAGCACGGCGTGATTGAGCTTGTGTCCGCCGCGGACCGAGCGGTAGGCGCCAAGCAGCGGCGCGCCCGCCAGCGCCAGGTCGCCGATGGCGTCAATCGCCTTATGGCGCACGAACTCGTCGGGGAAACGCATTCCCTCCGGATTGAGTACGCGGTCTTCGGCAACGACCACCGTATTCTCGAACGATGCGCCGAGCGCATAGCCGGCGCCCCACAGCTTGGCCACGTCGCGCATGAATCCGAACGTTCGCGCCCGCGCGAGTTCGCGGCGAAAGACGTTCGGCGCGACGTCGACCGCAAATCTCTGTCGGCCCACGAGCGGGTGATCGAAATCGATTTCCGCTTCGATCCGCAGGCCGCTCAAGTGCGGCCGCAATTCGCCGTAGCAGCCGTTCTTGCCGACGCGTACCGGCTTGAGCACCTGGATGCAGCGCCGTGCCGCTTTCTGCGTGACAATGCCAACCTGATCGATTGCGTCGACGAATGGAGCGGCGCTGCCGTCCATGATCGGCACCTCGGGACCGTCAACCTCGATGATCGCGTTGTCGACGCCAAGACCGCGCAACGCCGCAAGGACGTGCTCCGTCGTTGATACCGCCGGTCCCCGTTGATCGCCGAGCACCGTGGCAAATTCAGTCGCCGTGACCGAGCGGAAGCTGGCCTTGAATTCGCGATCTTCGCCGCTATCAGCCGCGGAGCGCAAAAACACAAAGCCGGTATTGGCTTCGGCAGGATGCAGCGTGAGAGTAACAGGCAACCCGGAATGGACGCCGACACCGGTCACCGTCGCCTGATCGCGCAGAGTCGTTTGCTTGCCGGCGTGCGAGCCCCAGCTCATTACCTTGATCCCACACCCAATGGCTGCGCTGCGACCCCGCAACCGCAACCGTCCCCGTCGTGAAGGCCAACCGGATTAGACTATCGCCTTCGGCAGAACCGCACCGAGCGCCAGAATCCAGAACCCCATTTAGGCCCCACTGACGTCCATAACATGCCCGGTGACCGACGTTGACACAATTCACGCTTTCTTACCGACTGTTACCACCTTCCGGCCGCACTCTTGTCAGCGCGGCGCCGCAAATTGCCACTGCATTCACGTTCAATCCAGGCCTCAGGCGGGGCGCCAAGCAGCATGGGCAGCCGGTTCGACCGATGCGCAAGCCGCGCCAGACGTGCTCCGCGGACGCGCGCAGTTTTCCGCGCTTTCCACAGCGCTCTCGCCCCCGACATCGATCCTAATGCTGGCGCGCTGGGAGCCCCTGAGCCACCGTCAATGCGCCTGCCGCCGCAGAAATGCAGGAATTTCGAGCTGGTCCTGTTCCTCCGTATTTCGCACCGGAGCCTGCCGGCCATGCTGATCGAGCCCATGGGGCGCGGGCCGCTTGGCATATTCGGAAACAGGCTCAGGACGCGGCTCGGACGGACGCGGCATCGGCCGCCCGGAGAGCCGCTCCGGCGCATGAGGCACCGGCGCGGGGCTCGGCGGCGCCGGAGGCGCATCGTCTCTGGCCTCGTCGCGGCGCCCGAGACCGACTGACGCCAGCCGCTCCAACAGCGATTTGCGGCGTCCCGGGTGCTCCTCCTGGGGCAACTCGCCGCGCCGAGCCCGAATCTCGTTCTGTGCCGGCATCGGCAGTTCATCGATCCGAGGCATGCGCGGACCGCGGGGGGAGAGTCGCTCCGGCTGTGGCGGGATGAACTCCTTGGGTTCCTGGGTCTCCTCGCCGGCCGTAGCGGGATCGAGGAAAAGCGTCGGTTTGAGCGTCAGCGGACGGATGCTGACGTCTTCCACCGCCGACGCGATCGCGGCCTTGGCCGCCGATTCGATCGAGGTCGCCACTGCGGCCGGGCTTGCAGCGGGCGCCGGCACTGCTGCCGCCGGGCGAGCCGGCTGAACCTGCGGCAATTGCGGCGGCTGAGACGGCTCGGCTCGCTCGATTCGCTCGGCGATGCGCTGGTTGTCGGCGCGGAGCCGGTGGGCGAGTTCGGCAATGCGCGATTCGACCGCGGCCGGCGAGCGCTGCGCCGCGGCCTGATCGATTCCGGTCGCCACCACCGACACCCGGATAATGCCGTCAAGCCCCTCATCGAAGGTGGCGCCGACGATGATGTTGGCATCCTGATCGACTTCTTCGCGAATGCGCGTGGCCGCCTCGTCGACCTCGTAGAGCGTGAGATCGCGGCCGCCGGTGATCGAAATCAGCAGTCCCTTTGCGCCCTTCATCGACGCATCGTCGATCAGCGGATTGGAGATCGCCGCTTCCGCGGCGGTCAGCGCCCGCTTCTCGCCAGCGGCTTCGCCGGTGCCCATCATCGCCTTGCCCATTTCGCGCATGACCGCGCGGACATCGGCGAAGTCGAGATTGATCAGGCCTTCCTTGACCATCAGGTCGGTGATGCAGGCGACGCCGGAATAGAGCACCTGGTCGGCCATGGCGAATGCGTCGGCGAAGGTCGTCTTCTCGTTCGCCACGCGGAACAGATTCTGATTGGGGATGATCAGCAGCGTGTCGACGCATTTGTGCAGTTCGGTGATGCCGCCTTCGGCGACGCGCATGCGGCGTTGGCCTTCGAAATGAAACGGCTTGGTGACGACACCGACGGTCAGTATGCCGGCATCGCGCGCGACCTTGGCGACGACCGGCGCGGCGCCGGTGCCGGTGCCGCCGCCCATACCCGCGGTGACGAACACCATGTGGGCGCCGGCGAGGTGATCGCGGATTTCGTCGATCACCTCTTCGGCGGCGGCGCGGCCCACGTCGGGCTGCGAACCGGCACCGAGGCCCTCGGTTGCCTGCACGCCCATCTGGATGATGCGTTCGGCTTTCGAGGTGGTCAGCGCCTGGGCGTCGGTATTGGCGACGACGAAATCGACGCCCTGCAGGCCGGCCGTGATCATGTTGTTGACGGCATTGCCGCCGGCGCCGCCGACGCCGAATACCGTGATACGCGGCTTGAGCTCCCGGATGTCGGGGATGTTCAGATTGATGGTCATGGTTGCCTCTTCTTCCTTGCGCGGGCGCTTTCAACGCCCGGCCCCGACCGGTCCGCCACCGGCCGCTGTGATGCTCTAGCTCGCGATCTGGGGGCCATCAGAAGCTCTCGCGAAGCCATTGTCCGACACGGGCGAAATAACCGCCCGTGCCATTCATTGCGTGCCGCTTGCGCTGTTCGAAATGCTCGAGATGCGCCGCCTGCGGATAGACCAGAAGACCCGCCGCCACTGCGAAGGCCGCGCCTTTGGCGGTATCCGGCAGACCGGAAATGCCTAGCGGCCGGCCGATGCGCACCGGGCGATCGAGAATGCGCGCTGCCAGATGCGGCAGCCCGGTGAGCTGCGCGGCGCCGCCGGTCAGGATCACATGCCCGCGCCGCTCGGCCGCGAACGGTGAAGCGGCCAGCCGGTCGCGCACCATTTCGAGAATCTCCTCGACGCGCGGCTTGATGATGTGCACCAGCGTGGCCCGGGACACGAATTGCGCCGTCTCGCGCTCGTCCTCGCTGATCGGCGGCACCTCGATCATGTCCCGCTCGTCCGAGCCGCCGTTCAGCACTGTGCCGTAAAGCGTCTTGATCCGTTCGGCGTCGACGATGCGGGCGTTCAATCCGCGGGCGATGTCGGTGGTGATATGCTGGCCGCCCAGCGCGAAGCCTTCCAGATGCACGAGGCGGCCGTTCAGGAAGACCGCGACGGTAGTCGTCCCGGCGCCGAGGTCGATGACGGCGGCGCCGAGATCGGCCTCATCGTCGGCAAGGACGGCAAGGCCGGCAACGTAAGGACTGGCCACCATGGCCTCGACGGCGAGATGGCTGCGCTCGACCGCGAGCATCAGGTTGCGCGCCGCCGCGATATCAGTCGTGGCCACGTGCATGTCGACACCGAACCGGCTTCCGAGCATGCCGCGCGGATCGCGGATACCTTCGGTGCCGTCGATGGAGTAGCCGACCGGGAGCGAGTGCAGGACCGCGCGGCCGTCACGCAGCGAATGCCGGCTGCCGGCGGCGAGCACGCGTGCAATGTCGCCCTCGGAAACGGCGGAGCCGACAATCTCCACGTCGGCGGCAAACAGTTCGCTGGCCAGCCGGCCGGCGGAAATCGACAGCACCGCCGACTCGATCTCGACCGATGCCATCTGCTCGGCGGCATCGACGGCCACCCGAATCGCTTCTTCGGCCTGCGCCAGGTTGACGACGGCGCCTGCCTTCATGCCGCGCGCGCCGGTGTGGCCGAAGCCGATCACCTCGACCGCATGAGTTCTTCGGGTCAGGACCTGCTGCGGCGGATGCGGCCGCAGACGCGCGATCATGCAGGCGATCTTGCTCGACCCCACGTCGAGGGCTGCAACCAGCGCGCTCCGTCGCGCCGGGATCGGCTTCATTTTCGGCGTCAGGCCGTAATGGAGAGCACTCATGCGTCGCCCCCCTTCTTTTTCTTGTTGTATTCCTTGAGCGCTTCGGCGCGCGCTTGCGCGGCGGCATCGGACAGACGCACCGTTACCCGGTCGGGCAGGCGCAGATCGACCACCGTGATATCCCGGGTCAAAAGCTTCTTTTCCCGATCGAGCGCAACGAGGTGGTTGAGCGCAACCGCGGGGTTGGTCTCGGGCAGCTCGACATCGATGCCGTTCTTCAGCAGCAGATCCCAGCGGCGCCGGGCGACCAGAACCGACGCGCGGACCCGAGAGGCGATGTCGGGATATCGATCGAGAATATCGAGAAATGCCTTGGCGCGCCGCTGCGCGTCTTTGCCCACCACGAACGGCAAATGCAGATAACGGCGCTCGACGAAATGCTCGAGCACCGTGCCGTCGTCAGCGATGACTTCGACGTCTCCATTTTTCTGCCAAAGCGCAAACGGCCGGCGTTCGGTGATCGTTATCTGCAGTCGATTGGGATAAAGCTTGAGCACGGCCGCGTCGGCGACCCACGGATTGGCCATCAGGCGCGCGCGGGCGGCGTCGGCGTTGAGAAACAACAGCGAGGTCTGCCCGGTGACCCCGATGGTGGTCAAAATCTCTTCGCGGCTGATTTCTTTCGCTCCCGAGAGCGAAACCTCGGCAATGCGGAAGCCGAACGCATCGGCCGCGGCGTCGCGGGTCGTGCCTGCCCAGTCGAGCAGCGCCGGCAGGTGGCCTCCCGCGACGACGCCGTAACCGAGCGCCGAGGCGAGCAGCAGGAGCGAGGCGGCCACTCCGACGCCGTGCGGCACCGGCAGGCGCACGATCCTGACGAGCCAGCGTTCGCCACGCCGACACACGGGTTTCATCCAGTCCGGCAGCCAATCGGGGAATACAATCGGCAGCCGCCGACCGCGCCAGAGCTTCAGCCAATGCGGCAGCCGCGCCGCCACGCGCCAGCGTTCGCCGCGCACGCGAGCTTGCATCGGCTCGTCAAGGCGCGCGCCGACCTGTCCCCCAACCGCGGGCCCCGACCGCATCAGCGATTGGTCGAGGCGTCCTCCACCATCCATCGCACCAGCTCATCGAACGTGATGCCAGCGTATGCGGCAAGCTCAGGCACGAGCGACGTCTCGGTCATGCCCGGTTGTGTATTGACTTCAAGACAAACGAGCTCACCCGTCCCCCGATCGTCGTAGCGAAAATCCGCGCGGCTCACGCCGCGGCAGCCGAGCGCGTTATGGGCAGCCAGAGCGAGTCTGCGGACTTCCTGGTAAACATTTGGTAAAATCGGCGCGGGCAGAAGGTGTTTGGAACCGCCGGCCGCGTATTTTGCCTCGTAATCGTAGAACCGGGTGGAGGGCACGATCTCGATCACGTCGAGCGCCCGGTCACCGAGCACGGCGCAGGTCAGTTCCTTTCCCGGAACATAGCGTTCGAGCATGACCGTATCGCCGAACGGCCAGTCGTCGCGGTAAAGCTCCTGCGGCGGATGCGGGTGCGCTGCGGTGACGATAAAGACCCCGACGCTCGATCCCTCGGCAATGGGTTTGATGACATAGGGCGGAGGCATGAGGTGGCGCGCTGCCGCCTCCTGCCGGGAGGCCAACAGGCCTTCGGCGACCGGCACGCCGGCGGCGCGGAACAGCGTTTTGGCAGAATCCTTGCGCATCGCCAGCGCCGAGGCCAGCACGCCCGAATGGCTGTAGGGAATGCCGAGAATTTCCAGGAGTCCCTGCAGCGTACCATCCTCGCCGGGCCGGCCGTGCAGGACGTTGAGGGCGATATCGGGCCTGGCGGCGGCGAGCGCTGCGGCTACGTCGCGACCGACGTCGATTTCACTGATGCGATAGCCAAGGCGCACCAGCGCGTCCGCGCAGGCCCGCCCCGAGCGCAGCGAGACCTCACGCTCGGCCGACCAGCCACCCATCAGAACAGCGACGTGCTTCGTCATTGCCTAAGCCAATTCCTCAGCCGAGCCGCTGATTCGCGTTCGCGCTACTAGAATCGACATTTGGCAAAACGTCGAGAGTCCGAATGGGCGCGAATCAAGGCTCAATCGGGACCCCGATCCGCTTGATCTCCCATTCAAGCTCGACGCCGGAAGACTCCTTCACCCTTTGCCGCACCATCTCGCCCAACGCTTCGATGTCGGCGGCGTTGGCCCCGCCGAGATTGATCAGAAAGTTGCAGTGCATTTCCGAGACCTGCGCCTCGCCGATACGCAAGCCGCGGCAGCCGGCGGCGTCGATCAGTTGCCAGGCTTTGTGTCCCGGCGGATTCTTGAAAGTGGAGCCGCCGGTGCGGCTCTTGATCGGCTGCGTCGCCTCGCGCGATTCCGTGATCTTGTCCATTTCGGCGGCGACGGCGGCCGGATCGCCGCGCTCGCCGGCGAACAGAGCTTGCGTGAAGATGAACTCGTCCGATGCATCGCAGTGCCGGTAGGAGAATCCCATGTCGGCATTCGTCAATATGTGGATGCCGCCGCGCCGGTCGATCGCGCGCGCTTGCACCAGTGCATCCTTGGTCTCGCGTCCGTAGGCGCCGCCATTCATGCGCAGCGCGCCGCCGGCAGCGCCGGGAATCCCGCGCAGGAACGAAAGCCCGGCGATGCCCGCTTCCTGCGCTGCCCGCGCCACCTTGACATCGGGCACGGCAGCGCCGACGCGAAGCGCAAGCCCCTCGACCGCGATTTCGTTGAACCCGCGTCCGAGCCGGACCACGACGCCGGGCACACCGCCGTCGCGCACGATCAGGTTGGAACCGAGCCCGATGACGGTGACCGGAATGTCGCCTGCAAGGTTTGCAAGAAAATAACAAAGATCGGCCTCGTCCTCCGGCATGAACAACACCTGCGCCGGTCCGCCGACGCGAAACCAGGTCAGTTCGGCGAGCGATTGGTTGCTCAGCAAGCGGCCGCGCAGCGCCGGCATGCGCGATTGCAGATCGGGAGCGATCCCAGGAAAACCATTCGTCATTGCGCGCATCACCGGCCGAGCGCCGCCAATTCCCCGGGCAACGCATAGGCCCATTGGGTGATCGAGCCGGCACCGAGACAAACGACGTAGTCGCCCGGTTGCGCCATGTCTGCGATCAAGGCAGCGAGTTGCTCCGGGCCGTCGAGCGGGACCACGCGCCGGTGGCCGTGCATGCGCAAGCCCTGCACCAGCGCGTCGCGGTCCGCTCCCGCGATCGGGACCTCGCCGGCGGCGTAGACGTGAGTGACGATGACCGCATCGGCATCGTTGAAACAGGTGCAGAACTGCTCGAACAGATCGGCGAGACGGGTAAAGCGGTGCGGCTGCACCACGGCGATCACCTGCCCTTTGGTGGATTCGCGGGCAGCGCGCAGCACGGCGGCGATCTCGACCGGGTGATGACCGTAATCATCGATGACGGTGACGCCGTTCCAAATACCGGTTCGGGTGAAACGCCGCCGCACGCCGCCGAAGCCGGCAAGCGCGCCGCGGATCACATCGTCGCCGATGCCAAGCTCATGGGCGACCGCGACGGCGGCCGTGGCGTTGAGCGCGTTGTGGCGCCCCGGCATCGGCAGCGCGATCTTGCCGATTTCGTGCACGCTCTGCCCGGCGCGGTCGCGGAATATGATGGTGAACAGTGACGTCCCGCCGGCGTGCGATACGTCGACGAGCCGCACGTCGGCTTGGGGGTTTTCGCCATAGGTCACGATGCGGCGGTCCTCGATGCGGCCGACCAGATTCTGCACGACAGGGTGATCCGTACACATCACGGCAAAACCGTAGAACGGTACATTTTCGACGAAGGCGCGGAACGCCTCCTGCACCGCATCGAAGGTCTTGAAGTGGTCGAGATGTTCGGGGTCGATGTTGGTGACGATGGCGATGTCGGCAGGAAGCTTGAGGAACGTGCCGTCGGACTCGTCGGCCTCCACCACCATCCATTCGCCGGCGCCGTGCCGCGCATTGGTGCCATAGGCGTTGATGATACCGCCATTGATGACCGTGGGATCGAGGCCGCCGGCATCGAGCAGCGCCGCCACCATCGAGGTGGTCGTGGTCTTGCCGTGGGTGCCCGCAATCGCGACGCAGCTTTTGAAGCGCATCAATTCGGCAAGCATCTCGGCGCGACGCACGACCGGCAGGCGCCGGGCCCGCGCGGCGGCAAGTTCCGGATTGTCGCGCTTGATCGCCGAGGACACGACAACGACGGCGGCGTCGGCGAGGTTGTCGGCGGAATGCCCGATCGCGACCTTGACGCCATTGTCGCGCAACCGCTTGACGTTGGCGTTTTCCGCCTGATCGGACCCCTGTACCGCGTAACCGAGGGTCACCAGCACCTCGGCTATTCCGCTCATGCCGATGCCGCCGATGCCGACAAAATGCACCGGACCGATATCGCGCGGCAGCCTCATGAACGCTCCGATGTTCTCTGCTCCCCCTTATGGGGAACGATTGGGGGTGTGGGTCGCGAGTTCTCGCTCATGCGCCAATGACAGCCGACCCGATCAACGACTGCTCCCTACTCTCCCCCGCCAAGGCGGAGGAAACAAAGATATTTTTAGTTGCCCGCGCCCTTGCCTGCCACCTTAAGCACCAGATCGGCGAGGCGGTCCGCGGCGTCGAGCCGTCCCAGCGACCGCGCCGCCGCCGCCATCGCCTCCAGCCGCCGGGGGGTGGCGGCGAGCGCCCCGATTTCGTCCGTAAGCCGTTGCGGCGTAAAGGTATTCTGAAGCATGCGGACAGCGCCGCCCTCCCGTTCCAGCATCCCGGCATTGGCAAACTGGTCTTGATCCAGGGCATGCGGAAGCGGCACCAAAATGGCGGGGCGGCCGATGGCGGCGAGTTCGGCGACGGTCGAAGCTCCCGAGCGGGATATGACCAAATGGCTCGCCGCCATCCGCGCCGGCAGATCGGCAAAAAACGGCGCCACCTCGGCTGCAATCGACATTCCGGCATAGGCTTCGCGCACCCGCGGCACATCCTCTTCGCGGGCCTGCTGAACGATAGCGAGTCGTGCCCGCAGCGCAGCCTCGAGGCGCCAGATCGCCGGCGGAACCACTTCGGCCAAGATGCGGGCCCCCTGGCTGCCGCCGAAAATCAGGAGGCGCAGCGGACCGGGTCCGAGGGAATAAGGCGTCGCCGCGGCAGCAACCACCGCCGGGCGCACCGGGTTGCCGGTCAGCGTCGCCTTGGCAGCCAACGCGGCCTCGTTACCGAACAGGTCGGGAAATGTCGTGGCGATCGCCGTGACGCGCGGCGCCAGCAGCCGGTTGGCCCGTCCGATGACGGCGTTGGCATCGTGCACGAGAGTAGGAACGCGGCGCCATGCAGCCGCCAGAACCGGCGGGATGGTCGGATAGCCGCCGAAACCGATGACGGCGATGGGCTTGAGCCGGCCGATCAAAGCGTAGGCCTCGAACAGGCCCAGGCCGAGCAGCGATGCCGTCCTCGCCATCGCCAGCGGATTGCGCGCGCGCAGCGTCGCACTCGATATGACGTGGACCGCTTCCTCGGCGATAGCGCCGCTATAGCGTGCCGCGCGTCGGTCGGTGGCGAGATGGACGGAGACGCCGCGCTTGACCAGCGTCGCCGCGAGCGCCTCGGCGGGAAACAGATGGCCGCCGGTGCCGCCGGCCGCGAGCAGGACCTGGGCCCGGCTCGCCGCCTGCGTCACACCCGCCTCCCGGCGATCACGATATCGCCAGGCAGTCGCGCGCGCGGCCGCTCGCGGGTCAGCGCCACCAGCATGCCCATGGCATAAGCGAGCGAGATCAACGACGAGCCGCCGTAGGAAATGAACGGCAGCGTCATGCCTTTGGCCGGCATCAGATGCAGGTTTACCGCCATGTTGATGGTCGATTGCAGGCCGAACAGGATGGCAAGGCCGGAGGCCGCGAAGCGGCTGAATGGATCATCGTTGTGCATCGCCTTGGCAAGCGCACGGATGACGATGAAGGCAAACAGCGCGACCAGAATAAGGCAGAGGACGATGCCGAATTCCTCGGCCGCCACCGCGAAGACAAAATCGGTATGGCCCTCGGGGAGGATGCGCTTGATCGTGCCCTCGCCCGGACCGCGGCCGAACCAGCCGCCGCGAATGAACGATTCAGTGGCGATATCGACATTGAACGAGTTGCCCGCCGACGGGTCGAGGAAGCCCTGAATGCGCTGCGCGACATGCGGCACGGTATAGAACGCCGTGATCAGCCCGGCGCCCGCGGTCGCCGCCAGCCCGATCACCCAGATGAAGCGCATCCCGGCCATGTAGAACAACGCTCCCCAGACCAACGCGATCAGCATGGTCTGGCCGAAATCGGGCTGCAGCACCAACAATGTCACGACGATCATCAGCAGGACGAGCGCAATCAGATTGGCCGGCATTTCCGGCCGTTTGGCGGACTCGCCGAACAGCCAGGCGATCAGAACCACGAACGCGGGTTTGAGAAACTCGGAGGGCTGGATGTTGACGCCGAGAATCACCAGCCAGCGCCTGGCCCCCTTGATCTCGGCGCCGAAATGCGGCGTCGCCGCCACCAGGATCAGGCTGACGGCAAACACGACCAGCGACACCTGGCGCACTTCCCGCGGCGACAGGAACGAGGTCGCGATCAGCACCGCGGCGGCGGGAATGAGAAAGATGACCTGGCGATCGACGAAGTGAAACGGATCGAGCCCGATACGGGTGGCGACCGGCGGGCTGGCGGCGAGGCAGAGCACGATGCCGCCGAGCATCAGGGCAACGAGCGCCGCCAGCGTCGGCCGGTCGACAGTCCACCACCATTCGTTAAACGTCGTGCGTTGCGCGCGCGAGGCCATGACCCGTCCCGCAGCAGTCCCCGTCGCGTAGTCGTTGCACCGCGATGGTTTAAGGCAAATTAAGAATTCGCCGAAGTGATCCCCGGCAGCGCCTGGACCAGGGCGCGGAAGGCGTCGCCGCGGACCTCGAAATTGCGATACTGGTCGAACGAGGCGCAGGCCGGCGACAGCAGCACCACGGGCTCGGGGACGGTCGCGGCTTCGGCGTCGCGCATGGCCGCCGCCAGCGCTTTGTCGAGGGTGCCGTCGATCTCGTGCGCCACGTCGCGGCCAAGCGTGCGGGCGAACTCGTCCGCTGCCTCCCCGATCAGATAGGCTTTGCGGATGCGCGGGAAAAACCGGCGCAGCGATTCGATGCCGCCGGTCTTCGGCTTGCCGCCGGCAATCCAGAAAATATCCGAAAAGCAGGCAAGCGCCTGCGCCGCCGAATCGGCGTTGGTCGCCTTCGAATCGTTGACCAGCAGGATGCGGCCGCGGCGGCCGACCTGCTCCATGCGGTGCGCCAGGCCGGGGAACGAGCGCAGTCCAGCCTGGATCGCCGCGGGATCGAGCCCGAGCGCCAAGGCGGCGGCTGTCGCGCAGGCGGCGTTTTGCGCGTTGTGCAGACCGCGCAGCGAGCCGATGCCGGAAAGCTCGGCCATCGCCACCGCGGCGGCGCCGTCAGCGCGCATGATTCGCCCTCGCTCGGCATAAAGCCCCTCGCCCAGCCGGCGCTGCACCGAGATGCGCACCACGCGCTTGCCGGAGCGAACAAGCCGTTCGGCAATGGCATTGCACCATTGGTCATCGACGCCGACGATGGCGGTGCCTTCGCGCGGCACGCCCGCGACCAGACGTTCCTTCACCGCGGCGTAGTGCTCCATGGTGCCGTGACGATCCAGATGATCTTCGGACAGATTGATCAGGATGCCGATCGAGGGCGCAAGCGAGGGCGCCAGATCGATCTGATAGGACGAGCACTCGATGACGTGAACACGGCCGTTGCGCGGCGGCTCAAGCGACAGAATCGCGGTGCCGATATTGCCGCCGAGCTGCACGTCCATGCCCGCCGAACCCGCGAGATGCGCGACCAGGGCCGTCGTGGTCGATTTGCCGTTGGTGCCGGTGATGGCGACGAAAGGCGCGGCCGGCGCAAGACGCGCCCGCTCGCGGCAGAACAGCTCTATGTCGCCGATGATTTCGACGCCCGCGCGCCGGGCCAGTTGCACGACCCAATGCGGAGCCGGATGCGTGAGTGGCACGCCGGGAGCGAGCACCAAGGCCGCAATAGCGGACCAGTCGGCCTTGTGCAGATCGGCGATCGGAATGCCGGCCGCCGCGGCCTTCGCCACGCCGCCTTCGCTGTCGTCATAGCCGACAACATCGGCGCCGCCGGCAACAAGCGCGTTCGCGCTCGCCAAGCCCGAGCCGCCGAGTCCGAATACCGCGACCTTTTTCCCCGCAAAGGCCGTGACCGGGATCACGACAGGGCTACCTCAGCTTCAATGTCGACAATCCCGCCAGCGCGAGCACGACGGCAACGATCCAGAAGCGAATGACGATCTGCGGCTCGGTCCAGCCGAGCTGCTCGAAGTGATGGTGGATCGGCGCCATCTTGAACACCCGCCGGCCGGTGAGCTTGAACGACAGCACCTGCACGATGACGGAGACTGCCTCCAGCACGAACAATCCGCCGATGACCGCAAGCACGATCTCGTGCTTGGTGGCAACCGCGACGGCCCCGATCATGCCGCCGAGCGCCAGCGAGCCGGTATCGCCCATGAAGATCGAAGCGGGCGGCGCGTTGAACCAGAGGAAGCCGAGCCCGGCTCCCACGACCGAACCGCACAACACGGCCAGCTCGCCGGTGCCGGCGACGTAATGGATCTGCAGGTAGTCGGCGAAGACGGTGTTGCCGCACAGATACGCGATCAGGCCGAAGCTCGCGGCGGCGATCATCACCGGCACGATGGCAAGGCCGTCAAGTCCGTCGGTCAGGTTCACGGCGTTGCCGGCGCCGACGATGACGAACATGGCGAAGATGACGAAGAACCAGCCCAGATTGACCGCCACCTCCTTGAAGAACGGAAACACCAGCGAGGTCGCGAAGGTCGGCGTCGCGGGCACGTGCGCGAGCCTGACCAGCGCGAAACAGGCGACCACGGCGATCGCGGCTTCGATCAAAAGACGGGTCCGCCCGGGAAATCCGTTGTGCGCTTGTTTGGTGACTTTCAGATAGTCGTCGTAGAAGCCGACCATGCCAAAGCCGATGGTGACGCCCAGGACTATCCAGACGTAGGGATTCGTCGGATTGGCCCACAACAGCGTCGACACCAGGACGCCCGACAGGATCATCAGCCCGCCCATCGTCGGCGTGCCGGCCTTGGCGATGATGTGCGATTGCGGACCGTCCGGCCTGATCGGCTGGCCTTTGCCCTGCAACCGGCGCAGCCGATCGATGATACGAGGGCCGAACAAGAAGACGAACAGCAACGCGGTGATGATGGCGCCGCCGGTGCGAAACGTAATGTAGCGGAACACGTTGAGGACGGAGAGTTTGTCCGAGAGATCGACCAGCCAATAGAGCATCGCATCAACCCTGCGCCGACGCGCCTTCGAGCGGCTGCTCATCGAGCGCCCGCTCGAGCGTATCCTGGCGTGGATACGCGCGTTGCAGCGCCTTGACGATGGGGCCCATGCGCGACCCGAGCGAGCCTTTAACCATCACCACATCGCCGGCGCGAATGGCCGATAGAACCTGCCCTTCGAGCGCCGCGGAATCCTCTGCATAGCCGCCGCGCCGCGCGGCGGGAAGGGCCTGCCAGAGCTTTTGCATCAGCGGGCCGCAGCAGAACACGAGGTCGACCGCCGCGGCGTCAATCGGCTTGACCAAGGCCCGGTGCAGCGCCGGCCCCTTTGCTCCCAGTTCGAGCATGTCGCCGAGCACGGCAATGCGCCGTCCCTGCGGCCCCGGCGCCATCTGGCCAAGCAGCGCCAGCGCCGCCGCGACCGATACCGGGTTGGCGTTATAGCTTTCGTCGATCACCAGCGCCGATCCGGCGACAAGATCGATTTCGATCGGCGCGCCGCGACCGGAAATCGGCTTCAGTTCCGCCAGCGCCAGCGCCGCGAGCGCCAGATCGGCGCCGACCAGCACGGCGGTGGCGAGCACGGCCAGCGAGCTGCTGACGACATGGCCGCCCGGCGCGCCGATCTTGTAGGCGAGTTCGGTGCCGAAAATCTGCGCCTCCACCGCCGAGCAGTGCGGATGCAGTGAGACCTTCAAAAGGCGCGCGTCGGCCGCGGCGTGTCTGCCGAACGACACCACGCGCCCGACGCCGGCTTCCCTGGCGCGCCGCTTGAGTTGAGCGAATTGCGCGATGTCGCGGTTGATGACCGCGCTGCCTCCAGCTTCAAGGCCGAGAAAAATCTCGGCCTTGGCGTCGGCAATGTTGCCGAGCGAGCCGAGGAATTCGAGATGCACCGGGGCTATGGTTGTTATCAGCGCCACATGCGGACGCGCCAGGCGCGACAACGGAGCGATCTCGCCGGCGTGATTCATTCCCATTTCCAGGACGGCGTAGCGCGCGCTCTGCGGGCAGCGGGCGAGCGACAACGGCACGCCCCAATGGTTGTTGTAGGAGGCGACGGAGGCATGAGTTTCGCCGTCCTTGGAGAGTGCAAGGCGCAATGCCTCCTTGGTTCCGGTTTTGCCGACCGAGCCGGTAACGCCGATGACCTTGGCCTGGGTGCGGGCGCGCGCAGCGGCAGCAAGGTCGCGCAGGCCGGAAAGCACATCCGGCACGACGAGCAGCGGCGCCTCGTTGCCGAACTGCGCCCGGCGATCGGCGGCCACCACGGCGAGGCCGCCGCCGGCGGCAAGCGCCGCCGGCACGAAATCATGTCCGTCGCGGCGGTCGGCGATGGCAAAAAATGCGTCCCCCGACGCGATGCTGCGGCTGTCGATCGAAATCCCGGACACCGATTGCGGCAACGGCCCCTGGCGCTCGGCGCGCATCGCGTCGGCCATCGCGTCGACGGCCCACAATGTCCGCGGCCTCATGCGGCAAGCTCCTTAAGCGCCGCGGCAACCGCCTCATGATCGCTGAACGGCAGCTTCGCCTCGCCGATAATTTGGCCGGTTTCATGGCCCTTGCCGGCGACCAGCAGCACGTCGCCGCGGCGCAGATCGGCGATCGCCGAGCGGATGGCCTGGCGCCGATCGCCGATCTCGACGGCGCCGGGCGCCGCGGAAAGGATGGCGGCGCGAATAGTGGCCGCGTTTTCGCTGCGCGGATTGTCGTCGGTGACGATGACGCGGTCGGCCTTGGCGACGGCAACCGCGCCCATCAACGGCCGCTTACCACGGTCGCGGTCGCCGCCGGCGCCGAACACCACGACGAGCCTGCCGCGCGCATAAGGCCGCAAGGCATCGAGCGCCTTGGCGAGCGCGTCGGGCTTATGCGCGTAATCGACGAAGATCGGAGCGCCGCGCTTTTCGCCGACAAATTCGAGCCGGCCGGTGGCGCCCTTGAGCCGAGCGAGCACCTCGAACACGCGGTCCGGCTGGCCGCCGGCGGCAATGACAAGCCCGGCGGCAACGAGCGCGTTTTCAACCTGGAACTCGCCGGCCAGCGGCAGCACCGCGGCAAATACCCTGCCGCCGTACTCGATCCGGAGATGTTGCGCGTATCCGTCGCGTTTGATCTCGATGAGACGGATACCTGTTCCTGCGCGTCCGACCGTCATCACCGACAGGCCGCGCGCCTGCGCCGCGGCGACGACCGCCGCCGCGTGATCGTGATCGACATCGACCACGGCGGCGCCGCCGGCCCGGACCAGTTGCTGAAACAGCCGCAGCTTGGCGGTGAAATAGGCCTCGAAGCTCGGGTGATAATCGAGATGGTCGCGCGTGATGTTGGTGAAAGCAGCCGCCGCGATGCAGAGCCCGTCGAGCCGATACTGATCGAGACCATGCGAGGAGGCTTCGATCGCCAAATGGGTCACGCCGTCCGCGGCGAGCTGGTCGAGCGTACGGTGAAGCAGGACCGGATCCGGCGTCGTCAGCGAGCCATACGATTCGCCGCGCGGTGAAACGATCCCGATGGTGCCGATGCTGGCCGCGCGATATCCGAGCGCAGTCCAAATCTGGCGCGTGAAGGCGGCGACCGACGTTTTCCCGCTGGTTCCGGTGACGGCCGCAATGCATTCCGGCTGGCGCGGATAGAGTTTCGCCGCCGCAAGAGCGAGTATGCGGCGGGCGTTGCCGACCCGGATGTAAGCGACACCATCATCCGTCGCCTCCGGCAGCCGTTCGGCCAGGACGGCGATTGCCCCAGCGGCAACGGCGGGCGCGACGAAGCGCAGACCGTCGGCCTTGGTCCCGGCAATGGCGACGAAAGCATCGCCTGGTCGGACCGAGCGGCTGTCCGCCGTGATCCCGCCGACCTCGATATCGGCACGGCCCGCCGCGATCTGCGCGTCGGCAGGCAGAATCTCGCGAAGCTTCATCGGCCCCCGCCTTACCTGCTTTCCTTGAGCGAGGCCAGTATGAGCTGATCGGCCGGCGGCAGGTCCATGCGCGGCTCGATGCCGAGCAGCGGCGCGATACGCCGAACCACGCGGCCGCCGACCGGAACTGCGTTCCACCCCGACGTGGTGAATCCATGGGTCTGCGGCGTCGCCTTCGGCTCATCGAGCATGATCAGCAGCAAATAGCGGGGATGATCGGCCGGGATGATGGCCATGAAATCGGTGAGTACTTTGGTCTTGGAGTAGCGGCCGTTGACCACCTTGTCGGCGGTACCGGTCTTGCCGCCGATGTAATAGCCGGGAACGTCGGCCTTGCGCGCGGTGCCTTTCTC
This sequence comes from Xanthobacteraceae bacterium, assembly GCA_030041005.1. GTDB lineage: Bacteria > Pseudomonadota > Alphaproteobacteria > Rhizobiales > Xanthobacteraceae > BOG-931. The sequence continues at coordinate 24,827 of JASHOR010000025.1, forward strand.
GACATTGAGCCGCATCAGATAGCGCATCATCACGCTGGTCTGCGGCTTGATCACGCGCTTGCCCAGCGCCTCGGCCTGTTCCCGCGAGCGCTTGAGGAAGGTGGGCGGGATCAGAATGCCGCCGTTCATGATTGCGGCCACTCCCATCGCCGCCTGCAACGGCGCCACCGAGAGACCGTGGCCGAAGGCAATGGTGGCCGTCGTCAGATCACTCCAACGCCGGGGCAGAATCGGGTCGGCGCTTTCCGGCAACTCCGTGCGCAAGCGGTCGAGCTGACCCATTTTTTTCAGGAAGGCCTGCTGCTCGTCCGTGCCGAGCGACAGCGCGATGCGCGCCGCGCCGATATTCGACGAATAGTAGAAGATTTCCGGCACGGTCAGGATTCGATTCTGCGCATCGAAATCGTGGATCAGGAAACGGCCCATGCGCAGCGGATGGCGAGCATCAAAGGTCGAGTTGAGCGTGACCTTGCCGGAGTCGAGCGCCATCGCCACGGTGAAGGCCTTGAAAGTCGATCCCATCTCGTACACGCCGGTGGTCAGCCGGTTGATGCGCGAGGGATCGTTGGCCTTGCGCGGATCGTTGGGGTCGTAATCCGGTTCCGAGACCAGCGCGACGACTTCGCCGGTGTTGACGTTGAGCACGAGGCCGGCCGCCGCGATCGCGTGAAACTGCTCGCGCGCCGCGACCAGTTCGTCGCGCAGCGCGTGCTGCACGCGCAGGTCGGCCGCAAGCACGACCGGGTTTTGCAGCCGGTCGGTGGCAAGCCCGGCCATGTGCAAGGCGGCAAGGCCGTGGCTGTCGAGCCATTTCTCCATGCCAGCGATGCCCTGATTGTCGATGTTGACGAGGCCAATCAGGTGCGAGACTTCCGGGCCGTTGGGATAAACGCGTTTGTTCTCGTTGAGAAAGCCGATGCCGGGGATGCCCTGGCTGTAGATTTCCTTCTCCTGCGCCGGCGTGATGTCGCGCTTGAGCCAGACGAAACCGCGTTTGGAAGACAGCCGCGCCCGCAACTCGCTGGCGTCGAGGTCGGGCAGGTCCGCGGTCAGAAGCTCGACCGCTTCGTCGACGTCGATGATGCGGCGGGGCTCGCCGTACAGCGAGGGCACGCGCACGTCGGTTGCCAGGATCTCGCCATTGCGGTCGAGGATGTCCGGTCGCGCTGTCGCCACCGCGTCGTCGAGAATGACGTGCGGCGGCGTTCTGCTGTCGGAGATGACGCCGAACATGACAAGGCGCAGCGCTATGATGGCGTAGACCGCGATAAAGCCGATGATCGTCAAGCCGACGCGGGCGCGCGCGCGCACGCTGCGGTCGACATTTCGTCCATAGAGCAGCGTCTGTTTGAGACGCCGCAGCCTTGGCTCGGACGGTTGGGCCGGCGGAACTTCGCTTACTGCGCTCATGGCGTGGGCGCTCCGGATGCCGCCGGCGCAATGGTCGAAGACGGGCTCGCCGCTATTGGCGCCGGGCCAACCGCTGGGCCCGCGCTTGACGCCGCGGCCGCCGGCGTGGAACCGGCCGCTGCGCCCGCGGCCGGAACGCTTCCGGTCACCAGCGGCGGCGCCTCCAGATGCTTGATCATGCCGCCGATCGGATCGGTGGCGCCCGGCCGCAAATAGTCGGGCGGCTGGTCGGGCAGGTGGTCGAGATCGTCGAATTGGGTGACATCGATCGGCTTGAGCTTGAGGAAGCGCTTGGCCAACGCCTGGATGCGCGCGGGATCGTCAAGTTCGCCCCACTCGGCGCGCAGCGCCGCGATCTTGTCGCGTTCGTGCCGCACCTGATCGCGCAGCCTCGCAAGCTGTTCGGCCTGAACGGTGGCTTCGAATTTGATGCGATAGACGTAGGCAGCCGCCAGGACGAGCGCGCCGATCACCACGAAATTGAGAATCCGCACGATCACGGCCGCCCCCGCACGACGTCGGACAGCGACGGCAGGACCGGCAGCAGAGTTGCGATGCTCGCGGCGGAGGCCGGCGCATCGGTCCGCTCCGCGGCGCGCAATTTGGCCGAACGGGCACGAGGATTGGCGGCGATTTCGGACTCCTCCGGCATCTGCGGACGCCGCGTCAGCACGCGAAAAGTCGGCGCCGGGGCAGGAGCAACAGGCCGGTGACGCGAAAAAGCCGCGGGGCGGCTGCGCTCGACCAGAAAGGTCTTCGTCATGCGGTCTTCCAGCGAGTGGAAGGCCACGACGACAAGACGCCCCGTCGGCTTGAGCACGCGTTCGGCAGCGAAAAGGCCGCGAGCCAATTCGCCGAGTTCGTCGTTGACGAACATCCGCAAGGCTTGAAACGTGCGGGTCGCCGGATGAATCGTTCCCCCGTGCGCCGGCAGCGCGCCAGCAACGACTTCCGCGAGCGACCGCGTCGAATCGATGACCCGTTCGTTGCGCGCTCTGACGATGGCGCGCGCCACCGCGCGCGCATGTCGCTCCTCGCCGAGGATGCCGATTATCGCCGCGAGCTGCCGCTCGCTCGCGCGCGCGACGACATCGCCGGCGCTTGGGCCGTCACCACCCATCCTCATGTCGAGCGGGCCGTCGAGGCGGAAGGAAAATCCGCGGCCGGCTTCGTCAAGCTGCATGGAGGAAACGCCGAGATCGAACACGATGCCGTCGACCGTGCCCGCTTCGCTGCGGCGGCCGACGATCGACTGCAGATTGGAGAAGCGCTCCTCGACCAGATCGAGCCGGCCCGCCGCCTCAGCCAGGAGCCCGGAGCCACCGTCAATGGCGCTACGGTCTCGATCGATGCCGATGACACGCGTCTCGGGCGTCGTCAGGATCGCCCGGCTGAACCCGCCGGCACCGAATGTAGCATCGACGTAGAGACCGCCAGGCCGAACGTCGAGCCAGCCGATCGCGCGCCGGACGAGCACGGGAATGTGACGAGCCGGTCCGCCAGCGACAGCGTTGCTGTCGCTGCCCGTCGTCATTCCCGTGCTCCGAGCGGTCTTTCCGGCGCCGCCATCCGGATCCCCAGCTCCTGCTTGAAGGCGCGGACCTTCTCGGTGGCCTCCGCGAGTTCCGCGCCGAAGCGGCCGGGTTCCCAGATCTGAAATTTGTGGCCGAGACCGACAAAGGTTACCGTGTCGGTTATGCCCGCATGCGCCTTGAGCGTTTCGGTCAGAACGACCCGGCCTTCGTTGTCCATCTTGAGCGCTTCGCTCGTGCCGTAGAGCGCAAGCGCGAACTGCTCGCGTTGATTCGAATAGGGCGAATAGCCGGCTATCAGCTCCGCTATTTCCTTGAGCAGAGCGTTGCCGCCGGCATCGAGCGCAGGCTTGTCCAGCGCCGGATAGCAATAAAGGCCGTCGAACGCATCGCGCGCCAATATCGTGCGGAAAGGCGCCGGCACCGAGACGCGGCCTTTGGCGTCCATGCGGAGCGTGCAATGGGAGACGAAGCGGTCCGCAAAGCGATCCATGTCGCCCCTCGTCCCAGGAAAAGTCGCCGGGAGGCTCCGCCGCCAACGGCCGGTCAGCTCTTGCGGAAGTAGCCAATGCTGGGACGCTATGGGCTATCATGGGGCTGCATGGGCGTCAACGCAGGATCGCCCGAAGCGCGTGGCGTTGCTCAGCTTTGATTAGTGAGCGGCAAGCTTAAGGAATGGTTGATGAGCGCCACTTGGCGGCGCGCCTGCCGTGCACGGACCCATGATGGTGAAATGGCGTTATCCTTCGCGGCAACGTTCAAGCGTTGCTCCGGTGCAACGCATGCTGCCTTTTTGTTGCCGTTTTCCACAGGAGCCCGAAATCGGCTTGTATGCAACACTTGGTACCCTAAGGTCACACCATGGCGCGGATGGCGTTCTTCCCGGACTCCTGCGTGGTTGCCGAAGTGGTGCCATCGCCTAACTACGGCGAGCGCAAGGACGGCCGCAGTCCGGATATGATCCTGCTGCACTACACTGGCATGCAGGATGCGGACGCCGCGCTTGAGCGGCTGACGAGCCGCAGCAGCGAGGTCTCCGCTCATTACTTCGTGTTCGAAGACGGTCGCATCGTGCAACTCGTCGAGGAGAGCCGCCGCGCCTGGCATGCCGGCGTCTCGTCTTGGGCCGGGGAGACCGATATCAATTCCTGCTCGATCGGCATCGAGATCGTCAATCCCGGCCACGAATTTGGCTATCGGGACTTTCCCGCCCGCCAGGTTGCGGCAGTGACGGCGCTCTGCCGCAGCATCCTTACACGCTATACGATTGCGCCCGCACGGGTGCTCGGCCATTCCGATGTGGCGCCATCGCGCAAGCAGGACCCAGGAGAGAAATTCCCCTGGCGTGCGCTGTACGATTCGGGCGTGGGCCATTGGGTAAGGCCGGCACCGCTCACGCTGGACGGCAACGTGCTTGCGCTCGGCGACCAGGGCGATGCCGTTGCCGAAATACAGCGATCTCTCGCAGACTACGGTTACGGCATCGCCCCAAGCGGCACTTTCGATACGACCACCCACGATGTCGTGGCGGCATTCCAGCGTCATTTCCGTCCGCAGCGCGTCGACGGGATTATTGATGCCTCGACGCGCAAGACGCTCGACGATCTGCTCACCCATCGCGGCCGGGCGAGAAACATCGCGGCGCGTGCCCGTACGTTCGATCGCGTTGCCGCCCCTTGACGGCGGCGGCGAAGAACCCCATCCCTGTCGCTGTCAGTCGGCCGGACGGCCGCTCCGGGGGTCTCGCGTCCTTCCAGCGGAAGGATCGCGACGGCTGCCGGGGAGGAAAGTCCGGGCTCCGTGGACAGACGGTGCCGGATAACATCCGGCGGGCGCGAGCCCAGGGAAAGTGCCACAGAGAACAGACCGCCGCGCTCCCACCTTGCTTCCCCTTAATCGGGGAAGCGCAGTACGAGTACCTTCTCCGCTTGCGGGGGAGGATCGGGAAGGACCGCGGTAAGGGTGAAACGGTGCGGTAAGAGCGCACCGCGCCGGCGGCAACGTCGGCGGCACGGTAAACCCCACCGGGAGCAAGACCGAATAGGGGCGGCGCGGAGCTCTTGGCGCAAAACGCGAAGATGCTCCGGGTTGGTTGTCCAGACCAGCCGTCCGGGTAGGTTGCTGGAGGCGCCGGGCAACCGGCGTCCAAGAGGAATGGCCGTCACGCATGCGGGTCGCGCCGCGTGCCATCCAGAACCCGGCTTATAGGCTGACTGACACTAGCGCACGGGCGCCCGACGAAAAGCCGTCGGGCGCCCGCCAGTTTTTGGACCCTTTGTACATTTGCCACGCCCGCAATTGGCACGCCGCTTGAATGAAGCGAGGCCGCAAGCCGCGCGGGACTTCCATCAAACGACCCGCGTTTCTTGGATTATTCTTCTATACCGAGGTAACTCGCATAATGATCTTTCCAAATGGAGGAACCGTAATTGCCATTGGCGGGATAAAATTCTATTTCCAGTGAATGCAAGGAGTCGCAACATGAGCCGATCGCCATCCGCTGTTGCGTCTATTCGCATGGGAGCGCTGGCGCGGTTGCCACTTTTCTTCGCGCTGGAAGGCAAGCTCGCCATCGTCGCCGGCGGCAGCCAAGCCGCGGCGTGGAAGGCCGAGTTGCTCGCGGCGGCCGGCGCGCGCGTTCACGTCTTCTCGCCGGTGCCGGGCGAAGAGCTCATGGCGCTGGCAGCCGCGTTGCCTGACACTGCGATCGTCGTGCATCGCCGCCGCTGGAGCGATCCTGACTTTGCCGGCGCGGCCCTCGCGATCGCCGACTGCGCCGACGATGAAGAAGCGGCGGAATTCGCTGCCGTGGCGCGCGCCGCCGGCGTACCGGTCAACGTCATCGACCGACCGGCCTATTGCGATTTTTCCTTCGGTGCGATCGTCAACCGCTCGCCGCTCGTCATCGGCATTTCGACCGATGGCGCATCGCCGGTCTTCGGCCAGGCCGTGCGCGCCAAGATCGAATCCCTCGTTCCGCGAGGATTTGCGCGCTGGGCCGACGCCGCGCGCCGCTGGCGGCCGCGCCTGCAAGCGCTTGCTTTGGCGTTTCGCGGCCGCCGAATCTTCTGGGAAAGATTCACCGAGCGCGCCTTCGCCGCACCCGACAGGGTGCCGGACGATGCCGAACTGGAAACATTGCTGGATACGACAAGCCCGCACGCGGCCGGCGCGGTGACATTGGTCGGCGCCGGCCCCGGCGATGCCGAGTTGCTCACGCTGCGCGCCGTGCGCGCCCTGCAGTCAGCCGACGTGATCCTGTTTGACGATCTGGTATCCGCCGACGTGCTCGACTTTGCGCGACGCGAAGCCAAGAAAATGCTCGTGGGCAAGACCGGCCATGCCGCCTCGTGCCGGCAGGACGAGATCAATGCGCTCATGGTCTCGCTCGCCAAGGCGGGTCGGCGCGTCGTGCGCCTCAAAGGCGGAGATCCGATGATCTTCGGCCGCGCCGATGAAGAGATCGCCGCATGCCGGGCGGCCGGAATACGCGTCAACGTGGTGCCGGGCATTACCACGGCTCAAGCTGCCGCAAGCCGCCTGCAGATGCCGCTGACACGACGCGGCATTGCGCGGCGGCTGCAATACATCACCGGTCATGGCCGCGACGGCGAATTGCCTGCCGATATCGACTGGGCGTCGATCGCCGATCCGACAACGACGACGGTCGTTTACATGCCGACCAGGACGTTGCCCGACCTGGTCGCCAAGGCCTTGATGGCTGGGCTGGACCCGCAGACGCCGGCCATGGCCATCGAACGGGCGACGCGCCCGGACGAGCGCGTCATCGCCGCAACCATCGCCGCATTGCCGGCTCGTCTGGCAGCCGCAGCGCCATCGGGTCCCGTCATTGTCCTGATCGGACGAACGTGCGCTCATCAATACACCGCAGAGCGCGAGATCGAAGCCGTTCCGCCCGTCGCCTTATCCGCTGCGCGGGCACGGTGACCGCGTCGCGGCGTCGCCGCAACGAGCGCTCGCGCCATGGTCGATGGCAAGCAAACCCGGCCGCGCCATCAGCCGCCGTTTGCCGCCAGGCACCAGGTCAGGATTCCCTTCTGCGCGTGCAAGCGGTTCTCGGCCTCGTCGAACACGGCCGATTGAGGACCGTCGATCACCTCATCGGTCACCTCCTCGCCGCGGTGTGCGGGGAGGCAATGCATGAAGATGGCATTCGGTTTGGCGCGCGCCATGAGCCGCGCATTGACCTGATAACGCTTGAGCAGATTGTGACGGCGCGTGCCGTTGCGGTCGCCCATCGAAACCCAGGTGTCGGTGACCACGCAGTCTGCGCCCTTCACCGCCTCGTCCGGATCGGTACCGATGCTGATTGCGGCGGTCGTCGACTTCACCCAGTCGAGCAGCGGCTTTTTCGGCGCCAGTTCCGGCGGCGTCGCCACGCGCAGACGAAAGTCGAACCGCTCGGCCGCGTGCATCCACGATGCCAGCACGTTGTTGGCGTCGCCGGTCCAGGCCACGATACGGCCGCTGATCGGACCCAAACGCTCCTCGAACGTCATGACATCGGCGAGCACCTGGCACGGATGCGAGCGCCGCGTCAGCCCATTGATCACCGGCACGGTCGCGTACCGGGCCAGTTCGAGCACATCGCCCGGATCGAGTGTCCGGATCATGATCGCATCGACATAGCGCGACAGCACGCGGGCGGTATCGCCAAGAGTCTCGCCGCGGCCGAGCTGCATCTCCTCGGCGGTCAACAGGATGGCGTCGCCGCCGAGCTGGCGCATGGCGACTTCGAACGAAACGCGGGTCCGTGTCGAGGGACGCTCGAAAATCATGGCCAGCGTTTTGCCGGCCAGCGGCCGTCCCACGCTCTCGCGCCTCGCCTTCATGACGCGCGCTGACTCGATCATCGCGCGCAAGTCGGCGGCCGGAACGTCGATCAAATCGAGAAAGTGGCGGACGCTCACCGTGCAGCCTCTTACTGACGGGGTTTCGCCGGCCCGCCGTCGAGCCTGGCGCAGGCGCGGTCGAGCCGCACGATGGCTTCGGCGATCTCCTGCTCGCTGACGATGAGCGGCGGTAGCAGGCGCACGACGTTGTCGCCGGCGGCTACCGCCAGCATTTTTTCGGCGCGCAAGGCATCGACCAAACTGCCGGCCGGCACGAGCGCCCGCAGGCCTATCAGCAGCCCTTCGCCGCGCACCTCGGCAATCACCGCCGGGTAGCGGTCTTTGATCTCGGCCAGCCGCTGTTTGAACAACAGCGCGATCTGTTTGACACGATCGAGAAAGCCGGGGGCGAGCATCACATCGAGCGTGGCGTTGGCCGCGCTCATCGCCAGCGGGTTGCCGCCGAAGGTCGACCCGTGCGTGCCCGCGGTCATGCCTTTTGCCGCCTCGCGTGTCGCCAGACAGGCGCCGACGGGGAAGCCGCCGCCAAGCGCCTTGGCGAGCGTCATGATGTCGGGCGCGACCCCCGTGCGCTGATAGGCGAACAATTCGCCGGTACGCCCCATGCCGGTCTGCACCTCGTCAAAAATAAGGAGCAAGCCATTGCGGTCGCAAAGCTCCCGCAATGCGCGCAGGAACGACGGCTCCACCACACGCACGCCGCCTTCGCCTATCAGCGGCTCGATCATGATTGCGGCAGTCTGTTCGCCGACCGCGCGCTTGACCGCCGCAAGATCGCCGAACGGCACCTGATCGAAACCTTCGACCACCGGCCCGAAGCCTTCGAGATATTTCTTCTGTCCGCCGGCGGCGAGCGTGGCGAGCGTGCGGCCGTGGAACGCGCCTTCGAAGGTGACGATGCGGAAGCGCTCCGGCTGACCGCTCACCGAATGATATTTGCGCGCGGTCTTGATCGCGCCTTCGACCGCCTCCGCGCCGGAATTGCAGAAGAACACCACGTCGGCAAAGCTCGCCTCGCACAGACGCCGGGCGACATGCTCGGCTTCGGGAATTTCAAAGAGATTGGAGACGTGCCAGAGTTTTTTTGCCTGCTCGCCGAGCGCGGCAATAAGGTGCGGATGGGCGTGGCCGAGCGCGTTGACCGCGACGCCCGAGGTGAAATCGAGGTAGCGTTCGCCGTCTGCGGTATAGAGCCAAACGCCTTCGCCCCGCTCAAAGGCGAGGTGTACACGCGCGAATGTCGCCATCAAATGCGATGTCACGGCCAGAGCCCGCGGCCGCCGCGCAACGACAATGCGCGCGGTCAAACAAAATGTGCCGCCTCTTCGCGGGCGGCACGGCGAGTATTTTAGTTGCGGGCGGCGCCATGTCAATCGAGCAAAATCGCGCGCCGGGGATCAGGTTCGTTCTGCCGTCGGCCGCGGCACAAGGAACATGTGGACTAGCTTGAGTGACTCTTGCGCCCGACTCTCGTCATATTGTAGTCTTTTCGCTGTCAAGTACGACATCTCGTGCGGCGGACAGCCTTCTATAGCGTCGGGTGTTAAGTGCTGCGTGTTGGGCGGCCACGCGCTTCCTGGCCCGGTGAATGATTCCGTCAGAGCCATACCCGTACCTTGAGGAGGATAGAGCATGTCGTGGACGGACGAGCGGGTCGAGCTCCTGAAGAAGCTCTGGTCAGACGGACTCTCAGCGAGCCAGATCGCCGGCGAGCTTGGCGGTATCACGCGCAACGCGGTGATCGGCAAGGTGCATCGGCTTGGGCTGTCGGGTCGCGCCAAGAGCGCCAGTGCCGGCGTGCCGCGTCCGCGCAAGACGCGTTCGTCTGCGCACATGCTGCGCATCGGCAGGGCGGCAATCCGCGGCAATACTGCACTGGCGCACGCCTATGAGATCGAGGTCGAGGCCGAGCCCGAACTGATCGACAACGTCATTCCGATCGGACAGCGGCGGACGATCCTGGAACTGACGGAACAGACGTGCCGCTGGCCGGTCGGCGATCCGGGGAGCGACGAGTTCTTCTTCTGCGGCGGCAACACCCTGGCCGGCCTGCCCTATTGCGCCTATCACGCGCGCATCGCCTATCAGCCGGTGGCCGATCGCCGCCGCGATCGCCGCGCCGCGCGGTAAATAGCGCGTCATCGCGCGCAAGCGCGCACGGCCCGACCGCAGGCTCCTCTCTGCGATGTCGCCGTATCAGATTGTCTTGTCAGATTGACTTGCCGAACCGGTCGTCAAGCGAATAGCCGGCGCCGCGCACCGTGCGGATCGGGTCGCTGGAGTGGCCGCGGTTGAGCGCCTTGCGCAGGCGGCCGACATGCACATCGACCGTACGCTCGTCGATATAGATGTCACTGCCCCAGACGCTGTCGAGCAATTGTTCCCGCGAGAAAACCCGGCCGGGACGCTCCATCAGAAATTCGAGCAGACGAAATTCGGTCGGTCCCAGTTCGACCGGGCGGCTCGCGCGCGAAACGCGCTTCTTCTCGCGGTCGAGTTCGAGATCGCCGATGGCGAGAACCACAGCGACCCGCTCGGGGCTGGCGCGGCGCAGCAGCGCGCGGACGCGCGCCAGCAGTTCCGGCACCGAAAACGGCTTGACGATATAGTCGTCGGCGCCGGTCGCGAGTCCGCGGACGCGCTCGCTTTCCTCGCCCCGCGCTGTGAGCATGATGATCGGCAGCGCGCGGGTGTGCGGCCGCGTCCGCAAGCGGCGGCATATTTCGATTCCGGACAGGCCGGGCAGCATCCAGTCGAGAATGACGAGGTCCGGCACCTTTTCGCGCAATCGCGTATCGGCCTCGTCGCCGCGGGACACGGCGTCCACCTCGTAGCCTTCGGCCTCGAGATTGTAGCGCAGCAGCGTGGTGAGCGGCTCCTCGTCCTCCACGATCAGGATGTTGGCGCCCATCCCGGTCCCCTCGATCTCATTGATGCAGCAGCGCCGGCGGAAAGCTGGTCGTGTCGCCCTTCGGCCGCTGATCGGTGATGGCGACGCCCTCGACCATGAAATACACGGTCTCCGCGATGTTGGTGGCATGATCGCCCATACGTTCGATGTCCTTGGCACAAAACATCAGATGCATGCAGAACGTGATGTTCCGCGGATCCTCCATCATGTAGGTCAGGAGCTCGCGAAACAGCGACGTGCACAGAGCGTCTACTTCTTCGTCGCCCTGCCAGACCGCAAGCGCGGCCTGCACGTCGCGGTTGGCGTAAGCGTCGAGCACCTGCTTGACCTGCGCCAGCACCAAATCCGCCATGTGCTCGACGCCGCGGATCAGGGTTTGCGGATAGAGGTCTCGGGCCATCGCGACGACGCGCTTGCCGATATGTTTGGCGTGGTCACCGATCCGTTCGAGGTCGTTGCACACGCGCATCGCGCCGACGATCTCGCGCAGGTCCACGGCCATCGGCTGGCGGCGCGCGATGGTCAGGATCGCCTTTTCCTCGATGTCGTGCTGCATTGCATCGATGGCCGGATCGGCGGCGATCACGCGCTCGGCAGCCTCGGAGTCGTGTTCCACCAGCGCCTGGACAGCATCGGAGATCTGCTTTTCGGCAAGCCCGCCCATTTCCGCGACCTTGCGGGCGATTTCCTGCAGATCGCCGTCGAAGGCGCGGGAGGTGTGATCGATTTTGGCGCCGAATTCGGTCATATGCGTCACCTGAGCGCGTTCGCGACGGTCATCCGAACCGGCCGGTAATATAGTCCTGCGTGCGCTGATCGCGCGGCGCGGTAAACACCTTGCTCGTGGAATCGAACTCGATCAACGCACCCAGATACATGAAGGCGGTGAACTCCGACACGCGCGCCGCCTGCTGCATGTTGTGAGTGACGATCACGATCGTATAGTCCTCCTTCAACTCGTCGATCAGTTCCTCGATCTTGGCGGTGGAGATTGGATCGAGCGCCGAGCACGGTTCGTCGAACAGGATCACGGTGGGTCGCACCGCTACCGTGCGCGCGATGCATAGCCGCTGTTGTTGCCCGCCGGAAAGGCTCTGCCCGTTGGCATTGAGCTTGTCCTTCACTTCGTCCCACAAGGCTGCGCGCCGCAGCGAATTCTCCACGCGGTCATGCAGCTCCGATTTCGACAGCCGCTCGTACAGCCTGACGCCGAACGCGATATTCTCAAAGATCGACATCGGAAACGGCGTCGGTCGCTGAAACACCATGCCGATGCGGGCGCGCAACAGGTTGAGATCTTTTTGCTGCGAAAGGATGTTGACGCCGTCGAGCATTACTTTGCCGGTTGCGCGCTGGTTGGGATAGAGGTCGTACATGCGGTTGAGCACGCGCAACAGAGTCGATTTACCGCAACCCGAAGGACCGATAAAGGCAGTCACCTTCTTCTCGAAGAGCGGCAGGCTGATCGATTTAAGCGCCTTGAACGCGCCATAGAAGAAATCGAGATCGCTGATCGATATCTTCTCGGGCACGGCCGGGCGCTCGCTCGGGGCGCCGCGGAAAGCGGGCGCGGCGGCAGAGGCTACGTGGACCGACGCGACATTCATGACTGTGTTCTCAAGGCGAACGCGGGCAGCCGGCTTGCGATCGATGCGGTTCTGCGTGTCGCCCTTCTAGGGGTCCTATGTGACAATCGGATGACTAACCAAGTCATTGAAAAACAACTCCTATTTTCCATCACGCGACGCGGCAATAGGCAGGTGGACGATGAAGGTGGCGCCGGCACCCGGCGCGCTGTCGATCGACAAGCGCCCGTGGTGTCGGTTGAGGATGTGCTTGACCAGGGCAAGGCCCAATCCGGTTCCACCCTGCGCCCGGCTCTCGCGCACGTCGACGCGGTAGAAACGCTCCGTCAGCCGCGGCAAATGCTCAGGAGCGATTCCGGGTCCGTAGTCGCGCACCTTGGCGACCGCTTCCGGGGCGCCGGCCGCCGACGTTGCCGGCGCCAGCGCGATATCGATGCGCTTGCCGCTCGCACCGTATTTGAGGGCGTTCTCGATCAAATTCTCGAACAGGCGAACCAGCTCGTCGCGGTCGCCGAGCACGATGAGCGGTTCCGAGGCCTCGAGATGGACGCTCACGCCGCGGTCCTGAGCGAGCGTCTGCAGCGCGTCGACCACGTGACGGACGATCGGAACGAGATCGACGGGCGCATCGGGACGGCGATGCGCATTCAATTCGATGCGCGACAGCGACAATAGATCGTCGATCAGGCGCGCCATGCGCCGCGCCTGCTCCTGCATGATGGCCAGGAAATGCTCCCGCGCCTTGGCGTCATCGCGCGCCGAGCCCTGCAGCGTCTCGATGAATCCGGAGAGGGCGGCGAGCGGCGTGCGCAATTCGTGACTGGCATTGGCGACGAAATCGGCGCGCATTTCCTCGACGCGGCGCAGCGGGGTGAGATCGCGAAACGTCAACACCACGAGGTCGGGCTTGCCGACAGCCGGCGCGCGCGTCACCGGCATCGCCACGACCTCGAACCAGCGGTCGAGCGGTATGCGCTCGGAATATTCGATCCGCTGGCTCTCGCCGCGCGCGAAGGCTCGGCCGATCACATCGATCAGTTCGGGCGCGCGCAACGCGAGCGAAGCCACCTCCCCTTGACGCAGTGCCGGCACCAATTCGTGCGCCGGCTCGTTGAGCGCGAGCACGCGGCCGTCGCGGTCGAGGGCGATGACCGGATCCGGTATTGCCGACACGATCGGGCTCAGCGGGCTGTCGGCCCGTTCGGTAACGGCAAGCGGCGGCGACGCGACGGCGCTCGCCTTGCCGTCGCGCGCGGCCAGCAGGGCGGCGACCGCGAGC
>JASHOR010000026.1 GCA_030041005.1 Xanthobacteraceae bacterium
CGCCCTCTAGACCGAGGAAAGCCCCGAGACGAAAACACGGAAGGCGGTACCCAACCCGCGCATAAGAGTCTGATCTACCGTCGTCTCCGCCTCGCCTCCGGCTCTGTGCAGCTTCCGTTCATATCCAAAACCGCTCACAAAACTGAGCGGCGTGGCTCTCTATGCTCTTAACTCTTGACTGGCAACATAAGAGACTAATTCCCGTTGAACCGAACCAAGGGCGGTTGAATGAATCCGGCACCTGCCGTCGATCGCAACTTTTTCGCCAGCGCCGCACGGGAAAAGATCGAGAGTGAGGATAGTGCTGGCTATTTCGCCGCCCGCTTCGCCTCGATCTTGTCCCAGATCAAAGCCGCGATGTCGGGGCCGCCAAAATTCTTCACGGCGCGGATGCCGGTGGGCGAGGTGACGTTGATCTCGGTGAGGAAGCCGCCGATCACGTCGATGCCGACGAACAGGAGGCCGCGGTCGCGCAAGGCGGGACCAAGCCGCTCGCAGATATGACGTTCCCGGTCGGTGAGATCGGTGGCAACCGGCGTGCCGCCGCGCACCATATTGGAGCGCAGATCGTCGGCTGCCGGCACACGGTTGATCGCGCCGGCGAACTCGCCGTCGACCAGAATGATGCGTTTATCGCCTTCCCTGACTGCGGGCAGGAATTTCTGCACGACCCACGGCTCGCGGGACATGGTGGCGAACAAATCGTACAGCGAACCGAAATTCAGATCGTTGCGGCTCAGCCGAAAAACCGCCTGCCCGCCCAATCCGTAGAGCGGCTTCATGACGATGTCGCCGTGCTCGTTGCGGAACGCCTTGATCGTTTCGAGGTTGCGGGTCACCAGCGTCGGCGGCATCAGGTCGGGAAATTCGGTGACGAACACCTTTTCGGGTGCGTTGCGCACGTGGCTCGGATCGTTGACGACCAATGTCCGCGGATGAATGCGGTCGAGCATGTGGGTGGTGGTGATGTAGGCGAGATCGAACGGGGGGTCCTGGCGCAGCAACACGACGTCGAATGACGACAGATCGATACGGTGCGGCTCGCCAAGCGTGAAATGGTCTCCAGCGATGTCGCGAACCACAATAGCCCGCACTGTCGCGGAGACCTTGCCGTCACGCAGCGCAAGCTGATCGGGCATGTAATAGGACAGCCCATGGGCCCGATTTTGCGCCTCCAGCAAAAGCGCGAACGTCGAATCGCCGCGGATGTTGATCCGCTCGATGGCGTCCATTTGCACGGCGACGTTCAGGCGCATGGAACAATCGAAGCCGCGTTTCCGGCCGGTTGTGCTGTTGCTGGCCAACCTCTACGCAATTTTTCTGCCGGCGGCTACCGCGCTACGGCTGCGTGGCATCAAATGCGCCGGGGATGTGACGCGGCCATTTCCCCGGCACGATCAGGATCACGTCGAAGCGGATCGTGCGCCGCGCGTCGGTCGGGTGGCGCGCCAGCCACAGCTCGGCCGCTGCCAGTATTCGTCGTTTGCTGCGCTCGGTGACGGCCTCGGCCGCATCGTCCACCCGCACGCGCGCCTTGACTTCGACGAATACCAGATCGTTGCGGCGGCGGGCGACGATGTCGATTTCGCCGAAGGGCGTTTTCCAGCGCCGCGATACAATTCGGTAAGCCTTGGCGATGAGAAAGAGTGCGGCACGATTCTCCGCCGACAGCCCGAGCCGAAAGGCCTCAACGCGTTCGGGGCGCGGCTGTGCTGTCCGCGCGGTCCCTGTCTTGCATCCCCTATGACGCGTTACCATCCGTTTTCCCGGTCATCTCGCCGCCTGTCTGTTTCGCCAGCGACAGAGCGCGTTGATACAATTGCCGCCGCGGCATCCCGGTAGTGTCGGCCACCTCTGCGACCGCGTCCTTGAGCGATCCGCGGGCCAGCGCTTCGCGCAGCAATGCCTCGACATCCTCCGCGGTGTGCGAGTCGGCCAATGGCGGTGGAGCGACGACAAGGACGTTCTCTCCGCGTTGCTGTTCCGCTGCGCAGCTTTGCGCCAAAACCTCAAGGTCTCCGCGACGGACATGTTCGTGGAGCTTGGTCAGTTCGTGGCACAGGGCGGCTTGGCGGCGGCCCAGCCCGGTTGCGAGGTCGGCGAGTGTTGCCGCAATTCGGGGGCCGGTCTCGAAAAGCACGATCGTGGCCGGGATACGGGCGAGGTCCGCGATCCGGGCGCGGCGTGCGGCCGGCTTGGGCGGCAAGAAGCCGGCGAAGTGGAACTGGTCGGTCGGCAGTCCGGCGACGGCAAGGGCTGCAAGCAGCGCCGAGGGCCCGGGCACTGCAGCCACGGTGTAGCCTGCGTCCTGGGCGGCGCGCACAAGCTTGAATCCCGGATCGGATATCAACGGCGTTCCGGCGTCCGACACGAGGGCAACGGCTGCGCCTTCGGCCAGCCGGCGCAGCAATAGCGGCCGCGCCGTTGCCGCGTTGTGGTCGTGGTACGGTGTAAGCGGGGTATGAATCCCGTAGCGTTCGAGCAGTTTATGGGTGACGCGCGTATCTTCGCAGGCGATCAGATCGGCTGCCGCCAATGTCCCGAGAGCGCGCAGCGTCACGTCGCCAAGGTTGCCGATGGGGGTGGCGACGACATGTAGTCCAGGGGCCAGGCGCGGCGCCTCTATTTCGATATTTTGGATGGTCAAGCGCCCTCGCGCGCGACCGCGCAGGTCGGGCCGGTTGGTCGGCGGCGGGCTCATGGCGCCTAGTGTCCCGATTCCGAAGTTCGCATGATTATGCGGCACCCTCGTTTGCGAACTTCGGAATCGAAGGACACTAGCAACTTATTGACCTAGTGTGGCTTTGGTTCAGAACTCCGCATGACGAGGTCGCGGCAGGAATGATGCGGACTTCTGAACCGCCAGACTAGTCTATAGACCCATTGCCGACGGTGCGTCAGGGTCGAGGTTAACCTTTAACTCGGCTAACTTTTCGCCCCTAATATGACGAATTGCTGCTAACCTATCCTTCATGCGCGGGCAGAGGTGAGGGAAAAAGCGCAGTGTCGGCTGAATTGCAGGATCAGGCGCCCGCCTCCGCGCTAACACGGCGGCAGGCTCTCGCAGGCGTGCTGTCAGGCGCGACTGCCTTGCTGGGCGGATGTTCGAGCAATTCCAGCTTTTTCTCCAGCAGCTTCTTCTCGAGCACGCCGCAGGCTCCGGCAAATGCTCCGGTTCCGCCGGCCGTGACGATCGGGACGGGTCAGGTCAAGGTTGGGCTTATTCTGCCATTGACGGCCGGTGGAAACGCAGGTTTGGCCGGTCAGGCGATGCGCAACGCGGCCGACATGGCCGTGGCGGAATTTACCGCTCCCAACATCCAGGTCCTGGTGGAGGACGATGGCGGTAACGCCGACGCGGCCGGACGTGTCGCCCAGCAAGCGCTCGATCAAGGTGCCACGATCATCCTGGGACCGCTGTTCGCCCAATCGGTCAGTGCAGTCGGGCAGATCACGCGACCACACAATATCCCGGTGATCGCGTTTTCGACCGATGCCAACGTGGCCTCGCCAGGGGTCTACCTGCTGAGTTTTTTGCCGGAATCGGACGTGCAACGGATCGTCCAGTACGCGACGTCGGTTGGAAAGCGCTCCTATGCGGCGTTGATACCACAAAATCCGTACGGCTCGGTCGTCGAAGCCGCATTCCGGCAGGAGGTTGCGCGCCACGGCGGCCAGATCGTCGCTATCGAACACTATCCGCATGATCAGGCCGGCATGGCCGGCCCCGTGAGGGCGATTGCTCAATCAGCAGCCCGGGCCGATGCGCTGTTCATCCCCGATGGCGGCGACGCGGTACCCGGCATTGTGCAGATGCTCGTGACCGATGGTCTCAACCCAAGAAGAATCCAGCTTCTGGGTACCGGGCTTTGGGACGATCCGCGCATCTATGCCACTGCGGCGCTCGACGGCGGCTGGTATGCCGCGCCCGATGCGGCCGGCTATCGCGCTTTTTCCGATCGCTATCGTGCTCGCTTTCACCAGGACCCGGTGCGCACGGCAACGCTTGCCTATGACGCGGTGGCTTTGGTCGCGGCCCTGGTGAAGACGCAGCCTGATCCTCAGGTGCGATTCTCTCCGCAAATTCTCACCAACCCCTCGGGCTTTACCGGCATCGACGGCTTGTTCCGCTTCCTTCCCAATGGCACCAATCAGCGTGGGCTTGCGGTCCTGCGCAGCACGCGCGGGGGTCCCCGGACCATTTCGCCCGCGCCCCACAGTTTCGCAACGTCGGGAATTTAGAACCGACCTCGAACAGCCAAAGGCGCGCCTTTATCTGTTGTGCTTGGATAACAGCGACCGCGCCACAACACGTCAGGCTGCCGATAAGCAGGCGTCGCAGCGACCGTCTCCAGCGATCACGAATTTCTTGCGCTTATCAGTCTGGGAAAATGCTGGCGACAGTTGAGGTCCCACGCCCCTGCTTCAATGCGGATAACTCGCTCGACGTGCGCCGGATAGTCAGGGTCGCTGAGGTGCCGGAACAGCGCCGGATCATTGTCAAACACTTTCCCGCGGCCCCAGATTTTCAGCCGGCGACCGCGTCGCCTGGAAGAACTTGTGAACGAGGTGGCGGCGCGCGGGCTTGGCATCGCTGCCGCACCCTTATGGCAGATTCGTTCGTTGCTCGATCAGGGCGCCGTCGAATTAGCCCTCACACGCTTTGAACCACCGCCCGTTTCTGTTCATGCCGTCTGGCCGACAACGCGCGTATTGCCGGCCAGAACCCAATTGTTCATCGAATTTCTTGCCGCGCGGCTGAAAGACGAACGGCTTTAGCTCATGCCGCCAAATCGGCAACCACGGCGTCGAGGATCGGAAAGCCCGGCAGAGTGACGCGCAGCCGGCCAGCCGGTGTCGTCTCGACCAGGCCGTGATCGTGCAGTGCCGCGATGCGTCCCGGATCAAGCGGACGGCCGGCAATTTCGGTGTAGCGCGCTATATCGATGCCCTCGGCGAGGCGCAGCCCCATGAGCAAAAACTCGTCGCTCATCTCTTCGCGGGTGAGCAGGTCGTCGCTGACGATGCCGTGGCCTTGCCGCTCTACCTGCGTAAGCCAAGCCTCGGGACGCTTTTCGGTCGCGGTCGCGTGGCGACGTCCCTCGATGTCGAGCCGGCCATGCGCGCCCGGCCCGATACCCGCGTATTCGTGGCCGCGCCAGTAGACGAGATTGTGCCGGCACTCGCCGCCGGGTCGTGCATGGTTGGAGATTTCATAGGCCGGCAAGCCATGCGCGGCGCAGATTTCCTGAGTTGTATCGTAAAGCGCGCGAGCCGTGTCCTCGTCCGGCGTCTTGAGCTTGCCGGCGGCATGCAGCGCGGCAAACGGCGTATCAGGCTCGATGGTGAGCTGATACAGCGACAGGTGCTCGCCGGCATGATCCAGCGCGCGCTTAAGCTCACGCGCCCAGTGCTCGGTCGTCTGGCCGGGTCGAGCGTAGATGAGATCGAACGAATAACGATCAAATACCGTTGCGGCCAGGGCGACGGCGTCGAGCGCCTCTCGCGCGGTGTGCATGCGCCCCAGCTCGGCGAGTGCTCGGTCATCGAGCGCCTGCACGCCCAGCGAGACCCGATTGACGCCGGCGGTTCGATAGCCGCGAAAACGGCCGGCCTCGACGCTGGTCGGGTTGGCTTCGAGCGTGACCTCAACGTCGGGGGCAATAGTCCAATGCCGTCCAATGGCATCGAGCACAGTGCCGAGGCTCGAGGGTTGCATCAGCGACGGAGTGCCGCCGCCGAAGAAGATTGATGAAACGGTGCGGCCCGGCACGCGCGCGGCCGTCGCCGCGATCTCCGCAGCGAATGCGCGGGAAAAACGCGTCTCGTCGATCGGCTCGCGCCGCACATGGCTGTTGAAATCGCAATAAGGACACTTCGACAGGCAGAACGGCCAGTGAATGTAAACGCCGAACGATTGCTCACGGCCGGTCAAGACAAGCCTCCGCGAGCTTGAGAAAGGCGCGGGCGCGATGCGATAGACCTTTTCCGCGTGGCGGCAACCCGTGCTTTTCCTCGCTTCCCATTTCGCCGAACGTGCGCGTCTGTCCGTCCGGCAGAAACATCGGGTCGTACCCAAACCCGTTGTCGCCCCGCGGCGGCCAGACCAGCGTGCCGTCAACGCACGCCTCGAATTCCTCAAGGTGACCGTCGGGCCAGGCGACGCACAGCGCCGAAACGAAATGTGCCTTGCGCTGTTGTGGCGTGCCTGCTCCGCGCTCGAACAAGTTTTGCTCGATCGTTTCCATTGCGCGGCTGAAATTTTTGTCCGGGCCGGCCCAGCGCGCGGAGTAAATCCCGGGCGCGCCGTCAAGCGCATCGACCGCAAGCCCGGAATCGTCGGCAAAGGCGGGCTGTCCGGTCGAGTTCGCCGCAGCTTGCGCCTTGATGCGCGCGTTGGCGGCAAACGTCATTCCGGTTTCTTCCGGTTCCTTGAGGCTCAGTTCTCCTGCTGAAATGGCATCGATCCCATAGGGCGCAAGCAACTCGCGCATCTCCGCGAGCTTGCCCGGATTATGCGTGGCGATGACCAGACGACCTGAGACGTGACGATGGACGATGGACGACAGACAGCACAAATGATTTGCAGCGCCGTCCGATCCGCCTTCCTTCTGTCCTCTGTCGTTCGTCATCCGTCCTCCGTCAGCCGCAGGCCATCTTTTGCAGATCGATCAGCTTGGTCACGCCTTTGCGGGCGAGGGCGAGCAGTGTCGCCAACTGTTCCTCGGAGAACGGGATCTTTTCTGCAGTCGCTTGGACCTCGACGATGTGTCCGGAGCCGGTGAGAACGAAATTCGCGTCGGTCTCGGCTTGCGAATCCTCGGCATAGTCGAGGTCGAGCACCGCAACTCCGCCACAAACGCCACAGGAGATGGCGGCGATGTGATCGCGCAACACGGTCATCTGCACCATGTCCCGCGCATTCATCCAGGCAAAGCAGTCGTAAAGCGCGATCCAGGCCCCCGTGATCGAGGCGGTGCGAGTGCCGCCGTCGGCCTGGATCACGTCGCAATCGATGGTGATCTGCCGCTCGCCGAGTGCTTTGAGATCGACCACCGAGCGCAAGGAGCGTCCGATCAGGCGCTGGATTTCCACGGTGCGGCCGGTCTGTTTGCCGGTGGAGGCCTCGCGCCTCGTGCGCTCCAGCGTGGCGCGCGGCAGCATGCCATATTCCGCCGTGATCCAGCCGCGTCCCTGACCCTTGAGCCATGGCGGCAGGCGATCTTCGAGGGTCGCGGTGACGAGCACGTGGGTGTCGCCGAATTTCACGAAGCAGGAGCCTTCAGCAAACTTCACAACGCCGCGCTCAAGCGATACCGGGCGCAACTCATCGGGCTGTCGGCGGCTTGGCCGCATGCGGGGTCTCCTTGGTTCGCGGCCCGCTCGCTGCCAAGGAGGGGCGGCGGGCGGACGTTTTTAGTCGTTCCGTCGTGCTTGCCACAAGTGCACGCGACTTACGAGAATGTGGTGCCGCCGACCGCGGCGGTCGATTGTCAGCCTGTATGCCTACCCGTTACGCTTCGGCATGCTGCCCAAGGAGACCGCCGCCGCAGGAGATCGACATGGAAGTTACGCAAATACTGGGGAAATTCGCCGCAACGCTGCGCTACGACGATATCCCGTCGCGGGCGCGCGACCACTGCAAGAACCTGCTGCTCGATGCGCTCGCTTGCGCCCTCGCCGGCCGTTTCGGTGAAGAAACCCACCAGGTTGCCGCGTTCGCCTCCGCCCTGGCGCACGGTCGCGAATCGGGGGTCATTGGCGGTGAGCCAATATCGCTTGCCGGCGCCACGCTGCTCAATGCCTATCTGGTCACCGCGGTCACGATGTGCGACGTTTATCGGCCGACGCTCACGCACATCACGCCGGAAGTCATTCCGCCGGCGCTCGCCATCGCGGAGCGCGACGGCCTGTCGGGTCGCGACCTGATCACCGCGATTGCGGTTGGCTGCGAGGTGACGACGCGCGTCGGGCTCGGCCTCGACTACCCGAGGTTTCGTGCTCGCGGCTGGCACGGGCCCGGCGTCATCGGCCCGTTCGGCGCCGCGGCGGCGGTCGGTTCTCTACTGCGCTTCGACGCGGAGACGATGGCGCGTGCTTTCGGGCTCGCCGGCAGCCAGGCCGCCGGCACGTTCGCCGCCTGGGGCACGCCGACAGTGAAATTTCACCAGTGCCGCGGCGCGCTCTCGGGCCTGATGGCGGCTTTGCTGGCACAGCAGCAGTTCGTCGCCACGCGCGAGTTTCTTACTGCCAAAGACGGCGGCTTGTTCAATGCCTATGCGGATGGCGGCAAAGCCGATGCCGTGATCGCTGAACTCGGCGTGCGGTGGGAGCTGGAACAGATTGCGTTGCGGCTGTGGCCGTCGGCGTCGCTCATTCAGGGCATGGCGACCGCGCTGTTCGATATTGTCGGCAAACACGCGATCGCCTGCGCCGCCGTGCGCAAGGTGCGCATTGCGCTCAGCCAAGGCGCCTGCGCCATGCACGGCGGATTCCGCATCTACAAAGCCAAGTTCGAAGCCCTGTTGTCGGCGCATTATACCGCCGCCGTAATCCTGCACGATGGCGCGCTGACCTTGGAGCAGTTCGAGCCCGGCCGTTACAACGATCCGAAGCTGCGGCGCTTTGCGGCCGAGCAGGTCGAAGTGCGCGCTGAGGGCTCGCTGGAGGGCTCGCAGGCTATCGTCGAGGTCGAGACCGCCGCCGGTGCGGTGTTTTCGGCGCGCTGCGAGTACCCGCTCGGCTCCTACGAGAATCCGCTCTCCCGCGCGCAGATCGAACAGAAATTCCGTACTTACGCGAAAAACGCGTTGTCGGAGGCCCGCGCGAACGATCTGGTCGGTGCGGTCGGCGAATTGGAACATTTTGCGTCGATCCGCGAACTGATGACCCTGCTGCACGTGCCCGCCCGCTCGCATGCCGGGCAGCCTACCGCGACCGCTGCCGAATGATATATGTGACCTCAAGCGAGGGTAATTTTTCTTGGCCAGTCATGATCTCCCACTTGCCGCGAACCAACTGGGCTTAGCTCAGCTCAACGAGCGTTCACGCGAGATTTTCCGCCAGATTGTTGAAAGTTATCTGGCGACCGGCGAGCCCGTAGGCTCGCGCAATCTGTCGCGCATTCTGCCGATGACGTTGTCGCCAGCGTCGGTGCGCAATGTCATGTCCGATCTGGAACAGCTCGGGCTCGTCTATGCGCCGCACACTTCGGCAGGCCGACTTCCCACGGAAATTGGGCTCCGCTTCTTCGTCGATGCGCTTATGCAAATCGGCGACCTCGCCGAGCAGGACCGCAAGGCGATTGAGGCTCAGGTTGCCGCTTCCGGACAAGGCAAGTCGGTGGAAGCGGTGCTGACGGAAGCCTCAGGCCTGCTCTCGGGCCTGAGCCGCGCCGCCGGCGTGGTCTTGACTGCGAAATCGAACCCACGGCTGAAGCATATCGAGTTCGTCCGGCTCGAGCCGGAACGCGCGCTTGTCGTCCTGGTCGGCGAGGACGGCCAGGTGGAAAACCGCGTGCTCAAGATCCCCATCGGGCTGCCGATTTCGGCGCTGACCGAGGCGGCCAATTTCGTCAATGCGCGCGTCCGCGGCCGTACGCTTGAGGAGGTCAAGGCCGAAATCGAGACGAGGCTCATGGAAGGCGAGGCCGAGCTCGATCAATTGACACAGAAAATCGTCGCGGCCGGCCTCGCCAGTTGGTCGGGGGGCGAGAACGAGGAACGCAAGCTGATCGTGCGCGGCCAGGCCCATCTGCTCGACGATCTCAAGGCGCTTGCCGACCTGGAACGTGTGCGGCTTTTGTTCGACGATCTGGAAACCAGGCGAGAAGTCATCGACCTTCTAGGCCGCGCGCAACAGGCCGAGGGCGTACGCATCTTCATCGGCTCGGAAAACAAGCTGTTCTCGCTTTCTGGTTCGTCGACGATTATTGCGCCCTACCACGATGCCTCAGGTCAGATCGTCGGCGTGCTGGGGGTAATTGGCCCGACCCGGCTCAACTACGCCCGTATTATCCCCATGGTGGACTACACCGCCAAGGTCGTGAGTAAGCTGCTCGGCCGCTGACCTCCTCGCTTGATTTTTACGATTTTAGCCCTGATATCCGGGGAACGATGGGAACAACCGGGAAAAACCATGACCAAACATAGCGCTCGTGCGAAGGAGCAGACTACCGTCGCGGGCGACAGTCCGGCGCCGGACGTCGAACAGCTCCAGGCCGGAGAAAGCGGGCCGGGCGAGGAAACAACTGCCGCGCAGGCTCCCGCGGAACCGGATGCGGCGGCGCTGGCGGCGGAGTTCAAGGACAGGCTCCTGCGCACGCTTGCTGATATGGAGAATCTGCGCAAGCGCACTGCGCGCGAAGTCGCCGATGCGGAGCTTCGTGGCATCACCTCCTTCGCCCGCGACTTGCTGGGCGTCGCCGACAACATGCGGCGCGCGCTTGACGCGGTGACGCCCGAGGTTCGCAGCAGCGCCCAAGGCGCGGTCACGGCGCTGATCGAGGGAGTCGAATTGACCGAGCGCGAGTTGTTGAAGGCGCTGGAAAAAAACGGCGTTCGCCAGTTCTCGCCGCAGCGGGCGAAATTCGATCCGAACCTGCACCAGGCGATTTTTGAGGTGCCGGATCCGTCCGTTCCGGCCGGCAATGTCGTGCAGGTGGTGCAGCCCGGTTACATGATCGGCGATCGTGTCCTGCGTCCGGCTCTGGTCGGGGTCTCCAAGGGCGGTGCAAAGTCGGCCCCGGCCGCGCCCGCCAACGATGAGGGCACGCAACAGCCGATTCGGGACGACTGAGCGGCCCTCGAATCTGCGTTACTTGAAATGGACGCTGTCGCGTAGAGCGCGCAGGCGAGACAGCTCTTTGTCCCAAATCTGGGCGCGGGAAATGCCGACGATTTGTAGAAACGCGCTGCTCCCGAATCGCAGCCATTGCACGACCATCAGGTCGGCGCCAGTGGCTGCGTCCTTGGCGTGCGCCACGGTCTCAAATCCTTCCTGGTCTTCGATGCGCACCGGCTCCGACATCGTCAATTGAATATCTTTGAGTCCGCCGATGGTATTGAAGGCAAGCCGCGCAAGATCGGCGCGGTTGCCATCCCCGCCGGCTCCATTCACCACCGCGGCGATCATGACCCGACCGTTGAGTTCGTATTCGGGCAAGCCCTGCGTTGCCATCATGTGCGGATATGAGGGGGCGTCGATCAACAGAAGAGCGCGGCCGGGAAGGACATTGGCGATGCGAAAGCCGGCGAGATCGCCAACCTTGAAGGGTAGAAGACTCAGCAATTCCGATTGGGGTACGTTGCTGCGCACCGATATGGTCTTGAGGGCGCGGCGCACCACGGCATCCGAGTAGGTAGGGTCGTCCGCCGGCGCCTGGACGTTGACGAAGGCCGTTAGTTCGCTTGTCGGCGCGATCAGCATCCATTTGCGATAACGTTTCTTGTCGGGGCCGGTTACCGTGCCGACGATCAGAGTGCCCTCGGCGAAGCTGAGCTGGATGTCTTCGTGCTTCTCCAGCGTGATGCCCTGCTTCTTCATTGTTTCGGCGCTCAGGGTCTTTTCCAGATCGGCATAGGCGCCGGGCGGGAGCGTGCCGATCAGGATCACCGCGTGATTGCTCGCATCGATGAATCCGGGAAAGGTCTTGCTTACCGTCATGCCCGGCGGGGGCACCAGGCCGATGTGGGAGCCGATGGGAAAAATCGGTGCCGTCGCGGCGGGCGCCACGGCGGCCAGGGGGGCCGCTTGTACTGCGGGATCGGAGACCGCGAGTGCCGTCAGGGCGGCAAGACTCGCAATCATCGCGCATAAGTTTCGATTTTTCATTCTGCAAAATCTCCGGGGCACTCCGAAACGGACGCCTGCTCGATAGGGCTGCGGGTAACTCGTCGCAGCGTCAAATTGATCCGGCCGCCTTCCGCCAGCAAGGTCGATGTGCCCGGATAGATACGGTCGACGCCATGAAAGGCGAGCCGCTCGTTGCCGGCAAGGACCAGCGCGTCGCCCGAACTCAATCGAAGCGATCGGGTGGGATCGCTGCGCTTGTGGCCGCCGATACGAAACAAACAGGCGTCGCCCAACGACAGCGAGACCACGGGCGCATTGAAATCCTCTTCATCGCGATCCTGATGCAGGCCCATTTTTGCCGCCGGACCATAGAAATTGATCAGACATGCCTGCGGTTTGCAGGCGTAGTCGGCGAGATCATCCCACATCGCGAGCAGCGCCGCCGGCATTGGCGGCCAAGGTCGGCCGGTGACGGGATGCGTCGGTGTGTAGCGGTAGCCGGTTTCATCCGAAATCCAGCCGAGCGGGCCGCAATTGGACATGCGTACCGACATCGGCCGGCCCGATTTCGGCATCCGCGGCGTGAACAGCGGAGCCTCGAGCAACACCTGTCGCAGGGCCGCGACAAGGTCCCGTTGCTGGCTCGAACCGAGGTAGCCCGGATGAAGCAAAGGGCTGGACTTATTTGTAGAATCCGCCCCGATTGGAGCTTTCACCGTCATCATTCTTCGGTCATTTCGGGGTTCCGCAGCAACTGCGCGTTAAGCGGGGCGCCCCTATGTTTAGCCCCGGCTTGGCGGCGACGCATGCTCCATCTCATCACTTTTGTTTGCGGCACCAATATGCTGAGGGTTTATCGCGACGGCGACGTGGGTCGAACTGCCGTTCGGTGTCTTCGCGACGCGGGGAAGCTGTCGGCGGGCCAGGCGGTGTCGCCATGAGCATCGTTGCCGGCCAGGCTACTGATAGCATCCGCGCGACGTCGATCCGTCGCGACGATCTGTTTCGGGCGTGGTTGCCGCTCGGCTTGATCCTCGGTCTCGCCTTTGTGGTTCGACACTTTGTCGTCGCCAATACCGATGTAAGTTGGGAGATTACGCTGTCTGAGAAAATTCTCGATGGACAGCGTATGTACATCGACTTCATCGAGGTCAATCCACCGGCCTCAGTCTTCCTCTATCTGCCGGCGGTCGCGTTGGCGCGCCTGTTCGGCTGGTCGCCGGAATTCGTTGTCGACGCGATGGTATTCGTCGCTGCGCTCGGCAGCCTTGGTATAGTTGCCGATATCGTGCGCCGTTACCGGCTGCTCGACGACCTCGACGGACGTGCGGCCGCCGGCTTCGCGCTGGCGGTGCTGACAATCTTGCCGGCTCAGACCTTCGCCGAACGCGAGCACATCGCCTTGATTGCAGTGCTGCCGGTCCTTGGCACCCTTGTTGCGCGCGCCAAAGGTGCCCGACCATTGCTGTGGCACTGTCTCGTCGCCGGCGCCGGCGCCGGCGTGACGGTCTGCATCAAGCCGCACTTTGCGCTCGCCGTTGGCTTCGCCGCTGCTGTGGCCGCATGGCATGCCCGCTCATGGCGCACGCTGCTCGCCCTGGAGAATTGGATCGCGGGAGGAATCGCCGTCATTTACGGCGTCTGTGTCCTTATTTTTTATCCCGCCTTTATTGCCAGTGTAATGCCGATCGTTGGCGATCTCTATCTGCCGGTCCGCATCCCGTTCGTGCAGATTCTGATCAGCACGCCAATGGTGCTCTGGGTCGGCGCTGTTCTGGTTGTCCTGGGCTTGTGTCGTCATATCGGCCGGTCGCCGGAAGTGTTGTTGCCACTCATGGCGTCAGCCGGGTTTGCCGTCGCCTATCTCGTTCAGGGCAAGGGCTGGCCGTATCAGTCTTACCCGATGCTTGCGTTGGGACTGATTGCGCTCGATTTAGCCGGCGCTGTTTGTCGCAGAGAGGCGGAGCGCATGGGCAAACGCGATCGCGGCCGGAATGCCTGCACAACGCTTGCACTCGTCTTCATCGCCGTTTGGTCGTTCGCTTGGCTCAATGTCGCTGTCGATACCCGATCTCTCACTGCGCTCGTCGAGCGCGTCGCGCCACCGCACCCTTCAATCGTCATGGTCTCGGACGACATTGCGGTCGGCCACCCTTTGACTCGGGAGGTTCGTGGGCGGTGGCTGCCGCGCTACATGAGCCTGTGGATCATCCAGAACGCGTCAGTTCTGCGCGCCGCCCGCGACCTCGATGATTCGGCGGCGCGGCGGATTTCAGCCGATGTGCGTGCGGTGCGGCAGGAGCTGACCCGCGAAATTCGCGATGGCAAGCCAGACGTGATCCTGGTCGACGATCGCCCCGGCCGGATCCTTGTGGGCAATCGTCTCACGTCCTGGAATGCGTGGCTCAACGCCGATCCCGAACTGTCCGCACTGCTCGCCGGTGGCTACAGCAATGCCGGTATCGCTGACGGTGTCTCTGTATTCAAACGCAACGCGCGCTAAAACCACTTTTTCACGGGGTCTTTACCACTGCCGAGCAAGCATGCCGGCATGCATCAGCCCGTCGGCCAAGTTGCCCTCGGCGGCGGAACGTCCGCTTCCGAGCAACTCTACGCCAAGCTCACCGTTGCGGCCGGCGTCTTCTTCGTCGTCCTCGAGCTGTCATATTTTCTGATCGCCGGCTTACACGCCCGCGGTGGTTTCCCGGTGGACGGTTTTCATGCCGCGATCGGTCGCGACTTCCTCAATACCTGGATGGGGGCCGGCTCGGCATTTTCCGGCGGGCCCGAACCGTGGTTCGACTTCCGAACCTACAACGCGGCGATCGAACGGATCACCGGTCATCCGGACTTTCCGGACATGTTCTGGTCGTATCCGCCGCATCTCATCCTCTTCATCTGGCCGCTTGGATTTTTGTCCTATCTTCCTGCCTATGCCGTGTGGTGCCTGGCGGGGCTTGCGCTTTACCTGTTGGCATCCTGGTCGGGCGGCTTGGGCCGTACGCATGTGCTGTTCCTGGCGGTTGCGCCGGCCGTCGCAGTCAACGTGTTCTTTGGGCAGAATGGATTTCTGACCGCCGCCCTGCTCATCGGCGGCCTGGCCAATCTTGACCGCCGGCCGATTTTATCCGGAATCCTGTTCGGCATCCTCACCATCAAGCCCCAATTCGGCCTGCTGCTCCCGATCATGCTGATGCTGACGTCGCGCTGGCGCATCATCGTCGCCGCGGTCGCGACCACGGTGGCCCTTGTCGCCGCGACGTCGATCTGGTTCGGGCCGGGGGTTTGGCTCGACTATGTGTCCAAGGTGGGTCCGCAGCAGCATTGGCTGTTGACCAACGGCGGCGGGCTACTGGTGCCGATGGTGGCTTCCGCGTTCGTCAACGGCCGCATGGTCGGGCTGCCGCTTGCCGCCGATTGGGCGCTCCAGGCCATCGTCTCGATCGGCGCCCTGGCGATGGTGATCTGGACGTTCTGGCGGCCGCGCGATCCGGTCCTGTCGCTCGCGCTGTTCGTCACCGCGACGTTCCTGTTCTCGCCATGGATGCTTAATTACGACATGGTGGTGTTCGGCTTCATCGTGGCGCTATTGCGGGAGCGGTCCGACAATACGGCGACCGACGATCGGCTGATGATCGCAGTGTGGGTGCTCCCGGTGGCGATGCTCTTGTTCGGAGCGGCGCGCATCCCGATTGCGATGATCGTGCTGCCGGCGTTCGCCGGGCGGCTCGTGTGGCGGCTCTGGCACGAGCAGCGGTGGCCGATTGCGGGTGACGCGGCGGCCGGCGGCGCGCTTACGGTCGGTACGGCGGCTTTGATTCCCAATAGCGGTCGCATGGGGCAATCCTGTCTTGCGGGGCGATGACGCTCTCCTATATGAGCCAAGGGTAATCGCCCGGGTTCTACCGGGCGGTGGAAAGACTATACGGGGGTCGGACTGAAGGGCGCCTTTAGGGCCTGCCCGACCTGCCTAGAGAGAGAGGATTAACAACCATGGCCAAGGTCATCGGTATCGATCTCGGTACCACGAATTCTTGCGTCGCCGTGATGGAAGGCAAGACGCCGAAGGTTATCGAGAACGCGGAAGGAATGCGCACCACGCCGTCGATCGTCGCTTTTACGGACGAGGGCGAACGGCTGGTCGGTCAGCCGGCCAAGCGGCAGGCGGTCACCAATCCGGAACGGACCATTTTCGCCGTCAAGCGCCTCATTGGCCGGCGCTATGACGATCCCATGGTGGAGAAGGACAAGAAGCTTGTCCCTTACAAGATCACGCGGGCGAGTAACGGCGACGCCTGGGTCGAGATCGAGGGCAAGACCTATTCGCCGTCACAGATCTCCGCCTTCATACTGCAGAAAATGAAGGAAACTGCGGAAGCCTATCTTGGCTCCAAGGTCGAGCAGGCGGTCATCACCGTTCCCGCCTATTTCAACGATGCTCAGCGGCAAGCGACCAAGGACGCCGGCAAGATCGCCGGCCTTGAAGTCTTGCGCATCATCAATGAGCCGACGGCTGCAGCGCTGGCTTATGGGCTCGACAAGCAGAAGAGCGGCACGATCGCGGTCTACGACCTCGGCGGCGGCACCTTCGATATCTCTATTCTCGAAATCGGCGACGGCGTGTTTGAGGTGAAGTCGACCAACGGCGACACCTTCCTCGGCGGCGAGGATTTCGACATGCGTCTGGTCAATTACCTGGCCGACGAGTTCCAGAAGGAACAGGGCATCGATCTGCGCCGCGACAAGCTCGCTTTGCAGCGGCTCAAAGAATCGGCGGAGAAGGCCAAGATCGAGCTGTCGTCTACGACGCAGACCGAAATCAACCTGCCGTTCATCACGGCGGATGCATCCGGACCGAAGCATCTGACCATGAAGCTCACCCGCGCCAAGTTCGAGGCGCTGGTCGATGATCTCGTCCAGAAGACAATCGACCCGTGCCGGCAGGCGCTCAAGGACGCCGGGTTGTCGGCGGCCGAAATCAACGAGGTCGTTCTGGTCGGCGGCATGACGCGCATGCCGAAGGTGCAGGAGATCGTCAAGCAATTGTTCGGCAAGGAGCCGCACAAGGGCGTCAACCCCGACGAAGTCGTGGCAGTCGGCGCCGCAATCCAGGCCGGCGTGTTGCAAGGCGACGTCAAGGACGTGCTCTTGCTCGACGTGACGCCGCTCTCGCTCGGCATCGAGACGTTGGGCGGCGTGTTCACGCGGCTGATCGATCGCAACACCACGATCCCGACCAAGAAGAGCCAGGTGTTCTCGACCGCCGAGGACGGCCAGACTGCGGTGACGATCCGCGTCTTCCAGGGCGAACGCGAAATGGCAGCCGACAACAAGATGCTCGGCCAGTTCGATCTGATCGGCATTCCGCCGGCGCCGCGCGGCGTGCCGCAGATTGAAGTGACCTTCGACATCGACGCCAACGGCATTGTCAACGTCTCGGCCAAGGACAAGGGCACCGGCAAGGAGCAGCAGATTCGCATCCAGGCGTCCGGCGGGCTGTCCGAGGCAGACATCCAGAAGATGGTCAAGGATGCCGAGGCGCACGCCGAAGAGGACAAAAAGCGCAAGGCTCAGGTCGAGGCCAAGAACCAGGCCGAGGCACTGGTCCACACCACGGAGAAAGCGCTCGCCGAGCACGGCTCGAAAGTCGGTGACGCCGATCGGCGAGCGATCGAGAACGCTATGGCCGACCTCAAGGAGGCCCTCAAAGGCACCGACGCGGACGCCATCAGCGCCAAGGCCAACACGCTGTTCCAGGTTTCGCAGAAGCTTGGCGAGGCGATGTATAAGCAGGCGGCCGACCACGATCAGCAGCCGGGTACGGGCACGGGCGCGGCGACCGACGGCAAGAAGGACGACGTTGTTGACGCGGAATTCACGGAAGTCGACGACGACAAGAAGAAAAAGTCCGCGTAATGCGCGGGTACCTTATGTTCGGGCTACCCGTGCGGTTCTCCTCCCTCGTTGAGGGGACGGTGAAGCGCAAAGCGTACGGGAGGAGGTGGTGAGACGCGTCGCGCAGATTGCGCTCTTCGCTGTTGTAGCCCCCTTCCTGGCCTTTGCCCTTAAGAGCGGAGGGGATGTAATTTGCAAGCGTCGAAACCATTCCCACATTTCTCTTGGTTAGAGATTCGGCAATGGCCAAGCGCTGCTATTACGACGTGCTTTCGGTTGAGCGAACCGCGAGCGAAACCAACATAAAAGCCGCCTTTCGCAAACAGGCCATGGCGTGCCATCCGGATCGCAATCCCGGGGACAAGGACGCCGAGCATCGCTTCAAGGAAATCAACGAAGCCTACGAAATCCTCAAGGACCCGAACAAGCGCGCGGCTTACGATCGATTTGGTCACGCTGCGTTCGAGCATGGCATGGGCGGCGGCCCCGCGGCCGGTTTCGGTGCGGACTTTGCCACGACCTTTTCCGATATTTTCGACGATCTGTTCGGCATGGGTGGACGGCGCGGCCGCGGCTCCGGCCGCGAGCGCGGCGCTGACCTTCGCTACAACATGGAGATCGGGCTGCAGGAAGCCTTTTCCGGCAAGACCGCGCAAATCCGCATTCCGACGTCCGTTACTTGCGAAGCCTGCTCCGGATCAGGTGCCAAATCCGGGACCAAGCCGAAGACCTGTCCGATGTGCGGGGGCCAGGGCAAGGTGCGCCACGCCCAGGGGCTCTTCACGCTGGAGCGCACCTGCCCGAATTGCCAGGGGCGCGGTCAGGTGATCGATAGTCCATGCAGCTCGTGCGCGGGCTCTGGCCGCGTCACCCGCGAGCGCACGCTGTCGGTGAATATTCCGTCCGGCGTCGAGGACGGCACCCGCATCCGGCTCGCCGGCGAAGGCGAAGCCGGCCTGCGCGGCGGCCCGGCGGGCGATCTCTATATTTTTCTCTCCATCGCCGCTCATCCGTTCTTTCAGTGCGAAGGCGCGGACCTGCATTGCCGCGTGCCGGTCTCGATGGTGACGGCGGCGATCGGCGGCGAATTCGAGGTCCCCACAATTGATGGCGGCAAAACGCGCGTGAAGGTGCCGGAAGGGACCCAATCAGGCCGCCGCTTCCGCTTGCCCGGTAAGGGCATGCCGGTACTGCGTTCGCGGCAGAGTGGCGACATGTACGTGCAGGTCGTCGTCGAGACGCCGCAGAACCTGACAAAAAGGCAGCGCGAGTTGCTCCAGGAATTCGAGCGGCTGTCATCCAGCGATACGCATCCCGAGTCCGCAGGTTTTTTCGGCAAGGTCAAGGAATTTCTCGATGGCCTCGGCGGCCGTGCGAGTTCCGCGTGAAGTTTCTGGTCTTTGATGCGCAGATGTTTTAAAAGGGACGGCTACGTGCTTTAAAGGCGGCAATTTTGCGGTTCAATAGCGGTACGATTCGTATTGTGGGATGCGATGCCTCTGCCGGCCCTGCAAAGATTTGAGCGCGAGATGGAGCGGCGGTTCCGACTTCTCGAAGCCAGAAAATATCTCCTCGAGCGCAAGATCGAACGGCAGATTCGCCTGTTGGAGCAAAAGCGCGACGGCATCGGCAAAAAGATCGAGGAGCAGATAAGAAATTTCGAACGCAAGCGAGGCAGCCGCAAGAAAGCCATTCCGCTCGATGACGAAGTGCGCTTCATCCGATCCTGGATCGAAAGACCGCTCACGATCGGTGCGGTGACGCCGTCGAGTAAGATTCTTGCGCGCACCATGGCGCGCTATGTCGATCCGAACAGCGACGGACCGGTCGTCGAGCTAGGACCTGGCACCGGCCCGGTGACCGAGGCGTTGATGGAAGCGGGCATTGCGCCGTCGCGGCTGGTGCTCGTGGAGTTCAATCCGGCATTTTGCCGGATTTTGCGTTCGCGCTATCCCGAAGCCACTCTGGTGGAGGGCGATGCCTACAGTCTGCGCCGTCTGCTCGAAGCGTTGCTCTTGCAGCCGGCCGCCGCCGTCGTCTCCGGCTTGCCGCTCGTTACCAAGCCCATCAGGCAGCGCCTGCGCCTGATCCGCGACGCCTTGGATCTCATGGTGCCTGGGGCGCCCTTCGTGCAGTTCACGTACTCGGTGGCAGCACCGCTGCCCAGGCGCCTCGGCAATTTTTCGGTAGAATCGTCGGAACGCATCTGGATGAATATTCCGCCGGCACGCGTGTGGGTGTACCGGAAGACGGACGCCAGATGATGGCGGAAAGATCGAGGATCAGTCGGTACCCGTTTGCCAAGGTTCATCGTCTGTCTTCCCGTCTCCGATAACGATGCCCGTCCCAAGAATCCTCGTCGTCCCAGGCTCGCTGCGAACAGCCTCGTATAATACCCGGCTTGCAGCGCTTGCCGTGAAGGAACTGGCTCTCGCTCAGGTGGAAGTGACCCGCATTTCGCTCGCCGATTACCCTTTGCCGCTGTTCGACGCCGAAATGGCGGCCGAGCCGGGCCCGCCGCAGAACGCGGTAAAGCTTCACCGCATGTTCGAAGCGCATCACGGTATATTCATCACCAGTCCGGAGTACAGCGCTTCGGTGACGCCGCTCGTGAAAAATACGATCGACTGGCTGTCGCGTGTGCATGCGCGCGGCGAGCGGAATTATGCAGTCTTCAAGGATCGGGCGTTTGCCATTGGCGCAGCATCGAGCGGGAGCGGCGGCGGACAGCGCTCGCTCATGGCGCTGCGGCAGATTCTCGAACTCGGCTGCGGAGCCCTGGTCATTCCGGAGCAAATTGCCGTCCCGCACGCCGCCGAAGCGTTCGATGAAAGGGACAATCTCAAGGATGAAGCACTTGCGGGTTCGCTGCGCACGCTTTTGCGCAGGCTCGTCGACCTGGCAAGCGTGATGACGTGAGATACCCCATGCAGCTTTCCGCCCGCGAGCGCCTGATCGTCGCGCTTGATGTGTCCTCGGTCGAGGAGGCGGAAGGCGTTGTGACGCGGCTTGGAGACAGCGTCACATTCTACAAGATCGGTTATCAGCTTGCCTTCGCTGGAGGGCTTTCTTACGCTCCGGCGCTCGCGGCCTCAGGAAAGCGAGTGTTCCTCGATTTGAAGCTGCACGACATTGGCAATACGGTTGCCCAAGGCGTGAAAAGCGCCTCGCGGCTCGGGGCGACCTTCCTCACCGTGCATGCCTATCCGCCGACCATGCAGGCCGCCGTTGAAGCGCGAGAGGGAGGATTGCAGATCCTTGCCGTTACTGTGCTCACGTCATTCAACAATGCCGATCTTGCCGCGTCCGGTTACGCGCTGAACGTGATCGAGCTTGTCGCTCACCGCGCCGCGCAAGCGCGCGATGTCGGCATCGATGGCCTGATCTGTTCGCCGGAGGAAGCGGCCAAGGTGCGCGCCATCGTCGGCGACAAGCTTTGTCTGGTGACTCCCGGCATCCGACCGGCGGGCGCCGCCAGCGGCGATCAAAAGCGCGTCGCCACGCCGGCCGCCGCGATTGCAGCCGGCGCCGATTATCTCGTTGTGGGCCGACCGATCATCGCTGCTGCCGATCC
This sequence comes from Xanthobacteraceae bacterium, assembly GCA_030041005.1. Taxonomy (GTDB): domain Bacteria; phylum Pseudomonadota; class Alphaproteobacteria; order Rhizobiales; family Xanthobacteraceae; genus BOG-931. The sequence continues at coordinate 21,263 of JASHOR010000026.1, forward strand.
GAAAGCTGCGGCAGAGGCCATTGTGGCAGAAATGATGCAACAAATCGGAAAGGGACGGTGACATGGCGAAGGGTTACTGGATTGGGCGTATCGATGTGCACAACGAAGACGGCTACAAGCCTTATGCAGCGGCCAATCAGGCGATCTTCAGGAAATTCGGCGCGCGTTACGTGGTGCGCGCCGGCAAGTTCGAGGGCGTGGAAGGCTCGAGTCGCTCGCGCAACGTGGTGATCGAATTCCCCGATTACGCGACGGCGCTGGCCTGTTACCGCTCGCCGGAATACCAAGCCAACATCAAGGTGCGGCAGCCGCACGGAGCTGTCGATCTCATCATCGTCGAAGGCTACGACGGCCCGCAGCCGTCCTAAATCTTGTTTGCCGATCCAGGGGGTATGCGATGCCCAAAGGCTATTGGCTTCCGCAGATCGACGTCAGCAATCCGGAAGGCTACAAGGCCTACATGGCGGCAACGCCACCGGCTCATGAGAAATACGGCGGCGTCGGACTGGTGCGCGGCGGCCGGAGCGAGGTTGTCGAAGGCGAGGGGCGTTCGCGCATCGTGATCCGTGAATTTCCCGACTATGCCGCCGCGCTCGCCTGCTACCGGTCGCCCGAATATCAGGGCGCTCGGCTGTTGCGGCTGCCGCATTCTCGATGCGACTTCCTGATCGCGGAAGGATACGATGGGCCGCAACCGCAAGCGAGCGGCACGCCCGCCGCCGCTTCGCGCAAGGGTTATTGGATTGCCCAGATCGAGGTCACCGACGCTGAGGGCTACAAGGCCTACGTGTCGGCGCTCTTTCCTTACGTCGGTAAATTCGGCGCGCGCTTTTTGGTGCGCGCCGGCGCGCAGGAAATCGTGGAGGGCAGGGCGCGCCCTCGCACTGCGGTCCTGGAATTTCCGAGCTACGAAGCGGCTCAAGCCTGCTATCGCTCGGCGGACTATCAGTCGATCAAGAAGCTCCGCCATGGCAAAGCCAAAGTTGATCTCGTCATCGTCGAAGGCCACGATGGGCCGAAGTTCTAGCGCTTTCCTCGCCGGGATCGCCCCGCTATACCCGCGATAAAGGGAAATGACAGATGCCCGACATGCGGGTCGTGATTGCCGGGGCTGGCGGACGCATGGGCCGCACGCTCATACATGCTGTGGCCGCCAGCAAGGGCATTGCGCTCGCCGGCGCGGTCGAGGCGGCCGGCTCCGCGGTGATTGGGCGCGACGCCGGCGAGCTTGCCGGCCTCGGTCCTAACGGCATCAAGGTCACGAGCGACGTTGCGCCGCTGCTCAAGCAAGCCGATGGCCTGATCGAGTTCACCATTCCGGCCGCCACGCTCGCGTTGGCCGAACTTGCTGCCGAGGCCGGCCTCGTTCACGTCATCGGCACCACCGGTCATTCTGCCGAGGAGGAAGCGGTCATTGCCAAGGCGGCAAGCCGCGCAAAAATCGTCAAGTCCGGCAACATGAGCATGGGTGTCAACCTGCTCGCGGCCTTGGTCAAGCGCGTCGCCAGGACGCTCGACGATGCCTACGACATCGAAATCGTGGAAATGCATCACGGCAAGAAAGTCGATGCGCCATCGGGGACTGCCTTGATGCTCGGCCGCGCCGCCGCGGAGGGGCGCGGCATCGACCTCGTGCAGCATTCGAAGCGCGGGCGAGACGGCATCACCGGCCCGCGCTGTGCCGGCGATATCGGTTTCGCCTCACTGCGCGGCGGTACGGTCGTCGGCGAGCACAGCGTCATTTTTGCCGGCCCCGCCGAGCGGGTGGAACTCACCCATCGTGCCGAGGACCGTATGATCTTCGCTCGCGGTGCGGTACATGCGGCGCTGTGGGCGCGCGACCGCAAGCCCGGCCTTTATTCGATGGCCGACGTGCTGGGGCTGAGCGATTTCTGAAGGCGGCCATCCATGGCGCCACAGGCGACGATGAAGAGAAAACTCGCGTTGTGTGCGCTGCTTGCGTTGGGCTTCGCCGGCCTGATCGGCGCGCATGAATTGGCCGGGCCGTCACAATCTATTGGCGCGGATGCGAGTGCTGTTGCGCCGCTTGTTCTCGCCGTCGCCGGGACGCTGTGCTTCATCGCGGCGGGCGTGCTCGCCCGCAGAATGATGAAAATGATGAAATAGAGCGCGCCAAGATAATCTCCAACGCGCGGCCTTTCCTTCAACCGCGAATTTGCTGTAGTCTGATTGAAGTTCCATCAGACGGACGCTGGATTTGGCGACGAGCGCTTTTGCTCCTTAAGGAGGCGCAAGCCGTGGAACGGAAAAAAGCCTCAGATTTTCCTCAGGAACTTCTGTACCTGTTCGATGAATACGTTCACGGCGGGATCAGCCGCCGCGCCTTCATCGAGGGAGCGCGGAAATTTGCGGTCGGCGGCGTGACTGCAACCGCGTTGTTCGAAATGCTCAAGCCGAATTATGCCTGGGCGATCCAGGTGGCGCCGGACGACGGCCGGATCAAATCCGAAACCGTGACGGTGGCATCGCCGCAAGGCAACGGCAGCATCAAAGGCTATCTCGTGCGGCCTGTAGCGGCCGGCAGGCTGCCCGTTGTCATTGTGATCCACGAGAATCGCGGCCTTAATCCCTACATCGAAGACGTGGCGCGCCGCCTGGCGGTCGCCAACTTCATCGCGTTTGCGCCCGACGGACTGACGTCGCTGGGCGGATATCCGGGCGATGACGAGAAGGGCGCGGAGCTTTTCCGGCGGATCGACCGCGGCAAGATGGAGCGGGATTTTCTCGCTGCGGCGATTTGGCTGAAATCGCGGCCGGACAGTACCGGCAAGCTCGGCGCCGTTGGCTTTTGCTTCGGCGGCACCGTTGTCAACCAGCTCGCGGTGTGGATGGGCAGCGATCTTGCCGCCGCCGTTCCATTTTACGGAATGCAGCCCAGCGCCGCGGACACCGCCAAGATCAAGGCGCCGTTGCTCGCACATTACGCCGAACTCGATACGCGGATCACGTCGGGATGGCCGGCCTTTGATGCCGAACTGACGGCAGCCCAGGTGATCCACCAAGGCTACGTGTACAAAGGCGCCAATCACGGTTTCCACAACGACACGACACCACGCTACGACGAGGTCGCAGCGACGCTCGCTTGGCAGCGCACGATCGATTGGCTCAACAGGTATTTGCGGTCCACGACGCCGTACTGAAGAGATTGGCGGTGCGCGACGAACGTGTGCTGGAGCAAGGCCGGATCCGGTGAGGCTCAATCCCCGCGCAGCAGCGACGCCCCGCTCATCTCCTTCGGTTTCGGCAACTCCATGAGTTCGAGCAGCGTCGGCGCGATGTCGGCAAGGCGGCCTTTGGCCGCGAGCGAGCGGTTGGGCGCACCGACGAGCATCACCGGCACCGGGTTTGTAGTGTGCGCGGTGTGCGGACCCCTGGTCGCCGGATCGCGCATCAGTTCGCAATTGCCATGATCGGCGGTGACCAGGATCGCGCCGCCGGATTTTCGGATCGCGTCGACGATGCGGCCGAGGCCGGCATCGACGGTTTCTACCGCCTTGATAGCGGCGGGCAGGCTGCCGGTGTGGCCGACCATGTCGGGATTGGCGTAGTTGAGCACGATCAAATCGTATTGACCGGACTCAATGGCGCCGACCGCCTTGTCGGTGAGTTCCGGGGCCGACATTTCCGGTTGCAGGTCGTAGGTCGCAACTTTCGGAGACGGCACCAGGATGCGGTCTTCGCCCGCATAGGGCTGTTCACGGCCGCCGTTCAAGAAGTAGGTGACGTGCGCGTATTTCTCCGTCTCGGCCATGCGGAGCTGCTTGCGGCCGGCTTCGGATACGACCTCGCCGAGAATGTGCTCCAGCGATTGCGGCGGAAAAATCGTCCGCATCAATTTGTCAAGTTCGGTGCTGTACTGGGCCATGCCGACGGCGGCGGCAAGGCGCACTTGGCGCTTGCGAGCAAAGCCCGAGAAGGCGGGGTCGAGCAGCGCCGAGAGAATTTCACGCACGCGGTCGGCGCGGAAGTTGAAGCACAGCAGGCCGTCGCCGTCCTTCATGCCGCGATAATCGCCGACCACCGCCGGGACGATGAATTCGTCAAACTTTTTGCTGGCGTAGGCGCCAGCGACGACCGCGGGTGCATCGGCAAAGCGTGGACCGTCAGCGTCGGCGATCGCTTTGTAGGCTTTCTCGACACGATCCCAGCGATTGTCGCGATCCATCGCGTAGTAGCGGCCCGACACGGTGGCGATGGCTGCGGATTTGGGAAGCGCCGCTGTCAGGCGCTTGATGTCGTCTCCGGCCGACTGCGGCGGCGTATCGCGCCCGTCGGTGATGGCGTGGAGCAGGGTCGGCACGCCGGCCTTGGAGAGAATCTTTACCAGCGCTGCGGCGTGGTTTTGATGTGAATGTACGCCGCCCGGCGACACCAGGCCGAGGAGATGGCAGGTGCCGCCGCTTGCCTTGAGTTTCTCTATCAGATCCAAAAGAGCAGGTGCCCGCTCGATCTCGCCGCCTTGGATAGCGCGGTCGATGCGGGGCAGTTCTTGCAGAACCACGCGTCCGGCGCCGATATTGAGATGACCGACCTCGGAATTGCCCATCTGCCCGTCTGGCAGGCCGACGTCCTCGCCGGAGGCGTGCAGAAAGCCATGCGGGCCGGATTGCCACAGGCGGTCGAAGGTGGGGGTCTTGGCCTGGCGTACGGCATTGTCGGCCGCCTCTTCCCGCCAGCCCCAGCCGTCAAGAATGACCAGCATCACCGGCCGCCGCCGCTGCATGTCCTATTCCTTCGGTCAGATAACGCCGAAGGGGGTATTGCGGATCACGGCGGCAGCGTCAATCCGCCGAGAGGACAGTGCAATCAGCTTGGAAATATGAGGCAGGTCGTCGTGCCGTGGGCGAGGAGTCGGCCTTTTTGATCCGTGATTCGGCCTTCGGCCGTCCCGACGCGGCGACCGCAATTGAGGACGTGCCCTTCTGCAGTTATCAGACCTGTTGCTGGGGTGATTGGCCGCAACAGTGAAACCTTGAACTCAAGTGTGGTCGAACCGACACCCTTCTCCAGAGTCGACTGGATGGCAAGCCCCATGCAGCTGTCGAGCAGCGTGGCCGCGAGACCGCCGTGCACTGTGCCCCACGGGTTGAGATGCCTCTCATCCGGCTCAACGGTGACGACGGCGCGCCCGTTCGCGGCGTCGGTGATGTCATAGCTCAAGGTCTCAGCCATCGTATTGAGCGGCAGCGTTCCGGCCGCGAGCCCTTGGACAAATTCCAAGCCGCTCATGTTCCTCTGCCTTTCGGCGCTGACCGTCCCGTACGTCTTGCGGGCGTTTGGCATCGGCCCCTCGGGTCTCTAGACCGCCGCCGCAAGCTTGCCGGCCTCCCAGCCAAGCATGGCGCGCTTGCGTGTAATGCCCCAGTGGTAGCCGGTGAGGTCGCCGGCCTTGCCGACGACGCGATGGCACGGCACCACGAACGACACTGGGTTCTTGCCGACGGCCGCGCCGACGGCGCGCGCCGCCTTTGGCGCGGCCAGCTTGCCGGCGATGCCCGAATAGGTCGCGAGCCGGCCCATCGGAATCTCCAAGAGGGCCTCCCACACCCGCACCTCCCAATCGGTGCCGATCAGCACGACACGCAACGGCTGCTGCGGATTCCACTGCGTCGGATCGAAGATGCGCCGGGCGATCGCCGCGGTGCGCGCGCTGTCCTCCACGTAGGTGGCGCGCGGCCAGCGGCCCTTCATGTCGGCAAGCGCTGACTTTTCCTCGCCCGGGTCGGCAAAGGCGAGACCGGCGAGGCCGCGTTCGGTCGCCATCACCAGCGCGCTGCCGAACGGCGACGGGTGAAAGCCGAAGAGGATGGTCAAACCTTCGCCGCCGGATTTCCATTCCCCCGGCGACATCGCCTCGTGGGTGACGAACAGATCATGCAACCGGCCCGGACCGGAGAGACCGACTTCATAGGTGGCGTCGAGCACACTTGCCGAATCGCGCAGAAGCTGCCGCGCGCCGTCGAGCGTGAGCGCCTGCACGAATGCCTTCGGCGTCAATCCGCACCAGCGGCGGAACAGATGATGCAATTCGGTCGCCGTGACGCCGGCCGCCTCGGCAATGGCCTCGATGTCCGGCTGCTCGCGCCAATGGCCGCGGATATGGCCGATGGCGCGCCGCACGACGTCATAGTCGGCGGCAGCGACCGCCAGCGGCATGGGATTGATGATGCGATCGGGTGACAACATGGATGCCTCCATCATTTGTCCACCGATGTAGTTGCCGGTTTGGGGCTATACCACCCGATTCCTGGGAAAGGCGCGTGGCAAATGGGAATTTGCAGAGAGCGGCCTTCGTATTCGCTTCGTCACGACGCCTACTGCAATACCGTCCGCGTGGGTCCTCGCTTGGCCTCACCGAGCGCGGCCGAAAGGGCGTGCGCAAAGCTTGCCTTCTCGTCCGCCCCCAGACAGCCGGCAATGGCGAGGCGGCGGCCATGAGAGACGAGGAACAGCCGTTCGATGCCGAACTCCTTGTGCACGATGCGTTCGAGCTGGACCCAAACCGGATTGAGCGTCCATTGGCGCACACTGCCGCGAGGGCTGACTTTACGCACCGTCAGTTCGCAGGGTGTGACCGTAACCTCCTCGTAGCCGCGCGCCGCGCGGAAATTGGCACGGAAGGCAAAGTAGACGAGCAACACGTCGAAGCCGAAGAAGCCGAACACCGGCCACGCGCCGATGGAGATGAAAACAATACCGGAAATAAAGCTCAATGCGCTGAGGCAGAGCATGAGCACGAGAAAGCCCCGCGGCGTGAGCGAGCAATGCGGAGAGATCACGGCGGAAAAAATCGTGGCTTCGGCCAATGCGTCGTTGTCGTTGCTCATTTGGTCCATTATACGGGAAATATGGTGCGCAAAACCACCAGCAAAACCATCAAACGGCGCATTCAAGCCGCTCGAAAAGGCAAGGCGGCACGCCTCAAACCGGCAAAGAAGCAGGCCCCGGCGGATGCCAGGGCCCCCCACGGCGCGCTGCCACAATGGACTAAAGCCGAAATCGAGGAAGCGTTCCGTCGTTTCGCCGCGGCAAATCCGAATCCGAATACCGAGCTGGAGCACGCCGATCCGTTCACGCTTCTAGTCTCGGTCGTGCTTTCGGCGCAGGCCACCGATGCCGGCGTCAACAGGGCGACGCCCGCGCTGTTCGCACTGGCCGATACGCCGGAGAAGATGGTCAAGCTCGGGGAAGCGAAGGTGCGCAATCTGATCAAGACTATTGGCCTTTACCGCACCAAGGCGAAGAATCTGATTGCGCTGTCGCGACAGCTCGTCGAACAGCACGGCGGCAAGGTGCCGCACGACCGTGTGGCGCTCGAGGCGCTCCCCGGGGTCGGTCGCAAGACCGCCAATGTGGTGCTCAACGTCGCTTTCGGCGAGGCCACCATTGCCGTCGACACGCATATTTTTCGGGTCGGCAACCGCACCGGTCTTGCCGTCGGCAAGACGCCGTTCGATGTCGAGACCAAGCTGATGGAGGTCGTGCCGGGAAAATATCTCCTGCACGCCCACCATTGGCTGATCCTGCACGGCCGCTACACCTGCCTTGCCCGTCGCCCGCTGTGCGAGAAATGCATCATCGCCGACTTGTGCAAATGGCCGGGGAAGGCGACCGCGCACGTCGCCGCAGGCTGACCGAAGTCAGCCGGCTCGCGCAGGCGAACTCCCTCTCCCCACTGGGGAGAGGCGAATAAAAGTTCAGCCTTGTTCTTCCGCCATCCGCTCCGCCGCCGTGCGCTTGAGCGCAGCGCGGTCGAGCTTGTTGGTCGAGGCGAGCGGCAATTCGTCGACGAACCAGACGAAGCGCGGATGCTGATAGGCCGGGGCATGGGCGAGCGCGAAGCGCTTCACCTCGTCTTCATCGAGTGCGTGGCCGGGCTTGCGGATCACGAAGGCGACCGGCTTCTGCCATTTGATCTCGTCCTCGACGGGCACGACCGCGGCTTGCGCGATATCAGGATGGCGCTCGAGCATGCGCTCCACGTCGGCTGGATAGATGTTCTCGCCACCGGATACGAACATGTCGTCGGTGCGGCCGACGAAGTAATGAAAGCCGTCGGCATCGCGGCGGAACACGTCGCCGGTAACGTAGTAGCCGTCCGCCGTAATCGCCGGCGGCACGTCCGGCCGATTGTGATAGCCGAGCATCAGCGCCGGGCATTTCATCTCCAGCACGCCCTGTTCCATGTCCTGGTTGGCGTCATCGACGAACCGCAGCGAAACTTTGGGATGCGGATAGCCGACCGAAAGCTCGGGCTGCGGCAGGCCGCGCGGATGGGGTCCGAACACGACCGGGCCCGCCTCTGTGGTGCCGTAGGCGTTGGTGACCGCGGCCTGCGGCAGCGCCTCGCGCAAAGCCGCCATCAGGCTCACGCTGACCGGCGCCGAGCCCATGCGCACGAATTCGACGCTGGAAAGGTCGGTGCGCGCCAATAGCGCGCGCTCACGCAGCATCATCGCGATCATCGGCGGCACGGCCGTGAGGAAGGTGCAACGGTGGCGTCCAATCGCCTCGATGTAGCTGCGTGCGGAGAACTGCGGCAGCAGCACGATGGTTGCATGTGCCGCGCAGGCGAGTTTGGCGAGCGCCAGCGCATTCATGTGGTACAGCGGCGCGGCGATCAAATAACGGTGACGGTCAAGACCGTCGGCGAGCCGCGTCTCCACCACCCAGATATGGCTCTGGTGCGACAGCGTCACGCCTTTCGGTTGTCCGGTCGAGCCTGAGGTGTAAAGAAACATTGCCGGCTCGTTGGGCGCAGGTACGACCGGCGCGAATGGACCGGCGTCGAGAAACTCGTCGAATTCGGCGCCAAACGTTACGCGCGCGATGTCAGCCGGGCATTGCGCAGCGCGCGGGGCATCGCAGAACACGAGCTTGGCGTCCGCATCGCGCAGAATGAAATGGATCGTCTCGCGCGGAAATTTGAAATTGACCGGCACGGCGACTAAGCCGGCGCGCATGATGCCAAAATAGGCCGCAAGATATTCGGCGCGGTTGGCTGACAGGATCGCCACGCGTTCGCCGCGGCGTAATCCGCGCTCGACCAGAGCGCGCGACACGCCGTTCGCCATGGCATCGATCCGCGCGAAGGAAAACTGGCGCGGACCGTTTTCGCCGCCGAGATCGATGATCGCGATCTTCGACAGGTCGCGGTCGCGCGGGATCAGGTCTCCGAGGTTGACGAAGGCGGCCATGCGTTCACGGCGATTTCGCCGGCGCGGGCGACGCCGTGAAATAGGTACCCCGACCGCTGGCGATGAGTTTGCCGTCGCGATCGAAGATCTGCGCCTCGGCGGTGGCGAATTGCGTGCCGCCGCGAATGACCCTGCCGCGCGCGGTGAGATCGCCGGGCATCGCGGGCCGGTGATAATCGACGCGCAGGTCGATGGTCGGTACCGGGCGGCCGTTCTGTCTGAGCATGGCCCAGTCGGCCGCGATGTCGATCAGTGTCGCGAGGATGCCGCCGTGAGTGTAGCGGCGTTCAGGATTGACTACCCATTCCTCGCGCCATTTTGCTCCGATCTCGATGCCGTCGTCGTGCAGCGCCAGCACGGTGAGCCCGAGCCATTGGTGGTACGGACCCCATGTGATCAGTGCCTGGACTTGGTCGAGGGTCAGGTCATTGGACATTCACGCACGCTCCTCACCGCTCTCCACGTGCGCCCGCTCGCGGGAAGAAGACAATATCTCATGGTCTCACCACCACCTTGCCGATCACTTCGCGACTCTCGATCAGCCGCAAACCCTCGCGCGCCTCGTCGAGGGTGAGCACCTTGTCGATCACCGGCTTCATTTTGCCGGCGGCAATGAGCTGCATCAGCGCGGCGAGATCGTCGTCGTAGAAGGAATTGGATCCGATGATTTTCAGTTCGAAGCTCCAGACGTATCGAAGATCCTCCTTGGGATCGTAACCCGCGGTGGCGCCGCAGACGAGCAGCTTGCCGCCGCGCTTGAGGCAGCGCAGCGACGGCAGCCAGGTTTCGCCGCCGGTGAAATTGATAACCACATCGACGCCGCCCTGGTAAGAGCGGCGCTGCGGCTTGCCGTATTTTTCGATGGCCCATTTGGACCAGTCGGTCTCGCGATAGTTCACCACCTGATCGGCGCCGAGGGCCTTCAGGCGGTCGAGTTTTCCCCCGCTCGAAGCGCAGGCGATAACCTCGGCGCCGAGCAGCTTTGCCAGAATCACGCAGCCGGTGCCGACGCCGCCGGAGGCGCCCAGCACGAGCACCCGTTCGCCCGGCTCCACGGTGTTGTGCGTAACCAGCATGCGATGCGCCGTGCCGTAGGCGACCGGCAGCGCTGCGGCCTCCTCGAAACTCACGCCGGCCGGCATGGCGACGAGCTGATCGGCTGCGACCAGGCAATATTCCGCCATGCCGCCGTCGAGCATCTCGCCCATCAACCCTTTCTTCTTGTTGACCGGATTGACCAGCACGCGGTCGCCGGTCTTCCAGCCGCTCACGCCCGGACCGAGTTCCTCGATCTCGCCTGCCATGTCGAGGCCAATGATGACCGGCAGCGGCACCTTGATGCCGGGCATGCCGCGTACGGTGAACACATCGTGGTAATTGAATGAGGCGGCGCGCACGCGGATGACGACGTGGCCGTCGACGGCCTTCGGGGTCGGGTAGTCGTTGACGACTGCAAGATCGTCGAGAGCGCCATGGCGGCGGAGGACCAGAGCTTTCATTTTTCCACTCTTTCACTACCCATCCGCAATTGCCGCCCTGTCTCTTTGCAAAACGGCGCAGAAAGCGGCCTTGGATCGCTTGGAAGGCACTCTCCTCGCGTTGACGGTCTCGTCAAGGGTCTGTGACCGCTGGAGGCGGGGGCGCCATAGCCCGTTGCCTGCAACGGGCGTTCTTCCGAACGCCCTATGGCGCCGCCCTTGACGAGACCGTCAACGCGAAGAACAAGCATCCAAGCGATCAAGCCCGCCATGCGATCAGTTGCCTGGCGGTAAGGGTCTCAGTAGCCTAGTGTGGCGGTTCAAAAGTCCGCATCATTCCTGCCGCGACCTCGTCATGCGGATTTCTGAACCAAAGCCACACGAGATCAATAAGTTGCGAGTGCCCTTCGATTCCGAAGTCGCAAACGAGGGTGCCGCATAATGATGCGAATTTCGGAATCGGGACACTAGCGTAAAACAGCCAACAATCCTCGGCTGGCAAGTCATCACGATGCAAGAGAACTTCCGACAATTCCTTGACCGCCTGCGCCAGCAGGGCGAATTGGTAGACCTGTACCAGCCGGTCGATATTCGCCACATCGCCACCCTGGTCGACCAGGCCAAGACCGCGCTCTTTTTCCATGACGTCATCGGCTACGACATGCCGGTTGTGTCCGGCATCATCCGTACCCGCGAGCGCGCAACCATGGCGCTCGGTTGCGAGACCTTCGGCGAGATCGAGCAGAAGCTCGCCGGCGCCATCGCCAAACCGATCCCGCCACAATACGTCAAGACCTCGCCGACGCGCGAGGTGACTCTCGTCGGCGACGACGTCGATCTCTACAAGCTACCGATCCCGATGTCGTCTATCTATGACGGCGGTCCGATGATCACGGCCGGCGTGGTGATCGCGCGCGATCCAGAGCTCGGAATGAATTCCGGCATCTATCGCTTCATCGTCAAGGAAAAGGCGCTCACCGGCATCGATATCGTCACGCCGAATAATATGCGCCTGTTCGCCCAGCGCGCGCTTGTCCGCGGCGAGCCGCTGCCGATCTCGATCTCGATCGGCACGCATCCGTTCGAGATCACCGGCTCCGGCTATCGTGCGCCGCTCGGCGTCGACGAAATGGCGATCGCCGGCGGCATCCGCGGCGAGCCGGTCGAGCTTGCGCCGTGTACGACCATCGATCTGCCCTACATCGCCGACGCCGAGATCGTGCTGGAGGCGGAGATCCTGCCGACCGGCTGGACCTGGCCGGAAGGCCGCTTCGGCGAGTTCACCCGGCTGATGGGCGGGCTGCACTGGAATCCGCTGGTGCGCATCAAGGCGATTTCGATGCGCAAGGACGCCATCTACTACAACCTCCACATGCCATGGGAGAACACCTGGCTCGCCGCACCAACCCGCTATGCCGCGATCCGCGCTGCGCTGCGCAATGCCGGCGTGCAGGTCAAGGATATCAACGTCACGCTGGGCGGCTGCGCCTTCTGGCACGCGGTGATCTCAATCAAGAAGCAGCCGGGCGAGGGCAAGAACGCGCTGCTTGCGGCGCTGTCAGTGATGGATCTGAAACACGTCGTCGTGGTCGACGACGACATCGACGTCAACGATCCGGCCGAGGTGGAATGGGCGATCGCCACCCGCGTGCAGGGCGACCGCGACGTGATGATCGTTACCAATGCGCGCGCCAAGCCGCTCGATCCGAGCTTGCCGCAGGGCTACGGCGTAGTGCCGACCGGCGCGAAGGTCGGCATCGACGCCACCATGCCGGAAGGCATTCCGCGCGAGTATTACGAACGCATCACCTACGCCTATGCCCAGACCGCCAAGATCGAAGACTACGTGGCCGGCAAGCGCGATGCGGCCGGCGCAACCGGCGATGACGCAGCGGTCGAGGAACTGGCGGCGAAAATTCTGGACACCATCGCGGTGCAGCCGCTCTACTATACCGACGTCGCCGAAAAATATTCCAAGTATGATTTCCGCACGGTCGCCCGCGCTATCGGCTGCCTGCACGCAACGGAAAAGCTCTGGCAGGATCCGCGCGGCCGGCTCTGCGTGCGCGGCTCGCAGTTCGCGGCCAAACCGCCGGCGAAATAGTCGATCATCGCATCGACCTTCATCGCATTTCGTCACGGACGTTTGGCTGCAGGATGCGTTGTGGATCGTTGGAGCTGCGTCGGAGACTGCCGGAAGGATATCACTCCTTCGCCTGCGCCTCCTGGCCACCGCCAGCGTCGGCATAGCGCGCGTAGAGGTCGTCGATTCGGTTACGCCACATCGCCACGAACGCAGCCGACGTCAGGCGATTCACCGATCTCCATTTGCGTTTGACGGCGGGAAGCGTATTGCCCCAGATGGCGCGTTTGCACCAGCGTTCGCCTTTTTCCATGCCCTCATCGGTCGCGCACATCGATTTCCAGGCAAGCCAGTTGGGATGGCTTTCGTGCTCGGCGGCTCCTTCCCATCCTTGCTGATGAATCAAATAAAGATCGCTCATGGTCGGTTTCTTGTTCGTTACCGCTTCGAACATGGCGGCATCGACGACGAATTTGTTGGCGGCCGCAATGGCGTTGTCGCGCGGATTGGTGATATCGCCGGAGCCATATCGCTTGAACTCGGACCTGCTGAGCTGGAATAGTCCGATATACGAGCCGGTACGCTCCCATGGATGGAAATCAGATTCGATCTTCGCGACCGCCTTCATGAAATTGAAGTCCAGACCGAACGCCCTGGCAGCGCGCCTGATTTCGTCGATCGGGGTTCCGAGCGGGGTGTCGCTGAACGCCTCCAACGCGACCTTTGCCGGTTTCTCCGGAGGCGGAAGTTCCGAATAGACGTAATACTTGAGGTACGGAAGCTCGCGTTTCGCCGCTTCGACCGGATCGGCGGATGCCGAGAGGCGGGCCTGCGACGGGCCTGCTTGGTCCTGCTCCACCAGCATCGCGGTATCGTCCTGTGCGGCATAGGCCACCATCGGACCACGGGGAATTGAGCCGGTCGCGTCGAGCGATATCTCGGCGTCCGGGACCGCCGCGACGAACGCCGCCGCGACGATGGCGTTCGGCGACATGGCGGCTGGCGGCACGGGATCCCGCAGCATGGGGTCTGGCGACAGGGCATCCGACGACTCGGCATCCGACGACATGGTGGTGGTTTTCGCCACGACGGTGGTATTGGGGGGTACGGCTCCGAGCTTCGCCGTGATTGGGGCGAACGGGACGGTGCTGAATTCTGCCTCGATCAGTGCATTCGCCGGCGGCCGCGTGGCCGGCTGCCCTCCCACCAGATGGTGGAAGGCCGCAAGTGTGATAGCGCCGACAATGCAGCAGAACTGCAATGCTCTCATTCATCCCCGACCGCCCAGCCGCGGTCCCCGTCAGGCCATCCCGCCTGTTCCCCGAGTTCCCGTGCAAGTCTATCCAGACACTGGGAAATTTTGAGGCAATCGTGTGGCGGTTTGCGGTCAAGCGGCCCCCAGGCAGCGTCAGCAGCCAGGAAAGCGGCCAAGAGACGATCTCAATCTACGTTTTGGGGTGGCAGACCTGGCTGTTGTCGGCATCCAACGGCCGGCGCTCGTCGGCGAGGCTGCAAGGCATTTCCGTGATTCGCGCCGGCGTGCCCGGTACTGCCAAGGAGGGGTGAATGGCGTCCCAACTCCTGTGGCTGCGTTGCTTCGGCCGGCAATGAGGACCTGCCGCCGGCGCCGCTCAGGTCCTGCTGGCGAACGCCGTTTTGAATGCCTGGCGCTTTTCCGGATCGTACAGGCTTCGATAATCGTATTTGAGCGGCTTCGAGGGCTCGACGCGCAGCGTGGCGAAGACCGGGCCTTCCTGCTCAAGCAGGTGCGCAATCTGTTGCTCGAAATTCTTCAGGTCTGAGAAATCGTAGCAGGCTGCGTAGCCCGCGCCGCGCGCGATGCCGGCAAAGTCTACTTTCGGATTAGGGATCGGCTGGCTGCCGTTGGCTTCGTAACTGTCGTTCTGCGCGACGAAATGCACGAGATTTTTCGGCGCCAATGCGGCGATCGTCACCAGACTGCCGAGGTTCATCAACAGGCTGCCGTCGCCTTGCAGCACGATCACGCGTTTGTCCGGGCGGCCGAGCGCCAACCCCAAACCATGCGAGGAATCGAGCCCCATGGCACCGATCGAGAGGTAATTGAGCGGCCGCGGATTGATCTCGACCCAATCGACCGCGGAGCTGTAGGTCGAGACCACCGCCTCGTCCTTGATGTGGCGCGCCAGAATGCGAAAGCACTGGTCCCGCTTCATCATGGCGACGTCCTCGATGAAGGCTTGGGCCGCCGTCCGATCAAAAGCGCAACAGGCTCCGACTCGTGGTAGGCGCGTTCGATCGCCGGCTGAATTTTGCCGACATCGGCGTCGACGCTGATGAGGTGGTGTGCGAGGCCCATGTCGTCGCAGATGGGCTCGATGATGCGCACGCCGTAGCGCGGGGAGGCCCGCGGCGCCACTTCCGGGTCGTGTCCAAGCAGCCCCACCATCATGCAGATCGGCTGCTTGTATTCGACGGCAATGCCGCGGATGGCGTTGAGCGAATCGAGGAAGCCCGTGTACTGAATGAGAATCAAAGCGCGCTTGTCGGAATAGGACAGGCCGGAGGCGATGCCGATGCACTCGTCTTCCTTGCAGACGCGAACAAGCCGGAAGTCCTTGTCGCATGCGATCGGAGCCAGCAGGCCCGAACTGGTGACGATATCGGGCACCGCAAGGATGTACTGGATTCCGCTTGCCTTGATGGCCGCTATGATCCCGGCGCCATGAAGCTCGCGGGCATTTGCAGCGACGCCCTCGGCAAGCGCATCCATCGACCGCGCTCCATCACCCCTGAAAAACGAACCTTAGACCATGGTCCGTTCGAATTGAACCGGATCATAATCCAGGGCTCTTGGTAGAGCATGCCCTTTCGGAAAGGCCCCATCCATTTTCCGGATCATGCACAGAGTATATCCCGCCCGATCGCAATCGCTCGCAAAGAACTGGCGTGCCATTCCGAACGTCTCGAACTGCAATGCGCGCAACTTCACCGGAAGTGGTCGATCGGGCTTGCGTGTGGCGGCTTGCAGCCGAGCGCGGCTCGCAGAACCATTGCTACTCAGCCGCCGTCCTTGCGCCTCGCCCATAGCGGCGCTCGATGTAATCGATGACCATCTTCTGAAAATCGGTGGCAAGCGTCGGACCGCGGAGCGTCGCAGCCTTCTTGCCGTCGATGAAGACCGGTGCGGTGGGTTGTTCGCCCGTGCCGGGAAGCGAGATGCCGATATCGGCGTGCTTGGATTCGCCGGGTCCATTGACGATGCAGCCCATGACCGCGACGTTGAGGCCTTCAACGCCCGGATATCGCGTTTTCCATTCCGGCATGGAATCGCGAATAAAGCCCTGGATGCCGGCTGCCAATTCCTGAAAAGTCGTCGACGTGGTGCGACCGCAGCCGGGACAGGCGGCAACAAGCGGCACGAACGTGCGCAAGCCCATCGTTTGCAGCAATTCCTGGGCGACCTTGACTTCCAGCGTGCGGTCGCCGTTGGGCTCCGGCGTCAGAGAGATGCGGATGGTGTCGCCGATGCCCTGCTGCAGGAGCACGCCCATCGCCGCCGATGAAGCGACGATGCCTTTCGATCCCATGCCGGCTTCGGTCAACCCAAGATGCAGCGCGTAATCGGAGCGGCGCGCCAGCTCGCCATAGACGCCGATCAGATCCTGCACCGCGGAAACCTTGGCCGAAAGGATGATGTGGTTCTTGGGCAGCCCGATCTCTTCGGCACGCTGCGCCGAGAGCAGCGCCGATTGCAGCATGGCCTCGCGGGTCACATCGCGCGCGTCGACCGGATGATTCGATTTGGCGTTTTCGTCCATCAGGTGGGTGAGCAGCTCCTGGTCGAGCGAGCCCCAATTGGCACCAATGCGGACCGGTTTGTCGTGGCGGATCGCGGTCTCGACGATGGCGCCGAACTGGCGGTCCTTCTTCTCCTTGAAGCCGACGTTGCCGGGATTGATGCGATATTTATCGAGCGCCTCGGCGCAGGCTGGATGGTCGGCGAGAAGCTTGTGGCCGATATAGTGAAAGTCGCCGACGATCGGCACGTCGACGCTCATCTTGCGCAGCCTCTCCTTGATGTGCGGGACCGCTGCGGCGGCTTCATCGCGGTCTACCGTGATGCGCACGATCTCGGAACCCGCGCGCGCCAGCGCCGCGACCTGCTTCGCCGTCGCTTCGACATCGGCCGTATCGGTGTTGGTCATCGACTGCACGACAACGGGCGCGCCGCCGCCGACCATGACATTGCCGACTTTGACGCCGACGGTCTGGTGGCGCACGGCGGGTCCGGAAAATTCCATCATCGGATCAAACTCTTGCTTGTCATTTTTCTCTCCCCTCAAGGGCGGAAAACAGAGATATAGCCTCACCGGGGCCGGTTTACGAGGACCAGGCCCGCAACCACCAGCGCCACGGCCATGGCGAAGGGCGAGGTCAACGGCTCGCCCAATACGAGGTGCCCGGCCGCCACGCCACAGAGCGGGGCCAGAAAGGTAAACGCCGAAAGCCTAGCCGCGGAATAGCGGACTATGAGTGCAAACCACACCACGAATGTGACACTGACGACCCAGAGGGTCTGATAGGCGAGAGCTCCGAGCGCCAGCGCCGAGGGAATCGCGCTAATACGCTCGCCGAAGACCAGGGCGCCGAGCCCGAGCAGCGGCGCCGAGACCGCAAGCTGGTAGAGCAAGGTCTTTTCCGGGCCGATGCGATTGAGCGGGCTCACTTTGATGACCAGGGTCGTTGCCGCCCACGCAAACGCCGCGCCGACCAGCATCAGATCTCCAAGGAGTAGGTGCGGATCGGCTCCAGGTGCCGGTACGCCAAATGCGATCAGCATTCCGGCGAAGGACAGCAGCAGGCCAAGCCATTGCCAGAGATGGAAAGAGTCGCCGGGAATAAGCCAACGCGAGCCGACGGCGACGAAGAACGGCGCCAGATAGAGAAACAACGTGCCGCGGACGACAGTCGTCCAGACAAGGCCGCGGTAGATCAATAAGAACTCGAGCGCAAAGAGGATGCCGGCCGCAATGCCGGCTGCCAGCGTCCCATCGCGCTTGAACAGGGGGATGCCGCGCGCTTGCGTCCACGCTCCGACCAGGATCGCCGCAATCACCGAGCGCGTCGACGATTGAATGAGTGGCGGGATATCGTGGATCGCGAGCTTGATGGCAACGTTGTTGAAGCCCCAACTCACGCAAAGGCCGATCGTCACGGCAATTGCAAGTGCGTCGAGCGGGCGTGACGAAGGCGAGGGTGGCATTGTCTCGATGAGGGGTCGCTCAACGCGCCAGTCTGATCGGAGCCATCGCGTTTGTCACCATGCAAGCAAAACGCTCGGATACGTGCACCGCTCCGAAACGAGGAAGTGGACCGCGGTCACTCTCGGCAATGCGAGCAAATGCCGACAATCTCGATCAGCGGATTTTTTGGAGAAAAGCCCGCTGCACGCGATGATGCCCGAAGCGCCTCGGCGACGCCGCCGCCTGGCGCCTCGCCTACCGCGCCGCAGCGCTCGCAGATCAGAAACACGACGAGATCGTCGCCCGCGTGGTTATGACCGCAGGCGACAAACGCATTGCGGCTCTCGATGCGGTGTACGAGTCCGTTCTCGCGTAGGAAATCAAGCGAGCGATAGACCGTGATCGGTGCTGGACGCCCGTTCTTGTTCGCCAACCGTTCGATGATTTCGTAGGCGCCGAGCGGCTTGTGACTTGCAAGCAGCGCCTCCAGCACGTGTCGCCGCATCGGCGTGAGCCGCTGCCCACGGGCTGCGCATTGGGTTTCGGCGTAAGCGATGGCGGTGCTGGCACACCGCTCATGGTCGTGGTCGGGCGCCGGGAAGATCGCGCGCGGTATTTTTGTCGTTCCTGGGCGGATATTGGACTTCATTCGGGCCGACTCGCTCTTCATCCTAGTGTCCCGCTTCCGAAGTTCGCATGATTATGCTGCACCCTCGTTTGCGAATTTCGGAATCGAAGGACACTAGCAACTTATTGATCTCGTGCGGCTTTGGTTCAGAAATCCGCACGACGAGGTGATGGCAGGAATGATGCGGACTTCTGAACCGCCACACTAGCCGGTTGTCCCGCGTCGCGAAAACGTGACGCGGGCGCCACTTTTATGTTGCGCTGCAGCAAAAAGCGCCGCAAATTCTGCCCACTCATTCAAAGACGCCCACGATCACGCGCTGTCCAGCGCCGTTTTCGCCAAATCCAGCAATGAATTGGGGATCGCCATGCTGAAAGGAAAGTCCGCGCTTGTGACCGGTTCGACTTCGGGTATCGGACGTGCCATTGCGCGTGCGCTCGCCGCGCAAGGCGCCAACGTCACTATCAACGGCTTCGGCGACAAGGCGGCGATCGAAAAGGAACGCGGCAGCATCGAGAAGGAATTCCGCGTCAAGGCTGTCTATTCGGCCGCCGACATGACCAAAACTGCCGAAATCGCCGACATGGTGCAGGCCGCGGAAAAAACTTTCGGCTCGCTCGACATCCTCGTCAACAATGCCGGAATTCAGTTCGTATCGCCGATCGAGGAATTCCCCGTCGAGAAATGGAATCAGATTATCGCCATCAATCTGTCGGCGGCGTTTCACGCCGTTCGCGCCGCGGTGCCTGGCATGAAGTTACGCAAGTGGGGCCGCATCATCAGCACCGCCTCGGCGCATTCGCTGGTCGCTTCGCCGTTCAAGGTCGCCTACGTATCGGCCAAGCACGGGCTCGCCGGTCTCACCAAGACGGTGGCGCTCGAAGTCGCGACCTTCGGCATCACCTGCAACTGCATCAGTCCCGGCTACGTCTGGACGCCGCTGGTCGAGAAGCAAATCCCCGATACCGCCAAGGCCCGCGGCATGACCGAGGAACAGGTCAAGCGCGACGTTCTTCTGGCGGCGCAGCCGACCAAGGAATTCGTCACCATTGAAGAGGTGGCCGCGCTTGCCGTCTATCTCTGCTCCGACGCGGCGAAAGCGATTACCGGCGCCAATATTTCCATCGACGGCGGCTGGACGGCGGCTTGAAACAAACTCACAGCCCGCAATCCGTCATCCCGACTTGCGTCTTGTGCTGACGGAGGAGGGGACGCAATGAAGAATCCATTCACGTCGCTGTGGCCGCAACGCGCAGGCGCGCCGGCGCGCAAGCGCATCAATCTGGCGCTGCAGGGCGGCGGGGCGCATGGCGCCTTCACCTG
>JASHOR010000027.1 GCA_030041005.1 Xanthobacteraceae bacterium
TTCGGTGCCGGCGAACTCCATCTGTTTGACCATGCCACCGGTTTGAAACGGGCAGCCCTGCCCGGACGCCCCCCGTTTCCAGACATGGTGCAGACCATGTCGGCAGAACATTTTCGCGCACTCGGCACATTCTACCTCGAAAAAATCACGCGGCTAGCGCCGGCAGCGGCACGTATTACTGACAAGATGACTGTAAACTTTCTTTTTGCCGGCCTCATCCATCTGGCGCTGCCCAATGCAACCATCATTCACGCGGTCCGTGACCCCGCCGATACGTGCGTGTCCTGCTTCGCCACGCATTTCACCGAGGCGTACGCGCACACCTATGACCTCGCCGAACTCGGCCGTTATTACCGGCATTACCGGGCATTGATGCGGCATTGGCACGCGGTACTGCCGCCAGGACGCATCCTGGACGTGCAATACGAGGAGCTCGTCGCCGATCTGGAAGGCGTTGCGCGCCGCATCGTCGCCCATTGCGGACTCTCCTGGGACGCCCGTTGTCTCGACTTTCACCGCACCGAGCGCGCGGTCCGCACTGCCAGCGCGGCCCAGGTGCGAAGGCCGATCTACAAGGATTCGATCGGGCGATGGCGCAAGTTTGAGCCATTCCTCGGGCCGCTCTTTGCCGAACTGCAGCCCATCGCCGGCTAGCGGGAACTCGAAAATCGGGATTCCGGCTTACACATTCGGATTTCTGATTTTCTGATCGCCACCTACGCCCATCCGCCGATTGCGCCGAGGCCTGGATGTCGCTGGTCGATCGCGTCCCGGACTGGCCGCCGAGATCAGCCTCCACGCTCTGGAGGGCGGAAATTTCATAAGCTGCGAACGTGGTTCTCTAACGCGGCGCGGATTTGCATCATCACGCCGTCCCACGAGCGCGATTCTCCTTGCCGAAATAACCGCGCGGTCGGATACCAAGGGCTGTCGTTGCGATCGAGCAGCCAGCGCCAGTCTGGAATGTGGGGCAGTAATATCCAGACCGGTTTCGCCAGCGCACCTGCAAGATGAGCCACGCTCGTATCCACGGAGATGACGAGATCGAGATTCGCCATCAGCGCGGCCGTGTCGGCGAAATCTCGCAGCTCCTCGCCGAAGTGACGTATGCCGCTGCGTTGGAGCAGCGCCCTTTCGCCGGCGCGAACTTCCCGCTGCAAACTGACACACGTCGCATCAATGCCGGCCACGGCAGACAACAATAACTCGAGACCTACTGATCGGTTGTGATCGTTCAGGTGAGTCGGACTGCCAGACCACGCAAAGCCGATGCTGGGGCGGATTTTCGCTCCCAGTTTATGGCTCCAGCGCGTCACTGCGTCGGGCGGCACCTGAAGATAGGGCGTCGCGGCGGGTATGGTCGCAAGCTCGGTGCCGAACGCGAGCGGCAGGCTGAGCAGAGGACAATGCATATCGAAGTCGGGCAGCGGCTCGCCTGTCGATACGATCCGTGACACGCCTGGAAGCATGCTCATCAGGTTGCGCAGCGGCTTCGGAGCTTCCAGGATCACCTGCGCAGCGCGTTCGGCGACAAGCGGCACGTAGCGGCAGAACTGGATAGTGTCGCCGAAGCCTTGCTCCGCATGGACAAAGATTTTTTTTCCGGCAATCTCGTCGGTTCCGAGCCACTGCTTTTGCGAAAAATTCCGCCTCGCCTTGTCGAGCTGCCCGGTTTCCCATCGCCATTCGTGCTTTTCCCAGCCGCGGCGCAGATCTCCAATCCGCAACCGGCACAAGGATTCGTTGTGATGCGCCTGGGCGAAATCCGGCCGCAGCGCGATCGCGCGAGCGTAGCTCGCCAGTGCCTCGTCGAATCGCTTCAGCTCCTCAAGAACGAGGCCGCGGTTCGAATACGCCTCCGCGTAGGTCGGTTTGACGGCGAGCGCGCGTTCATGACTCGCCAAAGCCTCATCGAACCGCTTCAGCTTTTGCAGGGTAAGACCGCGATTGGTATGCGCTTCGGCGAATTCCGGCCGCAAGGTCAGTGCGCGGTCGTAGCTTGCGAGCGCCTCGTCGAACCGCTTCAGACTCTCGACAGCGAGCCCACGATTGGAATACGCTTCAGCAAAGTCTGGCCGTAGCGCAATCGCGCGGTCGTAGCTTGCCAGCGCCTCCTCGAACCGCTTCATCTCCCTCAGGACGTTTCCCCGATTTGAAAGCGCCTTGGCATAACTCGGCCGCAGCTCGATAGCGCGGTCGTAGCTCGCCAGCGCCTCATCGAAGCGCTTCAGCGCTTTCAGCGCATTCCCTCGGTTCGAAAGCGCCTCTGGATAGTTCGGCTGCAGCATGAGCACGTGGCCGTAGCACGCTGCAGCCTCGTCAAATCGCTCGAGCGCAAGCAACGTATTGGCGCGATTGTAGTGCGCTTGCACATAGCCTGGCCGCACGGCGATCGCGCGTTCGTGGCTCGCTAACGCTTCCTCGAAGCGCTCTAACCTGTCCAGCGCGAGACCGCGGTTCGAAAGCGCCTCGGCGAAGTCTGGACGCAGAGCCAACGCGCGATCGCAGCTCGCCAGCGCTTCCTCGAAGCGCTGCAGTTCAAGCAGGCTGACGCCTCTATTGGCAAGCACTTCGATGTGATCCGGTCGCAGCGTCAGGGTCCGGTCGTAACTCGCCAGCGCCTCGCCGTAACGGCCAAGCTGGTGCTGCACGTTGCCGCGATTGGCCCAGGTATCGACAGAGTCCGGCCGCACCGCGAGCGCGCGATCGTAGCTCGCCAGCGCCTCCTCGAATCGGCGCAACGCAAACAACGCATTGCCGCGATTATTCAGGGCAATGAAATGATTTTGATTTAGCTTGAGAGCGGCGTCTATTTGCTTGACGGCTTCCGCATACTGACCACGCTGGGCACAAATCACACCAAGCAAATGCACGCAATCGAAATGATCGGGCAGCGTCGCGAGAATTTCCCTGTAGATCTTCTCCGCTTCAGCCAATCGGCCCGCCTGATGAAGCGCTACGGCTTCGGCCAGCGACACTGCTGTTTTGCCGTTCTGTGGCGCTTGCACGGCAGCGAAAGACGTTTGCTTTTCCTCCGAATGAATGCCAGCTCCTCTTTCATGATTGCCGCCGATATCTTTGCGAGCCGCGCTTCTTCGAGCGAACCGATTCATAAAGAGGTCCCTAGCCGCTGACTGCGCTGAGGTAATTCACCAGGCTCAATTGCGCGAGCCGCGCGGTCACCGACATCGACGCCGAGAGCGTGTTCTGCAGCGTCAGAATCTGCTCGCCGATCTGGTTCTGGTTGACGCCGTCGATACCCTGCAGCATGTCCTGCAACGTAGTCTGCGTCTGCGTATTCAGCGTGGCAGCGTTCTGCACCGTGGTCTGCGCGTCAGCGATCTGGGCCTCGATATCGCCGATCGACTGCGTGCCCGACTGGCCGCTGAGATTGTTCTGCACGTCTTGACAGAGCGTCTGATAGCTCGTCTGCGCGTTCGCATCGCTCGCCGAATAGCTGGTCGCCGCGAGCACAGCCACGTTGGCAAGGAGCGAGGTGATGGCCGGCTCGTTGGCTTGCATGCCGTAGGCGATGGTCATGGACGGTCCAACCTCGGCAGTCGCGGTCTGCAGCGGCGTGCTGCTGTTCCCGCCGGTGTACCACATCACAGTGTTGGACGACGTACCGTCAGTCAGAGACGTGGCGGTTGCGTAATCGGGCGGCGAGCCGGTGGCATCCACGATCTGCGGCGGGACCGAGAAGAAATTGTTCGCAGCGGCGACGGCAGACGCTGCCGGCAGCGCTGTATCAGCAAGGCTGCCCACGGCGCTGGACAGCGCCGCCTGCAAATTGCTCGCGGTGGCATCCGCGTTAGCGCCGATGGTGAACTGGCCTGCGCCCGGTGATGAACTGGTCGTGGCCTGCAGTGTGATGGTTTGGCTCGAACCGTCGGGCAGCGTCAGGTCAAACGAGATCGTATCGCCGTTGTTGGGATTGGAGCCGAGATCAATCGAGATCGACGGCGGCGAGGTGCCGGACGGGCCGGTCACCGTGGCGCCGGTCAGGCTCGAACTCACGCCCGCAAGCTGGAAGCCGAACGTCGAGTTGCCCGCATCCTGGCTGATTGACACGGTTGAGGATCCCGACGCTACCGACGGAATCTCCAGACGGCCCTGCGCGCCGACGCCATCGGCCTGCGCGCGGTCGGCAATTACCTGAGTGAGGCCGGCCTGCGTGCCGTTACCGTTGAGGATTTCATCGGTGCTGGCCACAGAGGGCTCATTCGTGGCGCTGCCGGAAAACAGGTAATTACCGCCGACCTGGGTGTTGAGAAGGGAAATGATCTGGTCCAGATAGCTGGCGGCCGATTCCTGGACCGACGTCTGCCCATTATTGTCGAGCGTGAACGCTCCTTGCTGACTGATTGATTGCGCCACCGAATTGCTGACACTGGCGAGCTGGCCGAGCACCGACTGGGCGATGCTCAGCGTGGTGCCGACACTGGTTGCGGTACTGCTATAGCCGCCGATGGCCGAAAGCTGGGCGTTTAATTCCAACGCCAAGCCGGCTTGCGAGCCGAGACCCGAATACGTTTGCGCCGCCTCTCCGGTGCCGAGCTGCTGGCTCAGCGTATTGAGCTGGGTGAACATATTGTTCTGGGCCGCCAGCGTGGCGGCCGTAATCGATCCGGGTCCGGTTACGCTCATTACGTCCCCACTTGCAGCAACGTTGACATCAGTTGCTCGATCGTCGTCATCACCCGGGCGTTGGCGCCGTAGGCGTTCTGCAACGCGATCAGGTCCGACATCTGCGTGTCGATATTGACGCCTGACTGGCTGTTGAAGCTCTGTTGCAGGGCGCTCAGGACGGTGTCCTGCCCCTGCTGCAGGTTTGTGGCCGCGTTCGCCGCCTGGCTCTGCTGGCTCACGATCTGACTCATGTAGTCGGTGAGCGTGCCGCTATAGGGCGACTGCGTAGTGCCGATCCCGGTGCTCGGAGAATAAGTCAGCGAGGCGTTGGTCAGTTGGTTGAGAATGAAATTCGGTCGCGTAGGATCGCCGGCTGCCGTCGTGGCCGAATAATCGACGAGGTCCGACGGCGAGGCGACAAGCGCCGGGTTCACTTCGATGGTGCCGGCCAGACCCGTGGTCTGAGAGCCGCCGGCGGTGATCGCGCCGGTGATCGGCTCACCGCCATCGGTGAACAACGGCAGCTGTGCGTTGCCGCTCTCAAGCGACGTCACTGTCGAGGTCTCTGAGAGCGAATTCACGGTGACACCGCTGCCGTTGTTGAGCACCTGCAGGACCGTGCCGGAGGGATTCGAAAATTGCAGATTTGTTCCCAGTGCGGCGTTGAGCTGAGCCACCACCGAAGTCATGCTGGCGGAAAAGTTGACGCCGACCTCCTGATTTGTCGCGGTCGACGAATTCTGGGGTAGCGTCCCGCCGGCACCGAGCGACACGATGGTGACGGTTTGCTGCGAGCCGGCGCTGTTGGTATAGGTGAGCTGCATGGTGTTGCCGGGCAGCAGTGAGCTGGTATCGATGCTGTATCCCGACTGCGCCCCGGAGCTGACCGCCGTCCCGCTCGTCGTCTCGTTCGACAGCGCCTGCGACATCTGGTTG
Source organism: Xanthobacteraceae bacterium (assembly GCA_030041005.1). GTDB lineage: Bacteria > Pseudomonadota > Alphaproteobacteria > Rhizobiales > Xanthobacteraceae > BOG-931. The sequence continues at coordinate 5,566 of JASHOR010000027.1, forward strand.
GCCAGCTCGTCGAGCTGATTTTGCGCCTGCGGCAGGATGTCGTCGCGCATCTGGACGTATGCGCCAATCTGGCCCGACTGGATGGCGCCCGCGGCAATGAGATCGGTCGTGGCGCCGCCCGGCGAAGTCAAGGTAATGGTGCCGACGCCGTCCTCACTCGGATTGGCACTCCAGAGCGACGTCGCCGACAGCGTTCCCGCGTTGTCGAAACTGAGCGTCGAGGCCTGCGATCCCGCCACCAACTGCTGGCCAGTTCCGGTAAACACCGAAATCTGGTTGCCGGAGTTCTGCACCACGTTGACGTTCATCAACTGAGTGAGCTGGGTGACATCCTCGCCAAGTTGGTCCGCGAGCTCAGCCCCGGCGCTGGTATTTGCCGGCGTGTTCTGCAGTTGCCCGTTGATCTGCGCAATCTGTTGCAACAGGCTGTTTGCCGACTGCACGTCATCGGCGATGCCCTGCTCCGCCTGTGTGCGCAACTGTTGGATGGTCGAGGTCATCCCGTTAAGGTTTTGCGTCAGCTCCTGCGCGGCGCCGATCACGGCGCTCTGCTGCGACTGTGACGACGGATTACTGGAAAGCGCCTGCACCGCGCTGGTGAAGTTGTTGTAGATGGCGTCGAACGAAGTGGACGAACCAGGCGTGCCGTAGATCTGCTGCAGTTGCTGGTAAAGTTGCGAGGCCGTATCCGCGTATGAATCGCCGGAGGTTTCCGTCCACAATTGGTTCTGCAACAGCGTATTCAGATCGCGATTGACGCCGGTCACATCGACACCGGTCCCGGGCTGGCCGACATTTGCGGTTTCGACCTGCTCGAGACTCTCGGTGACGTAGCCAGGCGTGTTGGCGTTCGCCACGTTGCCGGCGATCACCGAAAGCGATTGCTGGGTCGTGTTCACGCCCGCCAGAGCGGACGATAACGCCTGAGACAGGCCCATGGGTTCAGCCGTCCATCCGGCTTAGCGGTGGCGCAAATAGAGTCCGCAACATGCCTTGCAGCCTACTGAATCACTTGCAGCAGGCTTTGGATCATCTGGTCGGCGGTCTGCATGACGCGGGCGTTGGCCGAATAGGCCTGTTGCGTTACGATCAGATCGCTGAATTGCGTCGCGATGTCGACGTTCGAGGATTCGAGCGAGCTACCTTCGACTGTGCCGCCGGCGCCGTAGACGGGCGTTCCCGACTCAGCAGTGGCGGCATAGGCATTGCCATCAAGCGCCTGAAGGGAGTTCGCTCCGGAGAATGTCGCCAGCGTGATCTGCGCCAGCGGAATGGTCTGCCCGTTGGAAAACGTGCCCGTGATCTCGTTCTGATCGTTGACCGCGATCGATTGCAGCGTCCCTGCAGCGTAGCCGTTTTGCTGCAGCGTGTTCACCTGGGCCTCGCTGCTCGAATTTGAATCGGCGAACTGGGTGAGGCCGTTGGTGCCGAAATTGAGCTCTACATTGCCAAGGTTGTCGCCGTTCACTGTGAGGTTTTGCAGCGTGACATTCGCTATCGGCGGACTCATCTCGCCGCTCGAGTTGAAACTGAACGTCTGCCCTGCATTCTGCCAGGCGGTTGTCGAACCGGTCGCATTGGAGTCGGTCTGATAATACAGCTGCCATGTGCTGCCGCCCGACGAACTGCTCACTTGCGCCCAACGGAACTGTATATTGACTGGATTGCCTTGCGAGTCGTAGGCGGTGATGGAACCGCCGGATATCGATTGATCAGTGAATGTCGTCGCGTCGCTGCCGATGACCGCGCCACTGCCCGGACTGATGGTCCCGTTGGCGATGCCGAACGGCGTCGACGTACCGCCGACGGTCAACGAGGCGGCCGGGTTGGTCGCCAACAGCGTGATATCGCCGTTTGACGTGTTCACCGAACCGGTGACGCCCGTTAGGTTTTGTAGCGCAGTCTGCAATTGCGCCATGGTCGCGACATCACCGGCGCCGGTGCCGAAGGTGATGGTCTGGGCGCTCCCGCCAGTGACCTGAACAGTCAAATCTCCCGACACGCCCTGCGTCAACAGGTTGGTCGGGTCGAATGTGGTGTTGCCCGCGCCGAAGCCGAGCGCGGCGGCATTGCCGGTGCTGCCGCCGACCGTGATCGTGTCGGTATCGTTTTGACCGGTGAGAACCAGGTCGCCGCTGCCGTTGAGCGAGGCGGTGACCGCGGCGTTGCCCGAGACACCGGAGTTGATGAAGCTGATCAGAGAGCCGACTGTAGTGCCGTCGGTGCCCACCGTGAAGGTTGTCGTGTTGGGGCCATCGTTGACCGTGATCGTTCCGGTCGTGATGCCGAGACTCGCCAGTGTGGTGCTGTCGGTCAGGGTGTTCGTGCCGCTACCGGTTGCCGGCGCGTCCGGCTCGAGCGTCGCACCGTCGCCGGCGACTTCCGCTCCGCTGATCGGATTGGACTCGAAGCCGGCAGGATCAAGCACCCCCGAACTCGGGGTGCTCGGCAGGTTGCCCTGGTACTGGATTTCCGTTGTCTCCTGCGCTGGAACAAACTCGTTGTTGAATTGCAGCACCTCAGGCGTGCTCCCGATCGGGTTGCCAGTGGCGGAGTCGATGGGAGTGCCCATCAGATAATATCCGGACCCATTGACGAGGTACCCGTCGGAGTTCAATTGAAAATCGCCCTCGCGCGTATAATTGTCGATACCGCTGAACACCGGCGTGTTGTCAGCAGTGCCCGTGGGCATCGCGACGACAAAAAAGCCGTCGCCGTTGATGGCCATGTCGGTTGAAACTGACGTACTTTGAATCGTCCCCTGGACTGTGTTCGAAGCAGTCGAACTGGCGGTTACTCCATCCGCGGTCTGGTCTGCCTGGGCAGACGCATTGACCAGATCCGAAAAGGTGGTGTCGGTTTCCTTGTAGCCGGTGGTCTGCGAATTGGCGATGTTGCCGGAAATGTTTTGCAGCGCGTACGACTGCGCCTGCAGACCAGCCACTGCGGTGGTCAATGCATCAAAGATACCCATGACATGGTCTCCAACTCGATCCGCAACTTCATACCGGGCGCGACGGCAGCCCCGCGGGGCCGCTCCGGAGCAAGGGCCGTGCCATGATTTTTCCCAATTTGCTCAAAGGGGTTATGGCTCGGTGCCGAAGCGGCGGCCGGGACAGATGTGCCGCTATCAGGGCATAAATTGCCTAGTGTCCTTCGATACCGAAGTTCGCAAACGAGAGAGTTCGCAGACGAGGAAGCCGCACAAACATGCGAAGTTCGCAATCGGGTCACCGACGCCGGACGTCGAGGCGCCTTGTGAGCGGTCGGCGCGGCGTGTTTTAATTTCACCGACAACAAAGGAAGGAAATTTCATGCGGTTCGAGGGCACCAGCGGCTATGTGGCGACCGACGATCTGAAAGTGGCGGTCAATGCCGCGATCGCGCTCGAGCGGCCGCTTCTGGTCAAGGGGGAGCCGGGCACCGGCAAAACCGTTCTGGCGATCGAAATCGCCAAGGCGTTGTCAGCCCCGCTCATAGAGTGGCACATCAAATCGACCACAAAGGCGCAGCAGGGTCTTTACGAGTACGACGCAGTGACGCGGCTGCGCGACAGTCAATTGGGCGACGCCCGCGTCAAGGATATCCGCAACTACGTCAAGCGCGGCAAATTGTGGGACGCGTTCGTCGCCGATGAGCGGCCGGTGTTGCTGATCGACGAGATCGACAAGGCCGACATCGAATTTCCCAATGACTTGTTGCAGGAACTCGATCGCATGGAGTTCTTCGTCTACGAGACCGGCGAGACGATTCACGCGCGTCGCCGGCCGATCGTGGTCATCACCTCAAACAACGAGAAGGAGCTGCCGGACGCGTTCCTGCGCCGCTGCTTCTTCCATTACATCCGCTTCCCCGACCCCGATATCATGCGCGCGATCGTCGAGGTGCATTTTCCCGGGATCAAGCAGCGCCTGGTGGCCGACGCGCTGAAGCTGTTTTATGAAATTCGCGAAGTGCCGGGCATGAAGAAGAAGCCCTCGACATCCGAGCTGCTCGATTGGCTCAAGCTGCTCATGGTCGAGGACATTTCCGCCGAGACCCTGCGCGAGCGCGATCCCAAAAGGCTCATTCCGCCGCTGCATGGCGCGCTCCTGAAGAACGAGCAGGATGTACATCTGTTCGAACGACTGGCGTTCATGGCGCGCCGGGAAAGCCGCTGATCCGCAAGTTTGATCGAACGACGCAAGCCTGGCGGCTATTCAGCTTCCGGTGCGCTCCCGCGCGGGGTTTTGGGAAGGATCATGCGACCGCTCCGCCCGGTCGCTTGCCAACGGCTCGGCCGGCGGTTTCGCCGCGGCCATTTCATCGCTCCGCGAATCCTGCGGCACAATGGATTGCGCCTGCGATAGGTCCGGCTGCGCAATGGCCGCTTCGCGCGCGTGAACCGTGATTTCGCGGGCGTGCGCGCGCCGTTCGGCTGCGGCATCGCGCAGCCGTCTGATCCAGACCCGCATCTGCGCTGCGCCCCGCCCCAGAATCCCGCCGGCCCAAACCAGCTCGAAAGGCGTGAATTGCCGCCAGGTCTGGTCGCCTTGGAGCACGCCGCGGGCAATGAGATTACCGGCCATGGCCGTGGTATTGAGCCCATGCCCGCCGAAACCGCTCGCGAGCCATACGCCGGGCCCAAGTTCGCCGATCTGCGGCATGCGATGCACGGTGTTGCCCAAAGTACCTGACCAGGCATAATCGACGTCGACCCGACCAAGCTGCGGATAGGTCCTTCTAATATCGCCGGTCAGCGCCCGGACATAGCGGCGAGGATTGCGCGACCAGACGGTAGCGCGGCCCGACCACATCAGGCGGTCGCCGCCAACCACGCGATAGTGATTGTCGGCGAGGTCGGTGTCACTGACCGCGCCGCGGTAGGCAATCATGTCGGTCAGCCGGGACCCAAGCGGCGCGGTGGTAACCACATAGGTCGTTATCGGGACCAACGTCCCCGCGATGCGGGGCATCAGCCCGTCGAGCTGCACGTTGCCGGCAAGCACGACCTGGGAGGCGCGCAGCCGGGCATGGGGCGTAACGATGCGTTTGCGCACCCCTGCAGGGTCGATCGAGAGCGCCCGCGTATTCTCGCAGATGCGCGCGCCGTCGCGCTCGGCCGCCGCGGCGAGTGCGAGCGCATAGTTGAGCGGATGGATGGTGAAGGCTCGCAGATAATGGACGGCGTGAAAGTAGCGCTTGCTCGGCAGAAGCGCGCGTACCCGCTCGGTCGGCCAAAATTCGATGTCACACCCGAGGTCGCCCAGCAGCTCGGAAAAGCGCAAGAATTCATCGCCGTTGTCGACCTTGGAGATGTAAAGCCAGCCTTCCTGCGGCTCGACGCCGGCAGCCCCATTGGCGGCAACGGTATTGCGCACGTAGTCGAGGCCCATCTGCGACAGCGACCAGAGGTCTCTGGTGCGCTCGAAGCCGACGCGGGCGATGAGCGTCTCCGGCTCGGCTGCAAAGCCCGGCAGCACGAAGCCGGTATTGCGCCCCGAAGCGCCGCTGGCGAGCCGCCCGGCCTCGATGAGAACGACCGACCAGCCGCTCCTGGCAATCTCGCGCGCCGCTGTGAGTCCGGCGAGCCCCCCGCCGATCACGCACACGTCAACGTCGAGATCCGCAGTCAGTGGCGGCCGCGCTGCGGCTTCAACCATGGTCGCGGCGTACCAGCTTCGACCATAGGCAGCGTCAGCGGTTTGCGTCATCAAAACATCTCGCCTTCACGAAACTGCAGGCTGCATATGCTAGACTTCAGCGGGGCAGAAAGCGACATTGTCGTCATGCGTCGTCTCATGCTGCTGCGCCATGCCAAGACCGAGCGCGCCGGACCGGGCGAGCCGGACCGCGAGCGCAGGCTCACCAAACGCGGCCGTGCCGACGCGCCCGCGATTGGCGCCTACATGGCTCGCCACCGACTCGTTCCGGACCTCGTATTGGTTTCTCCGGCGACGCGGGCGCAAGAGACCTGGAAGCTCGCGGTCGGCTGCTTTGCCAAGGCGCCGAAAGCGGTAAGCGACGAACGTATCTATAACGCCGGCGCGGACAAACTGTTGCTCCTGCTGGCCGAGACAGCGCAAGCGCGTTCGCTTCTCCTGGTTGGTCACAATCCCGGCGTCCATGATCTCGCCGTGCTGCTGATCGCCTCGGGCGACATGGCAGCGCGCGAGCGGGTGAGCGAAAAGCTGCCGACATCGGGGCTCGTGGTCATCGATCTCGCTTTGGACGACTGGTCGAATTTGCATCCACATGCCGGCAGGCTGGAGCGCTTCGTGAGCCCGCGCTCGATCGTCGCCGCGACGGAATAAGGCCATGTATCGCCGCATCCTGGTACCGATCGACCTCGCCGACGTGGAACTCGCAAAGCCCGCGATCGCGGCTGCCCTGACGATGGCGAAAGAGTGCGGCGGGGCGATCCGCCTGATCAATGTGATGCCGGTGACGCCGGTGGTGCTCGCCGAATACGTACCGCCCGATTTCGAAGCCCAGCAACGCGCGGCCGCCCAGGAGGCCATCGCGATCGTCGCCAAGGAAACGGGCCTTCCCGCCGAACGCATCAGTACGATCGTGCGGCAGGGCGCAATCGATCGCGAAATCATCGAAGAGGCGAATGCGATGAAAGCCGATCTCATCGTCATGAGCTCGCACCGAACCGGACTTCGCACATATTTTCTCGGTTCGAATGCCGGCCACGTCGTGCGCTATGCGACCTGTTCGGTGCTCGTGGTACGGCAGCCGACATCGACGGAGGCCAAGTCATGACGCTGGCAGTAAAACCGATCTCCCCGGCGCTTGGCGCCGAAATCGTCGGTATCGATCTGCGTGAGGACTTGTCCGCAGCGGCGGTGGCCGAAATCGTCGAGGCCTGGCACCAGCACCTCGTTCTCCTGTTCCGCAACCAGTCGCTGTCCGAGGACGACCAGATCCGCTTCGCCCGACATTTCGGCGATTTGCAGAAACGTACCCGGCCGCCGGAGGCGATCAACGAAGCTGGCCACACCAAGTATCCGCAATTGACCATGCTGGTCTCCAACATCCGCGACAACGGCAAGCTGATTGGCTCGCTGCCCGACGGCGAAATGCATTTTCATTCCGACCAGTGCTACCTGGAGAAGCCCGCCACCGGCACCTTTCTCTACGCCATCGAAGTGCCCGCGCAGGGCGGCGATACACTATTCCTCAACATGTATGAGGCTTACGAGACCCTGCCCGCGGAATTGAAATCGCGCATCGAGGGGCGCAAGGCGCTTAACGCCTACCTTTATGACTCGACGACGCGCGCGGTGAACGGATCAAAAGTCGATTTCTCGGCACACCCGCATTACCTGCAGCCGATCGTGCGCACTCATCCAGACACCGGACGCAAGGCGCTCTACGTCAACCGGCTGATGACATTCACCGTCGAGGGCATGGACGAGGAGGAAGGCAGCGCGCTTTTGAACCGGCTGTTCGCCCACATCGAACAGGATCGATTCATTTATGCGCACCGCTGGCAAGTCGGCGACCTCGTGCTGTGGGACAACCGCTGCACGCTGCATGCCCGCACTGATTTCTCCGACAAGGAGCGCCGGCTGTTGCGCCGGTATGTGGTCATGGGGGATCGGGTCTATTGATTTCCCGTTGCCGCCCAGCGCCGCCACCCTACCCTGCCAGCGCCGCCAAAATCCGCGCCCAACTGCGGATGCCCTTGTGGAAGCATTTGAGATCGTATTTCTCGTTGGGCGAATGCACGCGGTCGTCGTCGAGCGCAAAACCCACCATCAGCGTGTCCATGCCCAGCACGGTCTTGAAGTCGCCCACGATCGGGATCGAGCCGCCGGCGCCGACCGTGACCGCCTTTCTTCCCCACTCCTCGGCGAGTGCGGCGCGCGCCTTGATCAGAGCCGGATTGTCGAAGCCTACGTCGAAGGCGGGCGCGCTGGTGAAGTTGCCAAACTCGACTTTGCAATCGGCCGGCAGCCGCGCGCGCACGAACTCACGGAAGCTGGCACGGATCTTTTCCGGGTCCTGCGCGCCGACGAGCCGGAACGAGACCTTTGCCATCGCCTTGCCGGGGATGACAGTCTTGGCTCCCTCGCCGGTATAGCCGCCGACGATACCGTTGACCTCGGCGGTTGGTCGGGTCGAGATCATTTCGATAAGCAAGCGGCCCTGCTCGCCGGCGGGAATTTTCAGCCCGATCGGTGCCAGAAATTTCTCGGGTGTGAGTCCAAGGCCGGCCAGGTCGGACTTGATGTCGGGCGGCAGTTCGCTGACCCCATCGTAGAAGCCGGGGATGGCAACCGAACCGTCCGGTCTGTGCAGCGCAGAAAGAACGTCGGCAAGAACGTGGATCGGATTACGCGCGGCACCGCCGAAGAGTCCGGAATGAAGATCGCGGTCGGCACAGGTGAGCCTGACTTCTTCGTAGACCAGACCGCGCAGCGAGGTCGTTATCGACGGCGTTTGCGCATCCCACATGCCGGTGTCGCAGACAAGCGCAAGGTCGCGGCGCAGTTCGGTCGCGTTGTCGCGCACGAAGCCGAACAGGTGCTTTGAACCGCACTCCTCCTCGCCTTCTATGAGCATCGTGATGTCGAGCGGAAGCTTTCCGGTGACCGCCTTGAAGGCGCGGCAGGCTTCGACGAATGTCATCGCCTGGCCTTTGTCGTCGCAAGCGCCACGCGCCACGATGATCTTGCGCCCGCCATCCACCGTTTCAATGCGCGGCTCGAACGGCGGCGTCTGCCAGAGGTCGAGCGGATCGACCGGCTGCACGTCGTAATGGCCGTAGAACAGCACCCGAGGCGCGCCGTTGCCGGCGCCGGGGAGGCCTTGGCCGTCGCCGCTCTTGCCGACCACGACCGGATGGCCCTCGGTTGCACGCACGTCGGCGGCAAAACCGAGGCTGCGCAGGTCCGCCGCCACTTGATCGGCGGCCTTGAGGCAGTCGGGCGCGTAAGCGGGATCGGTCGAGATCGATTGGATGCGCAAAAGCGCAAACAGTCGCTCGAGACTGGCGTCAAGGTCGCGGTCGATGCGGTCGAGCACTGCAGGAAGTGCTTCGGATGCTTTCATCGGATCACCGTCCTGGTCCCATTAGAGCTGTTATACCGACCGAAAAGCATCGTTTCCACGCTTCCGGCGAGCGACAGGCGTTGCAAGTTTGCAACGCTTATCCGCGTTTCGGCCCGACTCTGCGACTCTGACGCGCGGCCGGCTTGACTTCGCCTTGTCACCCAGCATTCGAATATACATTATGGAAAACCCGCCGGCAGTGCGGGAGGGGCGAGGGACAATGGAGCAACAAACCGGATGCGTCGCCGAAGCTGGCGCAAACCGGCCGGCTGCCGAGCAGCCGGCCCGGCCGTTGCCGGCTGTCGGTGCGCAGCAGGGCCGGCGCCGCAATTCGGGGTTCTTGGCGCGGCTCTGTCGAGCGCAAGCCGCCACGCATTCCGTTTGAGTGCGAGGGCGACCGCCGCCGGATCGTGCGCTTCAGGGACAAAGACCGATGGTGTATTCCATTTCCCAAATTCGAGATATCGGGACGGATGTTACCGACATCCTCAAGAAAGAAGGAATTCGAACGACCATAGGTTTTCTCCACGCCGCGACCACGCCGAGGCAACGCCTGAGAATGGCGGAGAGGACCGGGACCGACGCCAAGCGGGTGCTCTACTGGGCAACCGCGTGCGACAGGATGCGCGTCAAAGGTATCGGGTGGGAATACGCGCAATTGTTGCGAGCGGCCGGAGTGAAAACCGTCGGCGACCTGCAAATTCGCAACCCGCGAAGCTTGTCCAAGAAGATGGAGAAGGCCAACAAGGACAAGCTGGTGCGCGTATTGCCCAAAGAGAAAACGGTCGAGCGATGGATCGAGAGCGCAAAAAAGCTGCCTCCGCTCATTCGTTATTGATTTGACATCCGCCTCCGATCTTCCTGCCGCGCTGCGCCCCCCGGTCGCTTCGATCTGCCGCCCCGCTTGACTCTCGCAGGCCGGCACGCAAAGGCAGACTGCTGGAGTGTCGAAGCGCCCTTGGATGGGCCGGAACAATGGCGGAAAGCAAAGCCACAGAGCTCGCTCAAGGCGCGTTGTCGGCCGCGTCCCATGCGTCCGGCAATATCGCACTGTCACAGCTATTGGCGGACAAGCGGCCTCTGGTCATGGGCGTAGTCAACGTCACGCCGGATTCGTTCTCCGACGGCGGGCGTTTTCTCGAGCCGCGCGCGGCGATTGCGCAGGCCGAGCGCCTGGCCGCTGAAGGTGCCGATATTCTCGACATCGGCGCGGAATCGACGCGACCTTATGGTGGCGCGGTACGCGTGCCGCTCGACGAGGAGCGGCAGCGGCTCGATCCGGTCCTGCCCGCTGTCATCGCGCTCGGCATCCCGGTCTCGGTCGATACGCTCAAGGCCTCGGTAGCGGTCTGGGCGCTCGAGGCCGGAGCGGCAATCGTCAACGACGTATGGGGCTTGCAACGTGATCCGGACATGGCCCGCGTGGTAGCCGAGCACGATGCGCCGGTCGTCATCATGCACAACCGCGACGCCGCTGATCCCGCGATCGATATCGTTGCCGACGTTGAGGAGTTCTTTTCGCGCTCGCTCGAAATCGCCTGGAGCGCCGGCATTCGCCGCGATCGCATCGTGCTCGATCCCGGCATCGGCTTTGGCAAGACGCCGGAGCAAAGCATCATCTGCATTGCCAGGCTTCACGCGTTTGCCGGCTTCGGCCTGCCGCTTCTGGTCGGCGCCTCGCGCAAGCGTTTCATCGCTTCGGTGACGCCGTCGGAACCGATGGAGCGGCTCGGCGGCTCTATCGCGGCGCACCTCTTGGCAGTCGAAAACGGTGCGGCCATGGTGCGCGTCCACGACGTTGCCCCGACCGTGCAGGCGCTCGCCGTTGCCGCAGCAATCCGGCGGGCCCGATGACCGATACGATTTTCGTCAGCGGACTTGCGTTGCACGCCTATCATGGCGTGATGCAGCACGAGGCCAAGGTCGGACAGACTTTCAAGATCGATCTGACGCTGACGATCGATCTTGCCGAGGCTTCACGCAGCGACCAGCTTAAGCACACGGTCTCTTACGACGCGGTGGTCAACATCGCGAGCGAGGCATTCTGTACCCGTCGCTATCGCCTGGTCGAAGCCGCCGCCGGTGCCGTCGCCGGGGCTGTGCTCGATGCCTTTTCCCAGGTGCTGGCGGTAACCGTCACTGTGCACAAGCCGCACGCTCCGATCGCCGCGACCTTCGACGATGTGGGCGTCACCGTCGGACGGTCGCGCCGCGGCGGCCGCTGAGCCGCGAGGGATCCGAGGGTCATGGCTGAGGCATTCATTGCGCTCGGCGGCAATCTCGGCGACGTGCGCGCGACCTTTGACCGGGCGATTGCCAGGCTGTGCGACGGCGTGGACGTGCAGTTGACGGCGCGGTCGTCCGATTACCGCACACCGCCATGGGGCATTACCGAGCAGCCGGCTTTCGTGAATGCCGTCATCGCGGTCGTCACCACGCTGTCGCCGCACGAGCTTCTTGCGCGTGCGCTCGACGGCGAACGCGCGCTCGGCCGCGACCGCGCCCATGCGGTTCATTGGGGACCGCGTTCCATCGACATCGACCTGCTTGCCTACAACAGCGCCGAAATGCACGACGGGGACTTGACGCTGCCGCATCCGCGCCTGTTCGAACGTGCCTTCGTCCTGGTACCGCTCGCCGAGATCGCCCCGGATCGGGTCATCGCCGGCAAGCGGGTGCGCGACGCACTCGCGCTGGTCGATCGCGCCGGCATCGAGCGGCTGCCACCGCGCTGATTTCCGCGTCCGGCCAATTTCGCTGCCAAACGGGTTGGCCGACGCCGACCGCCGTGCCATTTTGCAGTAATGACCGACGCTGGAGGAAACCTGTCGCTCGATGCCGGTTTTGCCGCGGCAACACGGGACGATTGGCGCAGGCTTGTGGATGCTGCCCGCAAAGGCGCAGCATTCGAGGGGCTTGGCAGCAAAACCTATGACGGCTTTTCGATCCAACCGCTGTATCAGCGCGTGTCCGCCGCGCAACCCGTGGTCGGCCGCAGGCCGGGTACCGCCTGGACGGTGTTGCAGCGCGTGGATCATCCCGATCCGAGTGCGGCCAATAGCCAAGCCCGCGACGACCTCGAAAATGGCGCCACCGGGCTCGCTCTGGTTTTTGCCGGCTCGGTGAACGCCTGCGGCTTTGGCATCGATGCCGCGCCCGCCACCCTCGCGCGCACGCTCGATGGCATACGGCTCAATGCCGGCCTCGCGATTGAGTTGAGTCTTGGTCCAGCCACGCTCGACGGCGCGCGCAGCATTGCGGCGCTGCTCAAAGATCGCGGCATCGCCCCGGGCTCCGTTGATCTGCGCACCGGCCTCGATCCTATCGGCGGCTTTGCGATGTCCGGCCGCGCCCCCGCGGCGTGGGACGAGATGGCGCCGCATTTTGCCGGCCTGGTCGGCGAATTCGGGGCCCAGGGTTTCCATGGACCTTTCGCGGTCGCCGACGGACGCATCGTCCACAACGCCGGCGGCTCGGAGGCGCAGGAACTCGGCTTCGCGCTCGCCACTGCGCTCGCCTACTTGCGCGCGTTTGAAGCAAGCGGGATGTCGCTCGCGGCAGCGCGCGATGCCATCTATTTCAGACTCGCCGCCGATGCCGACCAACTCCTGACGATCGGTAAATTCCGCGCGCTGCGGAAATTGTGGGCGCGCATCGAAGCGTCCTCCGGGTTGACGCCGGAGCCGGCATTTGTCTCCGCCGAAACCGCCTGGCGGACGATGACCAGGCGCGACGCGCACGTGAACATGCTGCGGGCGGCGGTCGCCGTCGCCGCTGCGGGAATGGGCGGCGCCGATGCTATCTCGGTCCTGCCATACACGATCGCGCTTGGCCTGCCCGATACGTTCGCGCGCCGCATCGCGCGCAACACGCAGCTCGTGCTGTTGGAGGAGTCGAACCTGGCACGCGTCGCCGACCCGGCCGCAGGTTCCGGAGCTCTTGAGCGGATCACCGAGCAGCTCTGCGTTGCCGCCTGGACGGTGTTGCAGGATACGGAAAAGGCAGGCGGCATCTGCGCTGCGCTGGAAAGCGGAGCCTTTCAGCAGAAAGTCGCGGCTGTTTGCGCCGAACGGCAGAACGCGATTGCGCACGGCACCGACGTTTTGACTGGAACCAACGTTTATCCGCAAATGCGCGAGGCCCCGCAGCACGTTCTCGACGTCCCCGCGCGCGCTCCGCCCGATCGACAAGCCATGGCCATCAACGCTTCGCCGCTGACGGCCATCCGTCTCGCTGAACCGTTTGAAATTCTGCGCGATACCTCAGACCGAATTCTTGCTGAAACAGGGGCGCGGCCAAGAATCTTTCTTGCCACGCTCGGCGTCGAGGCGGAATTTGCGCCGCGCGCGACCTTCGCCAAGAACTTCTTCGCGGCCGCCGGCATCGAGGCGGCGGACCGCGAGGACGGCGCCTTGCCTCTCGCCGCCGGCTTCAAGGCATCAGGCGCCGCGCTCGCATGCCTGTGCGGTTCCGACAAGAGCTACGACACCGAGGCGGCCGCCGCCGCGGCGACACTCAAAGCCGCGGGCGCGACGCACATCTATCTCGCCGGACGACCCAGCGCACGCGAGGCGAGCGACCGTCGCGCCGGCGTCGAAACGTACATATTTGAGGGCAGCGACCTTTTGAAGGTGTTGCAATCGGCGTATGGCTATATCGGCGCGTAACGGCCGGCCGGCGAAGAAATTGCTCCGCGCCGCCAGAGCATGATCCGGAAAAGTGGAACCCGGTTTTCCGAGAAGATCATGCTCCACAAGAATGTTGGAGCGTCAATCGATTCAATATGAATCGATTGCGCCGCTGGAGTGATGCGGGACCATGAGCGCTATTCCAGATTTCGCCGATATCGCATTTGCGGATAGGGCCCCTGCCGTTCCCGCCGGGGCCGCGCCCTGGCACACGCCCGAAGGCATTGCGGTCAAGACGAGCTACGCCGCCGCCGACCTTATCGGACTTGACGGCCTCGACACCTATCCGGGGATAGCGCCGTTCCTGCGCGGCCCCTACCCCACCATGTATGTCACCCAGCCGTGGACGATCCGCCAATATGCCGGTTTCTCCACCGCTGAGGATTCGAACGCTTTCTACCGACGCAATCTCGCGGCCGGGCAGAAAGGCCTCTCGATCGCCTTCGATCTTGCCACGCATCGCGGCTACGACAGCGATCATCCGCGCGTCGCCGGCGACGTCGGCATGGCCGGCGTTGCCATCGACTCGATCTACGACATGCGCACGCTGTTTTCGGGCATTCCGCTCGACCGCATGTCGGTGTCGATGACCATGAACGGCGCCGTGCTGCCGGTGCTGGCGCTCTATATCGTGGCCGGCGAAGAGCAAGGCGTGCCGCCCGACAAACTGTCCGGCACGATTCAGAACGACATCCTCAAGGAATTCATGGTGCGCAACACCTACATCTATCCGCCGAAGCCATCGTTGCGCATCGTTTCCGACATTTTTTCCTATACATCGGCAAACATGCCGAAGTTCAATTCGATCTCGGTGTCCGGCTATCACATGCAGGAAGCCGGCGCGACCGCCGACCTCGAACTCGCCTACACGCTTGCCGACGGCGTCGAATACGTGCGCGCCGGTCTTGCCGCAAATCTCGACGTCGACCGCTTCGCGCCGCGACTGTCGTTCTTCTTCGGCATCGGCATGAATTTCTTCATGGAGGTGGCGAAACTGCGCGCCGCGCGCGCATTGTGGGCGAAGCTCATGCAACAATTCGCGCCGCGCGACGAGCGCTCGCTGATGCTGCGCACCCATTGCCAGACCTCCGGCTGGTCGCTCGCGGCGCAGGACGTTTTCAGCAACGTGACGCGAACCTGCATCGAGGCGATGGCGGCGACGCAGGGCGGCACCCAGTCGCTGCACACCAATGCGCTCGACGAAGCGCTGGCGCTGCCGACCGATTTCTCGGCGCGCATCGCCCGCAATACGCAGATCGTGCTGCAACGCGAGAGCGGCACGACGCGCACGATCGATCCGTGGGGCGGCTCGTTCTACGTCGAACGGCTCACCCATGAGCTGGCGGCGCGGACCTGGACCCATATCGAGGAAGTGGAAAGCCTCGGCGGCATGACGAGAGCCATCGAGGCCGGGCTGCCGAAACTGCGCATCGAGGAGGCCGCGGCGCGCACCCAGGCCCGCATCGATTCCGGCGCGCAGTCGGTGATCGGCGTGAACAAATACCGGCCCGTCGCAGAGGGACCGATCGAAATTCTCAAGGTCGACAACAGCGCGGTGCGGCAATTGCAGATCGACAAGCTCGCGCGACTGAAACGCGAGCGCGATCCTCGCGCCGTCGCCGAAGCGCTTTCGGCGCTCACCCGCAATGCCGCCGACGGCAACGGCAATCTCCTGGCGCTTGCGGTCGATGCTGCGCGGGCGAAGGCCACGGTCGGAGAAATCTCATCGGCGCTGGAGCAGGTCTTCGGCCGCCATCAGGCGGAGATCAAGGCGATCTCCGGCGTTTACCGGCGGGAGGTCGGCATGGCGGAGTCGGTCGAACGGGTGCAGAAGCGCGTCGCCGAATTCGAGGACAACGAAGGCCGCCGCCCGCGCATCCTGGTCGCCAAGATCGGCCAGGACGGCCACGACCGCGGCCAGAAGGTGATCGCCAGCGCCTTTGCCGATCTCGGCTTCGATGTCGATATCGGCCCGCTGTTCGCCACGCCGCAGGAAGCGGCGCGCCAGGCGGTCGAAAACGATGTCCACATTCTCGGCATTTCCTCGCTCGCCGCCGCGCACCTGACGCTGGTGCCGCAGCTCAAGGCCGAACTCGACCGGCTCGGCCGCCCCGACATTATGATCGTTGTCGGCGGCGTGGTGCCGCTGCAGGATTACGACGCGCTCAAGGCGGCTGGCGCAGAAGCCATTTTCCCGCCCGGAACGGTGATCGCCGAAGCCGCCGGGTCGCTGCTCGATACGCTCAACCAAAGGCTCGGACATACAAAGGCGGCGGCGGAGTAAGAATCGCCCGATGATCCTGTTGCTCGCTGCCACAGTTTCTATAGTCTATTCAATGCCTTACTAACGACTCGCGATCCTCGGAGCGGCCGGAACGCTGATTTTTCCGGACCGTTTCACAGAGAATCGGAGAAAAACCCTCGCCAATGCGTGACAGAACGGTGACGCGGCGTGGGCCGGCCGTTGCACGGCTCGTCCGGCCGCCACGGTCCGCGCCGCCCGCGAGAGCGTTTGTCGCGGCATCGGGCACGACTTTCCGGTGCAAAAGACCGGCAACTCGCTCTTGGCGGTTGGGGATTCTCTACGAATCTCCGATACTTGGCCGGCGGTGACGATTCGTCCCCGTTATCCCCACATATCCCCATATTTAGCGTTTGATTCAGATTCTGATACTAAGGCTTGACGTGCGCGACGGCCTTGGCCTAGCTTTGGCAAGTTCGGCGCGCAGGTAGAGATAGTCCGCCGGGCTCTCCACAAAGGGTTTGCGGGGTAGCTGCGCGCCACAGGCGGCGCGCGCGCGAGACTTGCTGTCCCCTTGCGGAAGGCGCCCGGACGCGTCGGAAAAGACCCGGTTCGTTAGCCGGGCGGGTGGGTGTCGAACAGAAACAGGGGTCGAACGGGCGCGGTACGTGAAGCCGCGTCGCGGTGAGACTGTCGGCCGCCTATATTGAGCGGACATCCGCTGGGCAGCCGTAAAGAAAATGGAAAGGGGCCAGAAATGCGGATCGAGCGGCGCTACACCAAAGCGGGACAATCGCCCTACGCGGACATCGTCTTTCGCCTGACCACGAGCGAAATCCGCAACCCGGACGGCTCGATCGTCTTTCATGCCGACGATGTCGAGGTGCCCGAGCAATGGTCGCAAGTCGCCTCCGACGTTCTTGCTCAGAAGTACTTCCGCAAGGCCGGCGTGCCCGCGCGCTTGAAGAAGGTCGAGGAGGAGACCGTTCCCTCCTGGCTGTGGCGCAGTGTGGCCGATGAGGCGGCACTCGAAGAACTGCCGGAGAACGAGCGCACTGTCGGCGAAGCCTCCTGCAAGCAGGTGTTCGACAGGCTCGCCGGCACCTGGACCTATTGGGGCTGGAAGGGCGGCTATTTCTCCACCGAAGCCGACGCGCAGGCGTTCTTCGACGAGCACCGCTACATGCTGGCGATGCAGATGGTGGCGCCGAACTCGCCGCAATGGTTCAACACCGGCCTGCACTGGGCCTATGGCATCGACGGCCCGAGCCAAGGCCATTTCTACGTCGATTACAAAACCGGCAAGCTGACGCAGTCCGAGACCGCGTACGAGCATCCGCAGCCGCACGCCTGCTTCATCCAGTCGATCGCCGACGACCTCGTCAACGAGGGCGGGATTATGGACTTGTGGGTGCGCGAGGCGCGCCTGTTCAAATACGGTTCCGGTACCGGCTCGAATTTCTCCAAGCTGCGCGGTGAAGGTGAAAAATTATCCGGCGGCGGCAAGTCCTCGGGCCTGATGAGTTTCCTGAAAATCGGCGACCGCGCCGCAGGCGCGATCAAGTCGGGCGGCACCACGCGCCGCGCCGCCAAGATGGTGATTCTCGACGCCGACCATCCCGACATCGAGCAGTTCGTCGACTGGAAGGTGATCGAGGAACAGAAAGTCGCGAGCCTCGTCACGGGCTCGAAGATCAACCAGAAGCATCTGCGCGCGATCATGAAAGCCTGCATCAATTGCGAGGGCTCGGGTGACGATTGCTTCGATGCGGAAAAGAACCCGGTGCTCCGCCGCGAGATCAAGGCGGCGCGGAAGAATTACGTGCCCGACAATTATATCCGGCGCGTCATCCAGTTCGCCAAGCAGGGCTATACCGACATCTCCTTCCCCATCTACGACACCGATTGGGATTCCGAAGCCTACCTCACGGTCTCCGGGCAAAACTCCAACAATACCGTGCGGGTAACGGACGAATTTCTCAAAGCGGTCGAGGCCGATCGCGACTGGGATTTGTTCTGGCGCACCAAGCCCGGAAGAATCTCAAAGACGATGAAGGCGCGCGATCTGTGGGAGAAGATCGCCTATTCGGCTTGGGCCAGCGCCGATCCCGGCCTGCAATTCCACTCGACGATCAACGACTGGCACACCTGCGCGGCGTCGGGGCCGATCATCGCCTCGAACCCGTGCTCGGAATACATGTTCCTCGACGACACCGCCTGCAATCTGGCGTCGCTCAATCTGCTCGCCTTCCATGACGAGAAGACCCACGCCTATGACGTCGAAGGCTACGAACACGCGGTTCGCCTGTGGACCATCGTGCTCGAAATCTCGGTGCTGATGGCGCAGTTCCCGTCAAAGGAAATCGCGCAGCGTTCCTACGATTTCCGCACGCTTGGCCTGGGCTACGCCAATGTCGGCGGGCTCCTGATGTCGTCGGGCATCCCGTACGATTCCGACGCCGGCCGCGCCATTTGCGGATCGCTGTCGGCGATCATGACCGGCGTCTCTTACGCCACGTCGGCGGAAATGGCCGCCGAGCTCGGGGCGTTCCCGCGCTACGCCGAGAACCGCGACGTGATGCTGCAGGTGATGCGCAACCATCGCCGCGCCGCCTACGGCGATCGCACCGGCTACGAGCACATGACCACGCCGCCGGTGCCGCTCGACCACAAGGCGCTCACCAATGGCCCGCGCAATTACCTTGCGTTGTCCCAACATGCCAAACTTGCCTGGGACCGCGCCGTGGCGCTCGGCGAGGCGCACGGCTATCGCAATGCGCAAGCAACCGTCGTGGCGCCGACCGGCACCATCGGCTTGGTCATGGATTGCGACACCACCGGCATCGAGCCCGACTTCGCGCTGGTGAAGTTCAAGAAGCTCGCCGGCGGCGGCTACTTCAAGATCATCAACCGCGCCGTGCCGGAAGCCTTGCGCGTGCTCGGCTACGGCGAAGCGCAGATCGCCGAGATCGAGGCTTACGCCGTCGGCCACGGCTCAACAGGATCCGGGTCGCTCGGCCAGGCGCCGGCGATCAATCACGGCACGCTCAAGGCCAAGGGTTTCACCGACGAGGCGATCGCCAAGGTGGAGAAGGCGCTGCCGACTGC
>JASHOR010000028.1 GCA_030041005.1 Xanthobacteraceae bacterium
TCTCGTGCGCGCCCTGGAGCACGACAAGGCGTCGCTCCTTGAACTGCCGGTCCTGGAGCGGGCGCCATGAAAAGCGAGGAGGTACGTTTCGTGTGGATGTTTGTCTTCTTCGATCTCCCCGTCGGCACCAAGGCCGAGCGGCGCTGGGCCACGAAATTTCGCAACTTTCTCAAGGACGACGGATTTATGATGCTGCAATGGTCGGTCTACGCGCGCGTCTGCCGCGGTGACGACGCCGCCGGCAAGCACGACCGACGCGTGACGAAAAACTTGCCGCCACGCGGCAGCGTGCGTACGCTTCAGGTCACCGACAGGCAGTACGCGCGCATGAAGCTCATGCTGTGCGAGGCCACGTTCAGTGAGAAGAAAGCGCCGCAACAACTGGTTCTGCTCTGATTTCCGCCTGAAGCCTCAGGCGGAAATCAGAGCAATTTCAGGACTTTGTGATGCTCGGAGCCTACCACGGGGAAATCGGTAGGGAAGCCACGGCGAAGTTTCCAACCACATCGGAAATGCGAATAGCCTACCACGGGGAAATCGGTAGGGAAGCCACGGCGAAGCGCTCTTTCCAAGCCCCAGACGGGCTCGGAAAGAGCGCTGCGCTTCGCGCAATGGCAGCCAAAGCGATTCTTCCTCTGGAACCGGCGCAAAAACCGTAGAACTTTCAGATCGTGACGGCGCGCCCTCCGCAGTTGCACGACCTACACCGCCTCGAGGTGCGGGATCTGCGGCCGCTCGCCTTCGGCCTTGCCGGTGATCGGCGGCCGCGGCAGGCGCGCGGCGCCGCGTTCCATGACGAAGGTGTGCTCGATCGAATACCACGGCGCGCCGACGCCCTCCGCCGGAGCGCGTTCGCTGCCGTCGTGGCGCACGTATTGGCCGATCAGATGGCGGGTGACGCCGAACTGCACGTCGGTTTCGATGTGCGGATCGTCGGGGTCGTAAATCTGCGAAATCAGCGTCTTGAAGCCGGGCTTGTAGGCCAGGAAATGCAAATGCGCCGGCCGCATGTTGTGCCGGCCCTGCGCCCGCAGCATCTCGCCCACCGGCCCGTCGATCGGAATCGGATAGCCGGCCGGCTTGACGCTGCGGAAGCTGATGCGCCCGGCGCGATCGGTGGTGAACTTTCCCCTCAGGTTCATGTCGGCCTGGATCGGATCCTGGTTCTCGTAAAAGCCTTCCGGGGAGGATTGCCAGATGTCGACCTCGGCGCCCTCGATCGGCTTGCCGTCGGCATCGTGGAAAGTGGCGTCGACGAACAGCGCCGGCCCCGGCGTCGGCGAGCGCACGATCGAGCCGCCGTTCGCCGTCGCCGGCGAGTGCATGCGCCAGAACGGACCGAGCAGGTTGGCGTCGGTCTCCGTCTGCCCGCGATTGCCGTTGTTGAGCAGACAAATGAGCGTGGAGAAGCCGAGCGATCCCGACATCAGCACCGCTTCGTTATGCGTCTCGGTCGTGTGCTTGCCGAGCGCCACGATATAGCCGATCGCCGCCTGGAATTCCTCTTCGCTCAGCTTCACCTCGCGGGCGAAATCGTGCAGGTGGCGGACCAGCGCCGACATGATCTCGCGAAAGCGCGGATTCTTGGCGCGCGCAAGCTCGCTCAATACCGCCTTGGTGACATCCTTCTCGTCCTCGATGATCATAGTGCTGCTCCGCGCTTCGCGCCGTCATGCTGCCGCGCCCCGCCACGCCTTGTGCAGGGTCCTGATACAGATAGTACGTGATCGTGTCCGTTTGCGCCATGCGGGGCGGCTTGCGGCCGGACACGCGACCGGCAGACGGGCCATCACATCAGCCCGAGTTCGCGCAATTCGCGGCGCATCTTCTCCGGCATGGCCGCGGCGCCAGGCGCAGCCCTGTCGAGATCGGGGGGCGCGTCCGCCGCAGACAGATACCGCCAACCCTGAAAGGCCCGATAGGGCCGCGGGCGGACCAGCACCACTTTGGGATCGAGAACGAGCGCGCAACGTCCGATACCGTCCTTGTCGCGAAACGGGCGCACGGCGCGAATGCGCTGCCGGCACATGATCTCGCCGCGGATCACCCAATAAAGCGAGCCGCCATCGGTGAGTTCGTCGGCCCGCTTGGGCACCATGCGCGTGCGGTGGATGTGCTCGGCCTTTTCGCCGCGCCGGCGCTTGTCGTTGAGCTTCTGCTTGATCCAGTCCTTGAGATCGCGGACCGAATCGCAGCCGACGCAGAGTTTGATCAGATGCAGCGGCATCGCCTGAACCTTGTTGCCTTGCCTTCTTGTTGCCGTCCCACACCCAATCTCCTTAGCCGGTCTCGGCATTCTCGATCAGCATGATCTCGCCGCCTTCCACAACCTGCGCGCCGACGCCGACCGCGATCCGCCGCACGACTCCCTCAATCGGCGCATGCAGGGTATGTTCCATCTTCATCGCCTCGATGACGGCGAGCGGCTGGCCGCGCGCAACACGCTCGCCGATACGGACGAAAAGCTGCAAGACGCGGCCATGCATCGGTGCCGCGACCATGCCGTCGCCGGCGCCGGCCGCGGACGATGCAGCAGCAAAGTCCCGCATCTTCACGCGCGTCTGCCGGCCACCGCGCAAGACGAACGCTTCATCGCCGGCGATGAACGCCCGCGCGTCGCTCGCCGGCGGCGCGCTGCCGACGCAAACGCGGGCGCCGCCCGCGGTATGAGTCACGACTGCTTCGGCGTTGCCGCCATCAACGACGATCGGAACGATCAACGCGCGCGTGCCGCCGAGCTGAAAACCGTCGACCGCGGCCCACGGCGAGTTCGTGCCGAAATCATGATCGCTCCCGGACGCTGCCGCTTCCGCGGTTCGTACCTGCAGCAGCCGTTCGACGCCGAGCGCCGCGGCGGCGCCATCGATGCCGTGCGGTGTCGCGCCGAGCGCCGCCAGATTGCGGTCGATGAATCCGGTATCGATCGCGCCCTGCCGGAACGCGTCTGAACGGCAAAGCGTGGCCAGAAACGCCACGTTGGTGCGCGGTCCGACGATCAGCGTGCGATCCAAGGCGGCCGCAAGACGATCGAGCGCGGCAGCGCGCTCGGGCGCGTGCGCAATGAGCTTGGCGATCATCGGATCGTAGTACGGCGTAACCGCGTCGCCGGCCTCCACTCCGCTTTCGACGCGGACATCGGCGGGAAATTGCAATGCCACGATCCTTCCGGTCGACGGCAGGAAGCCGTCCTCCGGGTCCTCGGCGTAAATGCGCGCCTCGACCGCGTGGCCGTCGAGGCGAACCTGATCCTGGCGAAGCGGCAGCGGCTCGCCCGCGGCAACGCGAAACTGCCATTCGACCAGATCGAGTCCGGTCACGGCCTCGGTCACCGGATGCTCGACCTGCAGCCGCGTATTCATCTCGATGAACCAGAAGCCGTCCGGCCGCAGCGCCCGCGTGCCGTCGGCAACGAATTCCACGGTGCCGGCGCCGGCATAGCCCACGGCGCGCGCAGCCTCGATCGCGGCGGCCCCCATTTGCGCCCGCAATGCCGGCGTCATGCCGGGCGCCGGCGTTTCCTCGATGATCTTCTGGTGGCGCCGCTGCAACGAACAGTCGCGTTCGTGCAGATGAATGACGTTGCCATGGGCATCGGCGAAAATCTGGATCTCGATGTGGCGCGGTGCGGGAACAAATTTTTCAATCAAGACCCGGCTTGAGCCGAACGCCGCTTCGCCTTCACGAACTGCCGCTTCGAGCGCGGCGTCGAAATCGACGTGTCGCTCGACGCGGCGCAAGCCGCGTCCGCCCCCTCCTGCCGCCGGCTTTATGAGCACCGGGTAGCCGATCTCGCGGGCCTTCGATTTGAGAAACGTCGCGCCCTGCCGTTCGCCGTGATAGCCGGGCACGACCGGCACGCCAGCCTCGGCCATCAGCGCCTTGGCGTTGTCCTTGAGCCCCATGCTGCGGATCGCCGCGGCGGACGGACCGACGAAGGCGAGCCCTGCCTGCGCGCACGCTTCGGCAAAATCGGCGTCTTCGGAGAGAAAACCGTAGCCGGGATGCACGCACGCGGCGCCAGTCTGTTTGGCGGCCTCGATCAGACGCGCAATCGACCGATAGCTTTCGCGCGGGTCCGCGGGACCGAGGAAAAATGCCTCGTCACAGCATCGCACATGCAGGGCGCCGGCGTCGGCGGCCGAGTAGACGGCCACGGTCCGCATTCCCATGCGCTTTGCGGTGCGCGCAATGCGGCAGGCAATTTCACCGCGATTGGCGATGAGGACGGAGGCGAACATTCGCTTATCGAGAACCGAACCGTCGCGGGCGCGTCAAGGATCTGCAGCCGACAGTCATGGCGAGCACGTCAGGTCACCGCGGCGATTGCGCCTGCGCCGGCGCGGGCGTCCAGACCGGATCGGTTTCGGCGTGCTTGCGCGCGGGCTCGGGAGGAACCGGCGTTGTCGGCTCCGGGTTCATGATGCTGATGGGAGGAATCGACGCGGCGGTCGGGAAATCGATGTCGGCTGATGCTTTTCGCTTCCCCAGTCCGCCCGTCTCGCTGGGGGAATTCCCGTCCAGTCCATCCGCGTTCGCGACCGATCCGCCCCACGACTTGGCCCAGAGATCGCGGTAGTGATCGAGATAATGCGGGAGCGTTTGGGCGATGATGTTGGTGCGGACGTGGATCGGATCGGGCAGCAAGCCGAGTGGCGGACAATTTTCGCTCGTGCAGCCGTCGCGCTTCACCAGCACCTGGGCGAGAAAGCCGAAGGGGTCCGCCTCCAACGCGTGGCGTAATGGCAGCAGCGTGTTGTCGATCCCGGTGCCGCCGCGCCTTTGGTAGTCAGTCATATCGGACAGCAGGGCAAACTGCGCCGCCACATAGGACATTGCGGCCGCTACGTTGACCGGGGCGGCAAAAATGGCGTTTTCGCACGCCTCCTCGACGGTCCCGCCCGCGACTTCGTTGAGGCAAGCGAGCGGCGAACCGGGGGCAAGCGCCTGTGCCGTCAATTGCTCGGCGCGCATCTCAAGCGCGTTGCGCTCCACATTCTGATTATGCAACGCCGCGCTTTCGAAGAACGCCCAGGTCAGAGAACCGCTGCACGCCGCGGCAACGAGGCCGAGAGAAAGCCGCACGGCATTGACGGCGAAGCCGCGTCCCGATCGACCGAAGGCCAGCGCGAAAACGATCAGGACCAGCAGCGCTGCCGCGCCCGCCGCGATCCACAACGCAGGCGCAAAGGCCACAATCTGCGGATCGACGCGGAGCATCAACGCACCTCACCAAGCGAGCATTTGGCAGAGGCGCAAGTATGGCTCAGCAGCGACGCGATTGCCAGCGCATCGGCGCCGGCGACAAGCCGTCAACGACGAACGGCGAAAAGCGCGGCGAGGCGGAGCGAGAGAGGATGCCGGCGCGCAACCCCGAGGATCAGACCTCGAGTTCTAGCTGGCTTTCCTTGGCCACGCGTTCGAACGCTTCCATCGCGTGTTTGATCCGATACTGGTAATCCTCGCCATCGGAGGGAAGCAAACGAACAACTCTGTAGCTGCCGCTGGCGCCGGGACGACTGATCGGACTCGACGTGTAGAACACCGTCTGGCCGACGCGAAATTTGTGCGCGCGCAGACTCGGCCCGATTGCCGCGGCGGGCGTGACCTTGATCTTGCCGTTATCCGGTTGGCCCATGCGCACCTGCACGACGTCGAGAGCGGTGATCTGGACGCTCTTGCCCTGCTCGGGCTTTCTCGCCGCCGAGCGTGCACTGGTCTTGCGCGGCGACGGCTTGCGTAACGCTGGGCTCCGGTTTGGTTTGGCCGGCCGCTTTCTGCTGGCTGAATGTTTGTTCATAACGAAACTATATATAGCACTCAATCCCGCACCTGGGGAAAAATATAGTTCGTTCAGAGGCCTTTGCGAAGGCCTGCTGATCTGATTCATTATCTTCCTGAATATCCTTGTGCGCCAATAGGTTACAGGCACACCCTGCGGCGGAGACTGAGTAACTGCGCCATCATGCCTGACGCTGCCAACGACCGTTCTCGTCGGTACGCCAATACGTGACTTCGAAGCCTTGCGCTTTCGCCGCCTGCCAGCGCTCGCGCGCCGCTTCCAGCGTATCGGGATCGTTGCCGTCGAACAGCAGAACGAGGCGCTCATAGGCCGCGGCGTCGCCGGGAATGGCGGCCCCGTCGACGAGAAAACGCACCACCGCGCCGTTGGGATTTTCCTCGTTCGGCAGCAGCACCACCGGCTGCTCGGCCGCGGCCGCGTCGCGCCAACTTCCGTGCGGCAGAAAGGCGTCGTCACGCCAAGTCCACAAGTGTGCGTCGAGGGCCTCGACTCGCTCTTCGGAAGAGGCCTGAACGGCCACCCGCCAGCCGCGCTCAAGCGAGCGCTGGATGAGCGACGGCAACACCTGCTCGAGCGTCTGTTCCGTGAGCTGATAGAAAAGAATCTCGGTCATTCGACCGGCTCATCGCTCGTAGTGATCCTCGACCAGCCGATCGAGCAGCCGCACACCCCAGCCCGAACTCCAGCTTTTGTTGATATCGGTCTGCGGCGAGCCGAGCGCTGTGCCGGCGATGTCGAGATGCGCCCAGGGCGTCTTGCCGACGAATCGCTGCAACAATTGCGCCGCGGTGATCGAGCCGGCCCAGCGCCCGCCGGTATTTTTCATGTCGGCGAATTTCGAGTCTATCAGCTTGTCGTATTCGGGGCCGAGCGGCATGTGCCAGACCCGTTCGCCGGTTGCCTCCCCGGCCTTCGTCAGCCGCTCGACAAGTTTGTCGTCGTTGGAGAACAGTCCGGCATATTCCTGGCCGAGCGCGACGATGATGGCGCCGGTCAGCGTCGCCAAATTGATCATGAACTTCGGCTTGAACCGCTTGTTGACGTAGTGCAGCACGTCGGCGAGCACGAGCCGGCCTTCGGCGTCGGTGTTGATGACCTCGATGGTCTGACCCGACATGGTCTTGAGAATATCGCCGGGCCGATAGGCCTTGCCGTCCGGCATGTTTTCGACGAGGCCGATGGCGCCGACCGCATTGACTTTGGCCTTGCGCGCGGCCAGCGCGTGCATGAGGCCGACGACGCAGGCAGCGCCCGCCATGTCGCCCTTCATGTCCTCCATGCCCTGCGCCGACTTGATCGAAATGCCGCCGGTATCGAAGCAAACGCCCTTGCCGATGAAGGCGAGCGGCTCAGCGCCGCGCTTGCCGCCGTTCCAGCGCATGACGACCACCCGGGGATCGTGCGCCGAGCCTTGACCGACGCCGAGCAGCGCGCCCATGCCGAGCTTCTTCATCGCCGCCACGTCGAGCACGTCAACGGCGACGCCGAGCTTCGAAAGCGACGAAAGCCGGCGGGCAAATTCGATCGGGTAGAGCACGTTGGCCGGCTCGTTGATGAGATCGCGCGCCAGCACCACGCCGTCGGTGATGGCTGCGGCGCTTGCCCACGCCGTCTGCGCGGCGGCGGGAGCGGCGCAGGCTACGTTGATTTCCACCTTGTCGGCGCGCTCCTCGCCTTCCTTGCGCCTGGTCTTGTAGCGGTCGAACGAATAGGCGCGCAGGCGCATTCCCATGGCCAGATCGGCGGCCTGTTTCGGCTTGAGCGCGCCGGCGCCGAATTCGGCAAAAATCGTCCCCTGCCCCGCGGCACCGGGCAGCTTTCCCATGGCGATGCCGCCGAACTTGACGATATCACGGGGCTTGAACTCGCTCTCCTTGCCGGTGCCGACGACCACCAACCGCGGCACGTCGAGACCCTGCGGCGCCACGATGTCGAGCGTCGAACCGCTTTTGCCGGCGAAGCGATCCGCGGCTGCGGCGCGGCGTACGAGTTGCTCGACAGGCAGAAGCGCCTTTCTGGTTGCGGGTCCGAATTTCAAATTCTCCCCGCAGAACACAATGAGAACACCACGGATACGGGCAAAGGAAGTGAAGCCGAGCTTGAGCGCAGCAGGCATTGTCGGTCCTCTGGGGCGGTCTAATGAGGTATCCCCGCGCCCGGTTCATAGCCGTTTACATCTGACTTATGAACCGCGTCGCGCGCGATCACGCCAATAGGCCTGGAAGCAGGCCTGGAAGCGAGTCCGGACCGGAGCTTGGACATCAGCTTGGACATGGGCTTGGACATGAGTTCAGACATTGGCTTCGGCGGGCGCGCCGGACCGTCGGTCCCGTCGCCCCGCCTGCGGTAGGGTCGCGCCGGTGCAATTTGTGGCGCTGACGTTGCCCTCGCAAGGCCATTTTGTGAACGCATCAGGCAGTCTAAACTTGTTGAAATCGGCAGCGCGATGCCGGGCCCGCGGTCAACGGTTCGGCCGCGCCATGAACCGGATCGGCGAGAGGATGGAACCGGTGGGGTCGATCGGCCGATACATATTTCGAAGCACGATCGTCGCCTTCCTGATCACCCTGATCAGCCTGACAGTGGTGATCTGGTTCACCCAGGCGATGCGCGACATCGATCTGATTACCAGCGAGCGGCAGACCCTGTTCGTCTTCATGGGCATTACCGGAATGATCGTGCCGCTCCTGGTCATGATCATCGCCCCGATCGCGCTGATGATCGCCGCCGGCCACGTCCTCAACCGGCTTGGCGCGGATTCGGAAATGATCGTGATAAACGCGGCCGGCATCTCGCCGTGGCGACTGATGCAGCCGTTTATCGCCGCTGCGCTCCTGGTCTCGATCCTGGTTGGCGCGATCGCCGTCTATATCTCGCCGCTCGCGCTGCGCGAATTGCGCGACTGGTCATCGCAAGTGCGAGCCGACATTCTGACCAACATCGTCCAGCCCGGGCGCTTTACCAGCGTCAGCGGCAACCTGACCTTTCACATTGCCGACCGGCGGCCGAACGGATTGCTGATCGGCATATTCGTCGACGATCGGCGAGACCCGCATGAGCAGGCCACCTACGTTGCCGAACAAGGTCAGATCGTGAAGAACGAGCACGGCACCTTCCTGGTGCTCGAGCGCGGCAGCATTCAACGGCTCGAGGCCGGGAACCCGGATCCGCGCATCGTGACCTTCGACCGCTATGCGTTCGATCTGTCGAAATTCACCGCCGGCCCGCAGAACGTCACCTATACCGTGCGCGAAAAATACCTCTGGGAGCTGATGTGGCCGCGGCCCGACGACACGCTTTATGCCGCCCAGCCGGATCAATACCGCTCCGAGCTTTACGATCGTCTGGCAAGCCCGCTCTATCCGATCGCATTCGCAATTCTGACGTTCATGTTTCTCGGTCCTCCGCAGACGACGCGGCAAAGCCGCTCACTGGCGCTGATGGGCCTGATCGGCTCGGCCTCGGCGCTGCGGCTGCTCGGCTTTGTCAGTACCATCGTCGGCATCAAGTTTCCGGCGGCGCTCGCGCTGCAGTTCATCGTGCTCATCGCCGCGATCGTCGGCGGCCTGGCGCAGATTTCGCGCGGCAGAAGCATAGAGCACGCCGCATTCGCCACCAAAATCATGACCGCGATCAGCGAACGTGTCGCGCGGGCGACGGCGTGAGGACCGAGCCATGGCGACCGCCACCCTGTCCCGTTATTTCGGAATGCGGTTTCTGAGCTCGATACTCGGCACCTTCGGCGGCATCGTCGTGCTGGCGGGAATGATCGATTATTTCGAACTGATGCGCCGCGGCGCCGACTGGCCGAAGGCGACGGCCTTGATACTGGCGGAAATCTCGATGTTCCGGATTCCGCAGCTCACCGAACACATCATGCCCTTTGCCGTGCTGGTGGGCGCGATGTCCTGCTATCTGACGCTGTCGCGGCGCCTTGAGCTTGTCATAGCGCGTTCGGCCGGCATCTCGGCCTGGCAGTTCGTGGCGCCGGCGCTTATCGTGGCCTTTCTGTTCGGCACGATCGCGACCACGATCTACAACCCGCTCGCCGCGACGCTGCACGAGCGCTCCAAACGACTCGAAGATCAGATGCTGGACGAAAGTCCATCGGCGCTGCAGGCGAGCACGAGCGGCTTCTGGGTGCGGCAGAAGAGCGCCAACGGGGCCGCCATCATCAACGCTCAGACAAGTCGCGAGCAGGGCTCCATTCTCGGCGGCCTCACCGTTTTCACCTTCGACAAAAACGGGCGTTTCCTGCAGCGGATCGCGGCGCGGACGGCCGAACTCGAACGCGGCTATTGGCGGCTCGACGACGCGCGGATTTACTCGATCACAAGCCCGCCGCAGAGCGTGGAGAGCTATCGGCTTGGAACCAATCTGACGCTCGCCCAGGTGCGCGAAAGCTTTGCCACGCCGGAGACCGTGCCGTTCTGGCAACTGCCGAGCTACATCGAGCTGGCGGACAAAGCCGGCCTCGCCGCCGCCGGGTATCGGTTGCAGTACGACGAACTGATTGCGCGGCCGTTCCTGCTGTGCGCCATGGTCCTGCTCGCCGCCGCCGTCAGCTTGCGGTTCTTTCGCTTTGGCGGCGTTCAGAAAATGATCCTGAGCGGGATCACCGCCGGATTTTTGCTGTTTGTCCTGCAGAAGATCACCGAGGACATGAGCAAGGCCGAGCTGATGTCGCCGCTCGCGGCGGCGTGGGTCCCGGCCGTGGTCGGGGGACTGACGGGCTTCATAGCGCTGCTGTATCAGGAGGACGGGTAGGCTGGTCGGGACGCCGGGTGCGGCAAGCCCCGGTTAAGGATTGGCGCGTATGGCGGAAGCCGAGCAGCCAGTGGGTTTGCGGCGTTTGTCGGCCGCGTCGGGCCCCCGCTGCCGTGTCCTAAATTTTGCCGCGACCGACAGGCATTGTCCGGCAACGGTTTCGAATCGACGGCAAAGCGGCGGGGCGTCCGGCAGCCAAGGAGATCAAGGAGCGATGTGGCAGACTAGCGCGCCCGGCCGTTGTCGAAGCCTGATGCTGGCATTCGCTGCTGCGGTCGCTCTCGCCGGCACGTCGATCGCCCACTGCCAGGAGGTCGTGGCGCTGGTCGACGGCGTTCCGATCACTGAACTCGATATCGCCCAGCGCAGCAAACTCGAGCAATTGAGCTCGCAGAAAGTACCGGCCCGCCAGGACGTGCTCAATACGCTGATCAACGAGGTCCTGGAAGTGAAGGAGGCCGACCGCTACGGCATCGATGTGCCTCAAGCCGACGTGGACAAGTCCTACGCCGAGATCGCCCAGCACATGGGTATCGATGCCAAGAAACTGACTGATATCCTCAATCATGGGGGCTCAAGCCCGGACGCTCTCAAAGCGCGGCTGAAAGCCCAGATGGCCTGGAACGCGCTGGTCCGTGGGCGCTACAAGGCGAGCCTGGAAATCCCCGACACCGACGTCGAAGCCCAGCTCCACCTGCATCAGGACGACCAGAAAGACAACGTCGGCTACCAATACACGTTGCGCCCGATCGTTTTTGTCGTGCCGACGGGTTCGCCGGATTCCGCCTATGAGTCGCGCAAGCGCGAGGCCGAGGCCTTGCGCGCGCGGTTCGACGACTGCGCCAGCGGCATTCCATTCGCCCGCGCGCTCGACGAAGTGGCGGTGCGGGGAGAGATCATCAAATTCTCGGCCGATCTGCCGCAGCACTCGCGCGAAATCCTCGACAGCACCGACGTCGGCCATCTCACGCCGCCGGAGCAGATGTCGGAAGGGCTGCAAATGTTCGCCGTCTGCGGCAAGAAACAGACCAAAAACGACACGCCGGAAGAGAAGAAGATCCGCGATCAATTGTTCCAGAAGAAATTCGACGCCCAATCCGCGGCTTATCTCCAGCAGTTGCGGCGCGAGGCCATGATCGAATACAAATAAGCCGTTGAAGGCTAATCGGATAAAAACCTGATCGTGCAACCGTTGGCATTAACGCTCGGCGAGCCGGCCGGGATCGGCCCGGATCTGGCGCTGGCCGTCTGGCGTCGACGCGCCGAGCTTCATCTTCCGGCATTCTATCTGCTCGGCGACCCGGCCTTTCTTCGCCGGCGCGCCGAGCGCCTTGACCTGGACGTCCCGATCTCGTCGGTGAAGCCGGAGGAGGCGGCTGTCGAATTTGCCGAGGCGCTCCCGGTCGTCGATATCGACGTCGCCGCCACCGCTGAGCCAGGCCGCCCCGATCGATCGAGCGCGCCGGCGGCGATTGCATCGATCAGGCGGTCGGTCGCCGACGTCATGGCCGGCCGTGCGGCCGCCATCGTCACCAATCCGATAGCAAAACATGTGCTCTACGAGTCGGGCTTTGCCGAGCCGGGCCATACCGAGTTCCTGGCCAAGCTGGCGCAAGAGACGACCCGCAGGCCACTGCATCCGGTGATGCTATTGTGGTCGCCGGAACTTGCCGTTGTCCCGGTGACCATTCACCTGCCGCTGACCGAAATATTCAAGGCGCTATCGACCGCGCTTATCGTCGAAACCGGCCGCATCGTGGCGCATGATCTGCGCCGGCGATTTGGCATCGCGCGTCCGCGGCTCGTTGTCGCGGGACTTAACCCGCATGCCGGCGAAGAGGGGGCGCTCGGCGACGAGGATCGCAACGTTGTCGCCCCGGCCGTGGCGCAGCTTGCCGCAGACAACATTGCCGTGCGCGGTCCGTTGCCGGCGGATACGCTGTTCCACGAACGGGCGCGCGCCAGCTACGACGCGGCGCTGTGCATGTATCACGACCAGGCGCTGATCCCGATCAAGACGCTGGCGTTCGATCACGCCGTCAACGTCACGCTCGGCCTGCCGTTCGTGCGCACCTCGCCCGATCACGGCACCGCCTTCGACATCGCCGGTACTACGCGGGCCGATCCGTCGAGCCTCATCGCAGCGCTGCGCCTCGCCGCACGGCTGGCGGCGCGGGAGGATGCCGCAGCCGCCATCGAACAGGCCGGGTCCGTTGCCCCGGCATCATGACGGCAATCGACGACCTTCCGCCTCTGCGCGAGATCATCCGGCGCCACGGCCTGTCGGCCAGGAAATCCCTCGGCCAGAATTTCCTGCTCGACCTCAACCT
>JASHOR010000029.1 GCA_030041005.1 Xanthobacteraceae bacterium
GCATTGCCTTTTCGCCGCCGAAGCCGTATGACAATTCAAACGATAGTTTGAAAAATAGGATCGCATGACGCGCCCCTCTGAGTTGACGCGCGAACGGATCGTCAAGGCGGCCGAGCGGCTGTTCGCCGAGCGCGGCTATGACGGCACCAGCATTCGCGCCATTGTCGCCAAAGCACGGGTCAATCAGGCCGCGATCAATTATCACTTCAACGGCAAGGATGGGCTCTATCGGGAGGTGTTGCTCGGCGCCTTCCGCAGCCTCACCGAGCATCAGCTTGCGCGGGCGGCGGAAACGCATGAGATGCCGCGCGAGCTGGCCTTGGCTGCGTTCATCCACCGCCAATTGCGGCCGCTGCTGGCGCGCGATGAGGCGAGCAGGCACATTCGCATTTTCAACTGGGAAACCGTTCGTCCTACCGCGGTGTTTCGCAGGTTGCTCACCGAGCAGTCGGCTCCGTTTATGGGCATGGCGACCGATCTCGTTCGTCGCTTCCTGCCGGAGGCCGACCACCGCACGCTCGTGGTCGCTGCAATCTGGCTTATCGGCCAATGCAGCGTTTTCGTGCGTAATCGCGAGCAGTTGGCCAGTGCGCCAGTCCTGCTCGCGCTCGACGAATCGTCTGTCGAGTGGCTGGCGGAGACATTGACCGGCTGGACGATCGGCGGCCTGCGCCCGCGAGGCTGAAGTCCCGAGGCGCCGGTCCGCCGGGACTTGCCGCAAAAATTCCTTGTTCCCGGCCAGCCCTCGCCAAGAACGCATGTTTGAAATTCAGTCGGCCGTTTGAAAAATCGATTGCCACAGGGAGCACGGCAGATGCAGCGGTGCGACGCCATGTCGAGGAGTGGGACGGCGCCCCAGGGAGTCCCGATCCTGGTCCGGTTTGTGGGCAAGCTTGTCGTCGAGGTGCTCCCGGCAGCGCTGGCGAGCGTCATCGGCGCGTTGCTCTTCGCGCACTACCAGTTCGGTCCCCACGCCATTCCGGCGATGGCCGGGGGGCGGGTGGCGGGGAGCGCGCCGGCGTCTGCCGAGATGGTCCAACTCGTCCGCGAAGAGCATGCAATGCTTCGCGACTTCCTCCGCGCCCAGCGGCAGGAGGAGGAAAAACGTGCCGCTGCCGCCGATGCCGCAGACGCTCGCGCCGCGGCGGAGGCCGAGCTGGCCGAAGCGGCGATGCTCCGCGCGGCGGAACTGCCGGCGGCCAAGTCGTCCGCCCAGCATGCCAAATCGACGGTCGCTGCCGCATCTCCGGTGAGCATTTCGCCGCCGCCGGCGGCGCTGCCGCCGATCGTGGTCGCCGGCGCGCAGCCGCTGCCGCCGCCGATGCCACAATCGTTGGTCGGCAAGACCCTGGCCGTGCCCGGTCACGTCGTTGCCGCGACGCTGCGTGCGGTCATGACGATCGGCGGAATCCCGTCCTGGATCGGACACCGCTTGGGCGACTCCGTCCTGTATTCCCGCGGATCGCCCTCGAGCGCCTCCTCGTAAGGGCCTGCCCACCGGCTGCTGAGATAACGGGGCGGGCTCCTACAATGAGACCGGTGTACCCATGAAATCGCGTTTGCCGAGTTCCACCCCGCAATGACGCAGGATGTCGTAGGCGGTAGTGCAGTGAAAGTAGAAATTCGGCAGCGAATTGTTGAGCAGCAGCGATTGCCCCGTGAAGTCTCGCGTAGCGCCGCTCGGAAATGTGATCTTGATGGCCTTGTCTTCGCTGCCGTCGATCTGCGCCGGCTTGAAATTCTTGACGAAGTCGATCGCCTTGGCGAGCCGTTCCTTGAGGTCGGCGAAGCTCGCTTCGTTGCCGGGTAACGTCGGAGGCTCGCCGCCGGCAAGGCGGGCGGTGGCGCTGACGGCGTGGTCGCTTGCCGCACGCACCTGGCGGGCGAGCGGAAACATGTCGGGAAACAGCCGCGCGGAGAGCAGCGCCGAGGGATCGATTTTCTTCGCGTCGCAGTGAGCGGCCGCCTTGTCGAGCACCGCCGACAAGCTGGTCAAATATTGCACGAAGATCGGAACGGAAATCTTATACATCGATACGGTCATAGAGCATCCTCATC
Organism: Xanthobacteraceae bacterium; assembly: GCA_030041005.1. Classification (GTDB taxonomy): domain Bacteria; phylum Pseudomonadota; class Alphaproteobacteria; order Rhizobiales; family Xanthobacteraceae; genus BOG-931. The sequence continues at coordinate 2,059 of JASHOR010000029.1, forward strand.
GTTGTGCGGTGCGCGCTGGCGACGTCGCCAATTATCGCGCCTTGAAACGGCGGCACTCCTTCTTTTTACCGCGTGCGCTGCCGTCGTCTTACGCTTGCCGATATGACGACTTTGTGTGCGGCTCGCGATTAGCCCGACACAAGATCGCCACCATACGCTGTTCGACTCGATTTTCGCAGAAGGACAACCATCTCGGCTGTTCACAGCAAAGAGGAGACCTTCGATGTGCGACTATAGTTTGCACCATGTCGCCAGTCGACCCGCCAAAGTGGGGGACAAGCTGGTGAGCACCAAGTTCATCAACACACCGACCGGCGGTTTTTCGGCAGTCGACGATGCAAATGTGGCGGTATGCCTGTTGCCCGGGACCGAAATTGCGTTCGAGCAGGATGTCGAATGCGAGGCGGCTCTCGGAATTCTGCCGAACCGGTGCGTCGGCCAGCGGTTGGCGCGCTTCCGGCAGGTCAATCTGGACCAGCCGTGTGTGCATCACGACGCGTTGGAATTTGCGGACGGCAAGGTCGTGCTGGTGACGCGGTTGCGCGCGGGCCAGCGGGCAACGGTCCTGCAAATGCCGGCCAATGCCCGTACTGCGGAGATCGCGGCACAAACGCCCGAAACACGCCCGCTGACGGTGGACGCGTAGGTATCGCGCCCCGCTCGCTCCGAGGCAGATTCGCAAGACCCCCGACAGCGTGCGAGAGCCGGCCCTGCAGGAGCGAACGACGGATTGCCGATCATCCTGCAGGGACCTGCAGGGAACTGTGGATAAGAACAGCGAATGGACGCGTCTGCTTGACGCGGCCGCGGGGAATTTCGGCAATTTGATGCTAATCGGCAACAACCCGCGAATTCCCGCTTGGGGCGTCTTGCGGGTTCCCGGCATCGTCGGTAATCCATCCATTAGGCATGGCGGCTGCGGGTACAGGAACGGAGTGGCGAGTGCCGCGTTTGCAAGTTTGTGGTTGAAGCGCGCAGGCGGTGCATTCGGTGCAGGCGGCGCCTGCCGCTTGGGAGGTGCTGATGCGTTCTGCCGGTAATTTTCATCCGGAGTGGGGGTATCTGGCTCCCGCTCCGAAGTTCATGCGGAGCGCGCGCATCGCCGTGGTGGCAACCGCGATCGGCGCCACGGCCGGCGCCGTCGTGGTGTTTTCGCTGGTTGGACGCCCGAATGCCGACGATCCATCAATTGCCTCGCACGCCTTGGTGATCAGCGCCCCGATTGTGACCGCCCCGGCGACGGCAGGGGCGGTGGCCGACAAATCTCCCGGCCCGATTGCTGCAGTACCGACATCGCCGGTAAAGACACCGTCTCCGGCGCCAAACGCGCCGGCCGGCGCCGCGCTCGCAAGCGTGCACTGGAACCCGAGCCCTCCCGCAAAGGCGACACGCGTGCCAGGCGGTGGAGAGGGCGCGCTTGCCAGCGCGGACGAAAATCCCGGTACGTCCTCGTCGCCGGCACTCACGCCGCCGCCCGGCGATATTGGTGGAACTGCTGCCGGATCGGCGGGTGCCGTCTCTGCAATAGATTCACGCAACGCGTCCGCGGCTTCCGACAATGCGCCGCCGCGGAGGATCGCAACCCGGCATCGTCGACCGACAAGATACGAAGCGAGCCGACGACAATCCGAGCACGAAGCCAGGCAACGGTGGCGCGAGGACAGCGGATTTGGTCCGCTTCTTCGCCTTTTCAGCTTCCGCACCGGTTGGCCATATTCCTCGAACTAGTGTGGCGGTTCAGAAGTCCGCATGACGAGGTCGATGCGAACTTCGGAATCGGGACACTGGGCTGTCAGAGTGACAGTCGCGGGCGCCGTGTCGGCGCGTGCAGTTCGAAGATCGAGGCGCAATACCTCGCAAATTAGACCATGATCCGATCGTACGGCGATTTGCGTCGTCGTTGCGAGGTCCCCAGTCGGGCGACGAAGCAATCCAAAATCTGATTTTTTCGGCGCTGGATTGCTTCGCGCAGCCTGTCAACGGGCCGCGCGACTTCGCGCGGGTCCATTGGCTCGCAATGACGATTCAGTCTGATCGGACTCCGCTATAGCTGGGGACAAATGGCTTGCGCGCGCGCGGCATCGAGTGCCGCCGTCGCCGCCTCCCAACTGGGCAGACCAACCACGATTTTTCGCCAGCCCGCGCCCCAGGGGTTGGAGCCGCTGTCCCACCAGCGCTGGCAATAGCCATCCTGGAATTGCACGATGGCAAAATCCGCGCGCGCCGGGGCCGTCGCGACAAGGCCAAGCGCCACCGCCAATGCGACAAAGGTCAACTGCTTCATTGTCAGCTCCTGTTGGCCGGCCGGGGAAAGGTTCTCGGATCATCCCCTCGGCCGCCTGCAAGCCACACCCTGCCGTAACAGGCTCGCCCGCCGACGACAGGTGCAACAGTGACAAGAAGCAGTCTGGACGCAGAAGGTTCCCGCCCGCAGCCGCCCGTCACGCTGTGACAGGTGGCTGCGGAGCAGCGGCAACCAGGCTAGACAGGAGGATGGCTACGGACGGCACCGGTGCTCGTGCAACGCCAAATGCAAGTGGTGATCGGCGGCGTCAAAGGTCCTGAATCGGTCATAGCGGACCCAGACCAGGTGCCGGCTATGATGCCGTCGGTGGTGACTCCACCAGACGTGATGGACCCATTCCCGCCTGACCCAATGCACATAGTGTGCGGCGAAGGGGTGAGCCGCGGCGTCGACCCACACGCGGCACCAGTGGTCCTGGAATCTGGCGACGGCAAAATCCGCGCGTGCAGGCGTCGATGCCGCGTAAGCAGCCGCCAGCACGCCAATTGCAAAAATCAGGCGTTTCATATGTCAGCTCCCCAGTTGTGCCTCCTCAATAAATTTGGATAGTACGCGCTCGATAAGGCGGCAAGGCCCACAAGGGCCACGCGTGCTGCACAGGCCGCACGCGCCATTTGCGGAAAGGCAGGACAGAGATGCCGGAAGTTGTCGTTTACCTGGTGGAGGGTCGCACGCTCGAACAGAAGCGCGGGCTGGTCAAGGACATTACTGCAGCGGTGGTGAAGAATGCCGGAGCCCCGCCTGAAGCCGTTACCGTCTCACTGATCGAGACGCCCAAAACATCGAAAGCCAAGGGCGGCGTGCTGTTCAGCGAAATGCCGGCGCGCTAGCGCAGCCAGTTGCCATACAGTCAGGCGCCGCGTTTGCCGGCGCCTGCGATCCCATGCGCAAAATGTGCAAAACGAAACGGTTAGCCGCCGAGATTGTTCGTCGAGATGATTGCTCGTTGAAATTCTCGTGAATGCACTGCACAATTTTCTTGCTGCAATGCGATAATGGGCGGATAATTAAAGTGTATTGGCATCGAGGCAACTCAAGAAGAAAGGTGTCACATGGATCAGATATGGGACACAAAGGATGGGCGGCGCCGCGTGCGGCGGGATCCGCCGACGGTCGAAGAGGCGGTGCTGGCCGCCCAGGGATTGACGGATGAACTGAGCGAGCAGATCGAGATCGTGGCGTCGCTCATGGAAATTTCCCCCGACGCGGCGAGGAGCGCTGTGTTGCGGATGGCACAGCGCAAAGACGTCGATCGTATTACCATTTCCAGCCGCGGCAGCCGTGTCGGCCGGCCCGGCTTGGCTGCACCGCGAGCTGTTGTGGTCGAACGGCGCGCCCCGCGCCGCGCCCTGTCCGGGCAGTCGAAGCGGTTTGCTTGAAGCGCGCGATCCTGGACCCTTTCAGGCCCGGTTTCGCCCCGCCGAGGCGGAGGTAGCGCCGACCCGGCACGGCGCCGCCTGAAGAGGCCGGCTTCAAAACAAGATGATCGCCATTGCGTCGGCGCCGAGGAGGGCGTGCGCGACCGTCGGGTGCGCCCGCCGCGGGTTCACCGGCGGCAGATTTCTCGGCAGCAATCGAAGTGTGAGTCGGGCCCCGCCATCCCAGGGGTGATGGCGGCGGACGCCTTCCGCGTGCCGGCTTCCCCGCCATTCCACGCCATGGGCAACCTCGGATGGAGCCGCCGGTTGAAGTATAATGGCGCAGGGTGTCGGCGCCGAGAGCGGACCGCGACAATGACCAAGACCCTCGTCAAACCGCGCACCAGCGTCAAAACCAAGACGCAACGGCCGCCGCTTTACAAGGTGATCCTGCTCAACGACGACTACACGCCGCGCGAATTCGTCGTCCTCGTGCTCAAGGCTGTTTTCCGGATGACCGCCGATCAGGCCTACAGAGTGATGATGACGGCGCATACCAAAGGCGCCTGTGTCATTGCCGTCTATACGCGCGACGTTGCCGAGACCAAGGCAAAGGAAGCGACCGAATTGGGCAAGAGCAAGGGCTATCCGCTGTTCTTTACGACCGAGCCCGAAGAGTAGTCTCGCGGCGGATTGTCATTGCGAGCGAAGCGAAATAATCCCGCGCGAAGTATGGATTGCTTCGTCGCGCGCGCTCCTCGCAATGAAGGTTCAGTGAAATGAACCTGGTCTCGGCCTCGTGGTCACATCCGATCGTTGTTGCCGGGCATCGGCGCGGGCGGCGGGGTTTTCTCAGGACCAGGCAGAGGCTGCATGTTTTGTCCGCCGCCTGGCGCGGGAGCTTGCTCATTGCTTGGCGCTGCGAGCGGAGCTCTCGTGTTGGACGGCGCAGAACCAATACGGTGAGGCGAGTTGCGCAGGCTATTGAGCTTGTCCAGCAGTTCCGTCGCGCCCTGGATGCAATCTTGCAAGGCGAACACCTGGGGACAGGTTATCTCCATGCGAGCCGGGCCGTGCTGAAAGACGAAACGCGCGGCGTCGGCTGGTGGCGGAGGTGGGGGACGATGCAGGAGGGGCGGTCCGCCCGGTCCGTGACCGTGCACTGCATTGTCGTTATCGTTTGCCTGGTCCTGCGAATAATGACCGGGCGGCCCCCGATGCCACGGCTGGTTTGACCATCCGTCCTGGGCATCCGCGGGGTCGTTCGTTTCGGGTGGCTGCAAGGATTGCGAAGAACCTGCTGCATCCTCGGACCAATAAGGCTGCGCGAAGGACAGTTGTGTCGTGGCGCCGATAAAAGTCAGTGCGACGGCGCTTGCCAGCAGAGTGCGTTTCATGGCTGTGCCCTTTCTCCAAGCCCGCGACTGCAACGCGGCTTTGTTGCCATCCGTTCCGACTGGCCGCCGCTCCGGCACGCCGTCGTGTAGGATTCGGTCATTCCGGAGGCGTGCGCCGCGCATCTCCGCCATGCCTTCGATTGTGGAATGCGCTGCGGATCAGTGACCGCTGGAGGGGAGGAGCAAATCCTCCTCGGCCAGCAATTCGCGCATGTCGCCGGTTGCCTCGATGGCTTCGTCCTCGCTGGTCACCGCCTTGAGGCGCTGCCAAAGTTCGCGCCACGGCGCCGGTCGGCCAAGCTGCATCGCTTCGCCGACATAGTCGCGCGCCTCCTTCAGCGTCCCTATCCGTCGCGGCTTGGGCGTGTCCTTGACGATGATCGGCGGAACGATCGGGAAGTCATCCATGAAGGCATCGTAGCGTGAAATCGTAGCGTGAAAATGTCTCTTGAGACAGCGACGCCGGCCGCGGATCGCGCGCCTGCTCGACCTCCGCCCGATCCGACGTCTTCGTGGCTAAGCGCTCCGCCGCGCCGGCAGCCGGTAGGCCATCCGCGCATGGCCGGTGCAGTAGGGCAAACCGGGGACCGACTGGTTGGCGCAGAACAAGAGGTCACCCGCTCTGCGGTCCCCGCTCTCCTGCTCGAGCGGCCAGCGGCATTTGCCGTTGACCAAGTCGAGCAGCGAGCACGGCTGCGTGCTTTCGATCGGGGCCGGTGCCTTGGTCGCGCCGGTCAGGGGTTCGCCCTCGGAAAACATCAAGCGCATCAAGCGCGAATGGCTTGATGCGCGCCGGGGGCGCGGGCGCGGCGGGCAGGACCGCCCCGACGCCCCCGGCGGATGGGCCGAGGAAAGGCCCAGCCGGTGGATCTTGCCGATCACCGCATTGCGGGTGACGCCGATTTCGGCGGCAATCTGGCTGCAGCTTAAGCCATTGACGACAAAATGACGGAGTTGTTCGACCCGCTCCGGGGTCCAGGTTTCAATGCTCATAAAACGGCCTCGCGAATGAGGCGGCCGCCACTCGGCCGCCAATCCGGCGAAGGCCGCGCACAACGGGCGCCGCGAACTGCTGCAAAATCCAGGAAAGGCGCGAAATCGGTGAGCAACGGCACGCGTCTGCATCACCGAGCCGCATCCGCGCCGACCGGATTGCAAGCTCCGCAAGCTTGGAAGATTACCCGTACGCGGGACTGACCGGGCCGCATCAAAGTTGAGCGAATACCCTCGCCGCGCAGAACGTGGCACGATTCGATTCGCCTGCCAAGAGTTTTAACGATATTATAACTAAATTATAATCCGAGGAATTTCCCACCCATGGCGCGACCGGAAAACCGATCGGACGCGAGGGCCCTGAGCCTGACGCTGCCAATCGAGACCTTCAATTACCTCGCGTTGCTGGCGGGTCTGGGCAAGCTGGGCCGCACCGAGAATGAAGTCGCCACCCACATTCTGGTGCGCGAGACCTACGCCATGATCGAGCGGCATTTCCACGAAATGCGCATTCCGGCGCCGGAGGGGGAGGGCGGCGAACGTCCTTGACAATACGCTGCTCGCTTATGGCGAGCAGGGTCACATTGCGGCGGTGGAGTGTTGAGCCGACCGCCATTACTCGTCATGATGATGCTGGCGTGCGGAAGAACGAGTATAGAAAATCGGACACTAGCAACTTATTGATCTCGTGTGGCTTTGGTTCAGAACTCCGCATGACGAGGTCGCGGCAGGAATGATGCGGACTTCTGAACCGCCACACTGGTTTGACCTCGCGTCACGGTGCGTACACGCCCGTTCCGGATAGACTCGTAAGCGGAGCTTTCAATGTCGGACTCCGACGCGCCCGGCGCAAATCCGAAACCGCATCATGCCGAGGCTTGGCAGAGAAGCCTCGCCGCGCTGCCGCGCGCGACCTATCGCGCGGGCGAGACGGTGTTGGAGGAGGGCACCAAAACCGGGCGGCTTTGGATTCTGAAGAAAGGTGCGGTCAGCGTCGTCAAAAGCGGGGTCGAGATCGCCAGGGTCGCCGAACCCGGCGCGGTGTTCGGCGAGATCTCGGCTCTGCTCAACCTGCCGCACGGCGCCGACGTGCGCACGCTTGAAGCCTCGGAGTTCCACGTCGCCGAGGCGGACGCCCTGTTGACGCAGCAGCCGGCCGCGCTTCTTTACGTTGCGATGGTTCTGGCTCAGCGACTAGACGCCGCCAACCGCGGCCTCCTCGAACTCCGAAACGAGATTGCCGCCGGGGCTCCGCCGAGCCTGATCGGCAGAACGCTCGACAAGATCGAAGCGCTGCTCTCCGCCATCGGCACCGGCTACATTCGCGCCGGCGCTGCGTATTCCATGAACCCGTTCGGATAAACGGCCGACCTGACACGCGCCGATCTCTGCAACAGCGGGAGCATCGGCGCATCCAGACCCATGCTGCGAAGGCGCGTCCGGGGACCTACCTGATGAACGTGCCGGCATGCAGCTCGTCGAACGCCTGCTGCAGCTCGGCCTTGGTGTTCATCACGATTGGCCCGTACCAGGCCACCGGCTCCTCGATCGGCTTGCCAGAGACCAACAGGAAACGAATTCCCTGCTCGCCGGCCTGGACCGCCACCTCGTCGCCGGAATCGAACAGCACCAGCGACCGGTTACCGGTCTGCTCGCGGGAGAGCGTCTCGCCGCCGCCGTCGGTCTTCTCCGTGAGCACGCCGAACGGCTGCGACGCCGCTCGAAAGCTGCCCGAGCCTTCGAACACGTAGGCAAAGGCGTGTCGTTCCAGTTCGACCGGCAGCGTCTTGCGCCGTCCGGGCGGCACCCCGACGTCGAGATAGCGCGGGTCGGCCGCGACGCCCTCGACCGGTCCGCGCTTGCCGAGGAAATCGCCGCAAACGACGCGTACGCGCGTGCCGTCGTCCTCGACGATCTCCGGAATCTCCGGAGCCTTGATGTCCTGATAGCGCGGCGCCGTCATTTTCAAGGACGACGGCAGATTGGCCCAGAGCTGAAAGCCGTGCATGCGGCCCACGGGGTCTCCTTGCGGCATTTCCTGGTGCAGGATGCCGCGGCCCGCGGTCATCCACTGCACGTCGCCGGCTTCAAGTTTGCCGCGGTTGCCGAGACTGTCGCCATGCTCGACGCTCCCGGCCAGCACATAGGTGATCGTTTCGATGCCGCGGTGCGGATGCCAGGGGAAGCCGGCGCGATAGTCGTCAGGCCGCTCGTTGCGGAAATCGTCGAGCAACAGGAACGGATCGAACTCGCTGGTGTCGCCGAAACCGAAGGCGCGGCGCAGCTTGACGCCGGCGCCTTCCATTGTCGGCTTGGAGGTGACGATACGCCTGACCGGTCGAATGGACATGACCCGTGCCTCGCTGTGGTTGCCTTGCACAGATGGGACGTGCATGGACGACAACAAGAAGGAACATCGCTGATACTGCGAGACTGGACCGCCGATGAGCGTCGCTAACAAGCGGCATGATGCGATCGAGCAGGCGCTGTTGGGATGACGGGTTCCTCACTTCGCTTGGCCCTGGAATGACGAATCAATGAACTCAATCAGCCGGATTCCTCATTATGATTTTGCGTTTCTCGCCACCAGCCTGGTCAACTCGCGCACGCATTGAATGAACGTTTGCGCCGCCGGGCTGAGCGAGCGGTTCTTCAAGGTGATGATACCGACAGGGTCGCGAGACACGCGGAGCTTAACCGGGAGCGCGACCAGCTCCCGGTGCGGGCGGGGCAGCACGAGCGAGAAGCCAACGATAATGCTGAGAAAACGGTTGCTTGCGAGCAATTCCATGCGCAGAGGGAGCGCGAGGGCTTCGACCGTCGTTGGCGGCGGCTCCAGTCCGGAGGCGCGAAAGACCGCGGCCTGCAGGGAACCGAAATGGCTGTCGGGCGGCGCGAAAATCCAAGGCTCGTTGACGAGATCGGCCAGCGCAATGCTGCGGCGTCGCGCCAGAGGGTTTTTGCTCCCGGTCACGACCTTGAGTTCGTCGTGAAAGAGAACTTCGACGTTGTACTGGTCCGGCGCGCGGGAGCCAAAGCCAATTCGCGAAATCACCAGGTCGGCCTTGCGCGCTTCGAGTGCGGCCAAGAGCGGCACATTGTCGGCCACGATGGTCTTGAATCGCATGCGCGGGTATTGGCGGGACAATTGCGCGATGGCGGGGGCGGCGATGGCGCCGGCGACCGGCCCCGTGGCGCCGACCGATACTTCGCTGGCCGTGGGATCGGAGAGAAACTCGATGTCCCTGAGCCCTTGCTGCATTTCGTCGAAGATCGCGGTGCCACGCTTGATCAGCGCATGTCCGCAAGCCGTCGGCTCTACGCCGGTTTGGCTGCGGTCGAGAAGGCGCACGCCCACCGCGTGCTCCATGTCGGCGATCGCTTTCGAGATCACCGGCTGCGAGACGGCCAGCTTCTCCGCGGCCTTGCGCATGGTGCCGCATTCGGCAACGGTCATGAGAATGCGCAGATCGCGCAATTTGAGCCGGCGGCCGATCCGCTGCAGGTCGCGCTTGGAGGCGGGCATAGACGTAAAGCTATCACACCATCGCGAAAAAGAGCTGTTCAACTATCGTGTGACGGAGCACCTTGGTCACCGGTGTAGGATGAGCCCGAATGAACGGGCCGGACGACCACGCCGAGGCAAGGAGGAGGGCTTATGCTTACGAAGCGTGCGTTCCTCTCCACCTTAACGAAGCCGGCTTTACCCGCGGCGAGGCAGGCCAAGAATGGAACGAACCAACTCTGAATTCACCAACTCTGAACCGTTGGCAAAGAAAATCTGCGACAACGTCCACCTGGCGCTGTGGGCAACGCTGACTGCATTCGTGCTGTGGTTCGTCATGTTTGTTGCTCCCGATTTGCCGGCGATCCACGCCCGCGCCGCAGCGCTGCAGGCGCGGGAAACCGCTGCCGAACAGGATTCGACCTGCGGGAAGATGGGCATGGGACCGCAAAGTCCGATGTACGACCGTTGTATCGCCGGTCTCGAGGACTATCGCGCCCGGTTAGAGCAGCGCTTCGCCGATGCAAGCGACTTCTTTTAATGCCGCCCGCTGGGCGCAATCTCTTTGCGGCGCATTCGGTATCCGAGTCGGTCGCGTATCTGGAGAAGGACGACCCCAAGCAGCGGCGTCCTGATAAGGCTTTCAAAGCGGGGCACTATGGCGTCTGCGAGCGAGCAGCTTTCGCTTCGACAGGAGGAGGACATGTTCTTAGCGAGCGGTTTGATTTCTCGGCGTTCCACGCGACGGCAAATACTCGCCATGACCGGCGCAGGTGCGACGGCTGCGATGACGGCGACAAGTGCATTCGCCCAACAAGAGTGTCGAGTGGGTCCGCCGCCACACAAAAAAGGTCCGCTCGTGTTCCTCAATTACGATCAAGCGGAGCTGGACGCGGCATATTTTCAGCCCGATTATGAGCCGAACTTCAAGGAGGTTGTGAAACGCTACGCCAGCGATAGTGATATTACGCGCACTCGGCTCGGACCACCGCAACGAATTGCTTATGGTCCGACGGATATTGAAAAACTGGATATTTACCGAACCAAACAACTCAATGCTCCTATCTTCGTTTTTATTCACGGCGGCGCTTGGCGAAGCGGTTTGGCAAAGGAGTACGTTTTTCCGGCGGAGGCATTCGTTCGCGCGGGGGCGCATTACGTGGTCCCGGATTTTGTGTGGGTGCAGAACGCGGGCGGAAGCCTGATACCCATCGCCGATCAGGTCCGGCGTGCCGTCGCTTGGGTTTACAAGAACGCCAAGAGCTTCGGCGGCGATCCCAGCCGTCTTTACGTGGGCGGCCATTCCTCGGGAGGGCATCTCACGGCCGTCTTGCTGACCACAGATTGGCAAAAAACCTTCAGCTTGCCGGCGGATACGATCAAGGGAGGCGTTTGCCTCAGCGGCATGTACGATTTGACGCCGGTGCGGCTGTCATCCCGAAGTTCATTCATTAAGTTCGACGACGCGATGGTGGAGGCGCTCAGTCCGCAACGTCACATTGATTTGCTGCACGCGCCGCTGATCGTCGCCTACGGAACATACGAGACGCCCGAATTCCAGCGCCAGAACCGGGAATTCGCCGCCGCTGTGAAAGCTGCCGGCAAGCCGGTCCAACTTGTCGTCGCCGAGAATTACAGTCACTTGGAGATGCCCGGAACGCTGGCCAGCCCCTACGGCGTCACCGGATATCCCGTGTTGCAAGCAATGGAATTGATGCGAGCTTGATTAATGGTTTCCGGCTCACGCGGTTAGGCGGTTAGACGGCTCATGGATGGGCGTCACAGGAAATCGGCTAGGGAGTCGAGCAGCCGATATGCCACTGACGAACGGGCCGGATGACCACGCCGAAAAGGAGACAGCCCATGCTCACGAAACGCGCATTCCTCTCCACAGTCGCCATGGCCGGGGCCGCAACGGGATTGGGTTTTGTACGGGCGGCAAAGGCGCACTCATTTCCGTCGAAGCTTATTAGCATCGTGCTGCCGACAGGGGGCAGTACGCCCCCGGATATCCTTGCGCGGATTGTCGCCAACGCGCTGTCCAACGACGAAGGGTGGAAAGTCATCGTCGAGGACAAGCCTGGCGGCGCCGAAAGTATTGGTGTCGCCGATGTATTCAAGCAGCCAGCCGATGGCTACACATTGCTCACGGCTGCGACACCCCTTGCGGCGATGCCGGGCCTGATGCCGCATACGGCGTTCAATATCGAAAAAGACTTCGTGCCGGTGATTTTGGTCGGCACCGGCTACAATGTACTGGTCGTCAATCCAAAAGTGCCGGTTCATTCAGTGTCCGATTTGGTCGCCTATCTGAAAAAGGATCCGGGAAAGCATACTTTTTCTTCGGGCGGTTTCGGCACGCCGGCGCATCTGCTCGGTGAATTGTTTCTGCTCGAAACCGGCACGAAGGCCACTCACGTCCCCTATCCGGGCGCGATGCCGCAGGCGATTGCGGACCTGGTCAGCGGCGTCAATACCTACCAGTTCATCACGCTTCTGCCGGTCGTGCAGCTTATCAAGACCGGCAAGCTGCGCGCCCTGGCGGTGATGGGCGATAAGCCCCTTTCCGTGCTGCCGGACGTGCCGACGATCGTCGAGGCGGGATACCCAAAGCTTGAAGCGGAGGACTGGCAGGGGATGCTGGTCAGATCGGGTACGCCGCCGGAGGCGATCGCGCGCTTGAACGAAGCGATAAATAAGGTGCTCAAGAGCGAAAAGGTGCGCGAGTCCTTCGCCAAACTCGGCGTCAACGTGGGCGGCGGAACGCCGCAGCAGTTCGGCGCACTGTTTCATGCCGAGGTCGCGCGCTGGACCAGGGTCACCAAGGATGCCCACATCAAGATCGATTGATAAAAAGCCCCTCCCAAAAAACGGAACATGACTCAACCCAACTTTCTTCTCTTCATCACCGACCAGCACCGTTTCGACTATCTCTCCTGTTCCGGCCACCCGGTGCTGAGGACCCCGCACATCGACTCGATTGCGGCGCGGGGCACGCGATTTGAAAACTTTTACGTGGCGACGCCGGTCTGCATGCCGAACCGCTCGACTTTGATGACCGGGCGCATGCCCTCGGTGCACGGCGCGCGCGGCAACGGTTTGCCGCTGCCGCTTTCGTCCAACACCTTCGTCGATGTGCTGCGCGCCGGCGGCTACGCGACCGCGCTCGTCGGCAAGAGCCACCTGCAGAATTTCACCGGGTTTCCTCCGATACAGAAACGACCGCCCGCGCGGGAAGGTGATCGCCTGCTCGATGCGGAATTCGCCGAGGCAAGAAAGCCGGTCTCCGATGACGGTCCCTACGACCAGGAGTTTCCGGCGCGCTGGTCATCCGGCCAGGATTTCGCGATGCGGCTGCCGTTCTACGGCTTCGAGCATGTCGACCTGTGCACCGGCCACAGCGATCAGGTCGGCGGCCATTATTATGTCTGGCTGAAATCGCGGCGGCCCGATGCCGACGCGCTGCGCGATCCTAAAAATCAGCTCGCGCACGATTACGTCTGTCCGCAGGCGATCCGCACCGCGATTCCAGAGGAGCTTTATCCGACCAGCTACATCGCCGAAAGGGCCTGCGCATGGCTGGATGGCTATGCGCGCGCACAGCGAAGCGATCCGTTCTTTCTGATGGTGTCGTTTCCCGATCCGCACCATCCGTTCACGCCGCCGGGCCATTACTGGTCGATGTACCGGCCCGACGACATGACGCTGCCGCCAAGCTTCGAGCGCGGCAATCGGCCGCTGGCGCGATCGGTGGCGTGGGCTCTGGCGCAGCGCGAGAACGGCAAGGCCGACACCAAAAGCCAGACGCCCTTCGCGATCAACGAGCGCGAGGCGCGCGAAGCGATGGCGCTCTCCTGCGGCATGATCGCCATGATCGACGACGCCATCGGGCGCGTCCTTCATGTGCTCGCGGCGTCGAGGATGAACAGCGATACCATCGTCATCTTCACCACCGATCACGGCGATTATCTCGGCGATCACCGTCTGCTGCTCAAAGGCCCCGCGCACTATGAGGGCATCACGCATGTGCCATTCATCTGGGCGGAGCCGGGGGCGCGGCCGGCGCGGCGCAGCAATGTTCTCGGCGGCACGCTCGACATAGCGCCGACGATTCTCGATCGCGCCCGCATTCAACCGTACAACGGCATCCAGGGGATGAGCCTGTTGCCGGCGGTCAATGGCGGCACGCTCGCCGGTGGGCGGGACAGCATGGTGATCGAAGACGACCAGCAGCGCGCCACGCTTGGCTTCACGTCGCCGCCGCGGCTGCGCTCGCTCATCACCGCGCGCTATCGCATGACCATCGCCGATGGCGATCCCTACGGCGAGCTGTACGACCGCGCGCACGATCCGCACGAGATGGACAATCTGTTCGACGATCCGGCTTTTCGCGCGCTGCGCGGCGAACTGATGGAACGGCTCGCCTACCGCGAAATGGAATTGGCCGACCGCTCGCCGCTGCCGAGCGGAAGGGCGTGAGGAACGCGCGGCCTATTTCTTCACCTCCCTCCAGGGGAGGGTTAAATAGAAATCTCGCTTCGTGGGCTCGACTGTCACCGCTGCAACAGCGCGATCAGGCTCGACGTGTCCCAGCGCTTGCCGCCCATTTTCTGAATTTCCGAGTAGAACTGATCGACCAGAGCCGACACCGGCAGATGCGCGCCGTTCCTGCGCGCCTCGTCGAGGCAGATGGCCAAATCCTTGCGCATCCAGTCGACCGCGAAGCCGTAATCGAATTTGCCGGCCACCATGGTCTTGTAGCGGTTCTCCATCTGCCATGACTGCGCGGCGCCCTTGGAAATGGTGGCAATGAGTTTCTCGATGTCGAGGCCGGCCTTTTGCGCAAAATGCAGTCCCTCGGCGAGGCCCTGCACGCAGCCGGCGATGCAGATCTGGTTCACCATCTTGGCGAGCTGCCCGGAGCCGGAAGCCCCGAGCCGGTTGCAGGCGCGCGCATAGGCCGCGATCACCTTCTCGGCCTTGGCGAACGGCGCCTCGTCGCCGCCGCACATCACCGTGAGCACGCCGTTCTCGGCGCCGGCCTGGCCGCCGGAGACCGGGGCGTCGACGAAGTCGAAGCCGCGCTGCTTGGCTTCGGCGTAAAGCTCGCGCGCGATCGCCGCCGAGGCGGTGGTGTGATCGACCACGATCGAGCCTTTGCCGGCGCCGGCGAAGATGCCGTTCGCGCCCAGCATGACCTCGCGCAGATCGTTATCGTTGCCGACGCAGGCAAACACGAAGTCCGCACCTTCCGCCGCCGCCTTCGGCGTCGGCGCGGTCTTGCCGCCACCGTATTGCGCCACCCATTTGTCCGCCTTGGCGCCGGTGCGGTTGTAAACCGTGACGGCGTGGCCGCCTTTGTTCTTGAGGTGCCCGGCCATCGGGTAACCCATCACGCCGAGCCCCACGAATGCGACCTTCGCCATCGTCTCCTCCATTGATCGATGACGGTCATGGCCCGGCCGGCGGCGGCCCGTCAACCGCTATCCTGGCAACCGCGTGCGCCTGACGCTGCGCGCCGTCCAGCCGGACGGCACCTCGATCGCCATGTCGCCCGGGACCGTGACGGCGAATTCGGCCGGGCGCCCAAGGACCATCTGCCGGCGCCAGATATTGGCTTGCGGGCATTTGGCGCGAACGGGATCGAGTGCGGCTCGCCAATCGATGCCGCGCGGCCGCGTCAGCCAGTACGCGGTGGATTGCTGCGGCGGCGGCGTTTCGCCCCCGGCGTGGGCGTAGATGCCGCCATGGCCGTTTTCCATGAGGGCGGCGACGCTGTCGTGGGACGGCTGCCGCGCGCCGGTCACCGCATAGCTGTTGAGCGGATCCATCGCCCACGACCCTTCGAGCAGGCACCAATCCTCGTATCCCGGCTTGCCGTCCAGCCACGGCACCGCTTCGATCCGGAACGAGACGGCGGCGATGAAACCCGGCGGCTTTTCCCGGCGAAGCTGAGCCTGGAAATCGAGGATCGCTTCTTCGTACCGCGTGCGGTCGACATCCGCATAGGGCCGGTGCCAAAAGATGTAGGCCAGCATGGCGGAAGCCTGCATCAACGCGAAGAGATGTCAATCGCCTCGGCGTTGACCATGGCGGCGAGGGGGTTATGTAAGCCGTCATCGGGCCGCGGCCTTTGCACTGCGTTCGGAGAGTGGACATGGCGCTGAAAGACGACGTGCTTGCCGCGCTTGGCAAGGTTTCGAGCCCCGACGGCAAGCCATTGCCGCAATCGGCAACGCTGTCGGACGTCATCGCCAACGACGGCAAGGTGTTCTTCTCGATCACGGTCGATGCCGCCGCGGTACAGGCGTGGGAGCCGGTGCGCGCGCGCGCGGAAGCCGTCGTCCGGTCGGTTCCCGGCGTGACCTCGGCGCTGGTCGTGTTGACCGGCGAGCGAGCGCCGGGCTCGGCAGGTCCGCCGCCGCGTCGGCCACAGCCGGCGGCAGGCCCGCGTCCGCAAGCGCACGGGTCTGGCGGGCCGGCGCGGGCGGGCATTCCGGGGGTCGAAGCCATTATCGCAGTCGCCTCGGGCAAGGGCGGCGTCGGCAAATCGACGACCGCGGTGAACCTCGCCTTGGGCCTGCGCGACCTCGGTCTGAAAGTCGGCATCCTCGATGCGGATATCTACGGTCCGTCGATGCCCAGACTGCTCGCCATCCGCGAGAAGCCGGAGACGATCGGCGGCACGCGGCTCAAGCCGATCATGCGTCATGGCATGCCGGTGATGTCCATCGGCTTCCTCGTCGAGGAAGAGACGCCGATGATCTGGCGTGGGCCGATGGTCATGTCGGCGCTCACGCAGATGCTGCGCGAAGTGGAATGGGGTGCGCTCGATATCATGGTGGTCGACATGCCGCCGGGCACCGGCGATGCGCAGCTCACCATGGCGCAGCAGGTGCCGCTCAAGGGCGCGGTCATCGTGTCGACGCCGCAGGATCTGGCGCTGGTCGATGCGCGGCGCGGCCTCGCCATGTTCCGCCGGGTGAACGTGCCGGTGCTCGGCATCGTTGAGAACATGAGCTATTTCCTCTGCCCGCATTGCGGCGAGCGGTCGGACATTTTCGGCCACGGCGGCGCGCGCGCCGAGGCCGAACGGCTCAACGTGCCGTTCCTCGGCGAAGTGCCGCTCGACATGGAGATCCGCGAAAAATCCGACACCGGCCAGCCGGTCGTCGCCACCGTGCCCAACGGGCCGCACGCCAAGGCCTTTCGCGAGATTGCCGCGCGCGTGCGCGACGGCCTTGCCGGCGCGAGCCGCCCGGCGCCGAAAATCGTCATCGAGGGATAGGCGTCAGGCAACGGCGACGGTAACGACAGGCATCAGGCCACGGGCCGCCCGCCAAAGCGAAAGATCAGCCCGATCACCTGCGCAAGCCGACGCGCAGCAATCGCTGCACGAGTGGGTGGCATGGCGAGCGAAAACCATGCGTTGAGGGCTGACGATTTTATGGACTCGCGGCTGCAGCCCGTTCGTCGCCGGACGCGGCAAGTTCTCTTGCGAATGACCGCCAGATGTGTTCGTGGCTGCCTCCATGCGTCAGAGGCGGCCGAAAGGTCGCTACCAGTGGACAACCCCGAAAGCGCGGCGTGCGTTCCGTGCGTGGCGATGTCGCAGGGCGCGAAGCTTCGCCTTTGCGAGAAGGGGCAGCGGCTTCGCCCATTCGCTGCGGCCTCCCTCAATCAGGTCTATCCAGCCACACCATAAAGATGGCTGAACAGGCAAACCAGGTTGACGATGCAAGCGGCCGCGAGGGCGACGACCAGCATCCTGTTCATCGCGGGCTCCAGGACTCGGCAAGAGGATCACAAAGAGAATCGCCCGCAAAGCATGAGCGAGACCGCGTTCAGAGTCTCAAAGTTTGTTTTTTCCGGGATTCATCTCTCGTTTACGAACGGCGATGCGATTCTCGGGGCGCGTTTCCCGGCTCTCGCCATTGCGAGAAGCCCAGCGGACCCCGCTCGCAACATACGTTTGCCGACCTCCGCGCAAATCGAAAAGCTTCGGCTCAGAGGCCCCGGTCTTGACAAGACCCGAATAGCCTGATCACGATTTGTGATCACGTCGTTGCGGGAGGACCGCGACCGGCGCCGTAGGGCAGTGCCGCGGAGAAGGAACAGCACAATGACCGGAAAATGGGTCTCTCATTTCATCGGATGCGCGATCGCAATGTTGCTTGCGCTCTCCAGCAGCCATGCACAGGAAAACGTCAATGTTAGGTTCTCCTGGAAGCTGAAAGGCGAGTACGCACCGTTCTATCTGGCGCAACAGAAGGGATACTTTGCCAAGCAGGGACTCAAGGTGCGCCTGGGCGAAGGCGCCGGATCAGAAGCGGCGCTCGGCTCTCTTATTCAGGGACAGGAAGACGTGGTGATTATCCCGGGCATCTACGCTCTGTCCGCAGCCAGCAAGGGAATGCCGATCAAAATCATCGCCCTCTATCAGCCCAAGGCGCCGACCGGAATCGTGAGCCATCTCGACAAGCCGATCATCAAGCCGAAGGACCTCGAGGGTAAGACGCTGGCTTCGACCGTCGGCGACACCACGATGGACTATCTCAAGGTGTTCTGCAGTGAGAACCACGTCGACTGCGACAAGATCAAGATCGTGATGATGAACGTGCAGGCGCGCCTTCCGCAGTTCATGAACCGGCAGGTGGATGGCATGAGCACCTACTGGAACATTGACCTGCCACAGCTCGAGTATAGCACGCATCAAAAATTCGCGCTCCTCGATATGGTCAAATACGGTCAGGTCGTGCCGGGACTTTCGGCCGTGACCAGCGACGCCGACATCGCGCGCGAGCCCGATAAGCTCAAGCGCTTTTTGCTCGCCCTCAATCAGGGCTTCGATGCAACCAAGGATGAAGTCCAACCCGCCGCTCAGGCGCTTCGCGCCGCCTGGCAGGCGGCACCGCCGGAGGAACTGGTCGAAACGCAAGTACGACTTTCGAACGAGACTTTCACAATGCCCGCGGGAAAGGCACGCGGCTGGGTGGACGAGAAGGTGTTACAGGCGGCCCTGGGACTGCTGTTGAAATCCGGACAGATCAAGGAAGCCAAGCCGATCAACGTCTACTACAGCAATAAGCTGCTCCCCGACCACTGAGCGCAGCGTCTGCTTGCGGCGCCGTTCGGACAAAGACCTTCATAGCCAGGGCGATTTCCGTCGCGCTTGACAGGCCGGATGTAAGATCACAAGATGTGATCACAATCCGCGCGCGCTCGTCCTAAAACGTCGGTCAATCCCGATGCATTGCAGGTGAGCCGTTCGCCGGCGAACCGCTTCGTCGGCTCCTTCCTTGGGTGCTGCTTTTGACCACTTCCAGGATCATTTCGGTCGAGGTCGTTACGGTTCGGCTGCCGCCGCGGCGGGAGCACAAGTGGACCGGGCTTACCGAACCCATTGGCCGCTACGTGCTCGTCAGGATGGTGGACGACGCCGGCCGAGTGGGCTGGGGCGAAGCGCCGGCGCTCAAGGATTGGGGAGGGGAGTTCGGCCGATATTTCGGGGAATCGCCGGCCACTGTTCGCGTTGTGATCGATCGTTATCTCGCACCGGCGGTGACCGGTGCCGATCCGGGAAATATCGTCGATCTGCACATGCGCATGGATGCGGTCATTAAGGGCTATCCTTACGCCAAGTGCGCCGTCGAACTTGCCGCCTACGATCTCGCTGCGCGGCGGGCTGGCCTGCCGGTCCATGCGCTGTTGGGCGGCCATGCCCGCACCCGCATTCCGGTGACCCACTCGATTGGCCTCATTGGCTTCGCCGAGGCGGAAGCGGAGACCGCGAAGGTCGCCGCAGAGGGCATCAAGACCATCAAGATCAAGGTTGGTGTCGATCCGAAGCGGGATGTCGAGATGGTGCGATTAATCCGCAACGCGGTCGGGCCGGATGTCGAGCTGTGCGTCGACGCGAATGAGGGCTACAAGACGCCGGGTGAGGCGATCCGCTGCATTCGGCAAATGGAGCAGTACGGACTCAAATATGCCGAGCAGCCGGTGATGGGGATCGCGCGCATGGCCGAGGTCGCGCACGCCATCGACACGCCGGTAATGGCTGACGAATCCGCGTGGAACGCCCATGACGTAACCGAGATCGTCGAACGGCGTGCCGCGGAAATCGTATCAATCTATACGACCAAGCCGGGCGGACTCTACCGGGCCATGGAGGTTGCGGCGGTGTGCCGGGCCGCCGGCATCGTCTGCAATGTGAATGGCTCGGTTGAAACAGGCATCGGTAATCTGGCGAACGTGCAATTGGCGGCGGCCGCGCAAGCAGTGACCTTGTCGTGCGTGGTCCCGGTGTCGACGCCGGCCGAGGAACAGCGCGGTCAGGTTGCGGGAATCTACTACACCGATGACCTGCTCACGCACGGCATGAAGCTGACGGATGGCACAATCGAGTTGCCGCGCGGGCCCGGCATGGGCATCGACGTCGACCTCGGCAAACTCGCGAAATACACAGTGAAGGATTGAGCGGATTTGCATGCGTAAGGACATCATCGAGCGACAGGTCGCGGCGATGAAGGCGGGCGGCTTCGACGCGCTGATCTCCTGCTCTCCCGAGAACTTTGCCTACGTGGCGGGGTTTGTCGTTCCCTCGCAGCCGCTGATCCGCCATCGTCACGCCATGGTCGCCCTGACCGCGGACGGACGTTGCGGGCTCCTCGGCGTTGACATGGAAGCGACGACGATTCGCAAGCACGAGCCGGAGGTGCCGAGCTACATCTGGGCCGAGTTCACCGAGGACAGCATGCATGTGCTTGCGCGCATGCTGAAGGAAATGGGTCTCGCACGGTCGCGGATCGGTATCGAGATGGATTATCTGCCTGCAGGTGACATGGCGCGCCTGCGACAGAACCTGCCTGATGCAGCTTTCGTGCCCTGCGAATTGCTGCTCGCGCGGCTGCGCCAGATCAAGACCGCGGATGAGGTGGAGCTTCTGCGCCGGTTATCGCGCATTGCCGACCAGTCCATCACAGATGCGCTGAGGACGGTGCAAAAGGGCAGCTCCGAAATGGACATTGCAGCGGCAATGACCCGCAATGTCTATGCGCTGGGCGCCGAGCAGTTCAAGCTGATGATCGTTGCCACTGGTGAGCGCAGTCAATTGCCGAATGTAGGCCCCTCCGAACGCACGCTGCAGGCAGGGGACGTCTGTCGAGTGGAGATCTTTCCATTGATCGGCGGTTACCACGCCGGAGTGTGCCGCACCGCGGTGGTGCAGCGGCCGCCGGCTCAGGCCGAGGCCATCTGGCAACACCTCGTCGAATGCAAATACCTCATGATGGACATGATCAAGCCCGGCGCAAGCTGCCGGGCGATCTATGATGCTTTCATCAAGAAGCTCTCGGCCATGAATTTGCCGCCGATATCATTCGTCGGGCATGGCATCGGGCTGCACCTGCATGAGGACCCGTATCTCGGCCTGACCCCCAATCTGGGTCGGCAAGGCGATGCCGAACTCGAAGCCGGGATGGTGCTCGGAGTGGAGCCGCTCTGCTATCAGACCGGGTACGGTTTCGGCATGCAGAACAAGGACATGATGCTCGTGACCGCCAGCGGCTGCGAGTTGCTGTCGGACTATGCCGACACCGATCGGCTTCTGATTGTGAAATAGCCCGCCGATGTAGCGGCGGCGCGCCGGACCGCCGATCTCGTCTTTGCAACGAGCCTCTTTAATCCATCGACTGTTCCGCTGCTGAGCGTGCATGGCCTGCAGCCGCTACGGTTTCGAAGGTGCGCGCCAAGCCGTGGCCTGGCAGGTCGCGCGTGATGAACACGATGCGCGAACGATGATCCGCATCGGGCCACCGATCGAGTTCCGCCGGCGGATAAAACACGTGCTGCACGCCGTGTATGACCACCGGTTTTGAGCGGCCTGCGATATTGAGGAGGCCTTTTACGCGCAGGACTTGCTCGCCTCTGTTGGTGAGCAGCAGAGCCAGCCACTCGGTGAAACGAGTCCAGTCGAGCGGCACATCGGCTGTCAGGCAGAACGTGCCGATCCGATCATCGTGCCGCTTGTCGTCGTGACCGTGGTCTTGCCTGGCGCCGGTGGCGCTTTCGGCGTTTAGCCAGCGCGCCACGTCGGCGACCTTGCCGCGCTCGCTGAACGGATGCGAATCGAACAGCATGTCGGGCCCTGGGCCCGAGTCGAGCGTGGCCTCGAACAGGGTAGCCGACGGCGAAAGGGCTTTGAGCCGATCGCGCAGGCGATCGAGGATTGCCGGTTCGACAAGGTCGGTCTTCGTCAGGACCAGGCGATCGGCCATCGCCGCTTGCTTGACCGATTCGAGATGAGAATCGAGCTGCCCGCCGCCATGCATCGCATCCACAGTGGCGACCATGCCGGTCGCGCAATAGACCTGCGTCAGACTGGCGTCCGTGAGGAGGGTGTGGATGATGGGCGCAGGATCCGCGAGCCCCGTCGTCTCGATCACCACCCGATCGAACTCGGGAAGCAGCCCGGAGGAGCGCTTGGCCTGCATATCATCGAGCGTCTCTACCAGATCGTCGCGTACGCTGCAGCAGAGGCAGCCAGAGTTAAGAAGGACGATGTTCTCGTCCACCTTGCGCAACAGCAGATGATCGAGCGCGACCTCGCCAAATTCGTTGACCAGGACCGCGGCGGTGCCCATGCGTGGATCGGCCAGCAAACGGCGCAACAGCGTCGTTTTTCCGCTGCCCAGAAAGCCGGTGATAATCGAGACCGGGATCAACGCGCTCTCACTTACATCTCGGCGATGTCGCTGGTCATCGGCAGGCTCCGTCGAACTCGACGGCACCACTTCAGGCCATCAGCCGGAACGAGCCAAAACGCGCGTTATGTCCGTTGAACGTTGACAGCCGAAGCAGCGATTTTGCGGTTTCGCCGATATCGCGCACAATCGCTCGCCGCGCCGCGACAGGCCGCCTGGACTTGATCGCCGCCAATAGATGCTCGTGCTGAACCGCGTCCCATGGCATGTCGCTGTCGGTGAGCGATGTATAGAGGATCGGGCCAACCTGCAACCACAGTGACTCGATCAGCGGCGCCAGAATTGGCGAACGCGCCGCCGCATAGAAGGTGAAATGGAAGCGCTGATTCATCTCCAGGCATTCGAGTATCTTCCGCCGCCTGATCGCTTGCTGCAGCCGCGAATTGATCGCGGTCAGCTCGCGGATGAGGGCCGGCGTCGCATTGGCGCATGCGAGTTCCGCCGCGAGCCCCTCCACCGCCTGCCGAGCGCGGGTCAGGTCCTTGAAGCGCTCGGCGCTCATGCGCGGCACCGCCACCGATCGATTGGGC
The DNA here is from genome assembly GCA_030041005.1 of Xanthobacteraceae bacterium. Classification (GTDB taxonomy): domain Bacteria; phylum Pseudomonadota; class Alphaproteobacteria; order Rhizobiales; family Xanthobacteraceae; genus BOG-931. Next base: position 24,911 of record JASHOR010000029.1, read on the forward strand.
AGAATTTCCAGCGCATTGGCGGCGGTGAGCTGGTGGATAGCCTTGCGGACCGGCATCGGACTGGTGCCGAGCATTTCCGCGAGACGGCGAAGCGTGATGGTCTGGCCGGGCACAAACACGCCGATCATCAGGCCCGAGCGCAGCCTTTCCAGAACGCGGTCCTGCACCTCGCCCCGATGGCGCTTGGCCGCCGGCGGGCGACGGACCTCCTCGTCGATTGCAATAAGCGGTCTCATGCCCCGAATCTGCGCTGATCCGTTCTTTGATTTATCACGAACCCGAGCGTACCCAGTCTCAACAGCATCACGATCAAGGCCTGTGCCAGATCCCCAACGCGCGTCTTGCTACCAACACGACGTCTAATTTCAAAAGCCGCGCCAACCTTGGCGGCAATGCATCTCTTTGCTTCGCCCGCCGCGCAGCGCTGGCGCACCCAGAGCGCCGCCCGGCCGGCCCAACTGTGATCACGCTTATTACTCGAAGCGGAACGGCGGGCGCAAGTCCGACTTCGGCTGGGGCACCGCGTCCTGAGAATCAAGGTGCACGGATCGACAGCGCGAAAGAGCTGGCGGTCAGGCTGACCGTCACAAGCGCCGCCAGGGTGCTGGGCCCGCCGCGCTACGCGCGCCGTCACTTGACAGTGCGGCTTGTGTGATCACAAAATGTGATATCGACTGGTCGATCTCGTTTCCCGGGCGCGAAGGCCGCATGCGGCGTGACGCGCGGAGGCGATGAGTTCGCTTGGCAGTAGCCACGAGCCGGGTTATCGCGGGCAGCCCATTGCCGCCGAGGGAGGCAACCATGAAATGCAATCTTCTCGCAAGTCTGGCGCTGGCCCTCGCGCTCGGCGCTGCCGGGTCTGGTGTGCCCGTCGAGGCTCAGCCCGCCAGTGGACCGCAAACGAGTCCACAAACCAAGGAGCACGTGATTATCCGCTTCACCTGGAAGCTGAAAGGGGAATACGCGCCGCTCTTTGTCGCCCTGGACAAAGGCTATTATGCGCAGGAAGGCCTCGATGTCGAACTGGCTGAGGGATCGGGCGCCGAAACCGTCGTCAAGATGGTTGGCCTCGGCACCGACCAGATTGCCTACGGTCCGGCCACCGTGGGCGCCGAGGCCGTGGACAAGGGATTGCCAGTGCAGGTGATCGCGGTCTATCAGACCCAGGTCCCGATGGCGATCGTCTCGTTTCCCGACATGCCGCTGAAGACGCCGAAGGATCTGGTGGGCCACACGCTTGGCGTCAGCATCGGCGAGACGTTTGCCAATCTCGTGGAGCCGTTCGAACGAATCAACAAATTGGATCCGAGCAGGATCAAAGTCATCCAGATGAACAGCTCGGCGCGCGTCGGTCAATTCATGGCGCGCAAAATCGATTTCATGTCGCTCTATCTCACCAACGAGCTGCCGCTGTTCGAGAAAAAGGCCGGCGTGAAGTTCAATGTCCTGAAAGTCTCCGATTTCGGTCTTAAGGTCATGGGCGCAGCCTTTCTGGTAAATAAGGACTACGCCAAGACGCACGCAAGCACGATGGAGAAATTGCTGCGTGCTACGGCCAGGGGCTATGCGGACGCGAAGAAGGATTATAAGGGCGCCGTTGCGATCACGGCCAGGCACATGGCGCTGAAGATCGATCCCGAGGTGCTTGACCAGCAGGTCAAGGCAACGATGGATTCCTTGTCCGAGATTCCCGGCAAGCCGCTTGGCTGGCAGACCAAGGCTGACTGGAAGTCCAATCTCGAACTACTTAAGGCCGGTCATATCATCAACCAGGTCAAAGATCTGCATTTCTACTACACAAACGCTTATCTGCACTGATCATCTGATCGTCTTGGCGCGTCGTGATTTGTTGGCGGGGGAACCGCAATGGCGATCATCCGCAACCTGCCGCGGCAACGCCGATGCGACGCTTTGCCGCTGATGCGCGCGTCCGCGTCGTGGTTCGCGCGGTGGTGATTCTGGCGCGATGGTGATTCTTGACAGTGTCGCAGACTGTGATCACAATGTGTGATCATGTAGTAACCGACGGAATTGACTTGAACCGACCGCACGGATGCCGGCAATCTCCGCGGGTCGGCATGCGCTTTGCATCGGACTACGACATCGCGGGTGTCCGGGGACGAAGGGCGGCGGATGTCCGACACGAATGGTCGCTGCGCCCCGTGTCGTAACCAGAACCGTGCAGCTGGCGGCGGAGAGGCGCAGCGCCAAGTGAACCGATGACGCACACAGAGATTTCGGATCAAAAGCACCAGGAGCGGCGGCAGCGCCGCAAACGTCGGAACGTTCGGCTGCTTGTGGAATCACTGGCGGCGCCGACCGTGGCGATTATCGTACTTGCGCTCTGGCAGTTCGGAGTGCCTCTCCTCGGCCTGTCGGCATTTATCTTGCCGACGCCGTTGCAGATCGTCGAGCGCATCGGCACCGATTACAGGCTGCTCCTGAACAACACGCTTGTCACGCTGGTGGAAACTCTGGCCGGCTTCGCCATCGCCGCGGTCGGCGGCGTCATCACAGCGTTTGCGATCTTCTATTCACGGCTCTTCGAGCGAGCGGTCTATCCGCTGCTGGTGGCGATGCAGACGATACCGAAGGTTGCGCTGGCGCCGCTGCTGGTGCTCTATCTCGGCTACGACTTTGCGCCGAAATGCTTTCTCGCCTTTCTGCTTGCGTACTTCCCCGTTGTCATCGCCACCGTCGTCGGCCTCAAGGCGCTCGACAAGGGCATGGTCGATCTGGTTCGCTCAATGGGCGCCAACGAGTGGCAGACCTTTATCAAAATCCGCCTGCCGGCGGCGCTGCCCAACATTTTCGGCGGTCTGAAGGTGGCGGTCAGCCTTGCGGTGATCGGCGCCGTCATCGGTGAATATGTGGCCGCCGAGCGCGGGCTCGGCTACCTTCAGCTGCAGGCAAGCTCGCAGTTCGACACCACATTGAGCTTCGCCTCTCTGATCATTATTGCCGCCATCGGCGTGGTGACCTTCTGGGCGATCGAACTCGTCGAACGACGAGCCGTGTTCCAGCGCGAGGCGGCGAAATGAACGCGCTTGTTGGCGCCACCCGCAAACTCAAGGGCGTCGACGTCGCGATCACGAATCTGACCAAGATCTATCAAACGCGCGACGGCAACGACCTTCGTGCGCTCGACCCGGTCAGCATCGCGATCACGCCGGGCCAGTTCGTCGCCATCGTCGGGCCGAGCGGCTGCGGCAAGAGTACCTTGCTGTCGCTGGTTGCCGGCATCTCTCCGCGTACCTCGGGCACCATCCTGATTGATGGCCAAGAGGTTCGCAGACCGCACCCGAAGGTCGGCGTCGTGTTCCAGACCGATCTGCTGCTGTATTGGCGCACGGTGATCGATAACATTCTGTTGCCGATCGAGATCAAGGGATGGGACCGTACGCGTTATACCGCGCGCGCCGACGACCTTTTGGCTCAGGTTGGACTCGGCGGCTTCGCACAGAAGTTTCCGAGCGAGCTGTCGGGCGGTATGCGGCAACGGGTGGCAATCTGTCGCGCGCTGGTGCAGGAGCCCGGTCTTTTGCTGATGGACGAACCCTTCGGTGCGCTTGACGCCTTGACGCGGGAGCAGATGATCAGCGATCTGCAAACGATGTGGCTGAGTGTGAAAAACACGGTGATGTTCATTACTCACAGCATTGAAGAGGCGGTGTTCCTCGCCGACCGGGTGCTGGTAATGTCGCCGCGCCCGGGCCGCATCGACATCGATTTACACATTCAGATCGAACGGCCGCGCAGCTGGAAGAGTCGGCTGGAATCAAAATTCGTCGAATACATGACGCAGATTCACGAAATCTTCGAGGCGCGCGGGGTCCTCACTAATAGTTAGAGCATGATGTGAGCGTCGGCTTGCTCATCCGCCCGCCTGCCCGAAAGCGATGACCAAGTTGATAATGGTCGCTTCGCTGCGCGCCCGGCGCACCCGATAAAGCCGACAAAACCGGAATACCCTTCCTCTCAGCCCCGATTAATAACCGGAAGAGTTGAACACGCTGATGCCGAACCGCTTTTCCAGGGCGCGGCCGAAGCGATACTTCATTTCCGGACCTTCATAGGTGACCGGAGGGGTATTGATGTGGCTCGGGTCAGGCTCTACGCGCAGCACCACGAATGTCGGTCCCGGGCCAGCGATAAGGCGGGGCAGTTGCTTCTCCATTTCGGGAACGTTGTCGATGGTGTGGGTGCTGGCGATGCCCGCCGCGCGGGCGAGACCCGCATAATCGGTGCGTCCGGCGTTGACCATCGGGACGGCACCTACGGTTTGATAGACCTGATTGTCGATGACGAAATGTTTGAGATTGCGCGGCGCCTGTGCCGCCTCGGTGAGTAGGCAACCGGGATTCATGCAGAGCGACCCGTCCGAATTGATGATCCAGATATTGACGTTCGGCAGCGACAGCGCCAAGCCAAGCGCGAAACTCGCAGCAAAGCCCATCGCCCCGTGCATCTGGAAGCAGTCCTCGGCCTTGGTCGCATCCCACCATTCGTTTGCGGCGACACCCAGTGCGCAGACTGCAATCGCGTCTCCACGATGGGCGGCCAGGACCCGGATGGCTTCTTTTGCGATCATGACCAGCGTCTCCCCTTTAGCAGCGCCCGGGTCAGAAAGAGAATGAATGGCCGCTTCTGCAGGCGGCACCATTGATACGCATCGGGAATGCAGCCGATCTCCTCCGGTCGGTCGATCACGCGATAGGGGAAATCGTAGGCCTGCAGAACCGGGATGGTGCGCCGGCCCTGCACCTCCTGATAGATTTGATGGTCGTCTATTGATCCGCGCATGCTCACGATGCAGAACACTGGTATCTGGTGGCGCAGATTGAGTGTCGCGAGTTCGCCGGTACAGGTCAAAAGTCCGGTATTGCCAATGACCGCCACCGAACGCACGCCGCCGAAGAACGCGCCCGACGCCACCATCACCGCCTCCGACTCGCGCCCGACCGGCACATGCCGAATGTCGTTATCGGCGTCGAGCCTGCGGATAAGGGGCGCCACCCAATCGTCGGGCAGCGAGGCTGCAAGTCGCACTCCGCATTTTTTCAACTCGGCATGAATCTGCTCACTGACGTCCATCGTACCTCCAAAAGAGCAAGCCAACGGGCATGCAGAATAGCCGGCGTGCATCCATCACATATGCCTCCGAACATTTCGCACAGCCGCGGAGTCGCGTACGGCTACCGGCGGTGAAGTCGATGTGAGCATCCCTGTCCGAATGGCTTCGTTCTAGGCGACCTGCATGCTCGGTTGTTCCTCGCGCAGCAGTCGCAGAACGATGCGCCTTGCTCGAACCGACGGACTGTCCGTAGCCAAAAGCACGGGTTTGAGCGACAGGAGGTCATCGGTATTGCCGATTGCAACCTGTTGCGCTTCGATCATGGGCTTGTCTTCGTTGTTGAAAATGTTCACGCCAATCTCGAGCAACTGCTTGCTGAGAGCTTCGTCGGATTGCTTGAAGTCGCGCGACATCGCCCAGAAATAATGGGTAGTCGTTTCCGTCTCGGGCGTGAGCAGATGTGCGGTCGGGATGGAGATGCCTTCGCTTTCCGGCCGCCCCACATCGGTCATTCCGACATCAAGCAGCATGACGGCCGGCGCATTCCAGCGCATGCAATTGCGATGATCGCCCAGCTTGTCGGCAGGAAATCCAAGGAACTGGAAATACTTGTTCGGGTATTGGCTGCGCCGCATGAACCTCGCCCAGACGGTATCGGGATCGGGGTCGCTGGACGGCTCGAATGTGGCTGGCCCCGCCGGGTTGGTAAACATCGGATGCAGATACTGCCCGTGCGTGAGGTCGAGCAGGTTGTCGCTGATCAACTGGTAGTTGGCCTTGACGGGGAGGTAACCTTCCACGCTGGCGAACGCTGGTGATCCGAACTGGGGAAATTGCCGAATCCTGCCTTCGTCGGCGCTGGCCGGATCGCCCATCCAGATCCAGACGATGCCGTCGCGCTCTGCCAGTTTGTACGATTTTACCCGCGCCGCCCGCGGAACGGAATGATCGCCGTGCGGATTGAGCACGCAGGCGCCGGTCGCGTCATAGCAAAGACCATGGTAGCCGCATTCGAGGGTGTCCCCCTTCAGCTGTCCCCGCGACAGCGGCGCGAAGCGGTGGGCGCAACGGTCCGCGAGCGCGACCGCCTGACCGCTTTCGGTTCGGAACATGACGACCGGCTCATTGAGCAGGGTCCGCGCGACGAGCTTGCGTCCGATCTCGCGCGACCATCCGGCAGCATACCAAGCGTTTCGGATGAAGGGCATTGAGCGGTTTCTCCGCGGTCAGGTCCATTGTTGCACGTAACGAACTGAAATGCCGGCAATAGTGTCGCCGGCTGCGCAGTGCACTCCCATCGGCACCGGCTGCGCATGCGGCTGCGCTTGACAATTTGCCGGCGAGATCACAGCATGTGATCACAAAAACTTCAGGACAGCAATACTTGCCTTCGATGGAAGCGAGGGACGTGCCGGCCACGCTCATTCGCGGCGCTGCTGCCATCATGACCGGGCTGTCCGCCGCGCCGCGCTCCGCCGGGCCAGATATCCGCATCCGCGGCAGCGTGATCGCCGAAATCGGCGCCCTACACCCGATGCCTGGCGAAGACATCGTCGACGCGACGAACTGCGTCGTCTATCCCGGCTGGGTCAACACGCACCATCATCTGCTGCAGGCGCTTATGAAGGGCGTGCCCGCTGGCATGAACGCCCCGCTGCGCCAATGGCTGGATGTGGTGCCGTTTGCGTTTCGCATGCGTTTCGACGAGGACATGCTGCAAACCGCGGCGCTGCTCGGTCTCGCGGAACTCGTTCTCTGCGGCTGTACGACGATTGCTGATTTTCACAACCTGTACTTTCCCGGGATCGCTTTCGATTCCTCTGGCGCTATCTTTGCAGCGGCCGATCGCCTCGGCGTCCGCATGGTGCTGTGCCGTGGCTTTAGTGCACGCTCGCGGCCGAGCACGACGCCGCAGCCGTTGAGCATGCCGCCGGAGACGCTTCCAGCCGTGCTTGCCGATCTCGAAAAACTCACTGCCTCCTGGCACGATCCGTCGCCGGCCGCGCGGCGGCGCGTGGTTGCGGCGCCGTCAAGCTTAACCCAGTCGGCCGAGGCAGGCGGACTGAAAGAAGTTGCCGCGGCGGCGCGGCGGCTCGGATTGCGGATGCATTCGCATCTCGCCGAGAGCCGCGACGACGTGATTTTTTGTCGCGAAAAGCACGGCTTGCGCCCGCTGGAATATGCCGCAAGCCAGGACTGGATCGGTCCGGACGTCTGGTTCGCTCATCTCGTGAAGCTCGATACAGAAGACATCCGGATTCTCGCCGACAGCGGCACTGGCATCGCCCATTGCCCCGGCAGCAATGCCCGCCTCGGCAACGGAGTGGCGCGGGTTCTCGACATGCGCAAGGCTGGCGTGCCGATCGGGCTCGGCCAGGACGGCGGCGCGGCCAATGATCCTGGCGACATGATTTCGGAAGCCCATTTCGCCTGGTATGTGCACCGCGCCGGCGGCGGGCACGACGCGCTTTCGATCGCCGACGTGATCCACTGGGGGACGCGCGGCGGTGCCGAAATCCTGGGCTTGGAAAAAGTGGGCGCAATTGCGCCCGGGTTTGAAGCCGACCTCGCGGTCTATGAACTGGACGACATCCGCTTTGCGGCGTTTCACGATCCGGGGATTGCGCCGGTTGCCACCGGGGTGCGGCCGCGGCTCAAGCGCCTGCTTGTCGGCGGCCGCACGGTGGTCGCCGACGATCAGATCATCGGTCTCGATCTCGCCGAGCTGCGACGGCGCGTCGGAGCGGCGGTGCAGCGCCTCATGACAGTCTGATCCGGAGCGGATGACTTCGCCGTTTCATCTTCAGTCGTAAAGCGTCGTCGTGGTCGGAATGTCGGTTCGCATGAGCCCCGCGCGTTCGATTGCTGCCGCCGCAAGTTCGCGCGCCTTGAGGCGGATTGCCTTCTCGTCCACCGTCTGCACACGGCCGTTGCGAAACAGCGCCTTGCCGTTAACCCATGTTTCCAGGATCGAAGCGCTCGATGCCGAGAAGACCAGCGCCTGGAGCGGATCGTAGAACGGCGTCCATTCGATGTGATCGAGATCGAACAGTACGAAATCGGCTTTTTTGCCGACTTCCAGCGAGCCGATCTCGTGGTCCCAGAGCAGCGCTTTTGCACCATCGATCGTCGCGGCGCGCAAAGCCTGACGTGCGGTAAATACGTCGGGCTTGAGTCGGGCGTCTTTGAACATGCCGGCGACCACCAGCATCTGCCGCATCAGATTGAGGTTGCCGGCCGCCGAGACACCGTCTGTGCCGAGGCCGACACTCATTCCCGCCGCGATCATTTCCGGATACTTGCCGATGGCGGTCGCACCCTTCCCCAGCTTGAACGAGGAGCAGGGGCAGAACGCGACCTTCACGCCGTGCCGCGCCATCATGCCGATCTCGCCTTCCTGCACTGCTGCGCAGTGAGCGATGACGAGATTGTCGGCAAGCCCGCCGGCTTTTTCAACGCGCGCCACCGGCCAGAGTCCGTGCCTCTGCTCGCTTACCTTGGCCTCCTCGATGGAGGTAGCCAGATGATAAGTGGTGCCGACCCCAAGCCGCTGCGCGAGCTTGACGGCGCCGACATGCAGTTCGAGCGTGCAGGGCTCCTTACCTTCGATATTGACCCAGCAGCGCACCCGGCCTTCGAGCGCCTTGTCGTATTTAAGTACGCACTGTTCGAGCACTTGCAGCGCAGTTGCCGCATCCTTGAAGAAATGGTGCTGCACCATCTCCTGGTTCCAGCCGCGAGGCAATTCGGCCGGGGGGTTGTCAGCGGCATGCCGCCCGGTGATGCCGCGAATTCCGGTCTCCGCCATCGCGCGCACGACGATGCCGGGATCGTACTGTGACCCCATGTCGAGAAAACATGTTGTCCCTGCCCGCAGCATTTCGGTGATCCCGAGCAGAGCACCCCAGTATTCGTCATCCTCAGTGATGAACGCATAGAAGGGCTTGGCCCAATGAAACACCCATGCGCGGGTATTCAAGTTGTCGGGAAACACGGCGCGCGACAGCGTCTCGGACAGGTGCACGTGGCTATCGACGAAGCCGGGGCAGATCGCCATCATCCGTCCGTCGATTATCCGCTCGAAGGACGTACGGTCGTGGCGCGCGGCAACTTCGCGCGTCGGCCCGATGTCGGCAATTCGATCATCGACGACGACGACGCTGGCGTCCCGAAGGACGGTGTCGTTCTTGTCAACAAGAAATGCGACGTTCAAGTGTTCAATCAAAGTGCGCATTGCCAACTCCACCACTCGTAACCGCTCAGGATAGCTTTACCCCCTCCTGAAACAGCTCGACCTTGTTGCCGTCCGGATCGGCCACGTAGATCGTGAGGCCGTAGATGCCATCATGCAGCTCGTTGAAGAACTTCACGTTGGCGGCCTTTAGCCGCTTCGTCGCCGCGCGCACATCGGTTACGCGGAACGCCATGTGATCGATTTGCAGAGCGTTGCCGGGCCCGCCACTCGTGAGCGCCAGCCCTTGCTTGAACGGGACGAACGGACGGCCGTCGGCGAGAGGCGCCGCATTGCGCGGGGTAAAGCCAAGCAATTCCGTATAGAATCGCTTGGAAGCTTCGATATCCCCGACCTGCAACAACATGTGGGCGAAATCGATGATCCGGGGCGCGGTCTGCGCGTCGATCCAGGCCTGAACCTCGGCCGCGTTCTGCAGCACGCAAAAATATTGAGCCCAAACCTTTTGTGCCGCGGATTCCCAGTCGGCGTTCACCCCCGATATGCAGTCGGTTACTGCCACCACGTCGTAGTCGCGCAGATAGGCTTCGCGAATCGTCGTCTCCACGCATGCATTGGTCGTCGTCCCGGCGATGAAGAGCGTACGCACGCCGAGCTGCCGTAGCAGCAGCTCGAGGCGCGTCTCGTAGAACGCACCGAAGCGGTGCTTGCGCAGGACATAGGTCGGGTTAAGTGCCGCGAGCCCTTTGAGCTCCTCAATGATCTCCGCATCCCAGCTACCGGCAAGACATGATACCTGCCGCCGCTTGGCCGTGTGCGCCGCCAGCTTCTTCTGCGCCCGGCTGGCGTCGACCGCGAAATGCTCCTGCACGGTCCAGATCACGGGAATGCCAACCTTCTGGCAACGCTCGATCAGCCGCTTCTGCTCAGGCACCACGGCCGCCAGCCGGCGCGTGTCCACCCCGGAAATTCCCAGCGTGCCCTTCTCGTGCACGAAGCCGTTCTGCATATCGATCACAAGCAGCGCAGCGCTCCTGATGTCGATGGCATCGAGCGTCGTCATCTCAACTCTCCTTCTCATCTATGCCGAGCGTGCCGGCGCGGCCCCAGCTATCCTTGGGAACATCCTGGATGATAACGTGCAGGTGATCCGGCTTGCACTTGGCGTGCTCCACCATGGCGTCAGTGATCGCGCGCACAAGGCGGCGCTTCTGTTCGGTGCTGCGCCCCGACCACATTTGAACGGTGACTACGGGCATATTCAGGCTCCTTGGGAGTGAGTGGCGCCGCTCTGATCCAGGGCGACGGCATCGATCCACCGTGCCGCCGGCAGAGAGAATCCGGTGGCGAAGTCGTTGCCGCGTCGGTCCTCGCCGCGCGCGAGCCACAGCGGCCGTTTAGCATAGTTGACGAGCGGCCGCACTTGCGCGGCACGGCGGTTGGCAAGGCTGCGCGGATTCCGGTCGAACAGCGATGTGGCCGGCATGTAGCGGATGACATACCACGCGCCTTCGTGGCATTTTTGCAGCACGCTGCCGTGAGATTGAAATCGAGCGATGTCCAGCATGAGAACGTTGCCGCTTTCCATCGCGACCGCGGCGATGACACCGGCGAGAGGATCGACCGGCCAGATCGAAGCCTCGTCCAGCGATAGCGTCAGCCGATCGAGGTAGAGCTCGCTGTCCCACAAGACGATATCAGGGCCGAGCACATCTTCGACGCAATCCAATAATTCGTGCCTCTCGGCGACGTCGAGAAAGGACCACGCCTGTTCCCTGCACGCGTGATATCCGAACGCGTTGTGGATGCCCGATAGCATGTCCTGATGCGGCGCCGTGCCGAGCAACGTCCCCGCAGCCTCGCGAAGCGGCTGCAGAACTTTGCCCGGCAGGACCGCGGCGATGTCAACCCAACCGGAATTATCGAAGTGGGTTTTCTCGGTTGCAATCAGTCGCTTCAGCATTTTAGTTCGGACGGGTGACGCATTGGCCGCGGCCGAAGGCACTCTCGTCGACGTTGCCGTTTTCATAGACGACGCGACCGCGGGCGATAGTCATGACCGGCCATCCTTTGAGCGTCCAACCTTCATAGATGCAGTGCCCATGTCCCGTATGATGAACTTTTCGCTCCTCGTCCAAGTCGACGACGACGAGGTCGGCATCGGCGCCAGCGAGCAGAGAACCCTTGCGCGGCCATAGCCCGAAACGGCGGGCCGGATGATATGAGTTGAGCTGGACGAGGCGCGGCAGCGAAAGACCGCGCTGGTGCACGCCGAAATGCAGCATCAGCGAGAGTTCCCACGGGAAGCTCACCACGCCGGGAACTTCCTTCCATAGATCCTCGCCTTTTTTCGGAAAGAATGGGACGTGGTCGGTGCCGAGACTGTAGACGGTCCCGTTGAGTACGCCGCGCCACAGACCTTCGAGGTCTGACTTGTCGCGAAGAGGCGGTGAAATCTTCGCCTTCATGTCGAGATCGTCGTCATAGCAAGTGCGCGTCAAATAGTGCGGACAGGTCTCCACTGTGACCTCGATGCCGCGACCGCGCGCCTCGGCGGCGAGTACCGGCCCCATTCCGACCGAGGTGTGGACGAGATGCAGAGGGCATTTGGTCCGCTCAGCCAGGAACAGCATGCGTTTGATCGTCTCCTCCTCGCAGAAGGCGGGACGAGACTCCGTATAGGCGCCGAGATCCTGCCGGCCGGTGGCTTTCAGTTCGTCCTTGAGCCAGGACGCAATCCCGGTGTTCTCGCAGTGGACGCTGATGACGCCGCCCGGCACTTTCGCCAGGTGCCGCATCGCCGCATAGACCCAGCCGTCGGTGGCCGGAACGATGCCGATCGGATTGTCCGGCTCGTAGCCGAAATAGCATTTAAACGAACGGACTCCGGTTTCCGTCACGATCTGCGGAATCTCATGAATGTGCTCCTCGCGCTGGATTCCGAAATGAAAGCCGAAGTCGATCATCGAGTTCTGTTCGCCGACCGCGCGCCGCTCCTTGTAGAAAGGCACGTACGGCCCGCTCTTGTTGCGGATGTAAAGGAGAACAGTCGAAACTCCTCCGCTCGCCGCGGCCGCCGTCTCGGTGCGCATATCCTCGTTGTAGGGATAGTTGACGCCGAGATGGCAATGCGGATCGATCACGCCCGGCATCACCGCCCGGCCCTGCGCGTCGATGACGCGTTTTGCATCCGGCAGCGCGTCGTCGGCGCCGGTCAATACGATCCTGCCGTCGTTTACTGCGATTCCGCCCTCGAAAGTGCCTTCGTGATCGATAACCCGCGCATTTCGAAGGACCAGATCAACTTTCATGACTGTTCTCCACAAATCGCCTCAATGCGCTTCTTAATGCCCGACCACTGGCTGGCGCCGACGGTGACGGGTGCCCGCGACCCCATGCCGCGCGCCCAGACGAATTTCAGGCCGAGTTCCTTTGCGGTCTCGCGATCGATGCCGCCAGGGGGCGCAGCGAGGTCGACCAGCAACGCATGTTCGGGCAGCCGGGCAAGCACCCCGCGGCCCACGATCTGCGCGGGCACGGTCGAGATGATGGTGTCAAGGTCTGGCGCGATCGAAGGGAGCGCCTCAAGCGGATGAGCCTGCGCGCCCATGACGTGAGCGGCGGCCCGCTGCACGGGATTGCGCGCCGCAACGTGGGTGTGGGCACCCAGCGCAACCATCCAGCGCGTCACCAGCGACCCAATGGTGCCCTGGCCGACCACGCAGACCCGGGACCGGTGAATGGTGATATCAGTATTCTCGATGATGGCCTTGAGCATGCCTTCGACGATTGCTGGCCCGCGCAGCAGCATAAGCTCCACGTCCCACTCATATTCGTGCAGCGTGATCGACAGCGACTGACAGTGCGCCTTCAGCGAGTCGTTGGCCCACCCAAGGATGATGTGAGCGGGTGCCCGCATGCCGGCGAGCATGGCGCGGTCGGGCACGATCGGCGAGGGTGCGGCCGGCGCGAATAAGGCACCCTCGGCAGACATGCCGGGAATAGGGAACAAGGCGATGTTGGCGGCTCTAAGCGCCGAGCTTGCATCCGTTGCTCGCGTGACGTGAGCAATGCCTTTTTCCGGCCATGGGAATCCAAAGGCGCGCACATCGGCACCGGTCATGCCGGCTTGGCGCGCGATTTCCTGCTCTCGCCGGTCGCCGCCCACAATCGCGATCGTCTGCTGCTTCCAATCCAAGGCGGTCTCCTATCGTCTTTGCGTCCGCACGCGCGCCATCAGTTGCGTTGACGTGAGGCCTGAAATACGCATCCGTTCGGCGGTCCGACCATTCGCCCGGAAATCGATGCCGGTCAACGCGCCGCCCAGCTCGAGCAATGATTCCGCCACCGGCGTCCGCACTCCGGCAATGCGAGCAAAGGCGAGGAATGGCAAAAGTCCGTAGCCGAAATCTTCCAGGTAATAGCGGTGCGACAGCGAGTCCGGCGCCTTGATCCGGCGGTTCGCCTCGCCACGACTGATCGCTCCCACAAGATCGCGTTCGTCGGCATCGTCCGCAACCGTTCCGATCGCTTTCATCTCCGCGACGAGCGGCGGCAAGGCATGCCCGAACGCTGAAGCCACCGATCGTCGTTCTTCGTCAAGCGAACCCATGACGCGGGCAACACCCGGTGTCATGGCCTCCACATAGAAGGTGAAGTCACCGCGGCGAGCTTCAACCCAGCTCGCCGCCAGCACCGCACCCGGCGGGTGTAGCACCATGTTTACGTTTGACAGGCCGCTGGCAAGCACGTCGTCAACCGGAGCGACAATGTCGAACAATGCGCAGGCGCCTGCGAGCGCTGCGTGCCCGCCAGGCAGAGCGGCTCCCCGCACGCGTTTAGCCCGTCCGGTCACAGTCACGCGCTCCGGCCGATACTTGCGTGCGACGTATGTCAGCGTTGAGAACTCCGCGATCGGCGGCGCGCTACCCGCCACCTCGCGAAATGCCTGATCGAATTCCAGGGCGCCGCCGGTGTGCCCCGGATTGAGCACGACCGGAATCTTCGTTCCAAGCTGCGATTTCGCCAGCAGGCAGGCCAGCTCGCGGTGCGATGAGGTGGGAGCGCAGACGAGCACCAGTTCGGCGCCCTTGACCGCGGCGCCGGCATCGCACGTCATGGCGGTAAGCCGCGCCACGCCCTCACCGAGAACTCCCTCGTAGGCGAGGCCGCCGGCCGCTTCGAAGTGTTTCAACGTATCGGGAGAACGGTTCCAGAGCGTGACCGAGTGACCCGCGCGCGTCAGTTCAACCGCCGCCGCCATGCCGCCGGCGCCGGCACCCATGATCGTTACGCGCATTGCTCGCTTGCGTTAGGATGGCTCATCGCTCTTGCGCCACGACCGCAACGGACGGGAAAACGGGCGAGGCTCGACTGCAGAGATCACATTATGTGATCACAGTTGCTGGGGTGTCAAGCATAGGGCAGCCAAGGCTGGGCGATTCACGCGTTCAGCGTGGATCGCTCTCCGTCAGCCGGGACAGGGTGCATGAGCGATTTGCGAAATGAGTTCGAGTTCGCGGTGGTCGGCGGCGGGCTGGTGGGGGCTGCGATTGCGTGGGGACTGGCGGGACGAGGTCGCCATGTGGCGATTCTCGATGAGGGGGATATTGCCTATCGGGCATCACGTGGAAATTTTGCCTTGGTATGGGTGCAGGGCAAGGGCGGCGGGATGTCCCGGTACGCGGTCTGGACACGGCAGTCGGTAGATTTGTGGCCGAAATTCGCGGAAGCGTTGCGCACCGAAAGCGGCCTCGACGTCTGCTTTCAGCAGCCCGGCGGACTTCACTTGTTGCTGTCCGAGCGCGAGATCGAAAATCGGGCCAATGCACTCAAGCGCCTGCACAACGAGGCGGGGAGGGCGCCGTTTGAGTATTGCATTCTCGACCGTGCGACGACGCAGCGAATGCTGCCGCAGATCGGGCCTGAAGTTGCGGGTGCGAGCTTTTGTCCGCTCGACGGCCACGTGAACGTGTTGCGTCTCCTGCGCGGGCTCCACGTCAGTTTACAGCGACGAGGCGGTACCTATTTGTCCGATCGGGCTGTGCAGACGATCGAGCCGAGCGGCAGCGAATTTCGATTGCACACGGCCCACGGCCAGATCGCGGCGGCAAAGGTGGTGCTTGCGGCTGGCCTCGACAATGCACGTCTTGCACCCATGGTGGGCTTGGATGCGCCAGTCCGACCTCAGCGCGGACAGATCATTGTCACGGAAAAAGTCGCCCCCTTTTTGCCCTATGTCATCCAGACGGTACGGCAGACTGACGAGGGGAGCGTGATGATCGGCGATTCGGTGGAAGAGGTTGGTTTTGATACTTCTGTGGACGGCAAAATTCTCGCGGCCATGGCCAATCGCGCTTTGAAAATGTTCCCTCTCCTCGGCAAGTTGAACGTGTTGCGGTGCTGGGCGTCACTGCGGGTGATGCCGAAAGACGGTTACCCGATCTATGACCAATCGGAGACATTTCCCGGAGCGTACGTCGCGACCTGCCACAGCGGCGTTACATTGACGCCAGGGCATGCACTTTTGCTGCCTGCATGGATCGATCACGATAACCTGCCCGACGAATCTCTCACAGATTTCAGCGCGCGACGGTTCCATGTTTCGACGGCTCAATAAGGGTCCCGAACGGCTCCTTACGATTTTCGTTGATGGTGCCCCGACATCGGCACGTCCGGGCGACAGCGTCGCGGCCGCAATGCTTGCATCCGGGCGCATCGGCTGCCGCACCACCGCTGTCTCCGGTGCTGTACGCGGACCTTTCTGCCTGATGGGCGTCTGCTTCGAGTGTCTCGTCACTATCGAGGGGGTCGCCAGTCTGCAGGCTTGCATGATTCCCGTACGCGAGGGGATGCGCATCGAGACCAAGTGCGGCAACCGGACATTCGGCACATGATAATTGCCGCAGGAGAATTGCACGATGAATACGATGTCGCTGTCATCGGGGCGGGGCCTGCCGGCCTTGCAGCCTCCGCATTTTGCGCGCGTGCTGGGCTCAAATGCGTCCTGTTCGATGACCAGACAGGTCCTGGCGGTCAGATTTATCGGAGCATCACCAGTTCGCCGCTATCGCGTCATTGCGTGCTTGGCAAAGACTATTGGCGCGGCGAAACAATTGTTCGCGATGCGCTTGCAAGCGATGCCCATTATGTCGCCGGCGCAAGCGTATGGGGACTCCTGTCCTCCAATGCGGTCGCGGTCTCCGTTAGTGGCATCACTCGGCAAATTCGCGCAGCGCGCATCATCATCGCCACCGGCGCCATGGAGCGGCCTTTTCCGATTCAGGGTTGGACGTTGCCGGGGGTCATGACCTGTGGCGCCGCACAGATTCTCCTCAAGTCGTCGGCGTTGGTCCCTGAGGGACCGACGGTACTGGCCGGATGCGGACCGCTCCTTTGGCTGCTGGCGTGGCAATATCTCAATGTCGGGGTTCGCATTGATGCAATTCTGGATACCACGGCGCAGCGGAACTGGCATCGCCTTTTTCGTCATGCCGTTGCGTTCGCGACCTCGTCTTACATGACAGAAGGTTTGCGACTGATGTACCAGGTCCGCCGCGCTGTGCGCGTCGTGACCGGTATAGTCGAATTGGGGGCGGAGGGCGGCGAGCGCGTCGAATCTGTACTCTGGCGCACGAGGCGGGGGCGTTTCGAACGTCTTCCGTGCAACACGCTTTTGTTGCATCAAGGCGTCGTGCCCAATGTCAATCTTGCGATGTCAGCGAGGGTGGAACACCGCTGGAGCGATACGCAATTATGTTGGGTGCCGAACGTGGACGATTTTGGCTCGACGACCGCGCCGGCAATTGCCGTCGCCGGCGACGGAGCGGGAATCGCCGGAGCGGGAGCGGCCGTAGCGTGCGGTCAGATTGCAGCCATCGCGGCCATACGCGCTCTGACGAATAAGGCGTCACACAAGGACGAAGAGCGGAACGCAAGACGGATGCTGCATCGGTACCAACGTGGCCGCACTTTTCTTGATCTGCTCTATCAGCCGGCGCCGCATTTCCGTCTGCCGCGCGGTGAAACGATCGTATGCCGCTGCGAGGACGTCACCGCGCGACAGGTGATCGAAACGACGTTACTCGGTTGTCCCGGGCCGAACCAGATAAAAGCGTTTCTGCGTTGCGGAATGGGCCCCTGCCAAGGCCGTTTCTGCGGCCTCACGATCACCGAACTCATGGCCGAGACGCGCGGATCATCCTGCGCCGAGGTCGGGTATTTCCACCTGCGCCCGCCGGCCAAGCCGATCGCGCTCTCGGAGTTTGCCGGCCTTCGATCGGATGAAGCCGCCATGAAAGCGGTCGTGCGCGAGTGACCAATCGCCGGCACACGCGATCGTAGATGCTAATGGCGCGGCCGATTATTTGATCGCGAGCAGCTCGACGTCGAACAACAGCGTCGCGTTCGGCGGGATGACGCCGCCGGCGCCGCGCGCGCCGTAGCCGAGACCGGGCGGAATGATCAGCGTGCGCTTGCCGCCGACCTTCATGGTGGCGACGCCTTCGTCCCAGCCGGCAATGACCCGGTGCATGCCGATGGGGAACTCGAACGGCTCGTTGCGATCGAGGGATGAGTCGAATTTTGCGCCCTTCTTGCCGTGCTCATAAAGCCAGCCCGTGTAATTCACCACAACGGTCTGGCCGGTGCGCGGCGAGGCGCCCGTGCCGATCTTGGTGTCGATGTATTCGAGACCGGACGGCGTGGTGACGGCGTTCTGGGCATCGGCGGATTCGGACAACGCGAATACTCCTGCTGCGGTTGCGGTGAGCGCGGCGGCAAGCGCGCCGCGGCGCGAGAACTCTCGCATGTGCTTCTCTCCTGTGTGGGGATGGGCGGCAAACTAGCGGAGAATGGCGGCGGAGGCCACCGGGGTTTCGGATACGCCGCGTCTGGCGGCCAGGGGCGGGCTCGCCTCCACTTCGTCATTGCCGGGCTTGACCCGGCAATCCATGCTGAGATGCAGCATGAGAAGCTTTTGGGTCTATATCTTGGCAAGCCGGCCGCGCGGGACGCTCTACGTCGGCATGACGAATGATCTCGTCCGCCGCATCTACCAACATCGGGAGGGCGTGGTCGAAGGCTTCACCAAAACGCACAGCGTGAAAATGCTGGTCTATTACGAGCAGCACGCCACCGCAATGGCGGCGATCCAACGTGAAAAGAACATCAAGCATTGGTCGCGAAAGTGGAAGATCGATCTTATCCGATCGATGAACCCGGATTGGCGCGATCTGTGGGAGGACATCACGCGTTGACCGTAAGGTCACTTGACGCGGCTCCTCAGCATGGACCGCCGGGTCAAGCCCGGCGGTGACGAGGAAGGAGCGCATTAACTCTCGCTGCTTGGGTCTTTCTGAATCGTCATTGCCGGGCTTGACCCGGCAATCCATGCTGAATCGACATATTCATCGGCGGCGGAACTTGGCAAAAACCGCCTCGACTTCCGCGTCGGTTGCAAAATGTCCTTGATCGGCATCGCGCAAGCCACGGTCGATGCCGGCCAGTTCCGCATCGGTCGGCTGGTACTCGCCGCCCTTGAGGTTTTCCTCGATGTCGCGGGCAA
>JASHOR010000030.1 GCA_030041005.1 Xanthobacteraceae bacterium
GCCGGCCGGTCCGCGCGTCGGCGATCAGCTGCGTGAAAGCATCGAGCGCCGCCTTGGCGGTGTTGACGTACGTTTCGGTCTTCGAGTCGATCCACTTTTCCGCGTAGCCGATGGCGGTGTGCGCCAGCCGCACGCGGCCGTCGAGCCATGGCCCGCCGCCAAAGCCGCCGATGACCGGGATCTTCACCGCCTCGACCACGGCGGCGCCTGCCACCGGACCCGAATTGGTGAAGTCGAGAAGTGACGCGCCCGCGTCTTCCAGAAGCTTCGCCTCGCTGACGAGTTTCTCCGCTGCTTCGGCGGTGGCCTGCGCCGCAGGCGAATTCTGCGCGCTGTAGGGAATGCCGTATTTGATCGCGGTCTGCGGCGTCAGCCCGAACTGGGCGAAGATCGGAATGCCGGAGCTTACAAGCGCGCGCACGACATCGGGGAATTCCGCGGCGGCATCCACCTTGATCATGTCGGCTCCGCCTTCCACCATGAGCCGCTTTGCGGCGGCGAGCGCGGCGTCGATGCCGGCCTGCACCGGACCATAGGGCATGTCGCAGCTCACGAGGGCGCGCTCAACGCCCGCGCGCACCGCCTTGCAGCAGATGAGCATCTCGTCCATCGTCACTTCGACGACTTCGGATCTGCCCCACAGGTTGACACCGACCGAGTCGCCGACGGAGACGAAATCGACGCCGGCACGATCGGCAATGCGCGCGATCTGATAATCCCAGGCAACGACGCCGACACTCTTTCGCGCTTCGCGCTTCATCTGCTGGAGCGCGGCAATGGTCATCTTCGCGGACATGATTGCCTTGAAATCGTTAGCGCCGGCCGTTCCTTAGCACCGGTCGGCAAGGCCGTCGACTTATCGCGTCGCTCGCGGCGTCAACCGGAAGATCATGTTCCGGTAAACACCGGCTTGCGCTTCTCCATGAAGGCGGCGCGACCTTCGTTGTAGTCGCGGCTTGAGAAGCACTGCTCCACCATTTCGACCGTGCGAGCGACGTTGCGCCTTGACTCGTCTTTCAATATCTCGCCGACGGTAAACTTAACGGCCTTTATGGTGAGCGGCGCATTGGCGCAGATCATGTCGGTGATGGCTTTTACCGCGCTCTCCAGTTCTGCCGAAGGCACGGCGCGATTGATGAGCCCCATGGCCAGGGCTTCCTGCGCGTCGAACTGGCGCGCCGTGTAGAAAATCTCCTTGGCGAAAGACGGCCCAACGATGTCAACAAGCCGCTTGAGGCCCGTGTAGCCATAGCCGAGGCCGAGTTTGGCGGCGGGCACCGCGAAGCGCGAATTGTCCGACGCAATACGCAGATCGCAGCAGGTGGCGAGTCCGAGCCCGCCGCCGATGCAATAACCGCGGATCATCGCAATAGTCGGCTTGGAGAATTCATAGATGCTGGCATAGGCCGCATCGGATTTGGCGCCGTAGGCGCGCGCGGCCTCCAGATTGGCCCGCTCGCTCCCGAATCTGGAAATATCGGCACCGGATACGAATGCCTTGCCGCCGGCGCCAGCGAGCACCACCACACGAATATCGTCATCGGCGGCGAAGTCGTCGAGAATGTCCTTGGTCGCCGCCCACATGTCGAGCGACACCGCGTTGTGCCGCTCGGGGTTGTTGAAAATAACGGTGCCGACGCCCCCTTCCCTGCGCGAGAGCATCTTGTCGGTCTGCGTCATTTCCCAATTCCCCTTTTTTCCCGTTGCACCGTCTTGATCCGGCAATCGCGCATTCACAATGCGTTTGCCTTGCGCAACGCGGCGATCTCGCGCGCCGCAAAACCGAACTCCCTAAGCACCGCCTCGGTGTGCTCGCCGATCTCCGGCGGACGCGCAACCAATCGCGAAGGGGTGCGAGAAAGCGTGACCGGCTGGGCCAGGAGTTGCATCCTGCTTTTGTCCTTGCGCGTGACGCTCTGCGCGACCTTAAGATGCCGCACCTGCGGATCGGCGAACATCTGATCGATCGCGTAGATCGGTCCGCACGGCACGCCGGCTTCATTCAGGCGTTCGACCCATTCTGCGCTGGTGCGTCCCGCGATATAGGTCTCGATCTCCGCATTGAGCGCGTCGCGGTGCTTGGACCGCGACTCGCCGGTCTGATAATCCGGATTTTTCAACAGCGCGACGGCGCCGGCGGCTTCGCAGAAGCGCTGCCATATTCGCTGCCCGGTGGCGGCAATGTTGATGTAGCCGTCTTTGGTCTTGAAGACCCCGGTCGGGATGCTCGTTGGATGATTGTTGCCCGCCTGCCTGGCGACCTCGCCTTGAACCAGGTATCGCGCGGCTTGGAAATCGAGCATGAAAATCTGCGCTTGCAGCAGCGACGTGGTGATGTGCTGGCCTTTGCCGGACTTTTCGCGCTCAAGCAGCGCCACGAGGATGCCGAGCGCCGCGAACAGCCCGGCCGTGAGATCGGCAACCGGGATGCCGACCCGCACCGGGCCCTGCCCCGGCAGGCCGGTGATGGACATCAACCCGCCCATCCCTTGGGCGATCTGGTCGAAGCCGGGCCGATTAGAATACGGTCCGTCCTGGCCGAACCCGGAAATGCTGGCATAGACGATACGCGGATTGAGCTTGGCCAGCGTCTTGTAATCGATCCCCAGACGCCGCTTCACGTCGGGGCGAAAATTTTCCACCACAACGTCGGCCTTCTTGACCATGCGCTTGAACGCGGCGAGTCCTTCGGGCGCCTTCAAGTTGAGCGTCATGCTGCGCTTGTTGCGATGCAGGTTCTGAAAATCCCCGCCTTCCCGCGGGCCTCCCATTGGCTCTTCCGCTTCGGGCGGGCTTTCGATCTTGATGACGTTCGCACCCCAGTCGGCAAGCTGGCGCACGCAGGTCGGCCCCGATCGCACACGCGTCAGATCGAGCACTGTGAACCGGGCAAGGGCCTTCGAGGCATGGGGAAAGGGCATTCCAAGCGACTCCAACGCCGTTGTTCGCCGGCCACACGTCGTTACGTTTTTCCGCCGGACCGGCGAAACTTTGCCGATCTCACCGGCATTGTCCACCGGCACGATGGCATCGGCCGGTCGTCGCACCGATGGAGATCGGCTACAATCGTCGAGAGTATGGCCATCTTTCCGGCGTTTTCAGGAGGCGATCATGAACGACGATGCCCTCAACGTCAGCGTACGCAAATTCCTCAAAAAAGTCGGCGTGACGTCGCAACGCGAAATCGAGCAAGCGGTGCGCACGGCTGTCAGCGGCGGCCGCCTGAAAGGCAACGAGACGCTGCCGGCAAAGGCGACTTTGACGATCGAAGGAATTAGCCTTTCAGTGGAAATCGAGGGCGCCGTCGAACTGGAATGAAGGCAATATCCCGGGAAACAATCATGGCCGATCGTCGCCGCACGCTTCTGGCTCTTGCCCTTGCTGGCTGCGCGCCCATCGCGCTGACCGCCCCCGCCATTGCCCAGGAGCACCGCGGCAGGGCCGGCGGCGAACGCCATGAGCCCGAGGGCGAGCGGGCCGGCCCCGGCCGCCCACCCGAACAACAGGGTCCTGGCGTGCTTTCGTTGCTGCCGCATGATTCGGTCACCGAGCACAGCAGCAAACTCGCTGACGGCAGCACCCTCGATTACACCGCAACCGCCGGCACCTTCTCTTTGTTCGACCAATCCGGCGCGCGCTCGGCGGCGATCTTCTACACGGGCTACGTGGCAAAGTCGGCCGATCCGGCAAGCCGTCCCGTGACCTTTGCCTTCAACGGCGGCCCCGGCGCGGCTTCCGCCTTCCTCAATCTCGGGGTGGTCGGCCCCCGCCTCGCCGAATTCGGCGACAACGGCTACGACGGCTCAAAGGTCCGATTAGTGGACAACCCGAACACTTGGCTCGCCTTTACCGATCTGGTGTTGATCGACCCGGTGGGCACCGGCTGGAGCAGAGCGGCGAAATCGCAGGACGGTGAGGCGTTCTGGGGGGTGCGCGCCGACACCGAATCGATGGCCAAAGTCATCGCTCTGTACGTCGCGAAGAATAATCGCGTCAGCTCGCCGAAATTCATCCTCGGCGAAAGCTATGGCGGCTTCCGCGCTGCCAAAGTGGCGCGCGCACTGCCGGAGGAGCAGGGCATCTCGGTCACGGGAATTCTCATGCTGTCGCCGATGCTGGAAGGAGAGTTTCAGTTCGGCGGCCGGCGTTTCGCGCTCGGCGCCGCGCTGCAGCTTCCTTCGCTGGCCGCAGCCGAACTCGAGCGCAAAGGCGCGTTCAGTACGGCTGCGCTCGCACAGGCGGAGCATTTCGCCCTCACCGATTATCTCACGACTCTTGCCGGGCCCGCTCCGCAGGGAGAGGCGGCGAAGAATTTTTACGCGCGCGTTGCCGCAATGACAGGCTTGCCCGAGGATGTTGTGGCGAGGCAGCGCGGCTTTATCGATAATGCCTATATCAAGGACCTGCGCCTGAACGACCACAAGATCGTCAGCCATTACGATGCGACATTCGCCGTGGACGATCCATATCCGGAGTCTACGGTCGCGCACGCTCCCGATCCGATCTTGGACGGTCTGGTGCGGTCGTATGGCAGCGCTTTTGTTGCCTGTGCGCGCGACGAACTCGGCTTCAAGACGGAAATGACCTATAATCTGCTGAACTCCGAAGTCTCCGACAAATGGAAATGGAATACCGGTCGGTCGCAGCCGAGCGTCTCCGACGATCTACGCGACCTTCTGGAGCTTACGCCGTCGTTCCGGCTGATGATCGCTCACGGCTATAGCGACATGGTTACGCCGTTCGCGGTGACCCAGTACGTCCTCGATCATTTGCCGATCGAGGAGACGCAAGGACGGACACATCTGCGGCTCTACCGCGGCGGCCATATGTTCTATCTCGATCCCCATTCTCGTCAGGCATTCAGCTCCGACGCGCGAACGATGTACCCGTCATCGTGAGGCTCGGCGGCAGGTCATTGCTCCGGCCAGCCGATGTCGCTCGGCCGCCACAGCGCAACCCGGGAGGGGCGGCTCTTTGTCTCACCAGACGATAGCGCCTCTCCTGGCTCACGGTGTGTGAAATAACATGTTTTCTGCGGGAAATCCGATTGGGACGCCACGGGTGCGCGGCTGAGCGGATCTGCTCTACCAACTTTCTCATTTCCTTTCTTATCGCATTTCGTAATATGCGGATACGATAACCTATCGGGCCAAGACCGCCCGTCGGAATGGCGGATGCCCCGCCAGGAAATTATCCAAAAGGGAGGGAGACTTAATGTCCACCGAGCGTATCAAGTTACCCGTGCAGCGGCGTACGATTCTCAAGGCAGGTGTGGCCCTGGGCGCGACGCAGGTCATGAGCCCCTTCGTCATCAAGGCGCTGGGCGAGACTCCGGTCAAGATCGGCTGGATCGACCCGTTCACCGGAACCTATGCGGCGCTGGGCACATCGCAGCTCAACGGCGCCAAAATGGCGGTCGGCGAGATCAACAAAAAGGGCGGCATCCTCGGCCGCCAGGTCCAAATCCTCGCGGAAGACAGCGCCGCCAATGTCGGCCAGGCGACCGAAAAGCTCAACAAGCTCGTTGACCAGGAAAAGGTCGACTTCACTGCCGGCGGCGTGTCGTCGGCCGAGGCGGCGGCGATGAGCCACGCCGCCAATCTGAAGAGCATGCTCTATATCGCCGTGGGCGGGCATGTCGACACGATCACCGGCACCGACTGCTACTGGAACACGTTCAAGCTGTGCTCCGATACTTGGATGCTGTCCGAAGCGCTGTGCGCCACCCTGCTGAAGAAGTTCGGCAAGCGCTGGTATTTCTGTACGCCCGATTACGCGTGGGGGCATTTCCTCTACAAGGGCGCCTCGACGATCCTCGACCAGGCCAAGGGCACCAACCTCGGCAACGCCGTCCTGCCGCTCGGCGCCACCGATTTCACCTCGGCGCTGATCAAGGTGCAGCAGGCCAAGCCCGACGTGTTCGTCGTCTTCCAGAGCGGCGACGACTTCGTCAACCTGATGAAGCAGGCAACCCAGTTCGGCATGACCAAGACGATGGCCTTCGCCTCTCCGCTGCTCGAACTGGAGCCGGAAGCGGCCTTGCCCGTGGAGGCGCGGACCGGCTGGGGAGTCATGGAATGGTGGTGGGACCAACCCAACCAGCCCCACGTCAAGGAGTTCGTTGCCACCTACCAGAAGCTCTACAAAGCCACCCCGAGCGGCCGGAGCTGGCTCGGCTATGCCGCCGCGCACAGCTTCGCGCTGGCAGCGGAGAAGGCAAAAAGCATCAAGGCGCCGAAGATGGCGCGTGCGATGGAAGGCTTGGTGCTGCCGCCGGAAGTCGCGCTGGAGCCGAACAACCCCTATTACCGGGCTGGCGACCATCAGTGCATGATCACCGAGTTCGTCGGCGAGGTGAACCAGAAGGGCAAATACCCCGACCTGTTCACCGTATCCGAGGAGCTTGCCGGAGAGAAATTGGCGAAGTCGCCGGCGGACAAGGGATGCAAGATGACCTTTCCGGCGTGATCCCGGGCGGTCCCGCGCGAAGGTTGCGATTGATCGTTGACCGGACGGCGTCGGGTCGGCGGTAATGCGAATCCGGCGTCTTGAAGCGGGTGTCCGTTTCGAGACGCCGGTTGCGTTGGCGGCCGGCGCCGTCAGGCAGGAATGGGAAACAACAATGGAGCTGTTGCTGTTCGACGCGTTCAACGGGCTGATCCAGGGCACGTTCTACGCCTTGATGGCGCTCGGCCTGTCGCTGATCATCAGCCTCAATTCGGTGATCAATTTCGCCCACGGCGGGTTCATGGTCGTGGGCGCCTACCTGGCCTATACGCTGGCCCCGTATATCGGGTTCTGGGGCGCCCTGTTTGCCGGGCCGATTCTCGCTGGCTTCATCGGCATCATCGTCGAACGCACGCTCGTGCGCTACATGTACGGACGACCCGACCCGATCTACAGCCTGCTGTTGACGTTCGGGTTCGCCTTGATCATCGAGGACGTGGTGCGCACGATTTGGGGTGCGCAGGGCTTGCCGTTCGAGATCCCATCGGCGCTGAATTCGCCGGTCAGTACGACCTATTTCTTCGTGACCGGGTATCGGCTGTTTGTAATCGCAGCGATCGCGCTCGCGACCATCGCGCTGTTTGCATTTCTACGCCTGTCGCGCTTCGGCATCCGCATCCGGGCCGGGATTCTTGACCTGGAGACGGTTTCAACGCTGGGGGTCAACGTCTACCTGCTGCGCTCGGTCAATTTCGCCATTGGCACGTTGCTCGCGGGTTTCGCCGGCGTTCTTGCCGCCGGCATCCTGCAGTTGGCGCCGACCATGGGCGACGACGTGATCATGGCGACCTTTGTCGCGGTCGTCGTCGGCGGCATAGGGAGCCTGTTGGGCAGCGTGTTGGGGGGGCTGCTGATCGGCCTCGCCGCCGGGGTGACGACGGCCTATTACCCGGCCGCCAGCGATGTGGTCATCTACATCATCATGGCCGTGGTGTTGATCGTGCGGCCGCGGGGCCTGTTAGGACAGGAAGGGCTGTTCGAATGAGCCGGCGGATCTACGTCAACGGCGCGGTGTGGCTGCTGCTGCTGACGGCGGCGCTGTGGCTGCCGCTGATCGGCGGCTACATGGCGCTGGCCTCGCGTGTCCTCGTTTACGCGCTGGCCGCCATGGGGCTTAACCTCCTGCTCGGGTTTACCGGTTGCATGTCGTTCGGGGAGGCGGCGTATTTCGGGCTTGGGGGGTACGGGACCGGATTGTTCCTGACGCATCTCACCCACAGCACCGTACTCGCGGTCATCGCCGGAACGATCGTCGGCGGACTCGCGGCCTTCCTCTTCGGCCCCCTGGTGATGCGCCGGCGCGGCATCTATTTCGCGATGATCACGGTGGCGATCGGCCAGATTTTCTATTTTATCGCCGAGCGGTGGAACAGCTTTACCGGCGGCGAGGACGGGCTCGCCGGGTTTTCGCGCCAGCCGCTGCATCTCGGCTTTGCGATCGTGCCGCTCGATGCGGTGGCGTTCTATTATTTCGTATTATTCTTTTTCGCGATCGGCGCCGGGGTCATCGCGCTGTTGCTGCATTCTCCGCTCGGCCACACCTTTATCGCGATCCGCGAGAACCGCCGAAGGGCCCAGTTTCTCGGCATCCATGTTGAGCGCTACGTCTGGGCCTCCTTTGCCATCGCCGGCGTTATCGCCGGATTGGCCGGGGCGCTCAATGCACTGCAAAACAACTTTATCTCGCCGATCAATCTCTATTGGGTCGAGTCGGGGAATCTTGTGATCATGGCGGTTCTCGGCGGCATGCGCAGCTTCTGGGGGCCACTCGTCGGCGCGATCATCTTTGTCGGCATCCAGGATTATGTGAGCAGCTATTTCCCGAACAACTGGGAGACCTTTATCGGCGGCCTGTTCATCGTCGCTGTGATCTTCTTCCCGAACGGCATTCTCGGCATCGTGCGCCGGCGGATGAAAGCGGCATGAGCCTGCTGCGGCTAACCAATATATCGCGCGTCTTCGGCAAGCTCGTGGCGTTGCAGAACGTCGAGCTGGAGATGGAAGAGGGCCGCCTCTACGCGGTGATCGGTCCGAACGGCGCCGGCAAGACGACGCTGTTTAATTTGATAAGCGGCTTCTTTCCGGCGACGAGCGGCGAGATCTGGTTCGACGGCAGGCAGATCAACCGCGTCCCCGCCGCAAACCGGGTCGCGCTGGGCCTGGTGCGCACGTTCCAGATCACCGAGGTCTTCCCGGAGCTTTCAGTGTTCGAGAATGTCCGCATCGGGGTCGAGGCCGAAGCCCGGTGCAGCACGCGCCCGTGGCCGGGCCGCGCGCTCATCCGCCAGATCAACCAGCGGGTCGAGGAGCTGCTTGAGACGACCGGGCTCAGCGCCCAGGCCGGCCGCATCGTCAGCGAGCTTGCCCACGGCGACCAGCGCGTCGTCGAGGTGACGATGGCGTTGAGCCGGAGGCCCAAACTGCTGCTCCTGGACGAGCCGACCGCCGGCATGGGCCAGGAAGAGACCGCGCACATGGTCAGATTGATCCGAGACCTGCATGTGCGGCAACAGCAAAGCATCCTGTTTATCGAACATGACATGGACCTGGTCTTTGGCATCGCCGACCGGATCACCGTACTCAACTACGGCAAGGTCCTCGCCACCGGAACGCCCCGCGACGTCGCGGCGGATCCTCTCGTGCAGGCGGCGTATCTGGGAGAAGCATCCGCGTGACCGACGCCGTCCTGAAAATCGAGAACCTGCAGACCTATTACGGCAAAAGCCATATCCTGCACGGCGTGTCGATGGAGGTCGCCGAGGGCGAGATCGTCACCCTCCTGGGCCGCAACGGCGCCGGCAAGACCACGACGCTGCGCAGCCTCAGCGGCCTGACCCCGCCGCGGGAAGGCCGGATCGAGATTTTCGGCAACGACACCACGCGCTGGCCCGCCTACAGGATCGCCCGGCTTGGCGTCGGTTACGTGCCGGAGGGGCGCCGCATCTTTCCCAACCTCACGGTGCTGGAAAACCTCGCCGTGCCGATGACGCGACCCGGACCGTGGACGGTGGACAAGGTGCTCGAACTGTTTCCCAATCTGGGGACGCGGCGCGACAGTTGGGGACGTCAGCTTTCGGGGGGCGAGCAGGAGATGCTTGCGATCGCGCGGGCTTTGCTGGTCAACCCCAAACTGCTGTTGCTCGACGAGCCGTCGCAGGGGTTGGCGCCGCTGCTGGTGCGCGAGGTGTTCCGCGTCGTCGCCTCGATGCGCGAGCAGGGTATCTCAATCCTCCTGGTCGAGCAGAATGCGCGTTTCGGCCTTGAAGTGGCTGACCGCGTCTATGTGCTCAACGACGGCCAGATGATCCATTCCGGTCCGGCCCGCGAACTGGCCAAGGATGAGGAACGCGTGCGTGCCCTCGCAGGCGTCGGCGGTAAGGAAGACGGAGTCCTCACCGCAAAGCCGAAGACTTCGGCGGCCTGACCCGCATTTATTCCAAGTGTCGCCCTAAGCGGGACAATTGTCCTGACGTTGCTATTGGCGAGAGCCAGCGCCGACGATGGGCTCCGCACGCATAGCGCGCCGGAACCCGCGGATCACGATTTTTAATTAGGGCTGAGTCCGTATTTGGCGCACATTTTCGCGACCAGGGCGGCGTCCTTGCCGCCGGCTATCAGCGCCATGGTCGCGCCGATCACCCGTCCGCCTGAGACCTTGATCTCCACAATGTAGGCCTGGCGGCCATCGTAGGCGGGGTAAGGACTCTTGGCGTCGACGGTTGCGCAGTAATTGAGCGAATCTGACGTGGTGAGCGCGGAAAACTTCGTCCAATAATACTTCGCCGATTCCGGATCCTTGAGGTCGGGAGCGACCGCGTTGATAATTATTTTTTTCTCATCCGGGGTCAGATCGCGTTGTCCGAGGCTGGCGGGAGCCACTGTCTTGGCCGGTCCGGGACCGCCGGTCGACGGCATGGTCGCGGCACAGGCCGACAACGCCAGCACCGCGCCTGACACAGCCATCAGTTTCAATATGCCTACCTGCAAGAGTGGTGGTTCCTTTGTTGAGTTTTGTCGGCAGTAAGCAAGCCACTCGCGCCCGACGAACGACCGGCACGATCGGGACCAATATACACACTTATGTCGTATGGAACCTGTGCGTCGGTCACGTCAATCCATTCGGCCGCGCTCCGCGGCCAAGCCACCACCGAATCAGCCGCCGAACCCGCCGGCCGAACATGTCATCGCGGCCGTCCCTTGCTTCGGCAAGCGGCACTCGTCCTTACGACTATCGGCTACCAGGCACGGGCCTGACCGGCGGCA
This sequence comes from Xanthobacteraceae bacterium, assembly GCA_030041005.1. GTDB lineage: Bacteria > Pseudomonadota > Alphaproteobacteria > Rhizobiales > Xanthobacteraceae > BOG-931. Next base: position 10,771 of record JASHOR010000030.1, read on the forward strand.
GGAAGCCATCCGTCCCCACCCGATTTGCGGCAGATTGCCGGCAGCTTGTGCATGACGGGCCGCCCAAACGATCGATTTGCATCCACTGTGTCTTTTCGGCACTAGAGCGGTACAGCTCCACCAATTATGGTTAACGCGTCCATGGCACGGGGGAGAAATCAATGAAAAGACTTGCCCTAGCAATAGTCGCGGTGCTTGCCTTGGCGACCATCGCGGGCTGTGCCACCCCACCTCCGCCGATCGTGACGAAGGGGTAACTTGGTACAGCAGGGGCGACAAGGGGAAGGGCCGGCTTCGCGCTGGCCCCTTTTCCTTTTGCGCACTGCCTGTCCAATCCCAACACCCGATTCTTCCGCGACGGCGCCAATCGACCGCCGCGGCTGACGTTCAAAGCAGGCCTACTCGGCTGCGCGCTTGCCGACGAGAGCGGCGGCGGCTTTGTCGTAGGCCTCCTCCCGCGACAATTGCTGCTTCAATCCGACGAGATCGTAATAATCGTCAAGCGGCAACAAGTGGTCGAACGTCGGGGTCAACGAGTTCTCGCGCTTGAGGATGCGGAGCACATTGCGAACCGCATAAGCGGCCGCGAACAACCCGATCGACGGGAATGTCGCAGCCACGACGCCGGCGCGTTCGAGTTCTTCGAGGCTTCGGCGCTTGAACCCGGCCGCCTGGGACAGGGTCGCCATGTGTGGCCCGCCCACTTCCCGCAGGACTCGCTGGATCTCATCGACGGTGTCGACTCCCATGGGTTTCGCCATATCTGCTCCCACCTCCAGAAACAGTTGGGAGCGCGCGATCGCCGCGTTGAGGCCTTCGACCCCGGCGGCGTCGGTCCGCGCCGCGATAAAGAAATCGTGGTCCCGTCTTGCATCCAATGCAGCCTTGATCTTGGCCAGCATCTGCTCGATCGGAATTATCTGCTTGCCGGGCAGATAACCGCAGCGGTTGGGAAAGACCTGATCGCTGATGAAAACGCCGGCAACGCCCGCCGCTTCGAACGAGCGCACCATTTGTCGCACGTTGTTGACCCCGCCGAATCCGGTATCGCCGTCAACGTAAACCGGAATCTCGACTGCTCCGGCTATGCGCGCGTAATGTTCGGCGTAGTCGCGCATGTTCGACTGCCCCATATCGGGCTGCGCCAACATTGAGCCGATCGCGGCATACCCCCCTGCGCAAATCGCCTCAAAGCCCTCGGCTTCCATGATTCGTGCCGACAGCGCGTCATAGGCGCCGGGCATCAGCACAAGACGCCGGCCCGCCATGATCGCCCTGAATTTTTTTCGTGCACTCATAGAGCGGCCTCCTTCCTTTTGTCCGTTACCCCCGCCAAGAAATCGGGATCACCCGTTGGGCGGGCCTTCAACATCACTGCCGTGTTCATCAATCAACGGTGCCCGCCAAGTCGTCTGCTCGCTGCGGTCGGAAATGGCGAGCAAAAGGACAAGGGCCTCAGCGGCCGTCCCGAGCGGTCTGCAGCCACGGCTGTGCCGCTGCGGCACGACGCTCCCAGTTCGCGATCTCGTCGATGTGCTTGAGCGTCAATCCAATATCGTCGAGACCCTCCATGAGGCGCATGCGGTCGGCAGCCGTGATCTCGAACATGATATCGGCGCCGCCCGGTCCGCTGATGCGTTGGCGAACCAGATCGACGGTGAACGGCGCCGCGCCGTCGGCGGCGAGTACACGCGCGGCAAATGCATCCGCCGCTTCGGATGCAAGCACGACCGGCAGCAGGCCGTTTTGCAGGCAATTTTCGCGATAGATATCGGCAAAGCTCCTCGCCACGATGCAGCGAATACCGCCGGCGAGCATGCTCCACACCGCGGATTCGCGCGAGGAGCCGGCGCCGAAATTGTTTCCCGTCACCAGAATTCCGGCATTGCGGAACCTTGGCTTGTTGAGGACGAAATCCGGATTCTCGCTGCCGTCCGGACGCCGGCGCGCGCGATAGAACAACGTCGTCTTGTAGTCCTCTTGGAGGCCGCGGCCGTGCATGACGGGAGCGATCTGGTCGGTATTGATGTCGTCCGATAGCATCGGAGCGGCAATCCCGGTGTACGTCGTAAAAGGTTGCATCACGCCGCTCCGGGGAACATTTGCCGCACGTCGGCAATGCATCCGGCAATCGCGCTCGCTGCCGCGGTCGCTGGCGACGCAAGATGCGTGCGCACTCGCGGCCCCTGTCTGTTCTCGAAATTACGATTGGTCGTCGAGACGCAGCGTTCACCCGGCGCTCCGCGGTCGCCGTTGCCTCCGGCGCACATGGAGCAACCGGATTCGCCCCAGAAAAATCCGGCTTCTCGGAACACTCGATCAAGCCCCGCCGCCTCGGCCGCGCGTTTGACGCTCGACGAGCCGGGGACCACCATCGCCGAGACGCCAGGCGCGATGCGCCGCCCGCGTACCACGGCCGCCGCGATCTCGAGATCGGGCAATCGGCTGTTGGTACAGGAGCCGATGAACACGCGGTCGACCGGCAATCCCGCGACTGGCATTCCCGGCCGCACACCCATATAGGCGAAGGCGCTCTCTGCCGCCGGCCGCCGGGCCGGATCGAGTTCCACCAGGTCGGGCACCCGGTCGGAAATGCCGACGACCTGGCTCGGATCGATGCCCCAGGTGACTTGCGGTTCAAGTGAACTGCAATCGAGCACTGCTTCATGGTCGAACTCGGCATCATCGTCCGTCGGCAACGTGCGCCAGTACGCAAGCGCGCGGTCCCACATCGCACCTTTCGGCGCATAAGGCCGCCCCGCGAGCCAGGCAAAAGTCGCTTCGTCCGGCGCCACGAACCCGGAGCGTCCGCCCATCTCTACGTTGAGGTTGCACAGTGTCATGCGCTGTTCGATCGGCATCGCCGCGATCGCGCTGCCGGCATATTCGACCGCATAGCCGCGCGCGCCCGCAACTCCAATTTCGGCGATCAACCGCAACGCCACGTCCTTGGCGCCGACATGAGCACCGAGCCGACCATCGAGGCGCGCCCGCATGCGCTTGGGCCGAGCCAACGCCATCACCTGGGTTGCGAGGATGTGCGTCATCTCGGTCGTGCCGCAGCCGAACGCCAACGCCCCAACACCGCCGACGGTGCTGGCGTGGCTGTCCGGAACTGCGTGGGTCGCACCGGGCAGCACGATTCCCATTTCCGGGGCGACGACGTGGGAGATGCCCTGTTCCGGATCATCGACGTCGAAAAGCCTGATGCCGTTCCGCCGGGCGCCGTCGCGCATGGCCTTGATGAAGGCGGTGCCGGACGGATTCGTCCCGTCGTCGCGGCCGGGCCTGGTTGCAACAGTATGGTCCTGTACCGCGAAGGTGAGGTCCGGCCTGTACACCGCGCGCCCCTCCTTCTCCAGCCGCGCAAATCCGTGGTGCGCGTGCAGTTCGTGCAACACATGGCGATCGATGTAGAGAAGATCGCGTCCGTCGACGCGGCGCCCGGCGAGATGGAAGTCCCAGATTTTGTCGAATAAGGTGCTTGGCACGTGGTCGTCCTTCCATCACTCCGCTATCTTGGGCGGGACCTCGGGCCAAAGCAAGCGTCGGGCATTTCGAGACCGCCCATCGCAAGATCGAGCTGCGCTAGCTGAGCACGGAGGAAGCGCACCATGCCACGCGTTGTGGGTATCGATCACCTGGTGCTCAGCGTAGGCGACTTCGCCCGCTCCAAGGTATTTTATCGAAAGCTGCTGGGCTTTCTTGGATTCAAGCTCAAATACGAATACGCGGATATGGCCGGTTGGAGCAACGGCAGAACGTTATTCTGGATTGCCGCCGCGGATGCGCAAGGAAAACGGCACAAGTATCGCAAAGGCGATATCGGCTTTCACCACTACGCCTTCGAGCTTTCCAGCCGCAGTGACGTGGACGCGCTCGGCGCGTTTCTGGAAGAGAACAATATGACCGTCATCGACCCTCCCGGAGAGTATTACGGTCGCAATTATTACGCCGTCTATTTCACGGATCCCGACGGGATGAAACTTGAAGGCATGATCTGGGCGCCGCCGGGAGCCAAAGCGCGGGCGCGGGCGAAAAGGCCGCCTGCCAAACGACGGCAAAAATCATGAGCCGTTGCGAGGGCAGACGCAGTACTCATGCCGACCCGTGCCGAGGCGAGCAATCCGGAAGCGGCAAGTCGGTAGCGTGAAGACAACATCGTCTCCGACGCGGGGCCGATCCGGATTTTCTCGCCGATCTCGGCTTAGGACGCCATTCTGAGGCGCGTTGGCGTGCTCGCCACCACAGTATTCCGGCCGCGCCGCTTTGCAGCGTAGAGCGCGCCATCGGCCGTTTCCACAAGATCCGACGCCGGTTGCCCCTCGATCGGCGCCAGCGATTCGACGCCGACGCTGATGGTGACGTGACCGCACGGCGCTTCCGCGTTGGTAATGAGCAGGTCTTCAATCGACTTGCGCGCCTCCTCGGCGAGTTCCGTCGCGCGCGCCAGGTCGAGTCCCGGCAGCAGCAGGACGAATTCTTCGCCGCCATAGCGGGCGACAAGCACAGCTTCTTCCAGCGTGACCAGCGACAGCGTCTCGCCGACTGCGCGCAGGCAGGTATCGCCAGCGACATGTCCGTAACGATCATTGTAGAGCTTGAAATGATCGATATCGACCATCATCAGCGCCACCACCTCCTTGCGATCGGCAGCGCATCGCCAAGCGCGTTCCAACTCTCGATCAAAACCGCGCCGGTTGGCGAGGCCAGTAAGGCCATCGAGGCTGGCAAGCTCTTCCAGATGCTCATTGGCGATGCGCAATTCCTCTTCGCGCGTTGCAAGCTTCTGCGCCATATCGTCGAAGGCGATCGCCAGCGGTTCGAACTCCGCGACCCAGTGCTCGCGGCTCGCGCGCACGTGCAGGTCGCCTCGCCCGAAGCGCGCCACGGTGCGAACCAGCGAGCGAATCGGCCGCACGATCAACTTCTCGCCGCCAAACCAGGTGATGAGCAGTACGAAAATCCCGATCAGCGCCAACTGCAGATACGCCACTCCGATATCGCGATCGATGCCGCTCTGAACCATATTCTCGTCGAGCCCGACAGCGAGCCGCGCCCGTGTCCCCGGCACTCGCGCATAGCCGAATATGCGCGGAACTCCATCGATGTCGTGGGTCGTCACGGTGCCTGCTTCGTGCGCGAGCATATTCTGCGTCAGCGCGCTCGTGCTCGGGCGCTTGCCGACAAAGGCTTGCTCGTTTGCCGAGGCGGCCACCACGGTACCTTCACCATCGATCAGCAGCACGGAACTGCCGGGACGATGCGCCGCACTAATCCCCAGCCCGCCGAGCCATTGCAGATCGATCGAAGCGAGAACGACGCCGCGAACTGTGCCGTCCGCCGCAACTGCCGGAAACGCGGCAATCAGGGTCGGCAATTGCCAATCCTGATCGACGAAATAATCGCTGAGCGCAAACTCGCGAGAATTCAGCGCCTTCCGGAAATGCGCCCGGTCCGAAACGTTCAATCCGACGGTCTGCGATTCGGTCGCGCACCTGATGCGGCCGTCGGCCCCGGCAATCGAGAGGCCGCGAATCCATGGAATATCGCGAACCAGAGCCTTCAGATCCTGGTTGCAGTCGCCCTGCTGAGGCGGCATCCGCGCGTAAACGCGACCCACAACCTGCAGTAGGGCACGCGCCGAATAGATAAGGTCCTTCTGTGCCGCAACCCCGCGTTGGGCGAGCTCGACGGCGTCCGCACGAGCGCGTTCCATGCGCCCGACACTGGCCTGTCGAAGGGCCTCAACGCGCTCGAACATCAACGGCGCAATGCCAAGAAGCGCAAGCACGATCAGCCGAGCGCGGATACTCAATATCGGCTTTCGGCGCTTTCGCGGCGTGCGAGGCCTCGCTCGACCGTCCGGCATCGTGCAACCCCCCTTGCCCTGTTCCCGAAGGTAGCCGGTAAGGGTAAAGATCGGCTTCGCCGGATCGGCATGTGACGGAAATTGCAACTTAGCGTTGACGATGGATTAGCGTGAATCGGATGAGAGGAATAAGTCCAACCGCCGGGATCGAGCTGGTTCGCCAGCAGATCGTCCGCGCTTGCCGCGATGCCGGGCGGGATCCGGCAACTGTTACCTTGGTGGCGATATCAAAGACCTTCGACGCCGCAGCGATTGAGCCAGTGATCGAAACCGGCCAACGCATCTTCGGCGAAAATCGCGTACAGGAGGCCAAGGCCAAATGGCCCTCGCTCCTCGCCCGGCACCCCGGATTGCAACTGCATCTGGTCGGCTCGCTCCAATCCAACAAAGCGAGAGACGCGGTCGCCATGTTCGACGCCATCCACTCTCTCGACCGCGACAGCCTTGCCCAGGCCCTTGCCAAGGAGGCCAATCGCCAGGCGCGCCGGCCGCTGCTGTTCGTCGAGATCAACACCGGCGCTGAACCGCAGAAATCCGGCATTCTGCCTCAGGAGGCCGATAGCTTTATCGCCGCCTGCCGCGACCGCTATGGCCTTGCCATATCGGGCCTGATGTGCATCCCGCCGGTCAATGAGGCCCCGGCGCCGCACTTCGCTTTGACTGCCCGAATCGCCAACCGCAACGGCCTGCGGCTGCTCTCTATGGGCATGAGCGCCGATTTCGAAACCGCCATTGCGTTCGGAGCAACCCACGTCCGCATCGGCACGGCGATCTTCGGCTCTCGATCCGTTTCGACTTAGGAATGAATCACAATTCTCGTTTTCGGCGCAATCCGTGTCAGCAGTATTCTGAGGTCCCGGCTGCGCAACCCGATGCAACCGGCCGTAGGGGAAAATCCCCGGCGAGCCAGATGAACGAAAACGGCGCTGCCGCGCCCGGCGACGCGCGGGCGGGCGTTATGGTCGATTTCGACAATAAGATCATATAGGTGATCGACCCGCTGCAAACGGTCACCTGACTCATTGGCCGACCGGCGGAAGGCGCGGTTATAGCGGCGATCGCGGGGGTCTTCACACCACGCATCCGCAGGACCGATGCGCCGAATCGGCAACAGGCATCGCGGCCGCAGGAGGCGGTCGGCCCGCCACCATACCCTGATGGCGTGAAAGCGGCCGCGCGGAGTGGCGCCATCCCCCTCGCGCTTGTCCGCGCGGACACCGCCGCGCCCAAGCGTAACCGGAAAAATCCACCGGCCCGCGAGGAGCCAGCCTTGCGACCTCCGGCCGGGCCGAACAACGACGCGAATCAGGCGAAGCGATATGGGTCGCATCGGACAACGTTCCACGGACGGTTGCAGGCGGGTGGGGGGTCTTTGGCGCCCGACGAGCGAGTTTCCCGACCGCGCTTCCAACTGCCGCTTGCTCTTTGGCCTATGAATGTTCTACTTCGCGCGCAACGGCCGGCAAAGCCACGGTAAACCGGTGCCCGTCGCATCCCCGACCGGCGCGGGGCGGCTTTTTCGGGGGTCCGATCGATGCCGAATACGCGGAAGATTCTCATTGTCGAGGACGACCCCGAACTGCGCGATGCGCTGGCCGAACAACTTTCCCTGCACGAGGAATTCGAGGCCGTCGCCGCAGAAAACGGCAGCAAGGCCGTGCAGATCGCCAAGTCCGGGCAGATCGATTTGGTTATCATGGATGTCGGCCTGCCGGACATCGACGGTCGAGAGGCCGTACGCATCTTGCGCAAGAACGGGTTCAAGGCGCCGGTCATCATGCTCACGGCGCACGATACCGATTCGGACACGATCCTGGGGCTTGAGTCCGGCGCCAATGACTACGTGACGAAACCGTTCCGCTTCGCGGTGCTGCTCGCGCGCATCCGCGCGCAATTGCGGCAGCACGAAGCGAGCGAAGATGCGATCTTCGCGATCGGGCCTTACACCTTCCGGCCAAGCTCCAAGCTTTTGCTCACTCCGAAAGGAAACAAGGTACGCCTGACGGAGAAAGAGACTTCGATCCTGCGCTACCTGTACCGAGCCGGGCAGCGGCCGGTGTCGCGCGAGACTTTGCTGCAGGAGGTTTGGGGCTACAATTCGGGGGTGACCACGCACACTTTGGAGACCCACATTTATCGGCTGCGGCAGAAGATCGAGAAGGATGCCACCGCGCCGGCAATTCTCGTCACCGAAGCCGGCGGCTACAAGCTCGTGCCGTAAGCCTCCGGTGCCACAGGCGCGGCGATGACCATCGAGGACGAAATCGCATTCCTGGAGCGGCTGCCGATATTCCGGCGACTTGGCGGCGGCGCGCTACGCAGCCTGGCAATCGCGGCCGAGACCCATGTGATGCAGCCGGGCGAGATATTGTTTGCCGCGGGCGATCCGGCCGACGGCGCCTATATCATCCATCAGGGCTCCATCACTCTGAATCCCGAACGCGGAGCACAAGTCATTGCCGAAGTCGGAACCCTGCTCGGCGAATCGGCGCTGTTTGCGGAAAACAGGCGGCCGGCGACCGCTACCGCACGCGAGCCGACTGTCGTGATGCGCATCTCGCGCGCGACCTTTCTCAAGGTGCTCGACTCATATCCGGATGCCGCAGAGCGGCTGCGCGAATTGATAGCCTCTCGTGCCGATCAATGGGCACGCGAAATGGAAAATGTTCGCGCCGCGTTGGCGCGGGGGCGAAGGCCGCTATAGTCCCGCAGTCTTTCCGCCGCGCTTCATTTCCCCGGTACGTGCGCAAAAAGTCGGCAACGCCATGCTGCCGGAACCCATTCGCGGCCTCTCTCGATCAATGGAGCGTCGTCTGATCCGGAAGTCTCACCAGAAAGCATGGCGCGGGAAGCGAGCCGCACCCGGCGTGCCGGATCCGCGAAGACCGGTCTGAACGGTGATCGCTGCCGCCGAGCTACTTCCTGGATTCTCGAGCGTGCGCGATCTCAAGCGTCACAATCCTGGCCAGCAGCGTCGCCGGGAACAATTGCCCGACCACCGATTCGAGATTGGCCAGACTGCGCGCAAGGACGTGGACGGGCGTAATATCGCCAAACCCGGCGGTGGTCAGAGTCGCGAAGCTGAAATACAGCAAAGCCGCTCCCGAGCCATGCTCCGATGCGCTTTGCGGCAGACCCTTGAAAGCGTCGGGCACGAGAACGTCTATCAACTGATAAAGAATCAAAAAGAACAACGCAAAATTCATGTAAAGCACGACTGCTCCCTGCACGCGATGCCACGTCACGCGGCCCGGCCCGAACACCGCCTTGGCTATCACTATGCTCAGCGTCCCGATCGCCACCAGTCGTCCACCGGCACTCAGCCATTCCGTCAAGGCCGAAGGGTACTCCGCGTGCAGACTCGTTCCGATGGGGCTGAGAATGACCGAAACCAGCACAATGGAGGCAGCCGTACGGCTCCGCGAGGTGACGACGAGGGTGGCGAGCGCAAGCAAGGCGAATGTCGCCCGCGAAAACGCCTGCGGCAGCCAGCCGATGCCGACGAAAGGCGTGACGACAAAAAGCAGCGCCCCTTCGATGAACAACAGCGCGGTGAGCCCCGGCTCGCGGGTGCGCTCCTGCCAGCGAACGAAGCGGTGGTAATGCTCCTTCAAGGTCTTCGCTGCCGACAACGGCCGCTTTCCCATGATGGCACCCCCAAATCGCAATGCCGGCTGTGCTTTTCAGATTCTGTACTCCATGCGCCGCTAGACTTCTAGCGTTGCGGTCACCGGCACGTGGTCGGAAGGACGCGCCCAACCGCGCGTGTCCTTGAAAATCCTGACGGCGCGGATGCGGTCGCCAAGCGCCGGCGACACCCAGATATGGTCGAGCCGGCGTCCCTTATCGACTGCGGCCCAATCGGGCGAGCGATAGCTCCACCAGGTGAACAGTTTGGTCGGCTCCGGAACAATACTGCGGACGGCGTCGATCCAGCCGCCGGTCTTCTGTATTGCAAGCAATTTCTCGCACTCAATGGGGGTATGCGACACCACCCTGAGAAGTTGCCTGTGGCTCCAAACGTCGCATTCAAGCGGCGCGACGTTGAGGTCCCCGACCATGATGCTGCGCTCCGAGCGCACCGGCTGCAGCGTTGCACTCACACGCATCTCGTCAAGGAACGACAGTTTGTGAGCGAATTTTGCATTGACCGCAGGATCGGGAATGTCGCCGCCCGCCGGCACGTAAAAGTTATGCAGCGTGATCGGCGCGTCCAGGCCGGCTCGTTCCCCGAGCACGATCGACGTATGGCGAGAATCGTTCTTGCCGCAAAATACGCAGGACGCCTTCGATTCGAACGGCCATCGCGACAGCACGACCACCCCGTGATAACCCTTCTGTCCGTTCACCGCGATATGTTCGTAGCCCAGTCGCTTGAAGCGCTTGCGCGGAAACGCGTCGTCAGGGCACTTCGTCTCCTGCAGACAGAGCACATCCGGACGCGCGGCTTTGATGAATTTGGCCACCAGGTCGATGCGCAGCCGCACCGAGTTGATGTTCCAGGTTGTCAGCGTCAGCTTCACGGAGATCGACGGTTGGAAATCTGATTGCGGCAGACGGAGCCCTGTGCTGGCTCATCCGCATGAGCGCGGAGAGCGCAATGTGCGGTCAGCCGTGAGATTCTTTGCGACCAGTGCGACGCGCTATTGATTTCCAATGTCGGGATTGCGCTGATAATTGATCACGAACAAATTCGGGTTCGGCCTGGTCGTTGGGTCGAGGTTATATACGGCGACAGTGGTGTTCAAACCCTGCGGATCGGTGACGGTCCATTGCTTGAGCGTTAGATCCTTCGTATCGAACATGATCGTCAACCGGCTGGTGCCGACCATGACCTGCTTCTGTTCGATGACGACCGTGACGTACTTATCATCGGAAGACACGCTCGTTACATCGGTGTCACGAAGCAAATCGATGTGATCGGCGAGCAGATAACGTAACGGCGTCTGCGACAGCGGCCACAGGTCCTGTGTGTTGAGATCGCGGTTGCGCACCACGACCGAGGAGCCGTCAGCGATGATGTCGATCGGACTTGGCGGATTGTATTCAAATCGCACTTTGCCGGGCTTCTGGATGTAGAAGTTGCCCTCCGTGCGGGTACCGTCGGGTGCAATCTGGACGAAATTTCCCTCCAAGGTCTGCACTCGGGAAAGATGCCGGCTGATCTGCTCCAACAACTGCCGCTGCTGGTCAGTGAAAGCGGTGGCCTGATCGGATTCGCCGCTTTTCTTTTCAAAGGGAAGCGAGAAGGGAAAGAAGCCGTTGCTTGAGGGCGCCGGTGCGGCATCGGTCGAAGCCGGCGCAGCGTTGTTTGAATTGGTCGTATCGGAGGGAACCGAGGCGGGCGGCACCATTGGCGATGTCCCGACCTTGGGGAGCGGAGCCGGCACTGGCAGCGGCACATTCTCGGCAAAGACCGGATTCCCTGCGAGCGACCCGACCATGGCCGCCAAGACGATTATTGCTGCGTGCCGTACCGCCATGTCCCTCTCCCGCTTGTCCCCCATCGCCTCTTCGTCAACGAAGGAGGTCGGTGGGAGACCGCGCGCCCCGTAGCAAACCCATTCCTATTCGCGCGTTATGGCGAATTCGCGGCTCAATGTCCTTGGCTCAATGTCCTTAAAGTCGGTGGCGCCGATTCTCAATAGGCCTCTTCGTCGCTCCGCTCCACGAGGATCTCGCGCTTGCCGGCGTGATTGGGCTGTCCGACGATGCCCTCTTTTTCCATGCGCTCCATGAGCGAGGCGGCCCGGTTGTAGCCGATCTGCAATCGCCGCTGGATGTAGCTGGTCGAAGCTTTGCGATCGCGGGTCACCACCTGTACCGCCTGCGCATAGAGATCGGCCCCTTCCGCCTCGCTTGCCATCCCCATCGCCGTGCCGTCGAACACGGCCGCACCGTCATCCTGCGGATCCTCGGCTGTGACCTCTTCGAGATATTGCGGCACGCCCTGCGATTTGAGGTGACGGACGACCTTCTCGACCTCTTCGTCGGAGACGAAAGGCCCGTGCACGCGGCTGATGCGGCCGCCGCCGGCCATATAGAGCATGTCGCCCTGCCCGAGCAGTTGTTCAGCACCCTGCTCGCCGAGAATGGTGCGGCTGTCGATTTTGGAAGTGACCTGAAAGGAAATTCGGGTTGGGAAATTGGCCTTGATCGTGCCGGTGATGACATCGACCGAGGGCCGCTGTGTGGCGAGAATCACATGCAGGCCGGCCGCCCGCGCCATTTGCGCGAGGCGCTGCACCGCCCCCTCGATGTCCTTGCCCGCCACCATCATCAGATCGGCCATCTCATCGACGATAACGACGATATAGGGCAGAGGCTCGAGGTCGAGCTCTTCATTTTCGTAGATCGCCTCGCCAGTCTCGCGATGGTAGCCGGTGTGCACTGTACGATTGAGTTTCTCACCCCTCTTGTTCGCATCGGCGACGCGCGCGTTATAGCCGTCGATATTGCGGACGCCGAGCTTCGACATCTTCTTGTAACGCTGCTCCATTTCGCGGACCGCCCATTTGAGCGCTACGACCGCCTTCTTGGGATCGGTGACGACGGGCGTAAGCAGGTGCGGAATTCCGTCGTAGACCGACAACTCGAGCATTTTCGGATCGACCATGATCAGCCGGCACTGGTCGGGGTGCAGCCGGTAGACCAGGCTGAGGATCATGGTGTTGATGGCGACCGACTTTCCCGATCCTGTGGTGCCGGCGATGAGCAGGTGCGGCATACGCGCCAAATCGACCAGGACCGCCTCACCGCCGATCGCTTTGCCGAGGCAGAGCGGCAGACGGGCCTCGGTCACGGCGTAGTCGCGCGACGCGAGCAGCTCGCGCAGATAGACCTTTTCACGGCTGGGATTGGGCAGCTCGATGCCGATCGCGTTCCTGCCCGACACCACCGCGACGCGCGCGGACAACGCGCTCATAGAACGGGCAATGTCGTCAGCGAGGCTGATGACCCGCGACGACTTGATGCCGGGCGCCGGCTCCAGTTCGTACAACGTCACCACCGGTCCGGGCCGTGCGTTGATGATCTCGCCGCGTACGCCGAAATCGGCGAGCACGCCTTCCAGCGCGGCGCCGTTCTCCCGGATCAGTTCGGCGCTCAACGTCGTCCGCTCGCCCGCGCGCGGCGCCGCCAACAAGTTGAGCGAGGGCAGCGCGTAACCATCCGCTGAGCGGCGTAGCGGTTTTGGCGCCGGGCGCGGTCGGCGCATTGGCGTTACGCCGACGGTAAGCTCAGCGTCGGTCGCATCTTCGGCTTCAGCCTCGGGACGCTGCTCGGTCGGTTTGCCGAAATGCGGCTCGACGCGGTGCCGCTGAACCGCGACCTCGCCGCCCTCGTCGGACCGTGTTTGCAAGCGATGGCGGAAAAACCGCGCCACGCGCGCCCGCAGGCTCAGGAGGGCGTGCGCCAACAAGCCGAGCGACACCCACGCGCCGTCGTCGGCGTCGCTCTCCTTCTCGTCGTCGTCCTCCTCGTCCTTCATGCCCTCCGGGCCGCGGCACAGGAGGCCGGCTGCAACGGCAAAAGTCACGAGCGCAGCCACACCGAGCGCGATCGCCACGATCAGGCGATGGGTCACCGCGAGCGGCGCGTGGAAAAGTGCCGCCGGCAACCGCAGCATGGCGTCGCCGACAACCCCGCCGAGACCCGACGGCAGCGGCCAATGCGCGGTGCGTGGCAAACACGACGCGAATGCCGCTGCCAGGACCGCGCCGACGAGCCACAGCATGACACGCATCCGCTCGCGATCGAGCGGTCGGTGGCCGAGCAGACGATAGCCCCATACCGCGACTGGCAGCAGGAGCGCCAATGAACCCAAACCGAAGAGCTGCATCATCAAATCGGCGGCGATGGCGCCGGGAGCGCCGAGAAGATTATGCACCGGTGCATCGGTGGCGTGACTGAGCGACGGATCCTGAACCGACCAGGTCGACAGCGCCAGCGCCGCAACCATCGCCAGACTGATGAGCGCGACACCGCCGGCTTCGCGCAAGCGTCGCCGCAGCAGCGCGCCGATCCGCCCTGACAGAAACCACATGCCGTCGAATCCACGATCGATCAGCGACATCGCGGACCTCAGCCGAGCACGGCAACGAGGCGATGCAGCGCCTCGGCGGTTATTTCTTTGTTCTGGACCATGGCGACGCGCACGTAATTCTCGCCGGGATTGCTGCCGTCCGGCTGTTCGCGGGCGAGATAGCGCCCCGGCACGACGCGCAAACCGGCCTCGCGCCACAATGCGAGCGCCGCCGCCTCACTTCCGCCGTGAGCGGAAACGTCGAGCCAAAGAAAAAATCCACCGGCTGGCCGGCGGTAACGATAGCGGTCACCGATGATCTGATCGGCCAAATCGAACTTCTCACGGTAAAGCCGACGGTTCTCCTCGACGTGGGTCTCGTCGCCGTATGCCGCGACGGCGACATGCTGCATTGGGGTGGGCACTTGCGGCGCGGCGACGTTGCGTAATTCCAGATAGGCCGAAAGGAATTTTCGATCGCCGGCTGCGAACCCCACGCGCAGGCCCGGCAGGCTCGACCGCTTCGACAGCGAATGGAACACGACGACGTTCTCAAAGCCGGGCCCTGCGGCTTCAAGCATTCCCGGCGGCGGCCGGTCGCTGTAGATTTCGCAATAACATTCGTCGGAGAAGATCAGGAACCCGAAGCGCTGCGCCATGCCAACGAGCCGCGAAAGATAGGCTCGGTCCGCCACCGCTCCCTGCGGATTGGCCGGCGAGGCGAGGTAAACGGCTACAGTGCGCGCAAGCAGATCGTCGCCGAGCGTATCGAGGTCCGGCAGGAAGCCGGACGACGCCGTCGCCGGCAGAAAGACCGGTTCGCAATCGGCCGCGACGGCGCCGGCCGCGTAGGCGGCGTAGAATGGATTGGGAATGAGCACTGCCGGCCGGCCGCGGCGTGGCGCCACGAAGTTCTTCGCTGCCAGCGCCGCGAGAAACAATCCCTCTCGCGTCCCATTAAGCACCAGCACTTCGGATCCAGGATCGATCTGGCGGTCAAGCGCATAGCGACGATCCAACCACTTGCCGACGGCGAGCGCGAATTCATCGAGCCCTTTATTCATCGGATAGCGGCCGAACTCCGCGACGTGCGCCGCGATCACCGGGGCGACGAAAGCCGGGATCGCATGCTGCGGCTCGCCGACCGCGAGACTGATCGCGGGCTGACCCGGCGCAATACCATCGAGGAGTTCGCGCAGCCGTACGAACGGCGAACGCGAACTAGCGGCGCGAACTGGAGCGGGCGAAGGCTGGCGGGTCATCCTATACATCGTCGACAGCGGGACCGCCCGCCGGCTCACTTATCCGATAGCATAGGTGCGGCGAGGTTAAGACCCGATTAACCAATTGTTTCGGAGATTTTTCGGCGCTCCCGCGACAACCTTCAATTCAGCAGGCGGCCGACCGCCGCGGTCCATGCTTGCAGCTTCTTCTGTCGCGTCGCCCCGTCCATCCGGGGCTCGAATCGACGCTCGGCCCGCCATTGCGCCGCAAAGCGATCCGGTTCGGAAAAAAAGCCGACCTGCAAGCCGGCCAAATAGGCCGCCCCAAGCGCCGTCGTCTCCCGAATATGCGGCCGGTCGACGGTGCATGCGGTCAAATCGGCCAAGCATTGCATCGTCCAGTCGGAGTCGGCCATCCCGCCATCGACACGAAGAACCTTCAGCGCGTCCTTGGCTTCCGGCCAATCCAAGCGCATGGCGGACAGGAGATCCGAGGTTTGCAGCCCGACGCTCTCCAGCGCGGCCCGCGCCAGCTCTGCCGGACCAGTGGCGCGAGTCAATCCGAACAGGGCACCGCGCACATCCGGCCGCCAATAAGGCGCCCCGAGGCCGACGAATCCGGGGACGAGAATGACCTCCTGCGTCGGGTCAGCGGCTGCGGCAAGCGTACCTGTCGCTGCCGCGTTGTCGACCAGGCGGAGAGAATCGCGGAGCCATTGGACCGCTGCCCCGGCGACGAAAATCGAACCTTCAAGGGCGTAGGTGCGCTCGCCCGCGAACTGGTAGGCGACCGTCGTAAGCAGTTTGTTCTTGGAGGCAACAGGCGTTGGTCCGGTGTTGAGGACGGCAAAGCATCCGGTGCCGTAAGTGGATTTGAGCATTCCCGGCGCGAAACATGCCTGCCCAATCAGTGCAGCTTGCTGGTCGCCGGCGATGCCGCAAATCGGAATGGCGGCGCCGAACAATTCGGGATCGGTGAAGCCGAATGCGGCGGATGAATCGAGCACCTGTGGAAGAATGGCCTTGGGCACGCCGAACAGCGCCAGCAATTCAGCATCCCACCGTCCCTTGTGGATGTCGAACAACAGCGTGCGCGATGCGTTCGTCGCGTCCGTGGCATGCACTTTGCCGCCGGTAAGACGCCAGAGCAGATAGCTGTCGACCGTGCCAAAGGCGAGTTGACCGCGGGCGGCCGGGGCGGCGGCCTCCGGCACGCGATCAAGCAGCCAGGCGATCTTGCTGCCGGAAAAATAAGGATCGAGCAGCAGTCCGGTGCGGGCTGCAATAAGCGGCCCGTGACCGTCCGCTCGCAGCTTCGCGCACATCCCGACAGTGCGCCGATCTTGCCAGACGATGGCTCGATGAAGCGCGCGGCCGCTGCTGCGATCCCAAAGCAGGGTTGTTTCCCGCTGATTGGCAATGCCGATGGCGACGACATCCGCGGCGCTGGCGCCGGCGCCGCGCATTGCCGAACGGCACGTTTCGACGGTCGTCGTCCACAGCTCTTCGGGATCGTGCTCGACCTCGCCGTCGGCCGGGAAGTGCTGCGTAAACTCCCGCTGCGATACCGCGGCGATCGACATATCGCTGCGAAACAGAATCGACCGCGTCGATGTCGTTCCTTGATCAATCGCCAGGACGTACGATCCCAAGTGCTCCTCCCAAAGGCACTTGCGACCCCGCAGCAGGCGGCGGCCGACCGCAGATTGAATCCGCGACAGGCCGCCGTGCTAACGCGTTGGGATCATCCCCGCGAGGTCGCCAATCAACCGTTCGGCGGGCAACGACCGGACAGGCGATCCAAACTTCCTAGTAAAAGACCCCGTATGCAGCGTCGATGACTTGGCCGGTCGTCACGTTCACCAGCAACAGGTCCGGCCCGTACTGGACCCATTGATAGCCAGGCGGCGGCGGCGTCAATCCGACCGACGCCCAGCCGCTATAGTAATAGGCCGGCGCCAGGAACAAGGCCGGTAGCACCGCGCCGATCGCCCAGCGGCGATATCCCCAACCCGGCGGATAGACCCAGGGATGCGCGAAGCGGACTCGATGAATCGGATGGCCATGGAAAAGCATGGGTCCACGCGCCATCCCAGGACCGGGTCGAACGGCGCCATGCGGGCCCATCATATGACCCGGCGGTCCGTGCGGACGAACGGCCGGCCGCACAGCACCTGGTCTTACCGGACCCGGATGACCCGGCCGGTGTTCGGGAGGCCCGCCTTGGGCCATGGCCAGGGTCGGCAATGCAATTGCAAGTATCGAGACGAAGGCAATTCGGCGCAGCATGGCGATTCCTCTTTCTGAGATTTTCAAGACGCGATTGAACCGAAAGGGTAGCCAACAGGCGCGGCATATAACTCACCGCTTTGCCGCGCACCTTAGCTCGTCATGCGCCTGTGGCTGCAATATGGCCGCGAAAGGATAAATACGACGGCCGGCGCGGCGTTGACTGTCGGCCTGCATCAGGCTCTGCGACCCTTTCTGGCACAGGGGGCGGTAGCGGTCCGCCCAGGCGCGCGTCGCCGCCGTCGTCACGCGGAAGGACGAAGCGCCGAATGTTGGCGATAGTGGCCGATCGCGCCATTGGCCTGCGCCCGCGCTACGCCGATTGAAACCGCCGCGGCGGCGACGAACAACGAGACCGCAAGCGCCACGGTCGCGATCAGTTCGACGCCGGGATCCAGGCGTTTGTGGAATCTTTCTTTGATCGCAGGCGATGCAAAACCGCGGCTTCGGTTCGGCTCTTTCATGTTCGGCTTCCTCGGCGAATCACCGTCGCGATCAGAAAGATCGCTTCATAGCCCGGCGCCGATTCGGCCAAATTTTGGCGAAGCCATTGGCGAATAAGGGCAATTTCGTGGTTTCAATTAACAAATAGTTAATTGACGAGGCAGCGCCGCCAATTGACCGCCAGTGCGGCCTCGTTGCACCGGACTGAAAAACATCTCCGCCCAAGCGCCAATGCGTCGGCCCGCCAGGCGAGACCATGACGTGCGCGAACGCGCCTGTTTCTTCAGCCGGGAAAGGGTCACCCTACAAGCTCGACCGACGGCTTCGTTTCCTGATGCGACATGATTTGAATGATCCGCTTGCGCTTTCGCAGGTCGGCTGCATCAAGCAGCATTTGCCCCGCCCACCGATAGACGTTTCGCTGTCGAACGATCTCGCGCATCAGCCGCATGCGCTCGCGCTGTTCGGCCATGGGCATCAGTAACGCCTGTTCGATCGCCGTCACCATGGCGTGCGCATCGTAGGGATTGACGATCAACGCCTCGGTCAGTTCCCTCGATGCGCCCGCGAACGTTGACAGCAACAAGACCCCCTCGTGATCGTCGCGGGCGGCGACGAACTCCTTGGCAACAAGGTTCATCCCGTCATGGAGACTGGAAACAATGCACAAGTCGGCTGCGCGGAAAAGTTCGAAGATTTCGTTCAACTCGTGATGCCGGACCATCAGCAATATCGGCTGGAACGATGTATCGCCGTGCCGCGCATTGATTTCGCGGGCCAGTTCCGTCGCTTCGGCCTGGAGCGCGCTGTAGGCGGCGAGCTTGGTCCGGGTCGGGGCGGCAACCTGGATAAAAACAAACCTGTTTCGCCATTCCGGATGGCTCGTAAGAAATGCATCGACGGCGCGCAGGCGGTCGATGATCCCTTTGGTATAGTCGAACCGCTCTATGCCGATGCCGATCTTGACCTCTCTCGTAAGACCGAGGCGCCGCCGAACCGCCGCACGGCAATCCGCCACCGGCTTTTGATCCTTCATGCCGGCCGGCGGCCATTCAATCGAAATCGGATAGGGCCGAATGTAACTCTCGGAGCTGCCGAAGGTCACGAAGGACTGCTCGCGATCAGTCCTCGCCTGCATGAAACGATCAATCGTATCCAGAAAATTATTGCAGTGGAATTGCGTGTGGAAGCCGATCACGGAACTGCCCAGAAGACCGTCGATGATTTCTTCCTTCCACGGACAGATGCCGAATATTTCCGGGTTGGGCCAGGGGATATGCCAGAAGGTGACGATGGTCGCATTCGGCAACTTCTTGCGCAGCATGCGCGGCAACAGCGCGAAGTGGTAGTCCTGGACCAGAACGATCGGATCGGGACGCTTGGCCTCGCTGGCGACCGCCTGCGCATAGCGCTCATTGACGACCTTGTATTGCTCCCAATCGCGCTCGCGGAAGATCGGGCGCACGAACGCCATGTGACAGAGCGGCCATAGGCCTTCGTTGGCAAGCCCGTAATAGAAACCGTTCTGCTCCTCCTCGCTGACCCACACGCGGCGCAAGACGTAGGCGGGAGAATCCGGCGGCACGCGTATGCAATCGCAACGATCCACCATTTCCCGGTCGGCGCTGCCACTGCCGTGCGCCACCCAGGTGCCGCCGCAGGCGCGCATGATCGGCTCGATCGCAGCGACAAGGCCGCTTGCCGGCGTCTGCACGACGATATGGTCTGCCTCGCGATTGTGGATGTACGGCTCCCGGTTGGAGACCACGATGACTTCAGCGCCCGGCAACTTCTGTGTCAGCAACTGGCGCAGCGTAGCGGGCGACCAGTCGATATCGGGCCCGTCGACTGAAAGACTGGTGAGCTGCAGTTCGCGCAGCAGATGCCGAAATTCCCTTGCAAAGGGCGGAGCCTCCGAACCGTCGATGACACCGCTGCCGCCGAGGCGGACATCATTGATCGCCCGGCGCAGCGAATGCACCCAGCGGCGGGCCAGCAGAACCGACGCCAAAACGGCAAAGGCCGCAGCGAGAAAGACCACACCGACAAGAACGATCACCGTCCATAATCGCGTCTCAGCCCCGCGCTGCTCGACCAGGGCGAGATCGTGCAACAGAATCACATGACCGTTCTGCCCGGACGCCGCCAGCGGAAAGCTCGACACCAGGAGCCGCAGCCTACCAAGGCGAAGGGTCGAAAACGTCGGCGTCTTGCCCAACCGCGCCTGCTTGCAGGTGAAATCCTTGGGCATCTGCCTGGAAGCGTAGCGAAGCACTCCCTGCTGGTCGCAAAAGCCGACGGCGAGCAATTCCTCGTCAAGCGACATCCGTTCGAACACCGCGACAATCTTCCTGGAATCGTGTGCGGCCAGCAGCGTCGTGATGTCGTCGAGCGCAGAATTGAACGCGAGCACCGAACGCGACTCGACGTCGCTTCGCGACCATTGTTCGATCAAGGAGGCGGCGAACGGCGGGACGACCAAGATGATGGCGGTAACGATGAGAAGCGCCGCCAGCCCATAACGAAGGACGAGTTTCATCGTCGGTGGTCCCCCGAGAGGCGAGCAGTGCCACTGTCAGATGCGTATAGAGGATCAGTAAGTCGGCGGAAATGCGTCGAAAGCACGCTGGCCGGCGCAGCGCCTCGCCCGACGGCAGTTTGTTGATTGCGCCGTTTTCACAGCCTTCGACCTCGCAGCCCATTGACACACATCAAGACGCCTTTGCAGTTCCGTCGCCGGACTCAGCTTGATGTCAAAGAGGACGGCACGTGACCGATATTTCGGAATGAGCGACGACCTGCGAGGCGAAGCTCTCTGCTTCATCCTCGTTTCGGCGAACAAGCTCGATACCTGAGATGAAATCACGAACCACAATTTAACACAGCAATGCCGCGCAGCGGAACGAGATGCTCACGACTCGTCATCGCTACCGAAGCCAAATCTCCATGGATGCAGCATTAGCGATGCGCGGCTTCGCGCAACACCCAATTCGGGAAATGCAGGGCTCCGTTCACTATCCCGTGGCTCGATGACCGAGCGCGTGGCTTGCTTGCCGCTCAGCCGGCGGATCGATGTGCAGATCGATGACGCAGACGCCACCCTTCTTGAGCACGTCGACGCCCTGCTCGATCGCCGGTTTCACATCGGACGTCTTCGTCACCGGCCCGATACCGACGGCGCCCTGGGCCTCGGCGAGCTTGGCGATATTCGGCGAAGGATCTTCCATGCGCAGGCCGATCCAGCGGTTCTTTACCTCGCGACCGCGGGCACGCGCCACATTGTCCTGGTGCAGTTCGTCGTTGAAATAGGAGCGATTATTGTTGACGAGCACCAGCAGCGGAATGCGATGATGGACCGCGCTCCAGATCGCGGTGGCGCCCATGCAGAAATCGCCGTCGCCGAGCATTGAGACGGCGTAGCGTCCTTGGTCCTGCAACGCCAGCGCGGCGCCCACGGACAGTCCGGGACCCGATCCCAAGCCGCCGCCGCCGTCTTTACCCAGATACGCCATGCCATTGTGCAGCGGCCACAGGTCGAACGGCCAACCCCGGCCCAGCGTGCAGAATGTTACATTCTCCGGATCGTTGAACTGATCGCGCAGCGCCGTCGCCACCTGCTCCATGTCGATTGCGGCGCCGTTGGCGGATTTGTTTTTGGGCGGCACCTTGACCTTCCACGGATCCTTGCGACCGCCGTCAAGCGCTTCGTTCAACTCGGCAACGACGACATCGGCCGTTGCCGCCATCGCCACGTCAACGGGAGGCAACGCCTGATATTCCATGTTGGCGCCGGTGTGCAGATTCTGATCGAGCGAGCAGGCAATGATCTTCGCGTCCACGGCGCCGACATTCTTCGCCTGCCGCAGCGCGCCGCCGAGGTCCACCCAGTCGAGCGCGAGAATGACATCGGCCTCACAGAGGAGTTCGCGCGCATCCTTGCCGAGCACGTTAAACGGCGGGCAGTAGTGCGCCGGATGGTCGGTGGGAAAGGCGGCGCCCTGCTTGAGGTCGGTGAGCGCGCACGCGCCCAGCCTTTCGACAAGCTTGATGCGCGGCGCCCAGTATTCCTGCCGGCGCGAGCCGCGCCCGAACATGACGACAGGCCGCTCGGCGTCCTGCAAAAGCGCCACGGCCTGCTCGACCGATTGCGCCGAGGGTCGCGACGGCGCGGCCGGCCGAAAACGCCCGATGTCGGGCCATTCAGGCTCTTTGTCGAGCTTTTGCTCCTGAAAACCGGCGTCCAGACAGATATAGACCGGAGCGGTAGGCGCCGTGCGCGTCAGCAGGTTTGCGCGCGTCATCGATTCCACCAACGCCTCGGCCGAAGTCGGCTGGTCGTCCCATTTGATAATCGAGCGGATAAAGGAACCCTGATCACGCGACGTATGGATCCAGTCGATCCACGGCCGGCGCTTCTCTGCGGCAACCGGACCAGTGGCGCCGAGCACGAACATCGGCGCCCGGTCGCACCACGCGTTGAACAGGCTCATCATGCCGTGCAGGAGGCCGACGTTGGAGTGGAGCACGCAAGCCATCGGCTCGCCGGTCGCTTTGGCGTAGCCGTGAGCAATCGAGACCGAATGATCCTCGTGCAGGCACAGGATGATGCCTGGATCCTTATTGCCGAGATGATTGACGATGCTGTCGTGGAAGCCGCGATAGCTCGCGCCGGGGTTGAGGCTGATGTAGCGAATGCCGAAGCGCCGCAACATTTGCGCGGCGATGTCGCTACCCCAGCCCACTCGGCTATCGGGCTTGCCTTCGAATTGATCGAGACGCATGCGCATCACCTCCTGTTGCTTCGCCGCAAATCCCCGGTAGCAGCATAGCGGTGCGCGGACAAATACGATACCAGACCGGAAACGCCGAACGTCGGTCGGCCACGCAAGGGAAAGAGAACATCGCGAGCGAGCCGCGACCATCGGGGGTCGGCCCGCACGGATTTGCGCTGTGAATGCGCCGCGCCATTGCGCTCGCCGCTGACTTGCCGATCGAGAGATCTCACCGCCAGCAAGACGGCTTTCGGACCGCCGAGGCGCTGCGAGATGACGACGGTATCGGCCGCTGCGTGAGGAAGAAAGACGAAGAGGCAAGGTCAGCCCGCACCGTCTTGCCGAAATTCGCCCTTTAGTTGTATATTTTGATTGAACTCGTCCTTCTTTCATTGCGAAGAAGTAACAGGCGACTCCTTCGGTTTGGCGCAATTTCGCCTTTCTCCCCGATAAAGTCCCGGGAGAGAGGCAGCGGGCTCGCGGCTTTAACCATAACGGTAAGCCGAGAGTAATAGATTGACGTGCAGTGTCGTAAGGCTGTGTCGTAAGGCGCCTGAAGGCACTGGAGTTGCCTGAACAGCGGGCGTTGTGAGGCCGGGAACCGTGAAGCGACCCCTTTTGGCTGCATTATTGGCCGTCGGCGCTCTTGGCGCCGCACCATGCGCGCATGCGGCCGACCTTTCCCTTGCCCCGCTCTACAAAGCGCCGCCCTCCGAGGTCAGCCAAGCCTACAACTGGACCGGCTTCTACCTTGGACTGAACGGCGGCGGGGGTTGGGGCGATTCGCACTGGCAGGGCATTGGCCATTTCGACCTGTCGGGCGGCGAGCTCGGGGGGACGGCCGGCTACAACTGGCAACTGGGGCAAACAGTTCTCGGTGTCGAAGGCGATATGGACTGGAGCCATTTGACCGGAACCTGTCCCGGAGGCGTTTGCTCGACCAGCGACAGTTGGCTGTCAACCGTCCGGGGCCGTGTCGGCTACGCGTTCGACCGGTTTCTGCCCTACATCACCGGCGGTCTCGCCACCGGCGACATCCGCGCTGCAACGCCGGGCCTTCCCGGCGGCAGCGCCACAAACGCCGGCTGGACTGTCGGCGGCGGCGTGGAGATCGCGCTTCCCGGCAACTGGAGCGCAAAGGCCGAATATCTGCACGTCGATCTCGGCTCGTTCAATTGCGGCGTCGACTGCGGCGGGGCGCCGAACGAGAACGTATCGCTTCGCGACAACGTCTTCCGTGCCGGCGTGAATTACCACTTCGGCTGGGGCAAGTAGCCTCTCCCATCCTCGCGATCGAGGCGTCGTCGCCGACCTGCGCTGCTCATTGACTTTGCGCCGGAGGGTGGTGTCATTTCCCCTTCACCGCGACCCATTGCGGAGACCGGATCATGAGCAGCGCAACCGCCGTAATCGATTTCGACAAATACCGCCTGCGCCATTTCGTCGATCAACTCCTCGATCTTGGCGAGGTCGAGATCCATGAACGGCCGGTGCCGCTGACCGGCGTGAGCAGCATCATCGAAGGGACAAGCAAGGCCGTGCTGTTCAAGAAAGCGGGCCCCGAACAGGTGGAGCTCGTGGCCAAGACCGCAGGCAACCGCAAGCGCATTGCTGCGGCCTTCGGCGTCAGCGAAGACAAGCTTTACGACGAATACTTCCGCCGTCTCGCCGACCCGCAACCGCTCGTCACGGTGCCATCGGCCGACGCGCCGGTGCATCAGATCAAGATCACCGGCAAGGAGGTCGATCTGAGCAAGCTGCCGTTTCACCCGCAGCATGCCTATGACGGCTCCTGCTATCTCAGCGCCGCCATCGACTACACCGTCGATTCCGCGACCGGCCGGCGCAACGTCGGCTGTCGCCGCTTGAGCCTGCGCAACCGCTACGAAACCGGCACCAACGTCACCGCACCCTCGGATCTCAAACGCATCTACACCGCCAGCGTCGCCAGGGGCGAAAAATTGCCGATCACATTCACGGTCGGCGCCCATCCGCTCGATTTCTTTGCTGCCACCACGCGGCAGCCAGGGGACGAGCTGGGGCTCATCGCCAATTTTCGCGGCGAGCCGGCGCCGGTTGTGAAAAGCCTCACCAACGACATTTTGGTCCCGGCCGACGCCGAGATGACGCTTGAAGGTTATTTGGACGAACGCGGCTACGTCGAGCCGGAAGGTCCGTACGGCGAATACATGGGCTATTACGGCGCCATTCATATGGACCCGGTATTCCACTGCACGGCGATCACCATGCGTTCCGACGTGCTGCACCACACCCTGTTGCATGGCTCGGCATTCGTGCTCGACCAGACCGACAGCGCCACGATTTCCGCCATGCGGACCGAAGCCGAGGCCATGCGCATCCTGAAAGGCGTGGTGCGCGAACCGGTCGCGGTCTATCTGCGCGAGGTGTCCGGCGGCTGCAATACGCTGCGTGTTTCCATCAGGCAGCGTGCCTACGGTGAAGCGAAGCAGGCGATCGCCGCGCTGTTCGGCGGCATCCTGCGTTTGAAGCACATCTACATATTCGACGAGGACATCGACATCCACAACGACCGACAGGTGGATTGGGCCTTGGGGACGCGCTTTCAGGCCGACCAGGACCTCGTCGTGCTGCAGGGCATTCTGGGCATGACCATGGACCCCTCGCTCAACGGCAGGCGGACCGGCGCCAAATCGGGTTTCGACTGCACCAAGCCGTTCGGCCGCGAGGGACAGCTTCCGCTGACGCGCTGCGCCGCAAAAGTGTTCACGGGACTTGCGCGCTATCAGAGCGTCGAGCAGGCGCTTACCGCGTCGCCGATGTTTTTTGCCGATATCGTCGAATCGCTCGGCAGCGATGACGGACGCGAGATTGCGTGTGCGCTCGACGATCTACGCCAAGCAGGACGCCTCGGCCGTGACCGAGACGGGCGCTACTATCTGCAAGCGGCCAAACCGGGCTCAACCGGCATCGTCGGGGAGCTTTATCACGATCCGAACCAGGGCGCGTGATCCACGGCGGTATCGGAGGCCCGAGGCTCGCGGCATGTGCCGTAATCCGTCGATCTCCCGCCATAAGCCAACGTGAGCGCCGCGTGCCCGATACTGCGCCGTAGAACCTGATCGCCACCGATGGACCCCGCCAACAACCCGCTGCTCACGGATCTTTATCAGCTCAACATGATCCAGGCTTATCTGGACCATGGCGACACGCGCACGGCGGTATTCGAGTTGTTTGCGCGCACTCTCCCTCCGCAGCGCCGATTTTTGCTCGCGGCCGGACTGGAACAGGCGCTGGATTTTCTGGAAAACCTGCGCTTTTCGCCGAGCGACATCGACTGGCTCAGGACTACCGGCCGATTCAAACAGAACATGCTCGACTACCTCGCCGAATTTCGCTTCGACGGAGACGTGCATGCCATGCCGGAGGGCACGGCATTCTTCGCCAACGAGCCCATTCTGCGCGTGACAGCGCCGTTGCCGCAGGCGCAATTCGTTGAAACGCGTCTTATCAACATTCTTCACTTCCAATCGCTGATCGCGGCAAAGGCGGCCCGTTGCGTGCTGGCCGCGCCGAATAAGCTTCTCGTCGATTTCGGACTGCGGCGCGCGCACGGCGCCGAAGCCGGCCTGATGGCGGCGCGCGCGAGTTTTTTGGCCGGCTTCGCCGGAACCGCCACCGTGCTCGCCGGAGAGAAATTCGGCATTCCGCTCTACGGCACGATGGCGCACTCGTTTATCGAAGCCTTCGACGACGAGGCGGCGGCTTTCGAAGCCTTTGCCCGGTCGCGGCCGGACAATCTGACGATTCTGCTGGACACCTACGATACCGAGGCCGCGGCCCGAAAGGTCGTGACGCTCGCGCCGCGCTTGCAAACAGCCGGCATCACGATTCGCAGCGTTCGGCTCGACAGCGGCGATCTTGCCGCGCTGGCGAAGAGCGTGCGCATGATTTTCGACCAGGGCGGATTGTCAGGCGTGGCGATTTTCGCGAGCGGCGGTCTCGACGAAGCTTCGCTTGCCGGATTCGCACGCGATAACGCCCCAATCGACGGTTTCGGCATCGGCACCGCGCTGACCACCTCGGGCGACGTGCCCGCGGCCGATTGCGTTTACAAGCTCCAGGAATATGCCGGACTGCCGCGGCGCAAGCGCTCGGAGAAAAAAGCGACCTGGCCGGGCCGCAAGCAGGTGTGGCGGCGATACGGCGCGGACGGGCGAATGGCCGGAGACGTTCTGAGCCTTGCCGGCCATGACCAGCCTGGCGAACCGCTGATCCAGCCGGTCATGCAAGGCGGCCAGCGTCTGCATCCGCCGGAGACGCTCGCCACGATAAAACTCCGCGTCAAACGTGAGCTGGAGCGATTGCCCGAGCCCTTGCGGCAGCTCGAGCTGGACGCGACATATCCGGTCGAGATCGCGCCCGAACTGGTGAAGCTTGCCGCCGATGTCGACCGGCGTCTGCAGTCGGGGGGAACACGGTCCACGGCCCAGCCATGAGTGAACGTGCGACGTTCAGCGACAATGACGCCTTGATCGTCGTGGATGTGCAAAATGACTTCTGTCCCGGCGGGGCGCTGGCGGTGCCGCGGGCAGACGAAGTGATCCCGATCGTCAACTCGCTCGCCGCGCGCTTTCACAACGTGGTGCTGACCCAGGATTGGCACCCGCAAGGCCACTCTTCATTCGCCTCCACGCATCCCGGCAGGAGACTTTTCGAGACGATCGCGGCACCCTACGGACCCCAAGTGCTTTGGCCCGACCATTGCGTCCAGGGCAGTTCAGGTGCGCAATTCCATCAGGCGTTGCGCGCCCCGCATGCCGCCCTGATCGTGCGCAAGGGCTTTCGTCGCGATATCGATTCCTACTCCGCGTTCTACGAGAATGACCGCAGGACACCAACCGGCCTGACCGGATACTTGCGAGAGCGCGGCTTGACGCGGCTGTTCTTTGCCGGGCTGGCTCTGGATTTCTGCGTCCGCTATTCAGCCGAAGATGCACGGCGGCAGGGCTTCGACGCCTTCGTCGTCGAGGATGCCTGCCGCGCGATCGACCTGGAAGGATCGTTGACGGCCACGCATGCGAGCCTGTCCAAGCTCGGTATTCCCTGCCTCAGAACGAGCGAATTCATTTGAAAAACCAGTCGCTTAGTCGCAGTCGAGGCAGTCCTTGCCCCGCGGCCAGGACCCTGTTTTGGCAGCGTAATTCTGATGCGGCATGACAGCGCGGATGTGTGCAATGCACAAAATTTCTTGACTCCGCGGTTCCAGCCGGGAAAAGTCACAAAATCTTCAACTTTGGCGACCTGACCGGCCGATGCGACACCGAGCGACCGCACCTCTATCGAGCCTGCCATCGCTGATGATACCGTGCCCCGTTTGCGCCGGGCGGATGGCCTATCATAGCCGCCGCTCGATCGGCTCCGAACTCGAAGACACGGTCTATGCCTGCGGGCGCTGCGGCGGCGAACTCATTCGCACCACCGTGTGCAGTACGGTCAAAGCCGACGGACGCAGGAGCGCCGCCTAGTCTCTTATGTTCCCAGTCAAGAGTTAAGAGCATAGAGAGCCACGCCGCTCAGTTTTGTGAGCGGTTTTGGATATGAACGGAAGCTGCACAGAGCCGGAGGCGAGGCGGAGACGACGGTAGATCAGACTCTTATGCGCGGGTTGGGTACCGCCTTCCGTGTTTTCGTCTCGGGGCTTTCCTCGGTCTAGAGGGTCCCGTTTTGGCACGCGCACGCGCCAGCAACTATAAGTGCCAGTGGAGCTTTGGATTTGAATGTCAAATCCGCTCCATTAGGGGATCGCCAGCCCCATTTGCTGCATCGCGGCACGCCCAAGCAAGCCGAACGGATTGGCGAGCGTTTCCAGCATCTCAAAATGGTTGTAGCCCTCGCCAACCAGGAGTTCGGCGGGCTTGCCTGCGGACTTGACTGCCGCAGCAAAATCCCTGGTCTGCCGCTGGAATTCAGGCGTTTCGTAAGTCCCGTAGCTGAGAATGAGCGGAGTATGCAGCCGATCGAGATGCCGCATGGCGCTCAGTTCTTCCTCCATTTCGTCGGTGAACTTCACGTACTTGGAACGTTTCGAAAGCCGCACCGGCTTGAGATCGTACATGCCGCTGGAAAGCGTCGCACCCTTGAGGATGTCGGACGGCAATCCGTCCCTGGTCCAATCGTGCGTCACCGTGCAGCCGGCCAGGTGGGAGCCGGACGAATGGGAGATCAGATGCAGCCGGCTGCGGTCTCCGCCGAATTTTTCAGCGTTGCGGTAAACCCAGCCAACGGCGCGACGCACCTGTTCGACCATCGGAAACAGGCTGCCATCCGCATTGATGACGTTGATGAAATCGAGCACCACTATATGCGCGCCGAGACGGACGAAAGGCTCGGCCAGGTAGGTGAACTCGCCGGCCGCGCCGTTACGCCAAGCGCCGCCATGAACGAATATTCCGACCGGGGCGTTCGACGACTTTTTAGTGCGATAGATGTCCAGTCCCTCGATCGGCGTCGGACCGTAGGCGAAGCGTTCGGGATTGCCGATACGCGATAGCGCTGCAGCGCTGTTGGCGAGGCGGCGCTTGCCGAGCTGGTCGCGGTTCGGCGCATAGACGATCTGATCGTAGGCGTCGTCGAGCTCCTGCTGATCCATGTCGAGCCAGACGATTGGCCCTTTGACTCGCGCTGCGGCGGCAGTTGCAGTGTTCATTGTTGTTCCTCGAACGTCATTCCGGGGCGCCGCGCTGCGGCGGTCCCGGAATCCATAACCACGAAAAACAAGGTTGGCCAAGATCGTCGACCGTGCTGAGGGCCCGGTGTGATAGGATCGCGTTGCCAGCCAAGGAGACAGCGATGCAGCGCGTGACCATCACCATCGATGACAAGCTCGCCGAGGAGCTTGACCGCTTCATGGCGTCGCGTGGCTATGCCAATCGCTCGGAGGCGATCCGCGATCTCTCCCGCTCGGGCCTGCAGCAGGCGGCCACAGAGATCGCGGGTTCCCGACCCTGCGTCGCCGCGCTCGTCTACATCTACGATCACGAGTCGCGCGAATTGCCCAAGCGGCTGACGCGCGACTTTCACGAGCGCCACGACCTCGCGCACACGACCCTGCATGTGCATCTCGACCACGAGAGCTGCCTTGAAGTCACCGTGCTCAAGGGCCGCGGCGCCGAGGTTCAGACATTCGCCGATCACATCATCGCCGAGCGCGGCGTGCGCCACGGCCATGTGGTCTATCTGCCGGCCGATGGCGCGCACAGCCACGGCCGCGGCGAGTCGCACAGTCACCGCGACCAAAGCCACAGCCATAGCCATGGTCAGCAGAGACGGAAGGCGGACTGATCCGTGTTGTCCGCTGTTGCATTGAGGAAGGACGAGAGGAAACGTCCCCCTCAACCGAGATTAAGTGCCTTGAAAAAATCGTTGCCTTTGTCGTCGATGACGATGAAAGCGGGGAAATCGACCACCTCGATGCGCCAGATCGCTTCCATGCCGAGCTCGGGATATTCGATCGTCTCGACCTTCTTGATGCAATGCTCGGCGAGGTTCGCCGCGGCGCCGCCGATCGAGGCGAGATAGAAGCCTCCATATTTCTTACAGGCCTCGCGCACCGCCGGCGAACGGTTGCCCTTGGCCAGCATCACCATGGAACCGCCGGCAGCCTGGAAATCGGCGACGAAGGAATCCATGCGGCCGGCCGTGGTGGGACCGAATGAGCCGGAGGCGTAGCCTTCCGGCGTCTTCGCGGGGCCCGCGTAATAGACCGGATGGTTCTTGAAATAATCGGGCAACCCCTCGCCGCGCTCCAATCGCTCGCGCAGTTTGGCGTGCGCGAGATCGCGCGCCACGATCATCGGGCCGTTGAGCGACAGTCGTGTCTTGATCGGATATTTGGAAAGCTGCGCCAGAATCTCCTTCATCGGCTTGTTGAGGTCGATTCTTTGCACCTCGCCGCCGAGTTTCTTCTCGTCGACCTCCGGCAGATATTTGGCCGGATTGTGCTCGAGCTCCTCCAGGAACACGCCGTCGCGGGTGATCTTGCCGAGCGCCTGCCGGTCGGCCGAGCACGACACGCCGAGCCCGATCGGCAACGAGGCGCCGTGGCGCGGCAGCCGGACGACGCGCACGTCGTGGCAGAAATACTTGCCGCCGAACTGCGCGCCGACGCCGAGCGACTGCGTCATCTTCGCAATCTCGGCCTCCATTTCGCGGTCGCGGAAGGCATGGCCGTCCTCGGAGCCATGGTCGGGCAGCGTGTCGTAATATTTGCAGGAGGCGAGCTTGACCGTCTTCATCGTCAGTTCGGCCGAGGTGCCGCCGATGACGATGGCAAGATGATAGGGCGGACAGGCCGCAGTGCCGAGCGTGAGCACCTTCTCTTTCAGGAATGCGAGCAGGCGGTCGCGCGTCAGAATCGACGGGGTCGCCTGAAACAGGAACGATTTGTTCGCCGAGCCGCCGCCCTTGGCGATGAACAGGAATTTATACGCGCCCTCGGCATCACCCGCGCCCTCGGCGTAAAGCTCGACCTGCGCCGGCATGTTCGAGCGGGTGTTTTTTTCCTCGAACATGGAGAGCGGCGCGAGCTGCGAATAGCGCAGATTGCGGCGCAGATACGCATCGCGCGCGCCCTCGGCGAGCGCCGCCTCGTCGGCGCCGTCGGTCCAGATGAGGCGCCCCTTCTTGCCCATGATGATCGCGGTGCCGGTGTCCTGGCACATCGGCAGCACACCGCCGGCGGCGATGTTGGCGTTCTTGAGAAAATCGTAGGCGACGAACTTGTCGTTATCCGAGGCCTCGGGGTCCTCGACGATGTGCTTGAGGCTCGCGAGATGCGCGGGGCGAAGGAGATGATTGATATCGGTGAACGCCGCCTCCGCCAGCGCCCGCAACGCCTCGCGCGGCACTACCAAAACCTCCTCGCCCAAGACGCGCTCGACGCGCACGCCGTCAGCGATCTTGCGGTAGGGCGTCGCATCCTTGCCGAGCGGGAAAAGGGGCGTGTGCTTGTAGGGCGGCGTGGGGCGAGTGGAGAGGGGTGCGTTCATAAGTCCAATCCTATGCTTGCGTCACGCGGGAATTTGGGATTCCTGTGACCTTAAGTACTCTCGGTCACGCCTATTGTGGTGGCCATGGTATGCCCACGTGTCATGGATCATTTTTTGGGATATCACAAAACTGAGGATTTGGGACCATACGTGCCCAATGGGGTATTTTTTACCGCAAAGAATTATCGACCACTGACGGTCATCAGCAATAAGATCTGGGTGATCGAAGGCCGCGCGGTTCCCAGAGAATACAGAATCGTTGATGCGGGGACGATATTCAATGTCGTGTCGGAAAAGCGACCGGAGCGTTTTCGAACCTCGGAACAAGAGGAGGGTCTGACTATTCAATTCCGGACCGATGAATTTAATGACCCTATAGAAGTTACGAACTACGATTGGTTCATAACCCTGCGGGCCAAACTCCAAAATTTCAGCCGTGGATTTGCTCGTCTAAAGGACCCTGACTGTATTAGAGAACTTGAAGCGGCTTGGAATAGCCGCGGTACTGTTGCGTCACACCCCGAATTAGCGGACGTCGAAAAGATTCTAAATGACGAAACGCAGGATTCAACGACAAAAAAACGCCTAGTTGATGCACGTTTAGGCCAAGGCCGATTTCGCGATCAATTAGAAAGGAGATGGGAAAATGCCTGTGCGGTAACCGGTTGCAAAGTGGCTTCTGTGCTACGTGCATCACATATTAAACCGTGGAAAGACTCAGGTGACGATGAGAGACTTGATCATAACAACGGGCTATTGCTGGCGGCTCACATAGATGCACTTTTCGATTGCGGTCTCATTACATTTAGAGACGACGGCAAAATGCTGGTGTCGAGAGAAATTCCCGGCAACGAGACGAGAAGGCTTCAGTTAGGTGGGTCACTTTCGAAAAAATTGACGAATAGCGAAAAGAGTTTTCTGCAACATCATCGGAAACATGTATACCGCGATAATCGGCAATGATGGTGTTGATTCTAGCAAGTGCGCGCAGCGCGTAGAACGGATTAGCGTAGCGTAATCCGCCATTTGCTTCGCAGCGGGACGGCGAGTTACGCCTTCGGCAAACTCGCCCTACGATTTCCGCCTGCCTGCCGCTCTGCATACGTATCCACCAGCGCGCGGATCATGCGCTGATAGGGCACGCGACACCTTTCTACACCTCTCCCCGCCGTGCGGGGAGAGGAACGATTTGCGAGCGCCTTGGCGCGAAGCAAATCGGGTGAGGGGGCGCTGACGCTATGCAGAGCCGCGAAGTTGAGACGATCCGGAAAGCCCCCTCACCCGGCTCGCATCTTCGATGCTCCGCCGACCTCTCCCCGCATGCGGGGAGATAATTTCATTCGTCATACGCGGGCTTGACCCGCGACCCGCATCCTTCGAGGGCCGCCATAGCGCGTCGACGACGCGCGCAAA
>JASHOR010000031.1 GCA_030041005.1 Xanthobacteraceae bacterium
CGCGCGCATTAAAACGCACAATGATGATCAGAAGCAGAATGAGAACGAAGCCCGCAATCGCCGCAATGATCCACAGCAGAAAATCGTCGAACGAAACGATGTCCTGCATGATCGGCGAAGCCGCGTCTTGCATCCCCATTTGCCACGGTGTCGGTTGGCCAAGAGCGGCAAACGCCGCGCTCGCGCTCGCAAGCAACGCCCCTGTTGCCGCGGCCACGGCGATCAAGCGTGACGACACCTTCATCGGTCTCTCTGCTCCCTGTTTTGAGCTGGGCCAGCGCCGCCGGCGAACCGGCGCGCCATCGAATCGGGGCGCAGGCCGCGACAGTGTGACCATACCTGCATGAGCTTGCCTGGTTTCGTACCTTGCCACCTTCCGCCGCAAGCGGGCGGTCGGGACGGGGCCGAAGGCTCAGCATTGCTTGCAGGCGTTGGCGGGACTTGAGGGAATCCCGATCCCTCCAAACCACAAATCGAGGCCTACCGCAATGCAGTCATGCGCGATCGCGGCGCGCCGCGCGGTCGCGGCCAGAACCGCGGTCTTGCGCGACCTTGGCGCGGCCACAATGCCGTGATTTGGACATTCTTGACATGGTTGGCTTGCGATGTACGCAGGTCTGCACGAGGCAATCGGCGCGCGAGTGATTCGCGAGGGCCAGCCGTGCAAGACGAGGCGGCAGGACGGCCGGTGAGGGGAAAGATTTCATGGCGATAGGCGACCTCGGAGCACGCCTGCGGCGCGCGATCCGCGGCCCTGGGCGCCGCGCCGCCGTGCGCCCTCTGAGATCGGCATTTGCCGTCGCCGCACTGCTCGCTCCGATGGTAATGATGGCGGGCACGCCCGCGGCGGCCCAGGGCGTGGTCCGCTCGGTCTATGGCGACTGGCAGATCCGCTGCGAGACCCCTCCCGGGGCGCAGAAGGAACAATGCGCGCTGATGCAGAGCGTGACGGCGGAGGACCGCCCCAACGTCGGACTGACCGTCATCGTGCTCAAGACCGCGGATGGCAAGAGCCGCCTGATGCGAGTCGTCGCACCGCTGGGCATATTGCTGCCGTCCGGCCTCGGCCTGAAGATCGACAACAACGACGTCGGTCGCGCCGGCTTTGTCAAATGCCTGCCCAACGGCTGCATCGCCGAAATCACCATGGACGACAATCTGATCAACGAACTTCGCAACGGGCACACGTCAACCTTCATCATTTTCCAGCCGCCCGAGGAAGGTATCGGCTTTCCCATGAGCCTGAAGGGCTTCGGCGAGGGCTACGACCACCTGCCCTGACGGTTGACCGCGCCCGGCAGCGAGCATCGCTGGGCTTTGACGTTGCCCAGCCGCAGGGTACGCTTGCGGGACTAGTGTGGCGGTTGAGAAGTCCGCATCATTCCTGCCGCGACCTCGTCATGCGGAGTTCTGAACCAAAGCCACACTGGATCAATAAGTTGCTAGTGTCCTTCGATTCCGAAGTTTGCAAACGAGGGTGCCGCATAATGATGCGAACTTCGGAATCGGGACACTAGTCGCCAGCCAACCCCCGAAGGCAATCCATGCGCGCAGTGCAGATAACGCCGGGCAGGATCTTGTCCGCCATCCTGGCCGCCGGGCTCCTGATTGTCGCAACGACAATCTCGGTCGCGGTCAAGGCGGCGGACAGCTATCCCGATCGCCCCGTGGTTTTGATCGTGCCCTATGGCGCCGGCGGCGTCGCCGACGTCGGCATGCGCATTCTCGGGCAGCAATTATCGACGCGGCTGAAGCAGCAATTCGTCATCGAAAACAAGCCCGGCGCCGCCGGCATCGTGGCGGCGCAAGCCGGCGCCGCCGCGGCGCCCGACGGCTACACGCTGCTGATGACCGGCAACAACAATGCCATTGCCGTCGCCTTGTTCAACACGCTGCCTTACAACATCTTGACCGATTTCGCTTCGGTTTCGACGGCCGCGTTTTTCGATCTGCTGATCGTCACGCGCGCCGGATCGCCGCTGCACTCGTTGCAAGGCGTCATTGCCGCGGCCAAGGCCCATCCCGGAAAACTCAACATCGGCACCATCGTGCCGGGAAGCACGCAGAACCTTGCCGCGGAGCTGTTCCTCAGTACCGCCGGCATCAAGGCGACGATCGTCACCTTCCGCAGCTCGCCGGACATGGCGAGCGCCGTGATGCGCGGCGACGTGGATGTCGAGTTCGAGTTCTACGCCGCCGTCCACGGCCTGTTGGCGAGCAAGAAGCTGGTGGCGCTCGCCTCGACGGGCGACAAGCGCACCGCCTATCTGCCCGAAGTACCGACCGTGATGGAGAGCGGCATCAAGAACTACGATGTCGTCAGTTGGAACGGCTTGTCGGTTCCGACCAAGACGCCGAAGTCGGTGATCGCCACGCTCAACCGGGCCATGAAGGACGTCATTCCCGACCCTGAAATCCAGGACAAGGCCAAACAGATGGGCATGGAAATGCGCTGGAGCACGCCGCAAACCATGACCGCGCGCATGAAGGCGGACATCGCCAAATGGAGCGCCGTGATCGCCAACGCGCACATTCCCAAGCGCGATTGAGCGGTCTTATGGCGCAGCGCCATGCGCGCGGCGCGTTCTCTGCAACGTTTTTCTGGCGTGTCTCGCGGCGTCAGAGTTGGACGGCGCGGCGCTGGAGGGGAAATCTAATGCTGCATCATCCAAAAACGTGTATCCGCCGCAATCTTTCTAGCTTCTGCGATCTTGTCGGTCTCCAAAAGATTAGCGATTGTCCCGAACCAATTGGCAAATAAGGACCCTCCCCGCCACTCGCTCCGCTAGCGAGATGAGGGGAAGAAAACCATCGCGAGAACGGGACTTCTTTTTTCCACCGCTTGCAAAGTGAAGTTGCCCTGCTGCAAAGCCCGCCGGCATGGCTTATGTATCCGACACTTCGCGCCCTGCAGCCTCGGAGTTCCGTATGAACGCCGCCCCCATTTCCCTGATCGACCGTGCCGGGCTCGACCGGCCTCGCCTCGCCAAGATCATCTCCCGCGGTCTCGACGGCGCCGACGACGGCGAGCTTTACCTCGAATACCGCCAAGCGGAGGTGCTGGCATTCGACAACGGCCGGCTGAAGCAGGCGACCTACGACACCGCGCAGGGTTTCGGCTTGCGCGCGGTGAAAGACGAAGCGGTCGGCTATGCCCACGCGTCAGATGTGTCGGAGACCGCGATCGAACGCGCCGCCGATGCTGTCAGGGCGGTCAAGGACGGCTATTCGGGACACTACGCCGCGCCGCCCGCGCGCACCAATGTCAAGCTCTATAGCGAGGAAAGTCCGCTCGAAAGCCCGAGCTTCGAAGCCAAAACGCGCCTGCTCGAAACGATCGACGCCTATGCGCGGGCAAAGGACCCGCGCGTGCGCCAGGTTACGGCAAGCCTGGCGGCCACGTGGCAGGCCGTCGAGATTTTGCGCGCCGACGGCGAGACCTTTCGCGACATAAGGCCGCTCGTGCGCGTCAATGTCTCGGTGATAGTCGGCGACGGCGACCGCCAAGAGGCCGGCGGCGACGGTTACGGCGGCCGCGAGGGCTACGAGGGCTTCATCACCAGCGACAAGTGGCAGGGCGCCGTGGATAACGCCGTGCGCCAGGCGCTGGTCAACTTGCAGTCGGTGCCGGCGCCGGCCGGCGAGATGGACGTGGTGCTTGGTCCCGGCTGGCCGGGCGTGATGCTGCACGAAGCGGTCGGACATGGGCTCGAAGGCGACTTCAACCGCAAGGGAACGTCGGCCTTTGCCGGGCTGATGGGGCAGCAGGTCGCGGCCAAAGGCGTCACCGTCGTCGATGACGGCACCATGTCGCTGCGTCGCGGATCGCTGTCCATCGACGACGAAGGAACCCCGACCAACCGTACCGTGCTGATCGAGGACGGCGTCCTCGTCGGCTACATGCAGGACCGTCAGAACGCGCGCCTCATGGGCATGAAGCCGACCGGCAATGGCCGTCGCGAGAGCTTCGCCCACGTGCCGATGCCGCGGATGACCAACACCTACATGCTGGCCGGCTCGCGCGATCCGGCCGAGATCCTCGCCTCGGTGCACAACGGCATCTACGCCGTGCATTTCGGCGGCGGCCAGGTCGACATCACCTCGGGCAAATATGTGTTCCAGTGCACCGAGGCGTATCGCATCGAGAACGGCAAGGTCGGCGCGCCGATCAAGGGCGCGATGCTGATCGGCAACGGCCCGACCGACCTGCACCGGGTGTCGATGATCGGCAACGACCTCAAGCTCGACAGCGGCATCGGCACCTGCGGCAAGAACGGCCAGGGCGTGCCGGTCGGCGTCGGCCAGCCAACGCTGCGCATCGACCGCATCACGGTGGGCGGGACGGGCGGCCGATGAACAAGCCTCAACCGATCACGCCGCCGGTGCGCGCCTCGCGTCTGCACGGCTTTCTGCGATCCATCGTCGATCTGGCCCTGATATTGCTCATCATCAGTGCCGGAAAGAGCGCCCTCGCGGAGCCGTACTACGTGCCTTCCGGTTCGATGGAGCCGACCCTGCAGATTGGCGACGAATTACTGGCGACAAAATATCCGTACGGGTACAGCACCGCCTCGCTGCCGCTGTTCATCAACATCCCGGCGCGGGCGCGAGTGCTCGGTGCGCTGCCGCGTCGTGGCGATGTCGTGGTGTTCCGCGCGCCGGCCGATCTTTCGCAAATCTGGGTGAAGCGGGTGATCGGCCTGCCGGGCGATCGCATTGCCGTCATCCACGGCAGGGTATGGATCAATGGCGCGCCGGTCGGCCTGACGTTCGACGGCACAGGCGAAGACGAGAACGCCACCGGTGCCCGTCGCCAGGTGCCGCAGTTCACCGAGGCGCTGCCCGGCGGTCGCAAGCACCTGATTTTTCAGGAAAGCACCGATGGGCCGATGAACAACATGCCCGAGATTACCGTGCCGTCGGGGCACCTGTTCGTCATGGGCGACAATCGCGACAATTCCGACGACAGCCGCGTTCCGGTCGGCATGGGTGGCGTGGGCTTGCTGCCGGTTGCCGATCTGGTCGGCCGCGTCAATGTCCTGCTCGGATCGTGGGATCTCGCTACGGCCAGCCGGCCGGTCTGGAACTGGCCGTCCGGGCTGCGCTGGTCCAGATTCTTCGCGTCGGTCCGCTGAAGCATGATCCGGAGAAGTGGGAACCGGTTTTCCGAGAAGATCATGCTCCACTAAAATGCCAGAGCGTCAATCAATTCAATATGTCGATTGCGCTCCAGGATACGGGTCGCGCTACCGCACGACGCCCGAGATGCAGCAGGGTCGGTGGCGCGGCGGCTTGATGACATTCTTGAGATAGCAGTGCGCGGCGGCCGTGCCGTAGCCGGGGCGACGGTAGGTCCAGGCCCGGCAACGCGTATCGGCCTGGCAAGCGGCGGCGCAGGCCGCGCCGCGAGGATCGGGCTTGGTCTCGAAACTATGGTAATCGCCGCCGGCCCGATCGATCGAATATTCGAACTCGCCCAGCCGCGGTTCGATGACGCCGGCGCCACGCACGCCGGAGACGCAGCAGCTCGATGGCGCCGGCGCCGGTATGTTGCGCTTGAGGTGACACATCGCCGGAATGCCGGACGCCGTCGGGTACGAAAAGCTCCAGGACCGGCAGTTTCGGTCGCGCTCGCACCGGGTTGCGCATACCGCCGGATCGCCGTTGCGGACAACGGCGCGGGCGTAATCGCCGCCGGGCCGATCATAGCCTGACTGCGCCGCAACCGGCCCGAGGCCGTCCGCCGCGGCAATCAAAAGCACGGCAATGCTCACGATCAGTGCCCGCATGACGCGATGCGCTTTCCGGTTCTCGCGTCGCTCCCGAAAGGCCCTATAGAACAACTCCGTTTTCGGACAAAAT
The DNA here is from genome assembly GCA_030041005.1 of Xanthobacteraceae bacterium. GTDB lineage: Bacteria > Pseudomonadota > Alphaproteobacteria > Rhizobiales > Xanthobacteraceae > BOG-931. The sequence continues at coordinate 5,863 of JASHOR010000031.1, forward strand.
TCCACAACAATCTGCAGCAACAGCCTGCACCGGACATCCAGACCGGGTTTTGCGGTCCCTCCATCGATTCGCATGCGCGCTGAATTGTCTCACACGGCAGCTTCATGACTCATCTCGAGCCTCGTTATGGTGCGTTCATGCCGCCTGCCTCGCGCCTCGCCACGCGGATCGCTTCCCCGATTGCCGCTACGATCATCCTGCTGCTGCCGGCTGCGTGGAATCGCTTCCCCCTCTTGGAATACGACACCGGCGGCTACCTGGCGCGCTGGTTCGAGGGCACTTTAGGGCTGGCGGGCAATCAGCCGAGCCGTTCGACCACATATGGCCTTCTGCTCGCAGCCGGATCGCCGCTCGATTTCTGGCTGATCGCGATTTTGCAGGCCGCCCTGACGGTCTGGATCATCGACCTCATGCTGAGGATCTTCCGGATCGACCGTTATCCCCTCGGTTTGCCGGCAATCGTGGCGGCACTGAGCGCAACGACGGCGTTGCCATGGCTGGCGAGCATGCTGTTGACCGACATATTCGCCGGTCTGGGCGTGATCGCATTCTACGCGCTGACATGGCATGGCGACCGGATTGGCCGCTTCGAGCGAGTGGCGCTCGTGGTGTTCCTCGCCTATGCGGTGTCCACGCACAGCGCGACCTATGCCGTGCTTCTGCTGATCGGGGTTGCGGCGCTGCTGCTCTCATGGCGCAGCGCCGCCCTGGTGCCGCGTCAAGGCGTAATCCAAGGCGCCGCCGCGCTGGCGCTTGGCGCCGTCATGTTGCTCACCGCGAATTACATCGTGGCAAAGCGCATCGCCTGGACGCCGGGCGGATACGGCCTGTCGTTCGGTCACATGCTGCAGACCGGCATCGTCAAGCGCTATCTGAACGATCATTGTCCGGACCCGCGGCTGCGATTGTGTGCTTACCGCAACGTTTTGCCGAAAGACGCGGATCAGTTCTTTTGGGGCGACAGCGTGTTCAAGCGCCTCGGCGGCTTCGTCGGCCTTGACGACGAGATGCGCACTATCGTGCTCGGCAGCCTGCGCGACTACCCGCTGATGCAAATCAAATCCGCCGTTGTTGCGACCGAAAGGCAGTTGGTCGAAGTTCGCAGCGGCTACGGGATCATCAATCGCATCTGGAACACCTATTGGACGATCCAGCGCTATGCGCCCGAAGATCTGCCGGCCATGCACGCGGCGCGCCAGCAGCGGGACGGGATCGATTTTGCCGTATTCAACGCTATTGATGTGCCCGTGGCCTGGGCGTCCATGGCGCTTCTGCCGCTGATAATAATATTCGGCCTGCGCAGCAGGGCTTACGCCGACCTCGGCCGCCTCGCTGCCACCGTCGCGCTCGCAATCGTCGCCAACGCCGCCGTCTGCGGCATCCTGTCGAACCCGCACGACCGCTACGGCGCACGCATGGTGTGGATCGCGGCATTCACCGTGGCTCTCGCCGGCTGCCGCTCCGTTCAACTCGCGCGCAAGCGCCTGATCACGGCACGCTCGGCAGCGTCGGCAGCGAGATCCTGATAACTCTCCGCCTCATAAGCGGAAGTGTTTCGACAGTTTGAGTCCCTGCGCCTGGTAGTTCGAGCCGATTCCCACCCCATAAAGCTTGTCGGGACGAGCCAGCATCTTTTCAAACACCAGGCGACCGACGACCTGGCCGTGATCGAGGATGAAGGGCACTTCGCGCGAACGCACTTCCAGCACGGCGCGGGCGCCGAGCCCTCCGGCGCCCGCATAGCCAAAGCCCGGATCGAAGAAGCCGGCGTAGTGCACGCGAAATTCGCCGACCAAGGGATCGAACGGGACCATCTCGGCGGCGTAATCGGGCGGCACCTGCACCGCTTCTGTCGAGGCAAGAATATAAAACTCGTCGGGATCGAGGATGAGGCTGTTGTCCCTGCGCGCGGCGATAGGCTCCCAGAAATCGTCGACATCGTAGATGCCGCGACGCTCCACATCGATAACGGCGGTGTGGCGCTTGGCCCGATATCCGATGATACGAGGGCAAAGCCGGTCTCCCGGTTGCGCAACAGAACTGGCCAAATCGATGCTCACCGCAACACCGTCGCCCATCACCGCCTCGGCGCGATCAACCAACCGTTCGCGCGCATGCAGCGTGCGCAAGGCGTCGGCGCCGAGCGCGGCATCGCCGTGGCGAAGGCGCATTTGCGACAGCCGCGTGCCTTCGCGCACCAGGACCGGAAAGGTCTTCGGGCTGATCTCGGCGTAAAGCGGGCCATGATAACCGGCGGCCACACGGTCGAAGCCACGCGTCTCATCGGCGATCACGCGGGTGAAAACGTCGAGACGGCCGGTCGAGCTTTTCGGGTTGGTGGCGGCCGAGATGTCCGCAGGCAGCGCCAGTTTCTCGATAAGCGGCACGATGTATACGCAGCCGGTTTCCAGCACGGCACCGCCGCCCAGCGCGAACTCGTGCAATTTCAGTTCGGCAATGCGTTGAGCGACAGTAATACCGGGCCCGGGCAGGAAGCTTGCACGCACCCGATAGGCGACCGCGCCGAGCCGCAGATCAAGACTGGCCGGCTGTATCTGATCCGACGCGAAGGGACGTGCGGCAGCTATGGCACCGTCTTCCGCCAACGCCGCAATCATGCGGTCCGGCAGGATTCCATTGCCCGAAGCGGAATGCGATAGGTCCACGCCATGCGATCTAGCGTGGCTTCGATTTGACGCCAAGACGCGCCCGGCGTATAACGCCGCTTATCCCGTGGTCATTTGAGCCGGCCGGCTTGCAGCCACGTAAAACAAATTGCTAAAAGGCCGGGGACGAATGAGCCCGGCCCGAGGATTTTTCCTCCCGGCCGGGTTTTGTTTTGGCCAAGGAGGGCCGCATGTCCGCGTCTGCAGCAAAAAGCTACCGCCCGGAAACCCAACTGGTTCAGGCAGGAACCCTGCGCTCGCCGTTCGGCGAAACGTCCGAGGCGCTTTTTCTCACCCAAGGTTACGTTTACGACAACTCCGCCCAGGCCGAGGCCCGTTTCAAAGGTGAGGACCCGGGCTACCAGTATTCCCGTTTTGCCAATCCCACGGTCGATATGTTCGAGCGGCGCATGGCCGCGTTCGAAGGCGCCGAGGCTGCGCGCGCCACCGCGACCGGCATGGCGGCCGTCACCCTCTCGCTCGTCGGCCAACTCAAGACCGGCGACCACGTGGTTGGCTCCAAGGCCATGTTCGGCTCCTGCCGTTACATCATCGAAGATTATTTGCCGCGCTTCGGCGTCGACTCGACCCTGGTGGACGGCTGCAATCTGGATGCCTGGCGCAACGCCATACGGCCCAACACCAAGACGTTTTTCCTGGAAAGCCCGACCAACCCGGCCCTCGACATCATCGATATCGCCGAGGTGGCGAAGATCGCTCATGCGGCGGGCGCAACGCTCGTGGTCGATAACGTGTTCGCCACCCCGCTCTACCAAAGCCCGCTGGCGCTCGGCGCGGATTGCGTCGTCTATTCGGCGACGAAACACATCGACGGCCAGGGCCGCTGCCTCGGCGGCGTCGTGCTTGGGTCGCAGAAATTCATCATGGAAAAAATTCACGTGCTGCTTCGCCAGACCGGACCGTCGATGTCGCCGTTCAACGCCTGGGTCCTGCTCAAGGGGTTGGAAACGCTCGCCGTTCGCGTGCGGCGGCAGACCGACAGCGCGGCGACGCTCGCCGTCGCGCTCGCCGAGCACCCCAAGATCGCGCGGCTCATTTATCCCGGCCGGCCCGATCACCCGCAGGCCGCGATCGCGCAGAAGCAGATGCGCGGCGGCTCTACGCTCGTGGCCTTCGACATCAAGGGCGGCAAGAAGGCCGCATTTCGCTTTCAGGACGCGCTCAAGCTCGTGCGCATCAGCAACAATCTCGGCGACGCCAAGAGCCTCATCACCCATCCGGCCACGACAACCCACCAGCGCCTTACGCCGTCGCAGCGCGCGGAGCTCGGCATCAGCGATGGCCTGGTACGCGTCTCGGTCGGCCTCGAACATTCGGACGACATCGTCGAAGACGTCATCGGCGCGCTGGATGCAGTGTGAGGCCAAGGGCTCCCGGCGCGCGCCGCACCGCCACGATGTGTTGCGGCCCGCGCGGCGACTTGTTGTTCGGGCTCTAAGGACGCAGCCGATCAGGGGGCCGCAGCTCCGGCCGCGGAGGCAACCGGCGCCTTGGCGGCCTCGGCGATCGCGCCAGCAAGGAGCCTGGCCCAGCAGGCGTATCCCCAGTCGTTCATGTGCAGCCCGTCCGGTGAGACGAAGGCGCTGAAGGAGCGGTGCTGATCAACGTACCATTGACGCATCACGGCAAACCTGCGGAACAGGCCGACGTTCTCGTCTTTTGCCGCAGCCGCAATTTCTCCCAGCATGGCGGTCACTTCCGGCTTGGCGAGAACTTTTGGCGCATATTGCGGATCGATCAGCACCACGTCGGCTCCGCTTCGCTTCAGTTCGGAGATGCCATCGTGCAGTTCCTCGGAGTGAGGCTTGAGCGGCCGGTCGCGCAGGACCGAATTGGTACCGAGCTGCCAGAGGACAAGCTGCGGATGCTGCGGCAGCACCGCCGTGCGGAACCGCGCAACCATGTCAGGGATGACTTCGCCATTGACGCCCCGGTTGATCACGACAATCGCGTGATGCGGGTAGAGCTTGCCAAGCTCGACGGCAAGCCGGCTCGGATAGCTCGTGGCCGGCGCGCTCGCGCCAGCACCGGCCGTCGAGGATGAGCCGATGGCCACGATCGTGAGCGGCTGGCGGCTGGCAAGGCGCTGGGCCGTGCGCAGCAGCGGATAATTCAGCCGCGCAATGGCGGCCGGCGCGCGACAGATCGCGGCGGCAAGCGGAGCGAGCGATGGATGCAGCGCCGCCGGCTGCACGGGCTCTGACGACGATGGCCGCTGCTGAGACGCCCCGACAATGCCAATCGCCGAAGGAAGCGGCCCGTTCTTCAACGAATGAGCCGCGCTCGGCACTTCGCCGCGCGCCGGAGCCGATAGCGCAAGGACAATCGCCGCGATCATCCAGCCGCGGCCGTCAAGAACCCCCGTTCCGCGATCAGACATCACCCCCTGCCCGGACTGCTGTGGCATCAGAATCCGTTATGGCATCAGATGAGCCGCATTGATGATCTGAAACGCCAGCGCCTGTCCAATGCATGCGTGCACACGCCGTGCCATATCAGACTTTTTGGTCGCCGCATAGAGATCGAAGATTCCTTGCTCGTCCCAATAACGCATGAGCGCCAGCCGGTCGAACAAGAGCGTGCTGTGCTGCTGCGCCACCCAGCGCATCACTTCGGCGTAGGCCGGAACGTTGAGCAACGATTCCGTTCGCGGGCTGTACTGCATGTTCAACAGGTCGACATCGGCGCCGGCGGCAAGAATCGTGTCGACGCCGGCCTGTAGATCGGCGCTGAACTCGTCCGGTTCGACGCCGCTCACGGCGTCGAATGTCCCGGCCTGCCAGATCACCAGCGCGGGCTTGTCGCTCTTGAGGATATTCTTCAATCCGGCGGCCATGCTGGCCGTGGTCTGCCGCGACTGGACGTGCGTGACCACCTTGATCTGATTGCCCGGCAAATGCAGCCGCAGCGCCTCCTGCAGCTTCGCCGGATAGGCAAAATTGGCGCCATCGGGTCCCGGCAACGTAGACGACCCGGTGCCGACCACGACGATATCCAGCCGATGCCTGGTCTTGATTTCGCTGCTGACACGAGTGGCGTCGTTGTCGCTGGCAATCAACGACGGCGGCACGTCGCAATTCGGCGCCGCGACAGCGGCGGTGTTCACCAATGCGAGACCGGCGGCGATGGCCGCGACGAATTTCATGTCTCGCGCCCCGCGAGGTTGGCCGGCGGGGCGTTGCCGCGTTTTTGCTGAGTGCGCCCCTCAATGGTCTTGTACCACGAAATCAGGCTCGCCGTCGCAATCATGATGAGAATGCCTAACAGGCTGACGGCCGCCTGCGCCAGCGGTCCGCCGGACCACTCGCTGATGATGAATTCCGCGGCGAATGCAAGAAAAACGCCTTCGCAGAAGATTTCCAGCGAATGCTGCCCGCAGCGGATCGCCGGCTGCAACATGCGCCATTTGAGACCCGCCCAGTCGCGCCCGACAAACCGAACAGTAATGGCGGCGATCGCCAAAAAATGCGCAAACCGCAACACGTCGAGGTTGGTCTTGTCGATCGGATACATCCAAGCGGACAGCCAACTCGGCACCAGAACTTGCAGCGAGGGGAAATGCCAGGTCAGCGTGATCCCGAAGGCAAAAAGGAGATAGGCGATCGCCAGCACAAGAATGGAGCGCGATTGCATGAGCACGCTCATGCGTTGCGCGCCGCCGACCGCGCACCAGGCGCCGAATATGAACAGCAACTGCCACGCCAATGGATTGAAATACCAGACGCCGTTCGGATAGGCCGGCAGGTTGATGTCGAAATGCAGCGTCACGATGTAGACCGCCGCCGCGCCGACAAGCGCATAGGCCGGTTGCCACAGCAGCAGGCGCAGCACCGGCGGAAACAGCACCAACAGAACGATGTAGAGCGGCAACACGTCCATGTTGACCGGTCTGAACTTCAGCAGCAACGCCTGCAGGATCGTGATATCGGGTTGCTTGAGAAAGCCCAGGATATTCATCTCCTCGGCGTAGAGGGGGTTGCTGAAGGTTGCGGTCACATAGGCGATCTCGGCCAGAAAAATCGTAAACAGAAAAATGTGCGCCACGTAAATCTGCCATGCACGCCGCAGAATGCGGGCGCTGGAAACGATAAAGCCTCGCTCGCGCATGGCGCGCCCATAGACAAACGCAGCCGTATAGCCGGAGATGAAAATGAAAATCTCAGTCGCGTCGGAAAACCCGTAATTGCGCAGCGTGAACAGGTTGACGACGTTGTGCGGAATATGGTCGAGGAAGATGAGCCACAGCGCGATGCCACGGAACAGATCGAGCCGCAGATCGCGCCCGCCCGCGGGCAGCCGCGGCGCGGACGCGGCCGGCGACGTTGCAGCGGCTGCAATCGCGGGCTCGGCGGGAGCGGCACCCTTGGCCGCGCCCGGCAGCCTCGTCGCCAGCGCGGCATAGCGGCGGGGATCT
>JASHOR010000032.1 GCA_030041005.1 Xanthobacteraceae bacterium
TCATGGGCGGAGTAATCTGCGACGTGGACACCGCGACCGAATATCCGGGCCTGTTTGTCGCCGGCGAAGACGCCAGCGGCATGCACGGCGCCAATCGGCTCGGCGGCAACGGCGTCGCCAACTCGACGGTGTTCGGCGGCATTGCCGGTGACGTGATGCCGCGCTGGATAGCGGACAACAAGCCCGGCCATCTCGCGCCCGATGCAAACGTCGTCGATGCCGAGGTTGAGCGCGCGCTCGCCCCGTTCGCCAAGCGGCCCGGTGACCTGAATGCGCTGCGGGAAAAACTGCTCGACACGATGTGGGACGATGTCGGCGTCGTGCGCGAGCGGATCGGCCTCGATCGCGGCCTCGCCGTGATCGATCAGATCGAAGCCGAGCTTATCGAGACCGGCGTTGCCGACGGCGACCGCCGCTTCAACCTGACCTGGCACGATTGGCTCAACTTGCGCTCGCTGTGCGAAGTGAGTCGGGTCATTGCGCTTGCTGCGCGCAGGCGCGAGAATTCCCGCGGCGCGCACTATCGCTCGGATTTTCCCGAGCCCGGCGAGCTTGCCGCCTCATGGTTCACCGTGGCGCGGCAGGCGAGCGGCGGCATCGAGGTCGGCGAGCGGCCGGTGGAGTTCACGCACGTCAAGCCGGGCGAGACGCTTTTGCGCGATCAAGTCGCGGCCGAATAGCGGGAGCAACAACGACATGGCGACAAAGCCAAGTTCGAATCGGCGAGTCTTATCCCGCTCGTCCCCGCGGAAGCGGGGACCCAGCTGCTTCGCTGCAAAACCGGAACTGCTCCACTGGATTCCCGCTTGCGCGGGAATGAGCGGAGGAGGCTGAAGCCATCGCAATGATTCCGCTCTCATCCATCCAGCGCACCGCCGAAGATTTGATGGCCAAGGCCGCCATCGAGATCCCCGAGGACCATCTCGCCGGCCTGCGGCAATGCGCCAACACCGAGAAGGGCGACCTCTCCGCCTTCGTCATCAAGGCGATGCTGGAGAATTACGAAGCCGCCAAGGAGGACCGCCGCGCCATGTGCGGCGATACCGGCCTGCCGCGCTGGTACGTCAAGATCGGCAACGACGCGCGCAGCGAAGGCGGACCGGTGGCACTCGAAGCGGCGCTGCGCCGCGCTACCGCGCGCGCCACGGCCAATGTACCGCTGCGGCCGAACCGCGTGCATCCGCTCTGGCGCACCGACCATAATAATAATGTCGGCATCAACGCGCCGGAGATCGAATACGCATTCCATCCCGACGCCGACTGGATTGAGCTGACCACGGTGCACAAGGGCGGCCTGTTCGGTACCGATTACCGCATGCTCTTTCCCGGCGACGGCATCGAGGGCATCAAGCGGTTTTATCTCGACACCCTGATCGGCTTCGGCAAGCGCGGTCTTGCTTGCCAGCCCGCGATCGTCGGCATCGGGCTCGGCGGCTCGAAAGACACCAGCATGGTACTGGGCAAGCAGGCCTCATGCCTGCGCACCGTTGGTTCGCGCAATCCCGATCCGAAAATCGCGGCGCTGGAGGAGGAGTTCAAAGAGCTCGGCAACTCCATTGGCATGGGCGCCATGGGCTTCGTCGGCTCCTCCATGGTAATCGATTGCCACATCGAAGTCGGTTATTGCCACACCGGGGGCATGCCGATGTCGGTGCACATGTTCTGCCTGTCGTCGCGCCGCGCCTGCGCGCGCGTTACCGCCGACGGCAGGGCTTCGTTTCGCACCGACCCGATGTGGTTCACCGACTACATGCGTCGCGACACCGTCGACTGGGAACGGCAAGCCGCCGAAGCGGCGGAGTGAATTCACCGCCCCGCAATCGGGGAGAGGGAAGATTTTTGGCGAGGCTAAAGCAATGCCCGATCTGAGAACCGTCCACCTCACGCTGCCCGCCCGCACCGAAGATTTGCGCAAGCTGGAAATCGGCTCGGTGGCCTATCTGACCGGCCGCCTCTTCACCGGCCGCGAGGGCGTCTACAAGCGCGCGGTCGAGGACGGCGCGGGCATGCCGGCGGACAGGGCCGCGCTCGGCAGCGCGAATTTCCATTGCTCGCCGGCCGCCACCATCAATCCGGACGGCAGCTACAAGGTCGGCGCCGTCACCGCCACCGCCTCATTCCGTTTCGCCAAATGGCTCGACGGCTTTTTCAAGATTTCCGGCTGCAACATGATCATCGGCAAAGGTGGAATGACATCGGCGACCTATCGCGAATTTTTCGTTCCCAACAATGCGGTCTATCTGACCACGGTCGGCTATGGCACCGGCGCGCTGCTTGGCCGCGGCATTAAACATGTCGCCGGCGTCTATTGGCTCGAGGAGCTTGGCCTCGCGCAGGCCGTCTGGGTGCTCGACGTGGAAAATTTTGGCCCATTCCTGGTCGAAAGCGACCTGCAGGCCAACAGCCTGTTCGAGCGCGAAAACGCCAAGATCGCGCCCGGCCTGGAAAAGTTTTATGCCGGCACCAGACCCGCCACGTTGCGACGCTACGGCGAGACCGACGACAAGACCGAAGAAGTCATCTGACGAAGCGCGCGCACGCGGTGATCTATCCAGGGAGACTTCAGGACTTGTTCCGTTTAACACCAGACTCCAATCGCCAATGGATTAAAAATTGGGGGCAACGTCAATCCCCAATAAGCATCGGCAATCCGCGTGGCGCACGCGTTACCGCTTTTGCAAAGTAGGATGCAACAGGCTTCGTACATCGCGCGCCATTTCCAGACAAGTAATGAGTTCGGTATAGCTCGATTCACCGCCCATCGTCGCTTCTGCAACACAATGCCGCTTATCATCTGACGAAAACGTAGGCCACTCCTTTATAAGCTGGCCTCTGTCTTCCCGCTCGGCCTGCATGCAGCGGTCAAACGAAACTATTGGGTAATTTTTGGCCATCGGATCAGAGGATTGACTCGCAATTCCGCGACAAAGCTTTTTTACGTCGAGATTTGGAACTTGGTCGGAGCGACCCCACAGAGGCTGGCTTCCGATCGTCAACATTGCGACAAATATCAACGTAAGCTCTGCAGCATTGCGCAGCCTGAGCATGAGATCGCCATCTATCTCTTGATCTAAATCAGTGCGTGAAAGTGTAGGTTAAAACCGGGTTTGTAATTGATCTAAATCAAAAGATCTTTGAGCTCGGCCTGCTACATGAAATGCTTCGATAATTCCGGATAAGCAGGGAGCATTCCGATGTATTATACAGACGAATCGATACTTCCGGAAAACATGGCACCGCTCATCATTACTGCGGCGCCGTTCGGCCCAGCTTGGTTGCCCGGTGATGCTGATATCCCTGTAACGTGGGACGAACAGGTTCAGGCGGCAGTGGACTGCTACAATGCCGGCGCAACCATGCTGCATGTTCATGTCCGCGATCCGAAAACGGGCCATGGTTCGGTGGACTTTGACCAGTTCAATTACTTCATCGGACGACTTAAGCAGGCCGTACCAAAGATGATCCTGCAGGTCGGCGGATCGATTTCGTTCGCTCCAAAGACAGATGAAGCCAAAGCCAAATGGCTAGACTACGATACGCGCCACATGCTCACAGAGCTCAACCCAAGCCCGGAGTTTGTTACCGTTGCAGTGGGCACAACCCAGTGGGACATTGTATCGATGATGAGTCCCGAGGATGTTGTCGGAACGCATCTTGAAGACCCAAAGGTACGAGAGAAGTGGATGGGCATGGTCGTCGACGCCACGCCTTCGTTCTACCTTGAGCACCTCAAGAGGCTCAGACAACATGAAATTCTTCCGTATTTCGTACCCGGTCATATTCATCAGCTCGAACTGATCGAGCGCTTGATACGGGCTGGCGTATATATGGGTCCGCTGAACATGGCCGTAGCCGGTTATGGTGGCGGTACGCTCGGCCGCAATCCGTATCACTGGATGGAATTCTTGCGCCAAACTCCGCAAGGAGCTGTTGCTACATTCTGGTCCAGCATGCGTGGATTGATCTCACTGTCGGCAATGGCCCTGGTGCTCGGGCAGCACATCCGGCTCGGCAACGAAGACAATATCTGGGGGGCAAATCGAAAGCGCGCCACGACGGTTCAGCAAATCGAGGGCTGTGTCCGTCTGGCCAGGGAATTTGGTCGCAAGGTCGCGACTGCGGAGGAGGCCCGCAAAATCTGCAAGGTCGGCGTCTGGTACGACAGCGTAGAAGAAACGCTGCAAGATCTCGGCCTGCCGCCGAACCCGACGAAATACAACCCTGGTTTCCTGCTTTGGAAGACAGACGGCAAGAAAAGGGCGTCTGCGGTCGCTAGTGACTCGCACCCCATCGAATATGGAGGTGGTGCGGTTGCCGAGGCCGCTGAATAAAGCATCATCTCCCGCGCTTCGCCCCCAGCTTGCGGAGCGGAGCTCGACCGTAGCTTGTCATTGCACGGAAACACACCGGCAGGTGGCCCGAGCGTCGATATGTTGGGCCTGAAAGGCGCGAGATGTATGAGCAAGCGAAAGACCATTCAGGCCCAAATTGAAGGTCCTTGGGACGCAGCTCTGGCTCAATTGCGGGAGTGGGATCCTGTCTGGGCCGAGACTTGCGGAAAGATGAGCACCAACCCATGGGCTACGGGTGTTCTACCTCGCAAATTCGTTGAGCTGCTTAGTGTCGGCCTGAATGCGGCCTGTACAAACCTCAATGCAGACGGTACGCGACGACACATACGAGCCGCGCTCCATGCTGGCGCGACGCGGGACGAAATCCTCACGGTCCTCAAAATGGCATCCGTGATGTCGATCCACTCGTGTAGCCTTGGCGCTCCTATTCTCCTCGAAGAGGCCAAGAGCGTGGGAGCCAAGCCGGCTGCGAAATCCTCCGTGTCGACACCGGCCTGCGAGAAACTGCGGGCCTCGGGACAATGGAATACAGCCTGGGACCCTTTCCTTGAACTCGATCCGGTGTGGACTGAAGAATTTATGGAGACGGGTGCCGCAATCTACGGCACCAGTCTCTTCACGCCGAAGGAACTTGAACTTTTGAGTATCGCCTTCGACGCCTCTTACACGCACATGTATGCGCCCGGTACGCGCCGTCACATCAAAGCTGCCCTCAAGGCGGGCGCAACAATGGAAGAGATCATGGAGGTCCTAAAGCTCTGCGTTGTTCAGGGTGTACAGGCTTGCAACCTGGGAATCGCGATTCTTGCGGATGAGATGAAGGCCGAAGGCACCCGCCGATGAGTTTTAGACATGGAAAGCCCCTCGCATCATTCCTTTAGGCACTTCCTTGAGAAAGTCGTCGATGAGCTCAAGCAATTATTTTGGATCGGGGTCTATTTCTGGGTACTAATCGGTCTGTTTACTGTTTTCAAATCGCTCGTATTGAAGGACCAAAACCTCGTCTTTCATGAAGGCTTCGCCATCATAAACGCATGGATCCTGGCTAAGGTCGTTCTTGTAGCTGAACATCTCAAGATTGGTGAGAATCTGCGAGACAAACCATTGATTTATCCGATTGTTTTTAAGGCCACTCTGTTCTCTCTGCTTCTGATGGGCTTCTATATGGCAGAAGAAACGGTTGCGGGGCTTTGGCATGGCAAGGCCCTCATCGAGGGCTTTCCTGAAATTGGCGGCGGAACCTGGAAGGGAATAATTGTTGTTGCCCTCATCCTGTTCGTTGGTCTGGTACCCTTCTTTTCCTACAGGGAGCTTGCTCGAGTGCTCGGCAAGGATAGGCTGCACTTGCTTATTTTCAAAAGTGAAACTTTCCACTGAGTCGATCCCGATGTTGTACTTCAGGCTCAACGTGGCGGTTGATGGTTAAGCCGCCGATAAACCCAATACAGAAAAAGCCCGGCTTGGTCGCCGGGCTTTATCCGATTAAGGCCGCCGCAGCAGCTAAAGCGCAGCACTCCCGGATTCACCGCTTACGCCGATACTGACAAGAGCAACTGTCAGCAGCATGGCATGGGATTTTCGATCAGGTCGTAAACGTTGTCGAACGTGATCTCACTGATCGGCCTTTGAATCTTGAAGTGGCGAGGCGGCTCGTTTTGAACGAGAGCCAGGATCGCCGTCTCGATCGGCGGACACGCCGGCTTAACGCAGGGCACCTCCTTGACGACAATCGGCGTTTCCTTCGCGAAGCCGAAATTCTGTCGCATCCAGTACCGAATCTGATCGAGCCTTTGTGACGATATTTCCACCAGGCCACGGCCGAACGGGTCCGCTTGGACGGACGCGGCGTCCGCTTCGCGGCAAAGGCAACTCGCAAAGCCTTGCGCGATCGCCTCCCCGTCGAGCTCACGCCCGATGAACACCAGCCGGTTGAGGCGATCCTCATCGGGCCGCCAAGCGCGGCCCGGCCGCCCTTCGAATTCCATACGCACCCCCTGAAAGAGGAACTGGTCCGGATCGTTGCGAAGATTCAGGATGCCCTTCATGCGCAGGAGATTGGTGCCGAACCGCGCGATCTGCCAGCGGAACCAGCCGCTGAGCTTCATGCTGTCGAGCACGCCGGGCTCGACGATGCACACGGTCGTGACGTCGCGAAGATGATTATGGCGGCGGTGATGATGCCCATGATGACCCTCATGGCCATCCTGATCGTGGCCGTCGTGGTCATGGTCGTCGTGGTGGTCACCGTGGTCATCGTCATGATCGTGCGCGGCAATCGCGCTGTCGATACGCCGCTCGAGATCGATGCTTTCGACTTCGAAGATAATGCCGAGATCGAGTTCGGAATTCTTGGCTCGACAGATCCGCGCAACTTTGTTCAACCGGCCGATCTGCTGTTCGATGCGATCCAATTCTTCGGCGACCACGAGGTCTGTCTTGTTGAGGACAATCAGATCCGCAAAGGCAATCTGCTCGCAGGCTTCGGCCGATTCCTCCAGTTGCAGGGCTATGTGCTTGGCGTCGACGACTGTGATGACCCCGTCAAGCGCGAATTCGCTTCGAATTCGCTCGTCAGCGTATAATGTTTGCGCGACCGGAGCCGGTTCGGCGAGGCCCGTGGTCTCGATGATCACGGTATCGAACTTGGCGCGGTGCGCGGAAAGCTCGAAAAAGCTGCGCAGGAGGTCGCCTCTGACAGTGCAGCAGATGCAGCCGTTGTTCATCTGAATCACCTCCTGTTCTGCCGAGATCAGGAGATGATGATCGATGCCGACCTCACCAAACTCGTTGACGACAACCGCTATGCGGCGACCGTGGTTCGCAGTCAAAATTCGATTCAGCAGCGTGGTTTTCCCCGCCCCTAGAAAACCGGTGAGAATGATCACGGAGGCCTTTTTCGGGCCTGCAGTGTCGCTCATGGCTGCCGCCCTCGCGGAGGTTGTCGATGTTCTGGCATATAGGCCTTTGCAGTCCCGCAGGCCAGGCTGTGTCCGCTTTAACGCCTGTCGGTTTCCTGCCCGGCCCTCGGTCAACTCAGAATGGGCAGTTGCATTTGGCCGATCACCTTGCCGACCGGTTCACCATCCCTCATCTGCACATGACCGCGAACGATTGAGTAGATCGGAACTCCCTTGACCTTCCAGCCGCCCCACGGCGTCGGCTTGTTCTTGCTGTGCAACTTGTTGGGGTCGATCGTCATTTCCTTGTCCATGTCGACCACCGTTACGTCGCCGTCCGATCCGAGCGCGATCGCGCCCTTCTTCGGGTACATCTGCCAGACTCTCGCTGGATTCTCGCTCGCGACCTTGACGTAATGGTTCAAGCTCATTCGACCCTTGTTGACCTGCGTGAGCATCAGCGGCACCGCAGTTTCGACGCCGCAAAATCCGGAGATGCAGTCCCATATGACCGGCTTTGACATCTTGCCGTTGATGTCGCAGCCCTTTTCTTCCAGCGTGTGCGGAGAATGATCGGTCGCCAACATGTCGATCGAGCCATCCAGCAGGCCTTCCCACAGCGCATCCTGATGTTCCTTCGTGCGTACGGGGGGATTCATCTTCAAGAGCGGACCTACATCGGCCATGTCGCTTGCTACTCGCAGCAGATAATGCGGCTGCGTTTCTCCGGTAAACCGCAGTCCTCGCCTTTTTGCATTTTTGAGCATTTGCACGGCTTGCTTCGTGCTGGCATGCACGATGTGCAGCTTCGTTCCGAAATTTTCGGCCATGAACATGACGTGGGCGATGGACTCCGCCTCGCACAAGGCCGGACGCGACTGCTCCCAATAGATGGGAGCATTTTTCCCCTCGGCCTTGAGCTTGTTGGTCCAGTAATGCTGAATCTGCCGGTTTTCGGCATGGACGCAGAGCGGCACCTGCGATTTCGTGATGTTGGAAAACACCTCAATGCACATCCCGTCATCGGGAAAGGGAAGATTGCCGATGGTCTCGCCGAAGAAAATCTTGTAACCGATTGCGCCGGCCTTCGCCATCGGCAGGATGTCGTCGGCATTCGTCTGATGCACGACGCCGAGCACGGCAAAATCGCACAGCGACTTTGCCTCGCCGATGCCCTTCTTGACGGCGACCTGCTCTGCATTTTCGGTCGGTGGTATCTGATTGGGCATGTCGATGATCGTGGTTATGCCGCCGCACACTGCCGCGGTCGACCCGGTGCCGAAGTCTTCCTTGTACGTCACGCCCGGATCGCGAAAATGCACATGGGCGTCGATGAGGCCGGGCAGAATATGCCCGCCTTTGACGTCGATGACCTCTTTAGCCGGCGGAAGAGAATCGTCGGTTCCGATTGCAACGAACTTGCCGTTTGCAATTGCCACCCCGCCTTTCACGGTTTCTTCCGGCGTGACAATCCAACCGTTCTTCAATACCAAATCCGCCGTCATGGGCGCCTCCTCACTGTGGTCCTGGTGAACGAACTTATCATCATCATCATCGCGACTGCCTCAGTAGGTGTCGAACATCTGCTGAATGGCATTCACGTCGCTGGTTTTGGCCAATGCCAGTGAAAGCAGGATACGCGCCTTCCAAGGCTGCAGATTATCCGCGGCGACAAATCCGCGCTTGGCCAAGCCCGGACTGCGCACGACGCGGCCCGCCGCGACACGGCTGGAGAGGCACATTACGACGTTGTTCTCGGCATAAGCGCGGTCAAAGGCCGCATCCTCCAGCGGCGTTGGTCGACCGGCGCCAGTCGCGGCGCTCACTATTCCCCTGGCGCCGGCCTCGACGGCAGCGTCGATCATCGTCCCGTCGGCACCGACGTAGGAGAGCACGATGTCTACGCGCGGCAACGACTGCATGAATCGGACATCAAACTCGGTACCTGTCGTGTGCCCGCGCACGGAATGATGATAGTAGACAACTTTGCCATCGGCATCGGCAAACCCCAGCGGTCCCAGGTCGCGGGACTGAAATGCCTGCACACGATAGGTCGAATTCTTCGTGACGTCTCGACCATTGAAGATCGTATCATTGAGAACGACGAGGCAGCCGCGACCGCGGGAGGCCGGGTCAGCCGCCACGCGCACGGCGTTGATGAGGTTGAGGTAGCCATCGGCGCTGATTGCGGACGACGGCCGCATCGAGCCGACGAGCACGACGGGTCTTTCTGTCTTCAGGGTAAGGTTGAGAAAATAGGCGGTCTCTTCCAGAGTGTTGGTGCCGTGGGTAATCACGATGCCGTCGGCTTCATCCCGATCGAAAATCGCGTGGATCTCGCGTACCAGATCGAGCCAGTCCTTGGTGACAAGCGCTTGGCTGGGCAAACGACGAAATGGAATTTCTTCTACGGCAGCTATCTGTGCAAGTTCGGGGAGCTGCGCCAGCAACTGACCATCGCCCAGACGCTTCCCGGTTTCGATGTACCAGGCGAGATCCAGGCGATCGGCGCCGACCGAATCGATTGTGCCCCCGGTGATAATCAATCCGACTCTCGGTAAAACGGTCATGTCAATTCGACGCCTCTTCGTCAGTTCCGCGGTTGCGTTGCGGTCCGGCGGGTTTTTCGGTGCCGCTCAGGGTTTGACGCCGTATTTCCGCATACGCTAGTGGATAGAGATATACGAAAGGTGCGTGATGAGCGTCGAGGGGGGCGGCAAGGGCTGGATCGGTGCAAGCCTGCTGCGCAAGGAGGATGCTCGGCATCTATATGGACACGGCATGTTCATCGCCGACGTGCACGTGTCCGGTGTCCAGGATGTGGCATTCGTACGCAGTCAGATGGCCCATGCTCGCGTCGTGCAGGTGGACAAACCGGCTCGACACGCCGCGAACGTATTCGTTCTGAACGACATTCAGCCCGTCAAAATTTTGGAAGCCGGGCCGGAATTATCCGCTCATCGCCATAGCCCCTATCCTGCGTTGGCCGACGGCAGGGTGCGCTACGTGGGGCAGACCATAGCGGCTTGCGTGATGCCGACGCGCGCCCAGGCCGAGGATTTGGCCGACCAGGTCCACGTCGCGCTGGAGGAGCTTCCCGCGGTCGTCGACGTCGTTGCCGCCATGCGGCCGGACAGCCCGCGGGTCTTCGATGAGTGGCCGAATAATTCCTACATCAGCACCAGCGTGGTCGAGGGGAATCCGGAGTTGCTGGGCTCGGCGGCGGTCCGCGTGCACCGCCGATTGCGGCTCAACCGGCAGGCGACCGTTTCGCTGGAAGGACGCGGCGTGCTCGCCTATTGGGACCATCGGCTCGACGAGCTCGTCGTCTACCTGTCAACGCAAGGCGGTCAGGTCAAGCGCCTGGCGCTCTCGCGCATGCTTGGCCTTCCCGAACATAAGGTGCGCGTGATAGCGCCCGATATTGGCGGGGGTTTTGGCGGAAAAAACCGGATCATGCCGGAGGACATCGCCGTCGCCGCCATCGCGCTCAAGGTCCGGCATCCGGTCCGGTGGATCGAGGATCGGCGCGAACATCTGCTGGCTTCACCGCACGCTCGCGACCACACCTACGATCTGACGATTTGCGCCGAGCGTGACGGCACGCTTCTTGGCATTGAAGGCGACATCTACATCGACGCCGGCGCCTACGCTCTGTGGCCCACCGGCGCATTTCAGGAAGCGAGCATGGCGTCTCGCAACCTGACGGGGCCGTATCGCATGCGGCACCTCAGGCTCGACGCCCACACTGTCGCCACCAACAAAGCACCGATGGGGCCGTATCGTGGAGTGGCGCGGCCCGGAGCGACGTTCGCGCTCGAACGGCTGGTCGACGAGGTGGCGCGAGAGCTTGGCCGCGAGCCTTTCGATCTTCGCCGACAGAACGCGGTGACGGCCGCCGAGCTCCCCTACAGGACCGCGGCCGGTCTGAAGCTCGACACGGGAGACTACATTGCTGCACTTGATCTGGCGCGGGAAAAGATCGATCTGCCGGCAATTCGCAGGCGGCAGGTTGCCGGAGAACCCGATGGCCGCAAGATCGGCGTCGGATTCGCCTTCTACACCGAGCAAAGCGGCCACGGCACAGTCGAATTCATGAAGCGCAAATTCCGCGTCATTCCCGGATATGAATCCGCGAATGTTCGAATGCTGCCGGACGGCAACGTTCTGATCTATGTCGGCGTGCAGAATCACGGCCAGGGTCACGAGACCACGCTGGCGCAGATTGCAGCCCATGAGCTTGGCATCGACCCCGGACAGATATCCGTCCGCTATGGCGATACCGCGATCGGACCTTACGGTTTCGGCACGTTTGCCTCCCGCTCGATCGTGTTCGCCGGTGGGGCCGTCGGCAAGGCTTCGCGCGCCCTAGCCGAGAAAATCCGGCGAATCGGTGCGCATCTTCTGCAGACCGATGTCGCCGCGATCCGTATAGAGAACGGCATGATCCATGGGCCGTCGGGCAAGATCGGTCTTGCCGAAATTGCCTTCGCGGCGAACGCGCGACCAGATCAGTTGCCGACCGGCATGGATCCCCTGCTGGAGTCGGTCGCCACCTATGAGCCGACGGAATCCGGCGGAGTGTTCGCGTATGGGACGCATGCCGTGGTGGTTGCCGTCGATCCCGACAGCGGCGTCACTGAAATTCTCGATTATGTCGTCTCGGAGGACTGCGGAACGATGATCAATCCGATGATCGTCGACGGCCAAGTTCAGGGTGGCATCGCGCAAGGAATCGGTACCGCGCTGTACGAAGAGATTCCCTACGACGAGCAGGGCCAACCGCTGGCGACCACCTTTGCCGACTATATGGTCCCATGCGCGCCGGAGGTTCCCACGGTTCGTATCCAGCATATCGTGACCCCTGCACTGACGACTGAATATGGCGTGAAAGGCCTGGGCGAAGGGGGCGCCATTGCGCCACCGGCAGCCATTGCCAACGCCGTTGCCGACGCCTTCCGCGACATCGGTGCAAGCTTCAACGAGACGCCGCTGTCACCGAGACGCGTTTCGGAAGCCGTCGACCTTGCCCGTCGCGCTAGAGGCGGTCAGCGATGAAATCCGCACCGTTCGATTATGTCCTGGCCAGGACCGTGACTGAGGCGACGGCCACGCTGGCGCAAGACAGGCGCAACGCGATGGTCATCGCCGGCGGCCAGTCGCTTGTGCCTATGCTCAATCTCCGAATGGCGCTTCCAGACCTCTTGGTCGACATCGGACGATTGGACGAGCTGAAGGCAACATCGGCAACGCAAGAGGCCCTTCAGCTCGGCGCTCTGGTGACTCACGCCGACATCGAGGATGGCGCCGTTCCCGATCCTTTCGGAGGACTCCTGCGAAAGATCGCCGGCGGCATTTCCTATCGCACGGTTCGCCACTATGGAACGATCGGCGGCAGCGTCGCGCTTGCCGATCCTGCGGCGGATTGGCCGGTCGTCCTCCTGGCGTTGGGCGCTGCGGCAAGAATTGCCTCGCCCGCCGGCTCCCGATCGCAATCCGTAGATGATTTCATCAAGGGTCAGTACGCGACTTCGCTGGCGCCCGAGGAGATCATTGTGGGCTTCGATATTCCTATTCCGGGCGCCCGCATGCGATGGGGAACCTCAAAGGTCGTGAGGAAAAGCGGCGCGTTTGCAAGTTCGATAGCGGTTGTCGTGGAACAAGGCGACGGAGATTTTGCTGCGGCCGCGTTGGGGGCTGCCGGGCCGCGTCCCTGTTTGCTGCCGACGACCGCGCAGGGACTCAGGAGCCGAGCTCCGCAGGAGGACCTGCGTGCGATGGTTGCGGACGATCTGACGGCGCTGGCGCTTGATGGAGATCCCTATCTGACGCGCCTGCACACATCGACCATCATGCGAGCGGTGCGAGAGATGCGACAACGATGAAATCGCTGACTGTCGAACTGAATGGCGCCACGGTTCGCTACGAAGTCGAGCCGCGGCAGACGCTGGCGGATTTTTTGCGCGAGCAGTGCCGTCTGACGGCGACGCATATCGGATGCGAGCACGGTGCATGCGGCGCCTGCACGGTCGTCGTGAACGGCAAGGCGACGCGATCGTGCCTGCGCTTGGCAATCATGTGCAACGGGCAATCGGTAGAGACTCTGGAAGGTTTTCCCAACGATAAAATCATGGAAGTGCTGCGCAGGCACTTCCATGAGAGCCATGCGCTCCAGTGCGGATTCTGTACGCCGGGAATGCTCATCATGGCCCGCGACATTCTCTTGCGTCTGGCCGAACCGGATGCACAGACGGTCCGCCAACAACTGAGCGGTCAGATTTGCCGCTGCACGGGTTATGCAAACATCGTTGACGCCATTGTCTCGGCCGGAAAGGCGTTGCGCAGCCAACGAGCGGCGTTGCCCTGACGAAAAGAGAGCGACTTGTCTCCCGTCGTGCCGCCACGCCTGGATCGGGCTTGGCGGCTCCTGTCGGAATTGCTGTCGTCGCACCAAAACCTCCGAGCCGCAAAACGCCCTACGCGCGCAGGCGAAAGCAGGATAAGCTTGCGAATAACGACAAGCCGGCAACCGGCAGCAGTGGAGGACGCGCATGAGCAAGCTTTCCCGCAGAACGGCCTTGCGGCTCGCGGCAGGCGGCACAACCGCCTTGACGCTGCCGTCCATCGCGCGGGCGCAATCCTATCCGAGCCGCTCCGTGCTCATTCTCGTCGGCTACGCGGCCGGCGGCCCAACCGACATCTGCGCGCGGCTCATCGGCGGATGGCTGTCGAAGCGGCTCGGCCAGCAATTCGTTGTCGAGAACCGCGACGGCGCCGGAAGCAACATCGCCACTGAGGCGGCGATCCACGCCAATGCGGACGGCTACACGCTGCTGCTCGTCACCTCCTCGAATTCGATCAACGCCACGCTCTACCCACACCTGAATTTCAATTACATGGCCAGCATGGTGCCGATCGCCGGCATCATGCAGGCGCCCTCGGTGCTGGAGGTCAATCCGTCGGTACCGGTCAAGAGCACCGCCGAGTTCATCGCCTATGCCAAGGCCAACCCGGGCAAGCTCAACCTCGGCACCGCCGGCAACGGCAGCCCGCCGCACATGTTCGCCGAACTGTTCATGTACATGACCGGCGTCAAGCTGAACGTGGTGGGTTATCGCGGCGGTGGTCCGGCGTTGATAGATCTGCTCAGCGGCCAGGTGCAGGTGATGTTCGAGGGCATCACCTCCTCCATCGGCTACCTGCGGGCCGGCAAGCTGCGCCCGCTCGGGGTGACGACGGCGAAGCGCTCGCCCGCGCTGCCGGACGTGCCGCCGATCGCCGACACGGTGCCGGGCTACAACGCCACCGGCTGGTTCGGTCTCGGCGCGCCCAAGGGCACGCCGCAGCCGATCATCGACACGCTCGCCAAGGAAGTCGCGGCGGCGCTGGTCGATCCGACGATGAAGGCGAAAATGGCCAGTCTGGGCGCGGAGCCGATGCCGATGGGGCCTTCGGAGTTCGGCAAGCTCATCGCCGACGACACCGAGTCGTGGGGCAAGGTGATCCGCGCCGCCAATATCCATCTGGACTGATGGGTGCCGCGAACGGGGCGGACCGCGACGATCTGGGAGCGTAACGCCGGGGGTTCCGTGGGTCTTGCGTCGCCGGCCCGTTTGCGGATAAGTGCCGGCCATGAACGAAGCGAGCCCACAGCGCCGCCGGCGGATTGTCTGGCTTCACGTGCTTACCGTGGTCAGCGCCGCGATCCTCATCAGCGCGGAAGTATTCGGCGCGGCGTTTGCCGGCAGTTGGGCTATCGCCAGCTTGATGGGACTTGGCTCGATCGGCGCCCACGCCCTCGACGGCTTCTTCATGCTCTGCGGTCTCGCGGTCATGGTGCAATTTGTGCGCGCCGCCCATCGCGTCGAGCCGTTCACTGCGGACTGAGTGCCGTTCGCCGCACACGGCACGGTGGAGCAATCCGCAGTTACCTTCCGTTAAGACCAAAGCGCTTGCGAGTCGGAGTGGAATCGATTATTTGACGATTGCCCAATTTCGCACGTGCCTGTGGCCGTGTGTCGGTCGGTGGGCATCCGGACAAGAGGCCGGACAGCCGCCTAAGGAAGAGATGCTACTTCCTTGCTCCCGCGACCGGCAGCCGGAGGCGAAACCGGCATAGCCCGCTCTCCAACGGGCGACGCGGCTTAAAGCAACGACGGAAGGGCTTTTTTGGTTACTGCCGGCGCCAATGCCGGGGACACCGAAAGGGCTTTGTCCTTCTTTGCCAGCAGTGCGGAACGGGATCTCCCTTATCCGGACCAAGGCAGCAATCACGGCGATGCAACGCGGTGCCGCCAGTGCTGCGGGACCGTGCGCGTCGCAGGAGGTTCACCTCGGCGGCCACGCCGCCGGCCGGATACAGGAGTTGCGTCGAGATGACCGCACGCATCCGCGAATTTCTCAAGCATCGCACCCAAGACGGCCCTTGCCTCGTGCTCGACCTCGACGTCGTGCGCGAGAATTATCAAAGTTTCGCCAAGGCGCTGCCGGACACCAAGGTGTTCTACGCGGTGAAGGCCAATCCGGCGCCGGAGATCCTCAAGCTCCTCGCCGGCCTCGGCAGCTGCTTCGACGTCGCCTCGATGAGCGAGACCCATGACGTGCTTGCCGCCGGCGCGACACCGGACCGCATCTCCTATGGCAACACTATCAAGAAGGAGAGCGAGATTGCCGCGGCCTTCGCGCTCGGCATTACGCTGTTCGCTGTCGACTGCGAGGCCGAAGTCGAGAAGGTGGCGCGCGCCGCCCCCGGCAGCCGCGTCATCTGCCGCATCCATTGCGATGGCTCGGGCTCCGAATGGCCGCTGTCGCGTAAATTCGGCTGCGAGCCGGCCTATGCCGCCGATATCCTGGAGCTCGCCCACAAACGCGGGCTGGTGGCGCACGGCGTGTCGTTCCACGTCGGCTCGCAGCAGCACAACGTTGAAGCCTGGGACCGCGCGCTGGCCTCGACCGCGTCTGTGTTCCGCGCCTGCACCGAGCGCGGCATCACGCTGGCGATGGTCAATCTCGGCGGCGGCTTTCCCGCCCGTTACGTGCGCAAGACGCCGAAGCTCGAATCTTACGGCAAGGCAATCTTCCGCTCGCTGCGCAAGCATTTCGGCAACGCGCTGCCTGAGACGATCGTGGAGCCGGGCCGTGGACTCGTCGGCAATGCCGGCGTCATCGAAGCCGAGGTGGTACTGATCACCAAGCGCTCGCCCGAGGACGAGGTGCGCTGGGTCTATCTCGACATCGGCAAATTCCACGGCCTTGCCGAGACCATCGACGAATCGATCCGCTACCCGATCCGCACGACGCACGATCGCGACGAGATGGCACCGTGCATCATCGCCGGCCCGACCTGCGATTCGGTGGACGTGCTGTACGAAAAGACGCACTACCCGCTGCCGGTCTCACTCGCCATCGGCGACAAGGTCTTGATCGAGGCGACCGGCGCCTATACGGCGACCTATTCGTCGATTGGATTCAACGGCTATCCACCGTTGCGGCAGTATTTGATCTGAGGTGGTCCGGATCGGCGGCGGACGCGCCTTCTTCCAGCTGTTCGGTCAGCACCTGCAAGTCGAAGAACACCGTAGTACACCCGGCATCGAGCAGGTCGGCGCGCGAGAAGTGGCCACTCTGCAGGCTTATGGGGTAAAGGCCCGCGGCGCGGGCGGCTTCTGTGTCGTATGGCGTGTCGCCCACCATGGCAATCTGGGCCGGCGGCAGGCGCAGTTCTCTGACGGCTCGACCGACCATGTCGAGGCTAGACCTGTCTCGCTTGACGTCGCCGCCGCAGCACGCACCGTCGATCAGATCGTCGACATTCATGATCGTCCGATAGTGAGCGAGAACATCGCTTTCGCATGATGTTGCCAGCGCGATCTTCGCGCCTCGCTCTTTGATGACCGCGAACAAATGCCGCAGTCCGTGGAAGGGCCGGGCGTGCGGCAGATAGCGCAGGCGGTAGCGCTCGGCCTGAAGCTGGACGACATGATCCAGAAGCTTTGCATCGTGCCGGCCAAGCAACCGCCGCAGCATCCGCCTTCCATCCATGCCGGAATACGGATGTAGATCGGCAACGCTTGCCTTGTAGCCCATCTCGTCGAGCGTCTCGCTCCAGCATTGCAGCATCGCCAACACGTTGTCGATCAGCGTGCCCTCGACGTCGAAAATGAAGGCTTTGGGCATAAACGGCAGCCGGTCGGCAACGCGGGCATGGGCGCAAAGCCAGATCGGCGGCCGGGCCGGCGCCACGCTCTCCGAGGCCCGCCGGTGCTGCCGCCGGAGCGATCGAGGCACCCCGCCGCGGCGCAATCCGTGGACAGCATCGGCATCGTTTTTTGGGTGGAAATGAAGCACTTTCAAATCGTCGGTCCGAAATTGGCTTTGATAAGCCTTGCATACAAAAAGCCGGTCAGCCGCATAACGCATAAGAACTTTACAAGTTCCGCGGCGAGCAGCGTTGCCACCGGACACGGCGGCGCTGTTCGCCGCCCTCCCGCTATCCGAACACGCGTGTTTTCGTCACGCGTCAGCTCTCTCGACCAGCTTCAGACGAGCTCAGGCGAGATCGACGATGCCGGCCGCTCCGTCCTCGGCGCCCCAAGCGAGCAGCGTTCCATCCGCGCTCCAGGCGAGAGCGGTGACCGGGGCGTCGCCAGGCTTTTTGACGAGTATCTCGGCTCCGTCCTCGATCCGCACGATCAAAGCCATGCCGTCGCCATAGCCGGCGGCGATGATCTCTTGCCTGGGATGACAGGCAACGACCCCGACGCGCGTTTCCGCTGGCGCCAGCAGCCGCGGCTGCTTGCCCATGGGCCCGTCCTTGGTTTGAAACGGCCAGAGAATGATTTGGGTCGAACCCGACGTGACCAGCCAGCGGCCGTTCACGCTCCAACCGAGCGACATGACCCGCGCCGAGTAGCCGGACATGCGCATGTGCTGGCGGTCGGCAAGCCGCCAGCCGTGCAACATTGGCTCCTGCATCGTCGTGATGAGAAAACGGCCGTCCGGATTGGCGCTGACGCCGAGATGCGAGCCCTTCCATTCGAGTTTTTCCGGCGTGGCATCCGGAGCGTTGGGGTACCACAGCGTCGCGCCGTTGTAGTGCGCGATGGCGAGCCGATAGCCCTTGGCCAGAAAGGCAAGGCCGCCGACGGTTGATGGCGCGTCCCACGAACGCAGTTCCTTGCCCTGGGCAAACGCCGTCTTGCCCGCCGACCAGGCGACTGCCCCATCCGGACCGGTGGCCACATGATCGATCCAGCGATGCTTTTCATCACTGGCGAGAACGCGACTCGAGCCCAAGTCCGTCGTCACCAGCTTGCCATCATCGCCGCCGCTGACAATGCGCTCGCCGTCGCTCGCCGTCGCAAGGATCGCACCGCCATGCACGTTCATACGCCGAAGTTCGCCGTCCGGCTCGACGAACAGCAGCGCGTCCTCGCCGAGCACGAAGACCGCGGTGCGGTCGAGGAAATGGGCACCGACGATGGGGCCGCCCGCGGCTACGACGCGGGTGCGCTCGACGACGGAGACACTATTGCTGCGCGTGTCGTTCATAGCGATGCCGCTCTCAGCAGGGCGCTCAGGAGCTGCGCTTTGTCGAGGAGAATGCGGCAGCCGTTGGACACGACCTTCATCGTACCCGGATCGATCGGATTCGTTGCCGCCCAGAACGATGGGCAGAATGTGAACTCGATCTTGTGTTGCGATTGGAGTTCAACGTGGCGCGACCAAGCCAACCCATATTGGGCGTCGTGCCAACTGGTGATTTGCCTGCCTGTCCAGTCAATTTCGCCGAGCCAATGCGTATCGGAGCGGAATTGCTCCGGTTCACGGACCAGAACAACGAGGTCAATGTCGGAATCGCGGCGTGCCGTCCCGCGCGCCTGCGATCCCACAAGGGCGAGGCCGAATATCTCGGCTTTAGAACGCGCCCAGCCGACAATCGACGGTAGGATATTATCAATCGGCGTCTCGTCTTTTGTCACGCCACGCAGCTTTCGAACCCCTCGGCGATCTTCTTTCCCGGCAAGTTGCGGCCGATGAACACGATGCGGCTGTCGCGCTTCTCGTTTTTGTTCCACGGCCGCTGATGGTCGCCGTCGAGAATCATGTGCACGCCCTGGAAAACGAAACGCTGATCGTCATTCTTGAAAGAGAGGATGCCCTTGCAGCGCAGAATATTGGGGCCTTCCTTCTGCACAAGGTCCTGCACCCACGGGAAGAATTTGTCTGGGTCGAGCGGCTTGTCGCTTTTGAGCGAAATCGATTGCATCTCCTCGTCGTGATAGTGCTTGAGTCCTCCGTGATGATGCGGGTGGTCGTGGTCGTGATGATGATCGTGGCCGTGCGCGTGATCGTGATCGTCCCCCTCGCCTTCTAGGAAGGCCGGCTCCAGGTCGAGGATGCGGTCGAGGTCGAACGCGTTGCGGTCCAATACCTCGTTGAGCGGAATCCTGGCCCGCTCGGTCTTGTGCAGCTTGGCGTAGGGATTGATGCCGCGGATCCGAGCCTCGACCTCGCTCAACTCATCCTTGGAAACCAGATCGGTCTTATTGAGCAGGATCACGTCGGCGAATGCGATCTGGTTTTTGGCTTCGGGAGCGTCTTTCAGTCTTTCGCTCAGCCATTTGGCGTCGGCGACGGTGACCACCGCGTCAAGCTTGGTGCGGCGTCCGACGTTCTCGTCGATGAAGAAGGTCTGCGCCACAGGCGCGGGATCGGCCAGCCCCGTGGTCTCGACGATGATTGCATCAAACTTGCCCTTGCGGCGCATAAGCCCGTCGAGGATCCGCACCAGATCGCCGCGCACCGTGCAGCAGATGCAGCCGTTGTTCATCTCGAACACTTCCTCGTCGGCGCCGACCACGAGATCGTTATCGATGCCGATCTCGCCAAACTCGTTGACGATGATCGCGTATTTCTTGCCGTGGGGCTCCGAGAGGATTCGGTTGAGCAGGGTGGTCTTACCGGCGCCCAGATAGCCGGTCAGTACGGTGACCGGGATTTTGTCAGTCATTTTCTGCCCTCCAATGCCTCCCCTATATAGGCATCCGCCCGGCCTTGCATCCCCGCACTTGAGCCCATGGGGTGCGACCTTCGCGCGAGGCGGATCGGCTTGATCCGGTCCCGGCTTCTTGTATCGTTCCTGAAGCCTTAAAGGCGAAGATCGGGAGGAAACGATGCAAAACCGGGCGTGCGTCGCCGCGGCCGCAGCTATGACGATCGGCGCTTCCGCGGTCTTTGGCTCGACCGGTGCGACAGCGCAAACCTATCCGGACCGCGTCGTCCAGATCATCGTTCCGACCACGGCGGGATCAAGCGCGGATATTTTGGGCCGCGTACTTGCCGACGGCCTCTCGTCGCGGCTGGGCAAGCCGTTCATCGTGGTCGACAAGCCCGGCGCCAGCGGCGTGCTCGGCACCGCAGACGTCGCCCGCGCCAAGCCCGATGGTTACACGCTGATGCACGGCGCAACGTATTCGATCACGGTGCAGCCGCTCATCGACAAGGAGGCCGGCTACACGGCGCAATCCTTCACGCCAATCTGTCAGACGTTCAAGAACGACCAGGTCGTCGTGGTGCCGCCGAACTCACCGCTGAAGACCGCCCGGGATCTGGTCGACGCGGCCAAGCGCAAGCCGGGAGCCGTTACCGTCGGCATTCCCGGCATTGGCACGATCCCGCACCTCGCCATGATCGCGCTCGCCGACTTGGCCAAGGTTCAGTTCAACGACATCCCGTTCAAGGGACCGGCCGAGGAAATGCAGGCCGTGCGCTCCGGGCAGATCGACTTTGCCGCCGTGCCGCTGACCGCAGCGGCCGGCAGCGGTCTGCCGATGCCCGGAATCTTTGCCGAAGCGCGCAATCCTTCGCTCCTCAATGTGCCTACCTTCAAGGAGCAGGGCTACGACATCGCGCCGCTCAGCTACGGCGGCCTCCTGGGTCCAGCCGGAGTGCCCGCAGCCGTCACCCGCAAGCTTGATAACGCCTGCATCGCCATCATGAAGACCGCGGCTGCTCAGCGCG
The DNA here is from genome assembly GCA_030041005.1 of Xanthobacteraceae bacterium. Taxonomy (GTDB): domain Bacteria; phylum Pseudomonadota; class Alphaproteobacteria; order Rhizobiales; family Xanthobacteraceae; genus BOG-931. The sequence continues at coordinate 21,272 of JASHOR010000032.1, forward strand.
TGGTCAAGCATACGTTCCAGCCAGCCGGATATTTCGCCGATAGCGCGGGATTTACCCGCAATCTCGCCGTCGATGCCGCGGAAAAGAGGCGGTTGGTTCCGTTGCTCAAGCCGCACTGACCGGAGACGCAGGTCGATTTCATGAACGTCATCGAACTCGACGGCGTCTTTTTGTCAGACTAGCATAAGCCCGGGCGGGCTTCCGCCTCCGATTATTCGGACAGCTTTGTTGGAGAGCGGATGTACCAAGCAAGAAGCGCACTGCCGGTTGGTGCGATCACCCCTTGAGACTGACCCTTCGCGGCAACGCCGCAAGGAGTTGCGAGGCGCTTCGACGGGAGAATTGATCGGTGCGGTCAGGATCTGTCCTTCTGAATATCGTCAATATCTTCAGCCTCTTCATCATTGTCATCATCAGCTTGTCGGCGCCGCGCTCGTTTGCCGCGGAGCAACCATCGGGCGTTCCGGCTTGGCTGAAGGCCTATGTCGGCGAAGGCGACGGCCAAATCGCGCCAGTGGTCTTACAGAGGGCGCGCGCACTTTATTTCCAAAAGGTGCGCGAAGGCGCGGTCAAAAACCCCTGCTACTTCGCCATGGACGCTACGCGTCCCAACGATGTGGGCGACGGCAAATTAGGGCGCCGGTTTTACATTATCTGCGAATCCGATCGGTCGTTTCGTGCGATTTCGGCGGGGCACGGCGGCGGACGCGATTTGAAGGGCATCGCCGATTTCGCAAACGGAAGGCAGTGTGCGAAGAACTTCGGCAATGCGATGGATTCAAGACTGACGGCCGGCGGAGCCTATGTGACGGCCGAGACGAAAACATCATTCAAAGGCTATTATCGCGCTTCAGCGAAAAACGACGCGGCTTTTACACGCTCGTTTATTCAGTTTGACGGCGAGGGTGAGACCGCAAACGCCAGGCAGCGCGAGATCGGCGGGCATCCGGCCGAATTGTTGAGGAATGTCTGCCTTCGAAAAGACCCGCACAGCCCCTATGCGGACCCCGGGGGCTACGTTCCGTTCGGGACGCTGGTGGACTACGCCGGCGGTCGCAGCGACGGCTGCACCAGTTGGTCTCCGTCGGACGCCGGACAAATCATCTCGATGACGAAGGACGATCCGACGACGCTTTATATCTATCCTGAGTCGCACGACATTGACGCCGTCGCGCAAGCGGTGCAGGCCGGCCGATCACCGTCGCATGCGGGACTATATTGGAATGCTTCGTGTTTAAGGGAAATCCGCGCTCCGAAATTTTGGCCAAAGGAAACCCTGGAGCCGATACTCGCTCGATACCGGAAAGACCATCCTGCACCGCCGCCACGGCCAGCACCGATTTGCAAGGGGCCGTGAAATCTATCTCTTCGGTGGAGCGTCCTTTCACCGGTGGCTCTTGTCATCACCGATCCCGGCCACCTTCGCAGATTTCGCTACAATGTTGACAAATTAGCGGAGGCAATAAGGAAGCTCGAAGAGTCGGGCTTCGAAAAGCCTTGGGGCTGGGTATATTCGCAAATGACGGCCGCGCACGACAGGCTGCCGCGCTTCCGGGCTCTGATGCCTCCCGCGAAAGCGGTCGCGCTCACCCTCTGGGTCGCGATATGGCTGTTGCCGCACGATACCGCCCGGGCAGAGCAGATTCGTGTTGTTGCCTCGAACTCCATCTATGCCGACATCGCGCGACAGATCGGCGGCGCCGCGGTGACTGTTTTGGTCGCGGACAGCGGGCGCCACGAATTATCGATGATTGGACCGAACAGCATTATCCTGTGCGGATGGACGAGAGCCGACGCGGCGTTGCGGGATGCGGCGCGACGCACTTCACCGAATGCGATATTGATCGAACTGCCCCGAGACGCATCCGACGTATCTGTTTCCATCGCCGTGCCATGGTACGACACGAGGTCGATGTTTGCGCTTACTCACGCATACGCGGATCGATTGATGCGGATCAGGCCGGACCTCGCTTTGCAATTTGCCGGCAATCTGGCCCGCATGAGCGTAGGATTCGATGCCATCGCCAGCAGGGTCCGGGAAATAGCCATGGACTATGCCAATTCCGAGGTCATCGCCGCTGATCCACTCTCGCGCGGCGTGGCGAACACGCTTAATTTCAAAGTCGCGGGGCCGGCTTCGACGAATGGACCTGCGGGCGAGACCTCAGCGAAATCGTTCAGCGAACTCGAAAAGGAGATTGAGGATCGCGACGGGAGTATCTTCCTTTATGATAGCGATGCCGCGAACCCTGCGATGAAGAAGCTCGCATCGATGGCGACCCAGCATGAAGTCCCGGCGGCCGGATTGCAGGATAAGCTTCCAACGAGACTTCGGTACCAGGAGTGGGCGCTCCGGCAGTGGAATACGATCCACGGCGCCCTGAATGAAGCGTCGCCATGATCAGACGGTTCCGAGCGACCGGCGCCGGGTCTGCAGCCGCGCCACGCTGGAGTGCAAGCGCCGTTTTTGTCGCCGTCTTTGGCGTTGTTTCTTCGCCGGCTCTGGCGCATCCACATATTCTGATCTCGGCGCACGCCGAAATACTGCTCAACAAGCAGGGCCAGCTCTCAAGCATCACCAATATCTGGGATTTCGACGAGGCCTTTTCCGCGTTTGCGATTCAAGGCTACGACAGCAACGGCGATGGAATTCTGACTCGTCAGGAACTGCAGCCGTTGGCTCAGGTCAATGTGACATCGCTCGCAGACTACGGCTACTTCACGAGCGTTGCTCTCGCCGGAGACAAGGTCACGTTTGGTCATCCGCAGGATTATTTCGACATCTTTAAAGGTGAGAAGCTCACGCTGCAATTCACGTTGCCGCTGGCAAAACCGCTGGACGTGCGTGGCAGGACTTTTCAGGTCGACGTTTATGATCCGGCCTATTTTGCGGCGATCACGTTTGCTCAGGATCAGCCGGTGCGATTGCTAGGCGATAGCGCCGGTTGCCAAAGCTTTGTCCATCGGCCTCAGCCGCTCGACGCCGGCATCGCCAGCCAACTTGCGACTATCCCGGCAAGCCAGAGAACGCCCCCGCCTGAATTGTTCGCAATCACCAGCAAGCTCGTCAATGCCGTAACCGTGGTCTGCAAATGACGTCTCTGGCTCGTCGCATCTCGGCATTCGCGCTCACCTGGTCGCTCGTCGCGTTGTGGACCACCATGCATTCGACCGGGTGCTGGGCGTCGTCGACCGGACCATTCGGAACGGGATTACCGGATGGCGGAGTACCCGGTGCGACGCTGTTTCCCCGTCTGGCGGGCATGTTCATCGCCTCGCAAATCTATTTCAACCAGCATATGACGGCAGCGATCCTCGCCATCCATCGCGGCAGCGGAGCATGGACTTTGCTTCTGCTTTCGTTTCTCTATGGCGTCGTTCACGCAATCGGTCCCGGCCATGGCAAGGCGGTCGTCTCGTCTTATGTGCTGGCGACCCGGCAAACGCTTCGCAACGGTATCATGCTGGCGTTCGTCGCCGCGCTGGCACAGGCCTTGGGTGCGATTCTTCTGATTTTTGTCGCGTCGATGATCCTGCATATGACCAGCGTTTCGATGACCCAGGCAACCGCACAGTTCGAAGTCGTTTCTGGCGTGCTCGTCCTATTGCTTGGCTGCTGGCTGGTCTGGTCCAAGATCATACAACCTCTGCGATCGACAAGCCTGGGCTTCGAGCCAGTCGGAGCGCTGATCGCGACGCAACGCCAACTTGCTCTGGATGAAGGCTCGATGCGTTTCCAGGCGGCGGCAGTCATGGAAACCGAGGCGACGGCTTTGCCTGCAACCATGAGCGCGTGCCCGGCAGATACAGCCATGGTCTCTCGTCGTTTTCCTGGTCCTCGCGGCGTGTTCGGCCGTATTTATTGCAGCTGCGGTTACCTTCACATGCCCGATGTGGATATGGCTGCGATCAGCGTGGATTGGCGCAAGGTCTGGCCTATCCTCGGGTCGACCGCGCTTCGGCCCTGTACTGGAGCGTTGATCGTATTGGTTTTCTCCATTTCCCAAGGGCTATGGGGGATCGGAATTTTCTCAACGTTGGTCATGGGTCTCGGAACCGCGATGACGGTCTCCGCGCTCGCCATTCTTACGGTATTCGCACACAGGTTTGCGGTCGTGTTGACAAGCGCAGACAGCCATTTTTGTTACAAAATTGTCCGTGGCATCGAGGTCTGCGGCGCGATCATCGTGCTGGGGGTAGGTATTTTACTCGTCGCAGGCTTGCTCTAACGGGCGGTCGATAGACAGCACGGTCGCCGCGCGCTTCAGCCGACTGACCGAAACGTCCTTCGCCGGTGAAGGACGAAGAGTTCGCTCCCGGTTCCTTTGCAGGCCGCTTGGCGGCGGGATCTGGGGACACAAGCATCACTGCCGTGGGCCGATGCGCACGCCATCGCTTGTCAAGAGCGATCCGGGCAGGCATGTTCGATTGCCTGGCGTGGAGCGCGACGGCATGAGCGAACAAAAAGCGGAAGGACCGCGGACCATCTGCGTCGGCGAAGTGCTTGTCGAACTCAAGCGCGGCAACGACGGCCGCTTTGCGCTTTCCTGCGGTGGCGATGCGTTCAACACCGCCGTCTATCTCGCACGAGCGGGCCTTAACGTTGCCTTCGCCACCGCGATCGGCGACGACCCCTACTCGGAGAGCATCATAGCGCTCATGGCGGCGGAGGGGGTGTCCGCGACGGCCGTTATGCGCGTCGGCGGGCGCCTGCCCGGCTTGTGCCTCGTCGAAAATTCCCAGTCGGGCGACCGCAGCATTCGCTATTGGCGCGACGGCGCACCCGTGCGCGAACTGTTCGAGTTGCCCGACTGGGTGCGCATTGCCGAGGCTTTGGTGGCGGCCAAGCTCATCTACTTTTCTGGAATTACGCTGTCGCTTTTTTCGACCACCGGACTGGGCCGCTTTCTGGCAGTGCTCGAAGCGGCACGACAACAGGGTGCCAAGGTAGCGTTCGACGGCAATTTCCGCCCTCGCGGCTGGAAAGGCGAGCTGTCGCGCACCCGCGCCGTCTTTCTCGAAACACTCAAGAGAATCGACATTGCGTTGCCGACCTTCGACGACGAAGCCGTGCTGTGGGGCGATCCGAGCCCGGAGGCGACCGTCGCCAGGCTGCAGGCATTCGGTATCGGGGAAATCGTGGTCAAGAACGGGCCAAACAGCGCGCTGGTCGCTACCTCCGGCAATCAGGAATTCGTGCCCGTACCGGAAGTCGTCGTGCCGGTCGATGCCACCGCCGCCGGCGACGGCTTCAATGCCGGCTACCTCGCAGCGCGATTGGGCGGCGAGCCTCCCGCGCAAGCGGCAAGCGCCGCCCACCGTCTCGCCGGCAGCGTCATCCGCCATACCGGCGCGCTTGTGCCACGCGCCGCCACCGCATTGCATTAGCCATCGCACCAGCAAGCCGGAACCAACCCTTCTCCTCCTCGTTTAGCTCGGCACGCTCAAGACCAACCCATCGGCACCGCACGTTCGAGGAGGGTGCGCTGCCCACTCTCGCCAAACCGCCGCGGCATGGATTCCAATGTTTTGATCTGGAGCATCGTGGCGCTGGCTACGGCGGGCGTCATAGTACGCCCCTGGCGGCTGCCCGAGGCCTTCTGGGCATGCCTGGGTGCGGTGCTGCTCGTCGCATTTGGCCTTCTCTCCTGGCGTCAGGCGCTGACGGGGGTGCTCAAAGGCACCGACGTTTATCTGTTCTTGACCGGAATGATGCTGCTCGCCGAACTCGCCCGCGAACAAGGGCTGTTTGATTGGCTTGCCGCCAAAGCCGCCCGCGCGGCACGGGGTTCGCCAACAAGGCTGTTTGCGCTGGTGTTCGGCGTCGGGACGCTGGTCACGGCTTTCCTGTCCAACGATGCAACGGCCGTGGTGCTGACACCCGCTGTCGCTGCCGTCATGAGGGCCGCCGACGCGAAGCAGCCGCTGCCGTATCTGCTCACCTGCGCTTTCATCGCCAACGCGGCGAGCTTCGTACTGCCCATTTCCAACCCGGCGAACCTCGTAGTCTATGGCTCGCAAATGCCGCCGCTGCTGCACTGGCTGCCGCTCTATGCCTTGCCGTCCGTCCTTGCGGTGCTTGCCACTTACGCAGCGCTGCGCCTGTCCGAGCGGCGCCGGCTCACCCAGCCGATCGCGCACGATGTTGAAATCCCCGTGCTGAGCGGATGCGGCCACCTTACCGCGTGGGCCATCATCGTCACTTCGGCCGTTTTGCTGACGGCGTCGGCCTTCGGAATCGCGCTCGGCCTGCCAACGTTCCTGGCCGGCACCGTAACCGCCGTCATCGTCTTTCTGTGTTCGCGATCCAATCCGCTCACGCCGGTCAGGAATATGAGCTGGGGTATCCTGCCGCTGGTCGCTGGTCTATTCGTCATGGTGGAGGCACTGGCGCAAACCGGCGCGACCGCGGCGCTGGCCACCCTCCTCCATGGATTGATCCAGCAATCCGCGCCGGCTGCAGCCTGGCTTTCCGGCATCGTCGTCGCCGTTGGCTGCAATCTGGTGAACAACCTGCCGGCCGGATTGCTGGCGGAACGCACCATGCAATTTGCGACCGTGCCGGAGCGCGTTCGCGCCGCCTTTTTGATCGGAATCGACCTTGGTCCGAATCTGTCGGTGACGGGATCGCTCGCCACCATCCTTTGGCTGACCGCGCTCAAGCGCGACGGCTACCATGTGACCGCGTGGGCGTTCCTCAAGCTTGGCGTCGTCGTCATGCCGGTGGCGCTTGTTCTCGCCATCGCCGGCGCATTCGCGTTCCGTTAAAGCGAGATCCGGATCTTTGCTGTAGATCGCAGCCGGGCTACGCGTCGCCGAAATCGTTCGGCTGCAACTCGATCGGCGTGCCGTGCGGAGTTCGAGCGCACGCATGCTCCCAGGCGTCGCGGGTACGCGAGAGCGTGCGTGCATCCGCCAAGCCTTTTTCGGCGACCATGCGTTCAAGCGCGGCCAGCCAGTGCCGGTAATAGGTCTCGCCAGTGTCGGGATCGCCGGCGGCTTGCGCCTTCTTGATCTCGTCGCCAAGCGTGGCCGCCCATTCCTTCCAGGAAAACACCCCGCGCTGGTTGAGCGAAAGCGCCATCGCGAACGCCTGCGCTTCCCACGGCTCGCGGAATACCGGGCCGTCGCTGTCGCGAGGAATATCCCGGACCGATTGCATTGCGGTTTGCGAAGCGTCGCTGGTGCTACTCATGCCGGCACTATGATGCAGGAAAATGGTCAGGCAGGTTCGAGATACGGTTCGAAGGCATCGACCGACACCTTAACGGTCGGATCGGCATCCGCTCCCCACAATTCGCGCCCGTCGAAGCGCACCGTGTAGAGCCATTGCGGATTTTCGTTCTCCATCGACTGCGCCACCGCGTCAGGGAAAACATGACAGCCATGCACCACCACGACTTCGCCGACGTGATTTCGGACATACCGCGGCAACCGGGTGTGGGTCTTCGGGTGAATGTTCTTCGCTCTCACCCGGTCTCCGATCTTGAACAATGCCGGCCGGTTGGTCTCACGCGCGAACGAGCCGCGTCCGAGACCCTGAGCGGCCAGCGCCGCCGTCAGCTTGCGCTTGAGCTTCCTGCCCGGTCGCAATGCATGACCGGCGGCGATCTCGTCAGGATCGGCGAGTCCGCGCTCCATCACATTCGATTCCATGGCCAGTGCCCAGCGCTTGTAATAGGAGACCGCCAGGTAGATCGCAGGCGGCAGACGTTCCTGTGCAAAGCGCGACATGTCGGTATTCCATGCGCCGGCGAAACCCATGGCGCGCTGCAGGGCGAGCACGCGGCCTTCCCACGGCGCATGAAAGACCGGCTCGTTCGGCTCTGGCGCGACCTGGCCGAAACCGTCCGTACCGCCCATGTCGTGAACACTGTCCATCAGTGCGCTCCCGGGGTTTTCGCCAGTCCGGTGCCGATCATGGAATCGCGGCTGACCAATTCGGCAAGTTGATCTTCGCTCATTCCCACGGTCCCTGCAGGCCGCATCGGCAGCACCAGGTAACGACTTTCCGCGGTCGAATCCCAGACCAGGACTTCGGTATCGTCCGGCAGCTTCACGCCGAAATCGGCAAGCACGCTGCGCGGGTCCTTTACAGCGCGCGAGCGATACGCCGCCGACTTGTACCAGACCGGCGGCAGCCCCAGCACTTCCCACGGATAGCAGGAGCACAATGTGCACACCACCATGTTATGGCGCTTGGGCGTATTCTCCAGCGCCGTCAGGTGATCGCCGACACGGCTCTCATGCCCCAGTGCGCGCACCGCGGCGGTCGCATCTGCAAGCAAACGGCGCTTGAATTCGGGATCCGTCCATGCCTTGGCCACGATGCGTGCCCCGTTACGCGGCCCGATCTTCGTCTCGTAGGCGTCAACGATGGCGTCGAGTGCGGCGGGATCGACATAGCCTTTCTCGGTGAGGACGGTCTCAAGCGCGCGCACCCGCAACTGCATTTCGGATAATTCCGACCCGTGGTCGTGAGAGTCATCGTGACGATGGTCGTCGTTCATGGCAAACCTTCACGTTTGGTACGTCGCGGTGCGCTATGATGGCCGCGAATGTCCATATAGTGCATCGCGAAAGCAGGTCATACAAGCCGCTTGCGATCGTGGCGCCGATGCTGCTCGGGCGCCGACGTTCTCGCTCGTGTTTCTTACCCGAGCCGCCGACGTGATCGCTGTGCCGGCGCTCCGGTTGGCGAGCCCTACAGGTCAGCAAGCCCATACTCGGCCCAGCGCGCCTTGACGTGGGCTTCGTCTTCGGCCGCCGGCCGCACGGTCGGCGGAAACCGTTCATTGCCCCATTCCGCGCGACGCGGATTTTTCCACGAGCGGGTGGCGTCGATCAGCATGCGGTTCCAAAGGCCGGTGCCAAGCTGGGCGACGTCGCGGTCTTCCAGCGGCGTTGACGGGTCGATCGGCGAGCCGAAACTCCCCGGAAAGATCACCACGCCGCCCTCGCCGGCATTGACTCGGTGCGCGAATGCCCACTCGACCTGCTCGTCGTCGGCGGGATCGATGTCCTCTTCGACCACGGTCACGTGCTTGTAGCGGTACTGCGCGGCGCTGTTGCCCCACAGCGCCGCGGCGATCTGCTTGGGCTGACCCTGATAGTGTTTCTTGATCTGGACGCGGATATTGACGCCGTTGGTGATGGGCGGCGCATAGACGTCGAGAACACTCGGAATGCCCGCGCCGTTGAGGATGTTCCAGGCGATGGCGGCGCGCTGCACCGAAGACATCACGCTGTTCTCGCTGTAGGAGCCGGGCAGCGTGCCTTCGAGCGAACCGCAGAAAATCGGATCGCGCCGGTGGGTGATGCAGGTAATGCGCATGGTCGGCCGCGGCGTCGGCAAGTCGGAGACATAGCCGGTGAATTCGCCGAACGGCCCTTCGCTCTCATAAGTCGAAGGATCGTCGCTGATTGTACCCTCGATGACGATCTCGGCGCTCGCCGGCACCGCGAGATCGACCGTCTCGCAGCGCACAAGCTGAGCGGGCTCGCCGCGATAGGCGCCCATCACGTCCCATTCGCAGATTCCGGCCGGAATCGGCGAACCGGAAAGGAACGACATGATCGGGTCCCAGCCGATCACGCAGGCAACCGGCATCGGCTGGCCGCGCGCGGCCCATTTCACGAAATGCGCGCCCCAATGCTGGCCGCCCTTGATGAGCAGAAAGGGCGTCGTGTTTTTGCGGCCGATCATGCCGCGATACATTCCGACATTCATCACGCCGGTGTCGGGGTCCTTGGTCACGATCGAGGAAAAGGTGTGGATGTAACGGCCACCTTCGAGGTAATGCCACTTCGGCACCGGAAACTCTGTCTGATCGATGTCGTCGCCGCGGACGATCACCTCTTTCACCGGGCCGCTGTCGACCATCACCGGAGCGATCGTCTCGCGGTTTTTCCGCATCACATATTGGACGAGCTCCCGGTTGGCGGCATCGCGCGGAAAGCCGAGCGCCAGCGCAAGCCGGGAGCGGGCGCCGAGCCCGCTGACGAAAAGCTTCGTGCAACGTCCGTCGGCGTAGCCCTTGATCCTCTCGAACAGGAGCGCCGGACCTCTCTTCTCGAGCACACGCCGCGCTATAGCGCCGATCTCACGGTCCCAGGCGACCTCGGCCCTGATCCGTCGCAACTCGCTCTGCTGCTCGAGGCTGGCCATCCACTGCCGTTGGTCCAAGAAACCCATATCGTGCCGCTCCTAAAAGGGGTCGCGCCTCGGCGCCGAGGACCGGCGCCCGCCCGATTTGGACGCGGCATTAATTCCCGCAATCGTGCGGCTTCCGCAATGGCAATCTCGCCAATGTATCGAGGATTGACGGCGGACCGCGGTGACGCGGCCGGTGGCAGATCCCGCGCATCAGGCGGCGCGAACGCTGGCGAGAAACAGGTCGACTTTCTGATTGACCATGTCGGCGTCCCGCAACAGGCCCTGCATCTCGCTTTCAGCCATTTTGGAGGCCTCGTCAGTCTGATTGGCGGCGTCGCGCAGTCGCGACAGCATGCCGGAAACCTCTTCGACGCAGCATTGCGCCGAAGCTGCACTGTCAGCGATCGCGGCGGTCCCGGACGCCTGCTCGTTCACACAACCTGAAATTGCTTGCGAAAGGCCTTCGACATTCTCCATTGCCTTGACGATCGAGGCTATGCTCGTTGCCACGGCTGAGCAGGACGAATTCACGGCTGCGATCCGCGCAGTGATTTCACCGGTTGCGCGTTCGGTCTGATTGGCAAGCGCCTTGACTTCCGCCGCTACCACGCCGAACCCTCTGCCGGCTTCGCCAGCGCGTGCAGCTTCGATCGTGGCATTGAGAGCCAGAAGATTGGTCCCCGCGGCGATGTCCTGGATCACATCCACGGCCAAAGTAATGTCCGTCACGGCCCTGACAAGTTGGCTCATTTCTTCGCCCACGCGATGCGTTTCCGCCGCGGTGAATTTGACGAATTCGCCCGCCCGGGTGACCTGCTCGACGACTTCCTGGATTGCCTCTGAAATTTGCTGCGCGGCGCCGGCAACGGTTTGAACGCTGCTGGATGCCGTTTGAATCATCTGCGCCATCGCCGTGGACTGATCGCGCGTCTGCGTCGCGCTTCTGGCAAGCCCGACCGAGCTTGCCGTCATCTTCTTGGCGGTCTCATTCAGGCGTGCGGCGATCAGCTTCACGGATGCTTCGAAATCCGCGGCAAGGCCACTCATGTCCGCCCTGCGCCGCTCCACATTCTGCTGCTGCTCTCTGCGCTGCTGTTCCTCCATCTCACGTATTTGAATCACGTTTTGGCGAAAGATCGCCACCGCCTTCACCATCCGTCCGATCTCGTCGGTCCGGTCGGCGTAGCCGATTTCGGCGGCAACTTCGCCTTTCGAGATGGCCAGCATGTTTCTGGTGACATCGCGGACCGGCGTGACGATGGACAGCGTCACCAGGATACTCAGTAAAACGCTTGCCGGAATGCCGATGAAAAATCCGCCGAGCAGGATCGCACGGCTCTGTCTCGATGATTCGACCATCGCGGCCGCGAAATTCTGGCTCGATAATCGAATCGATTGTGAGATCTCGTCGGTGTCCTTTCGCAGTGACGACAACAGATCGTCCACCTCGCCCAACATCATGACCGCCATACTCGGCTGAACCGCCCCCATTTCGGCGGAATCCTTCGAGAGCTTTTCAAACTTTCGCCAACCGTCCTTGACCCTTTCCAATACCTTGCGTTCGCCGGCAGGAAAATCCTTCCGTGCAAGCAGCGCATCGATCCGGCGCGCAATGTCGGCGTTGCGGGTCTGCAGCTCGGCTTCCGTCTTACGCAGCGTGGCGAGATCGACCCCGCTGTTCATCCAGGAAACGTAGCGGAACAGCAAGAGTTGCGTGTTAGCGAGCGCATCGTTCAAGCGCTCGACCGCGTTCCACATCGGCAGCTTGGTTTGGGCCATCGCGCCGAGGCCCGTGCCGGTCTCATCGATAAACGAATAGCTTCTGACGCCGAGCACGAAAAGGCAGATCAGCAGCAATGCGGGCGCAGCGAAGGCCTTGGCGATAATGGGCAGATTTGCAAACTGCCGGACCATATGGACGATGCGCCTTTCCCCCTGTCCGCGCTAAGCGAGCCGGCGCGTCAATAGAGTGGACGCGCAATCGGCCGCTAGTGGTACACGCCTACGCCGACAAAGTAATTGCCCATGCGGTCGACGTAGGCGGATTTGGCTTCGATGAGCTTGGTAATCGGGTTCGGCCATTTGTAATCGACCCAGCCGCCGCCCTTCTTTGCCATCACCGAGAGTTCGCGGATGAGATACTTGCCGTCCTGGTCCTTCATGTCGATCAAGTTCTTTCCGACAAGGGCCGGATTCGCACCGTGTGCGACGCAGTCGGTGCCGTCCAGCGTGTAGATGAAGGGGTAGAGGTCGCGATCCTTGAACTTCTGGGCGGTTACGGCTTTGAAGGTGGCATCGGCGCCTTCTGTCTTAAACATGGCTTCGACCTGTTTCACCATCGCCACCGCTTCGTCACGGCTGCCATGCTCAGGCTCGACCGCCGCCGCGCTGACGAATGTGAGCAGCACTGTGAGAAGTCCAAGGATCCTGAGCATCAGGCTCTCCCTAGATCGGACCGGATCGCGCTGTCTGGTTCCGGATTGGAACGCCTGAGAATCGAATTGCAAGGTTAATAAAACCCTAACCATGTATCGCCCTTGGGCGATTTTTCCGACACTATCGTTTGACCACGTCCAGGGAGACCACATGAGCGCGGCGGCGATCTTCGATCTGCATAACGAGGTGGCGCTGGTGACCGGCGCATCGAGCGGACTTGGAGCGCACTTTGCCCAGGTTCTGGCCGCAAACGGCGCAGCGGTGGTGCTGGTGGCGCGGCGGGCCGATCGGTTGGCCGCCGTCACCGGGATGATTGCCAAAGCCGGCGGCAAGGCCATTGCGGTCGAGGCCGACGTGCGTGATCGCGACGCGACGCGGGCGGCCTTTGACGCCGCCGAGAGTGCATTCGGCACCGTGAGCATCCTCGTCAACAATGCCGGGGTGGCGCACGCGGGGCGCGCGGTCGAGCTCGGCGAGGAGGAGTGGCGGCGCGTCCTTTCGACGGATCTCGACGCGGTGTTCTTTTGGTCGCAAGAGGCGGCGCGGCGCATGCTCGCCGCCGGCAGGGGTGGCGCCATCGTCAACATCGCTTCCGTGCTGGGCCTCGGGGTCGCCAAGGGCGTCGTCGCTTACGCCACGGCCAAGGCGGGCGTCATCCAACTCACCAAAGCGCTTGCGCTCGAACTCGCCTTCAAAGGCGTTCGCGTCAACGCCATCGCACCAGGCTGGATCGTCACCGAACTCAACCGCGACTACCTGACCAGCGAAAAGGGCAAGGCCCTCACGCGCCAGATTCCGATCGGACGTTTCGGAGAAGAGCGCGATCTCGACGGGCCGCTGCTGCTGCTCGTCTCTGACGCCGGCCGCTTTGTGACTGGAGCTACGATCGTCGCCGACGGCGGCCAATCAGTCGCGCTATCGGGTTGAAGGGGATTGGCAGGCGGCAGTGGCGCGCGAGAACGGGATACGCGGCCCTGCCAGTTGGTTCCTTCGCTCCCGTTTCTGATTTCGTCAGATCGGGCGATGCATTCGTCCGAACAGCCATCCGATGCCTAGCGCAATAGCCAGCGCGGTAAAGGGCTGGGTTTTAATGGTTCTGCGCAGCGCATCCTCGAGCGATCCGGCGGTGTTGCTGGCAGCCTTGACGGTGGCGTCGGCAACCCGGCCGGCACTGTCGCGGGCCTGGTCATGCAGGTCTTGTGCGGCATCCGACGCCTCGCCGGCGGCATTGGAGGCCTGTCGTTTGGCATCGCTGAAGGCGCGGTTGAAGTCGGCGTTCTGCGGTCTGCTTTCTGGCATGGAAGGCTCCATCGCAAGGAAAGGCGCAAAGAGAACGACCAAGCAACGCGCAGGCGCCAGCAAAAGTTCACCGGCGGAACATTTATTGCCGTGGCGGGTTATCAACACCGCTTTCTTCTCAATGCGCCCACCGGTGCGCCGACATGAGCCATCACCTGAGGCCAGGAACACCGCCTACCGAGCCGCGGCCCGCGGTGCAATGCGCTGCGGCACCGCCCGGTCGAACGTCGCAGAAGACATACCCCAAGACATATCCCAGCCAGGACGCGAAGTGATGTTCCAGCCCCGTTCGAGAGATTTCGATCCGCACATAACGGCCATCGTCAAACATCTACGCGCAATCGAAAAAGAACTGGCCGAAATCGGCGGGAAGGCTGCAGCGCAGGGATCGCCCGGCGGCGCCGCAATCGGATACCGGACTGTCGCCGCCTTCGGCCCCGTCCTCGGCGAGTTCGCGGATCGATTTCGGCAGGCTCGGCGCGCGGCAAGGGATGGGGCGGCGAACCTGGGCAGTGACGCGTTTGAGGCGGCCACCAGGGCCGGCAGCCGCGCGCTCGCTAGCCTGGCCAACCGGACGAGGCAGCGTCCGGTGCTTACGCTAGGCCTTGCCGTCGGCGCGGGCATTTTGCTGGCAGCCGCGTTCCGGAGAAGTTAGCAGCGGCGAAGGGCTCACGCCGTTCATCCAAACACGAGGAATGGCTGCGGCGCTCCTGCCGTCCGCCGTAACGGTCATCTTAATCCGGACACGCTCTGTGGCCGGGTGCGGCCGCCCCCACCTGTCGGTTCAAGCGTCGTTGCGCAGGAGCGAATTGATCTTTTCCAACAGTCGCGGCAGCTCGACCGGTTTGGTATCGAAATCGTCGCATCCGGCGGCAAGCGCTTTTTCCTTGTCTTGGACCATCGCGTGCGCGGTCAGCGCGATTACCGGGATTTTCGCCGTGGCGGCATCGGCCTTCAGTCGCCGGGCGGCTTCCCAGCCGTCGACCACCGGCAGGCTCATATCGAGCAATATGAGGTCCGGATTCTCGGAGGAGGCCAGATCAAGCCCCTCTTGCCCGTTCACCGCCATGACGATCTCAAAGCCGTTGCGGGTGAGCCGGCGCGACAGCATATCGCGGTTCATTTCATTGTCTTCGACCAGCAAAATCTTGGTCATCGAATCTCCTTGTCCGCCATGGCGGGGTTCTTCATGGTCCGACCGCGCCCGGCGATCGCAGCAAGAGCGTAGCCCAGCTTGCTGACCGGCTGCGCACTCTTGCTCAGAACCAGGACGGTGCGTTCAGCCAGAAAAGTACGCTCGCCATCCGTCAATTCCTTGGCTGTAAGCACCACAATGGGAAGATCGATGTATTCCGAATTTTGGCGCACGCGCTCAAGGAACTCGAAGCCGTCCATCTTCGGCATCATCAGATCCAACAGCACCAACGCCGGCTGCCGATTGGCGGCGAGCCAGTCGAGCGCCGCTTTCCCGTCGCCCACCGCAACCGCACGCATTCCCACGCCCTCGATCGTCGCCCTGACCATCGCGCGTACATCGGCATCATCGTCGACGACGAGAACCACGCCGTCCCGCTTGCTGCTGGCGAATCTCTGGATAAGCGCGATGAGCCGGTTACGATCGATCGGTTTGGTCATGTACTCGGACGCGCCCAGCGAAAAGCCCAAATTACGGTGATCGACGATGGTCAGCATGATCACTGGAATATTCGCAAGCTGTGGCTCGGACTTCATGATGCCAAGAACCGACCAGCCGTCCAACTTCGGCATCATTACATCGAGGGTGACAATATCAGGCGGGCTGGTCCGCATGACGTTCAACGCCTCAATGCCGTCGTTGGCGTGCCTGATCCGGTAGCCCTCCTTGCCCAGAGTGGCGGCGAGCACATCGTGAACAACCGGATCGTCATCGACCACGAGAACATCGAAGACTCCGTCCGACGGCTCGGGGACGATGATCGACCGATCGGCATCCACATCGGGAGCTTCATCCGCGAACACTTTGGTCGCACGATCCGGGAGAAGAATGGTGAAGGTCGAGCCCTGACCGGGCGAGCTGGCTACGTCGATCGAGCCGCCCAGCATGGCGCAGAAGTGCCGGGTAATGGTCAGGCCAAGTCCAGTGCCGCCGAAATTGCGGGTAGTGGAGGAGTCCGCCTGCGTGAAGGCCTGAAACAACCGCCCCATTTGCTCTTCGGTCATCCCGATGCCGCTGTCGATGACCTGGAATTTGACCCAAGGGACACCGTCCCGCTGTTCGCGGGACAGCCACAGCGTCACGGTACCAGCCTTGGTAAACTTCGCGGCATTGCTGAGAAGGTTGATGATGCTCTGTTTGAGCTTCGTCAGGTCCGTTTGCAGCGACCCGATGTCCGGCGGGCACTCGATCACCAACCGGTTGCCGTTCTTCGTCATCATCGGCTCGACGATGGTCTTAACCTCGTCTACCAGTTGGCTGAGGAACACATGCTCAATATACACATCCATGCGGCCGGCCTCGATCTTCGATAGATCGAGGATGTCGTTAATCAGGCCGAGCAGATGCTTGCCGGCCGCCTGAATCTTTTCCAGATCGGCCACGCTTGCCCTGTCGCCGCGGTCGGACGCGTCTTCCAGCAGAATTTCGCTGTAGCCGATGATGGCATTGAGCGGCGTGCGCAATTCGTGGCTCATGTTGGCGAGAAACGACGACTTGACCCGGCTCGCCGATTCAGCGGCCTCCTTGGCCTGCCGCAGCTCGATCTCGGCACGGACCCGATCGTGAATGTCGACGAAGCTGGCTATGACCGCGTTCTCCCCGCGATAGTCGAATCCGACGCGGGACACCATCACATAGGCCTCGGCGCCGTCGGGCCGTTTGAATGCGAACTCCTTTCGCTCGCCGGCCGGAGAATCGACGATCTCGGCCAGCTCTCTGCCCTTTTCGCTATCGTCGAAGATCGACGCGAGCGGCTTGCCCAGCAACACGTCAGCCTCCTTGCCGACGATTTCGCAGAAGCTCGGATTGAGATGCAGTATGCTCTGGTCTCTTTCATCGACGATGATCAAGCCGACGGGCGCAGCGGCATCGATGGCGCGAAAGCGCTCCTCGTCCTCGCGCAACTGCTTCTCGGCCTTCTTCCGCTTGGTGATGTCGGTGTAGATGGCAATGAAGCCACCGCCGGGAACGGGATCGCGCCTCACTTCCAGGACCGTTCCGTCCGGGCGCACGCGCTCGAACGAATGGGAACGATCGAGCAGCGCGAGGCGCTTTTTCAATTCCTGTTCGATATCGGCCTTGCCGAATTCGCCGCGCGCGCCGAGGTAGCGGATATAATCCGAAAACGTCCGGTCGGTGCCGAGGAACTCATCCGGCATTTCCAGATATTGGCGAAACAATGCGTTCCAGGTGACGAGCTTGTGGTCGGCGTCGTACATGGCAACGCCTTGCGCCATGTTTTCCAATGTCGCACGCAACAATGCTGCTTCTCTGCCGGCGCCGGCTCCGTCTTTCGGCTTCGCTTTGTTATCGGTCATGCAGACCTCGCCCGTGACCTGCCCGGATCGGCCACCATGTCACCTGCTTCAGCCAGCAAGGGCCGCGATCGCCTCGGCCCGGGCGGAATGGATACTGAACATCGCGGTAAGCCCGGTGATGTCGAGCACTTCGCGTACCGGTTCCTGTACGCTGCACAGCGCGAACGAGCCGCCCGCCGCCTTGACCTTCTTGACCAGTACCAGCACGGCTCGTAAGCCCGCGCTGGTTACGAAGTCAACGCCGGCAAAATCAATCAACAGCTTCGGGCTCGGGCTTGCAATCAGGCCGCCGACCTTCTCGGCGAATGCCGCGCTGGCGCCGCTGTCAAGCCGCCCCTTCGCCGTGACCACGCAAGTGTCACCGATTCGCTCGTCATGAATTTCCATCAATACGCGTCTCCGCACTCAATGTATTGTTCCTGCTGATTGAAAACGTCGTGCAATTTTGGTCATTTCGCCTCGCATACTCAAGGGTAGTGCTCAATTTTCTGACGAGGTAAAGCCCCAGGCCGCCAATTGGACGGTCCGCGGGCGCGAGGTCAAGGGCCGGAACCGCGGCTTGGCGCGAGTCGAACGGTGGGCCGTCGTCGACGATCTGACCAGTCACCCGCTCCGGCTCGACGACAACGGCAACTATTGCGGCGCCGCTGGCGCACGCACCGTGCGTTCCGAGGTTGGTCAGAATTTCGTCCAGAACCAACGCCGTGTGGTGAGCAGCGCGGGCGTCCACCCCTTGCGCGTCCAGAAACGCCATAACGCGATCGGTCAGTTCGGAGATCGCCGCGGGTGTCGCCAGCGTGGTGGCCTCGAATCGTGCCGCCAGGGCGCTCATGACGGTGGCCTTGATTCGAAAGACAAAAGAATTGCCGCCATGTCATCGAACGGCCGACGGCCGGACTCGAAGGCGCGGACATGGTCCGCCAAACGCCTGAGCGGTTCGCGTTCCGCAGCCGCAAGACCGGCCAGAAACGCTTCGACCCGAGCCTCGCCGAAGAGTGAATCGCCGGGATCGTGCGCCTCGGTGAAGCCGTCGGTGACGATCAGTAGCCGGTCGTCGGGACCGAGATCGACGGTCTCCGCCCGATAGGTCGCGTTCTCCAAAAGCCCGAGCGGCGGGCCGCCGGCGCCGCTGAGGCGCCCGATCTTGCCGGCGCCGTTGCGGTGAAACGGAGGAATATGGCCGGCGCGCACATAGGCCAGGCGCGCGGTGGCGACATCGAGCGATGCCAAAAGGAAAGTGACGAACATGCAACTTTGGTTGCCGTCGGCGAGCGCAGCATTGACGATACCGAGCGCTTGTTGCGGCGCACGGAACAAAGCCGCGGCGTCGGGCCGAGCCGTCAGCGCGCGCAGCATCGCATGTGTGCGCGCCATCATCAGTGCCGCGCCGGCACCCTTGTCCGAAACGTCGCCCAGCGCCAAAATGATCATATCGTCGCCGACGCGAAAATAGTCGACCAGATCGCCGCCAACTTCCTTGGCCGGATCGAGCAGAACGTCGATCGACAACGCACGCCCGCATACCGTCCCCGCGAACCGCTGCGGCGCCAGCGCGAGCTGCAGCGTTCGCGCTTCGTTGAGCTCCAGTTGCTTGCGTCTAAGCTCGTCGCGCATAAGGTCGCTCAACGCCTTATTCTCGATCGTGGCGAGGACGCGCGCCCGCAGCAGTGTCGGGTTGAACGGCTTGGTGATGAAGTCGGTGGCGCCAAGCTCGATGCAGCGCACCACCGGCTCGATCTCCCCAAGCGCGGAGATGACGAGCACCGGAAGCTCGTTGATGCGGCCGTCCCGCTTGAGCGCTTCCAGCACGCCAAAGCCGTCAAGCTCCGGCATCATGATGTCGAGCAACAGCAAATCATACGATTTGGTCCCGATCGCCGCCAGCGCCTCGACGCCGTTCGACGCCTGGTCGATCGAAGTGAAGCCGAGTCGCGCCAACCGTCGCGCGAGCAGATCGCGGTTCTCGGCGACGTCATCGACGACGAGAATCTTTGCGTTCGAAACAGTCATGCGGTCGATTCCGCGGCCGGCGATCCGACTTGTTGCTCTAGGGCGGCCTGCCCGGGATTAAGCAGGATCGCGCATCTGCGCGCAAGCCATATGACCCTTTCGAACAGCATGGTCACGGCGAACAGCGCCTCCTGGGATTTCGCCGGCATGTTTGCATCCTCCCGCGGGACACGCCAACGCATGCGCTCCATCATTTCGTCGCGATGTCCGAGCAGCGAAATGATCAACTCGCGCTCACCCAACTCTAGTGCTGCGGCAGCCCCGACAAGCTCGCTGAGCAGTGCGCGCAGCGATTCTACCGACGCGCGACCCGGTCGGAATGAGAATCGACCGCCGTTTATCGACCAATCCTCCGCTGACTAGCGTGGCGGTTCAGAAGTCCGCATCATTCCTGGCGCAACCTCGTCATGCGGATTTCTGAACCAAAGCCCCACCAGATCAATAAGTTGCAAGTGTCCGTCGATTCCGAAGTTCGCAAACGAGGGTGCCGCATAATGATGCGAACTTCGGAATCGGGACACTAGACCGATAATGATGGCGGTGACCGCGCTGGCACTCTGATTAACGATCCCGGCAAGAGTACCGAACGCCCCGGCCGTCCAGGGGCCCCGCCCCATGCGTATCAAAATCCGCGAAGCCGACGTCCGACCAACGGAACGAGATGCAATCCGACAAAGTAGACGCCGCAGAAAAATGGCCCAAGACCAGTCAGGAACGGCGCAATGTCTGGCATGATTTCGAGCTACGCCGCTGCGTCAGCCGCGCAGGCAATATCGCTTCAGCTTTGCGCGCTACCGTCACGTTCGACGACCAAAAGATCCGCGAGACCGGCCGTGGTTATCACTTCGGCAACGGCCGCGTTCGGGTTGAGCAGCACCAAACGCCCGCCGCGCCGACCAATCGCCTTGGCCGCTGAAACCAAGTGCCTGAGCCCGATCGAGGCGACAAAAGTTACGGCCGCCATGTCGATGATCAGAGCGTTTTTGCTGCCGGAGAGCGTCGCCAGCGGCAGCGCAACAACTTCCGCACCCGATATATCCAGTCGTCCGACCATCGTCACCGTGGCCGTCGACCCCGCATCATTGATCGCGATTTGCATGGTCGCCCTCGGAACCGATGAAGACTAAAACAACTTTATATGACGGTCCGGTGACCGCGCCAATGTGCAGACCGTCGTCGGGCTGCCAGCCGGTGCGAGCGTTTTGCGCATCTGCGCGCCCCATTGCCCCGGTGATGGCGCAGGGCGGATCGTCGATGTATCGTCCCCGGCGCAGCAGCTATCAGGGACGCAGTGGCGCAAAAATAATGCAGACGTATCGTTTGGATGCCGGCCCCGACACGGTGCATTGGGGCTTTTTCGACGCCGCATTGAAACCGCTGGTCACGATCGAAACGGGCGATACTGTCGTGATATCGACCGTATCGGGCACGCCCGCGCAGATGCCGGACGCCGCTTCGCGGTTTCGTGTGCCCGAGGCACTGCCCGCGATTCACAGGAACGTGCCGCAGCGACTGAACGGTCCGCACATTTTGACCGGGCCGATCGCGGTGCGCGGCGCCAGGGCCGGGCAGGTACTCGAAGTTCGCATCAGGTCGATCGAGCTGCACTACGACTGGGGATACAACGTCATCCGGCTGCTCGCCGGCGCCTTGCCGGACGATTTCCAAACTGCGCGGATCATCCACATCCCGCTCGATCGGACGCGCATGATCGGCAAGCTGCCATGGGGACTGGAACTGTCGCTCAAACCGTTCTTCGGTATCATGGCAGTGGCACCGCCGCCGGCCTGGGGTCCGGTAGCCTCGCCGCCGCCGCGGCGCAACGGCGGCAACATGGACAACAAGGAGCTGGTCGCGGGCACCACGCTCTATTTGCCGATCCACGTCGACGGCGCCCTGTTCTCGGTCGGAGACGGCCACGCCGCCCAGGGTGACGGCGAGGTCTGCATAACCGCGATCGAGACCGGCCTCGTCGGGACGTTCGAGCTGCACGTGCGCACCGATATGGCGTTGGAATGGCCGCTGGCCGAGACGCCGACGCACGTCATCACCATGGCATTCGATCCGGACCTCGACGATGCGGTCGTGATCGCGTTGCGTGACATGATCAAACTCATCTGCGCACGCACCGGCATCTCGCGCGAGGATGCCTACACGCTGTGCAGCCTGGCAGCCGACCTGCGGGTCACACAAGTGGTCAATGGCGCCAAGGGCATCCATGTCATGCTGGACAAGGTGCACCTGCGCAGCGCAGCCGGCGCGGCGCGATGAGCGTCGCGTTCAGTGCCCGCGGACAAGCGTGACGATGGCGGAAAAATCCATGCCGCTGTGCCCCTGTTGGACGAAGCTCTGGTAAATCTCCTCGGCGTGGGCGCCGAGCGCGGTTTGAACGCCGACCGACTGAGCCGCCTGCTGGGCGAGTTTCAAATCCTTCAACATCAACGCCGCGGTAAAGCCCGCCTTGTAGCCGTTATTGGCCGGGCTCGCCGGCACAGGCCCGGGCACGGGACAATAGCTGGTCAGCGACCAGCACTGGCCGGAAGAGGCCGAAGCCACGTCGAACAGCGCCTGGTGCGAAAGCCCGAGCTTTTCGCCGAGCACGAAGGCTTCGCTGACTGCGATCATGGAGGCGCCGAGAATCAAATTGTTGCAGATTTTGGCTGCTTGTCCGTTGCCGCCATCGCCGCAATGAACGATGCGTTTGCCCATGAATTCGAGCACCGGTTTTCCGCGCGCGAAGACTTCCGGCGAACCGCCGACCATGAAGGTGAGCGTCGCCGCCTGCGCGCCGCCGACGCCGCCCGAAACCGGGGCGTCGAGCGATCCGATACCGCGCTCCGCTGCCAGAGCGTGCGCAACGCGCGCGCTCGCGACATCGATGGTCGAGCAATCGATGAACAGCGCGCCGCTCTTGGCGGCCGGCAGTACATCCTTCCAGACCGACAGCACCTGTTCGCTGCCCGGCAGCATTGTGATCACGACGTCGGCGTCCTCGACGGAACGCCGCGCGCTCGCCACGACCTGCACGCCATGTTCGGCGGAAGCCCAGCGCGACCCCGGCAAGACGTCAAAGCCGAGAACGCGCTCCCCCGCCCGCACCAGATTTGCGGCCATCGGCATGCCCATATTGCCAAGACCGATAAAGCCGATTGTCGCCATTTGCGTTTCCTCTCAATTGTCGAATTTCAGTTCGAACGAACCTCGCGGCCTGAAGTAACCGTTGACGATGTCAGGGGTGACATCCTCAAGCTTATCCGGCCGCCACACCGGACTGCGGTCCTTGTCGATGATGGCCGCTCGAATGCCTTCGACGAAATCATGTTCGGCAATGCACGCGAGAGAAAGGCGGAAATCTTGCTCGAAGCTTTGCTCGACCGCGGTAAATGTTACCGCCGTGCGTATATTTCGCAACGTGATCTTGAGCGCGGTGGGCGAGATTGCCTGCAAGGTCGCGAGCGCTGCCCGGGCACCCTCGACATTGCTGGCGCGCAGACGGCCAACGATCTCCTCGACTTCCTCAGCGCCGTAGCAGACATCGATCCATGGCCGCGCGGCCGGCAAAAAGCCTGCCGGCGGTGGAACCGCGATCCGATCGAGGCTTATGCGGACGCCCGGCGCCTCGCGACAATCGGCCAACAACGCCGGCAGATCGGTTATTCTTTCCGCTGGAATGTGAACGTCGGCAAGTCCGCAATAGATCGCGTCGGCGGCTCCGATGCGGCACCCGGTCAGCGCCAGGTGGGTGCCTGCCTGCCCCGGCGCGCGCGCCAACAGGTAGCTGGCGCCGACATCGGGAAAATATCCGATGCCAGCCTCCGGCATGCCGATGGAGGAGCGTTCCGTCACCACGCGGTGCGCCGCGTGCGCCGACAGGCCGACACCGCCGCCCATGACCATTCCGTCCATCAGGGCAATGACCGGCTTGCGATAGCGCGCGATCAGTACGTCGAGGCGATATTCGGTCGACCAGAATCGTTCCGGCAGCGAAAGGTCTCCCCGCCGGGTGGCGTCATAGAGCGCGCGCAGGTCCCCACCGGCGCAGAACCCGCGTTCGCCGGCGCCGTCGATCAGCACGACACCGACCTGCGCATCGTCTTCCCACGCGCGAAGGCGCGCCGTTATCGCCGCCGCCATGTCGAGCGTGAGGGCATTCAACGCCTGCGGCCGGTTCAGCGTGATCCGCCGCAAAGCGCCCAGTTCACGGACCAGAACATCGCCGCCCGCGACAATCCTCTCGGCCGTTTCGGCATGTGCGCTCATCGCCCGAGGAGGCTTCTGGCGACGATGAGCCGCATGATTTCGTTCGTTCCTTCGAGGATCTGGTGCACGCGCAGATCGCGTACGATTTTCTCGATACCGAACTCAGAGAGATAGCCGTAGCCGCCATGCAATTGCAGCGCCTGGTTGGCGATTTCGAAACAACTGTCGGTGACGAAGCGCTTGGCCATCGCGCAAAGGGCGGTCGCATTGGCCTCCTGGCGATCGAGCGCAGCCGCCGCCCGTCGCAACAAGGTACGCGATGCCTCGAGCTCGGTGGCCATATCGGCCAATCGGAACTGCAGTGCCTGGAATTCATCGAGACGCTTGCCGAAGGCGCGCCGCTCTTTCACGTAGCGCAACGACTTTTCCAGCGCGGCCTGCGCGCCGCCGAGAGAGCAGGCCGCAATGTTGAGGCGGCCGCCGTCGAGCGCGGACATGGCGATCTTGAAACCAGCGCCTTCAGAGCCAAGCCGGTCGGTCTCCGGCACGCGCACGTCCTCGAAATTGACCGCGCGCGTCGGCTGCGCGTTCCAGCCCATCTTCCTTTCGTTAACGCCGAAGGCGAGGCCCGGCGCATCCCCCGGAACGATAAAGGCCGAAATCCCGTTCGCACCCTCACCGCCGGTTCGCGCCATGACCACATAAAGACCGCTGACGCCGGCGCCGGAAATGAAAAGCTTCTGGCCGCTGAGAACGTAATGATCGCCGTCGCGCCGCGCTCGAGTCTTCAGCGCCGCCGCGTCTGAGCCCGCGCTCGGCTCGGTCAAGCAGTAACTTGCGCAAAACTCCATGTCGCACAGGTGCGGCAGCCAGCGCTGGCGCTGCTCATCCGACCCGTAGGCGTCGATCATCCACGCCACCATGTTGTGGATCGACATATAGGCCGCGACCGCCGGACAGCCGGTCGCCAGCGCCTCAAAGATCAAGGTCGCGGCAAGCCGCGATAGCCCCGATCCGCCCACATTCTCCGCCACATAGATTCCGCCCATGCCGAGTTCGGCGGCCTTGCGCATTTCGACAATAGGAAAATGTTTGGCTTCGTCCCACGCTAGCGCGTTGGGCGCGAAAATGTCATCGGCAAAGGCGCGCGTGGCTTCGGCGAGCGCGACCTGCTCCTCGTCGAGCGAAAACTGCGGCGCGGCTGCACACGGATCGGGCATGGCGGCACTGCCTATCCTGCGGCGCGCCGGTGCCGGCCGTCAATGTCGCCGTCGACGCTAGTGTCCCGTTTCCGAAGTTCGCATCATTATGCGGCACCCTCGTTTGCGAACTTCGGAATCGAAGGACACTAGCAACTTATTGATCTCGTGTGGCTTTGGTTCCGAATCCGCATGACGAGGTCGCGGCAGGAATGATGCGGACTGCTGAACCGCCACACTAGCGCCAATCGCGGCGCTCCGGGTGCGGCCGATATGTGGGATTCATCTGGCAAAAGCCGCGATTGCCGGCGATCACGTTGGGAGTGCAATCCTGGACCGAATAATACTCGCAGTCATGCACCACCTCGCCGGAGCCCAGTTCCATTACCGCGCACCAGGGCGCATCGCCATAGCTCTGCGCTCGACTCGGCGCACTTCCAAAGCAAAGCATTGCTGCCACCGCGATGACCGCAAGCGTAATCCGGGTCATGTTTTCCACCCTGCTCTCCACGATTGAAACGGCCGCTACTGTCGTAATGGACTCAGTTATAATGCCGGGCGGAAAAATCAATCGTGGGATGGGAACGCGCGAGCCGTCGGCGCAGCCACAATTGTCGCAACCAAGGCGATATCAAGGACCTAAAGGGGCGTGCATGGACTTCAGCATTCCGGCCGAAATCGAGGATTTGCGGCTGCGGGTGGCAGCCTTCGTCGAGGCACACGTCCTGCCGCTGGAAGCCGATCCGCAGAATTTCTCCGAGCACGAGAACATTCCGCTTGCTCGGCTCGCACCGGTTCAGGAGAAGGCGAGGAAGGCCGGGTTGTGGGCGCCGCAATCGCCGAAGGAATTTGGCGGCATGGCGCTGCCGATCGCCGCTTGGGCGGTGATGTACGAGGAGGCGGCGCGTTCGATTTTCGGGGCGCTGGCGATGAACTGCATGGCGCCGGACGACGGCAACATGAATCTGCTGTCACGTATCGGCACGCCGGCGCAGAAGCAATGGTGGCTGCGTCCGATTGTCGAGGGCAAGGTGAAATCGGCCTTCGCCATGACCGAACCGGCACCGGGCGGCGGCTCCGATCCGAGCATGATCCGTACCTCCGCCGAGCGGAAGGGTGGGAAATGGATCATCCGCGGCCGCAAATGGTTCATCACCGGCGCCGGCGAGGCGACAAATTTCATCGTCGTAGCGCGCACCTCCGACGACAGGCGCAAAGGGCTCACTGCCTTTCTCTACCACCGCGACCAGCCCGGCTGGCACATCGTCCGTCGCATTCCCATCATGGGACCCGAGGAGCACGGCGGCCATTGCGAGCTGGAATTCGACGGGCTCGAAGTCGATGACGACAACGTGCTGCTCGGTGTCGGCGAGGGGCTCAAGGTCACGCAGATCAGGCTTGGCCCCGCGCGGCTCACCCATTGCATGCGCTGGCTCGGCCAATCCAAACGCTGCCTGGAGATCGCGCAGGCCTACGTCAACAATCGCGAGGGCTTCGGCATCAAGCTCGCCGATCGTGAGAGCGTCCAGATCAAGCTTGGCCAGGTCGCCCAACAGATCCAGATTGGCCGCCTCCTGACCATGCACGCGGCGTGGACGCTCGACCGCGGCGGCCTCGCGCGCAAGGAAGTCTCCATGGCGAAAGTGCACGTCGCCGACACGCTGCATAACGCCGCCGACACCGCGATCCAGCTCAATGGCGCGCGCGGCTATTCGAAGGATACCGTCCTCGAATGGATTTACCGCGCTGCCCGCGCCGCCCGCCTTGTCGACGGGGCCTCCGAGGTGCACAACATGGTGCTGGCGCGCCTTTTGCGCGAGGAAGGCCGCGACTTCTGGAGCTGGAGCGCGGGCAACAAACTGTAGGATGGGTCAGCCGCGCAGTAGCTCAATCAGCGGCGCAACGACAACTTCGCTGGAAGCTGAGCCATTCAGCTCCACACCTCGAGGAGAAGCCATGAAACTTGCGTTTTTCGACGATTACAGGCTGGGCGTGGTGACGGGCGACAAAGTGGTCGACGTGACGGACCTGGTGAAGGACGTGCCGCGGCTCGGCCCGCAGGACGTCATGCGCGGCGTCATCGAACGGTTCGACGCGCTCAAGGCCAAGCTCGCCGACGCCGCGAAAGGCGCGGGCAAGCCGATCTCCCAGATCAGATTTCGACCGCCCCTGCCCAAGCCCGAGAACATCATCTGCATGGCGGTAAATTACATGGAAAACGGCACGCTCAAGGAGCCGGCGCCGATCAACGCGTTCATGAAATCGCCAAGCTCCATCATCGGCGACGGCGATACCATGGCGCTGCCCGACATGGCGGCCTCGATTTTCGAAGGTGAAGCCGAGCTGGCGCTGGTGATCGGCAAGCATGCCTCTCACGTCAAGGCAGCCGACGCCATGAACTACATCTTCGGCTATACCAACTTCATCGACGGTTCGGCACGGGGCGTGGTGCCACCGACCAACGTGTTCTATCAGATGAAATCGCGCGACACGTTCGCGCCTATCGGCCCATACGTCGTCACCGCGGACGAGATCAAGAACCCGCAAAAACTGCAAATTACACTCACCAACAACGGCGTGGTCTATCAGAACTTCAATACCGACGACATGGCGCACAACATTCCGCGCTGCGTCGAATGGGTCACCTCGATCCACGCGCTGGAGCCCGGCGACATCCTCGCCACCGGCACCAATCATCGTGGCCTCAATCCGTTCATGGACGGCGACAAGATCGAGCTGACTTGCGAAGGTTGCGGCACGCTGCACATCACCGTGCGCGACGACCTCAAGCGCAGTTGGGCGCGCATCACGCGGCTGCAGCACAGGGAGAGCGGCGGCGAAGGCGTTCACACAAAGCAGACCGGCGGCAAATACGCGGCGGGACGATAGCCGACTGCTACCGTGCCGCCCGCGCCGAACGGACGGGCGCGGACGGCGGCGCCGTTCGCGAAATTTCGGCGATGAGCTTGTTGGTCATCGCCTCGGAGAAGGTATCGAAATTGACGATCTGCAATACGAAGGACCCGGGACCGCCAATGACGTTGTCGTGGTAGTAGCGCGGCAGGCCTCCCGGCGGATGGGTATGCGAGTAGAGGAACGTGCCCTGCATGCCACCGGTCTTCTCGTTGATGATGGCGAGGCCGTTAATGGTAATGCCCTTGGCCACCGCATCATCGCGTGCATCGGTGACCGAGCGGCCCGAATTGTCGGTTCCGTCGCCTGAGACGTCGATGATCCGCCGGGCGGCGGTCACTCCATCTGCGGCAAGCTGTGCAGCGGCAAAATCGATGCCGTCGCCGATCGCCGTGCGGCCGGCGAAGGAGCGCGGCGCGGCGCGCAGAATCTTGGCAAACTCGGCAGCCCCTTCGCCGTCGCGGACGACCATCCATTTGGCCACGACGGCCTGCTGACCCGGTCCGGCCCATTCGAGAAAACACAAGGCGACGGCGCCGTTCGCGCCCGACTGAACGGCATGCATGAACTGCGGGCTCGTAATCGCCGCGGCATAGCCGCGGCGCTGCAACTGAAATTCGTCATCATCGATGCTGCGCGAGACATCGGCCGCAAGCGCGATCGCGGCATCGACCGTCTGCGCCTGCGCAGCCGCAGCCGCGCGCTGGGCGAACAGCACGGCCGCCGCAAACAACAAAACCGGCAACTTGTGTTTTGCCTTCATATGCCGCTCCGAGCCGCCCGTTTGCCCGGATCAGCCCCGCCAGTTCGCGTCGATTGCATCGAGCATGCGCAAGTAGGCCGGCCAATCCGCCGCCCCGCGGCCTGAATCGTGATGCCCGTACTGGCGCGCGGTCTTCTCGCAAATCTCGGCCGGAATTTCGATCAACGCGCTGCCGGTCGCCTCCATCTTCAACTGAATCCGTGCAGCCTCGATCAGCGATTTCATCAATACAAAGGCCTCACGCGCGCTTCTACCCACCGTAAGCAGCCCGTGATTGCGCATGATCAGCGCGCGATTGTTTCCGAGTGCCTTGTTGATGCGTTCGCGCTCGCCGAAATCCTCGGTGATGCCCTCATAATCGTGATATCCAACCCGGTTGTAGAAGCGAACAGCCGGCTGGGCGACCATGCGCAAGCCGTGCTTCAATCCCGAAATCGCCATCCCGATCTCAGTATGGACGTGGACAGCACAGTTCACGTCCGGTCGGGCCGAAAGCACGCCGCCATGCAGAGTGAAACCCGGCCGGTTGACGCCGGCGGACTCGTTGAGGTCATCGTCCATGCTCACTTTGACGAGATTTGCCGGCGTGACCTCCTCATAGAGGAGCTCGTGCCGCTTGATGAGAAACTTGCGTTCCTCGCCCGGCACCCGCAGCGAGGAATGGTTGTATATGACATCGCCCCAACCGTAATGCGCAACCAGCCGGTAAACGGCGGCGAGATCGACGCGCGCTTGCCATTCGGCGGGCGAGACGACCGGTCGATCGGTGGTAGCGGGCTTGACATGCGTATTCATTGGGCCGGTTCCTCCGCATAAAACCTTACCATAGCATGCTGGACTGAGCGGCGAAATCAATCCGCAACGATAAGTTTTAACCCTTTCCTATCTACGTTCGAATTGTCCGGCGCCGTGGAATAAAGAATTGAAAGCGTTGCGGGCTAGGTTGCCGCCCACTTCGTGTGTGGCGGATCGTTCAGTTCCCGATGAAATTGCACGTTGCCCAGTTGCCGAGGCTGATTGCGGAGCGAAGAAGCTCCGCAATCCTCGGCGTTCTCATAATCGTCATTCTCTGGGTAGGCGTCTTCCTCAAATACGCGGAAGATGTGCACAGCGATCTTCTCGACGCCGTGCGCAGTGATCGAAGCTATGCCATGGTCTTTGAGGAGAACGTTCTTCGAACGATCGGGCAAGTCGACAATACGTTGCTGTACTTGCGCCGCGCCGTCGAAACCGAGGAGGGCGTGAAGGATTACAACAGCATTGCGCGCTCCACCGATATCTTGAGCGATATCATCGTCCAGGTCGCCATCATCAACGCGCATGGTAAACTGCTCGCATCCAATGTCGGGCCGGATCCGACGGTTCAGATCGATCTGAGTGATCGCCCGCACTTCAAGGCGCACCTTCACAACCCGAAGGACTTTCTGTACATCAGCCCGCCGATGATCGGACGGGTCAGCGAGAAATGGTCCATCCAGCTCTCCAGACGGTTTTTAAAGCGCGACGGCAGCTTCGGCGGCGTCGTCGTCGCTTCGCTCAATCCGGAGCACTTCACCAATTTCTACGATAAGGTGGACTTTGCGTCGTCGGGCTCGATTGCGCTGGTCGGCGATGACGGCGTGGTCCGCTCGGCCGGCGGCCAGTCCAGCGAGTTGCAGATGGGTCAGAACATCCGCGGCACCAAGCTGTTCGCCCGGATGCAGAGCGCCCTCAACAGCACCTTCGAAGAGCGCGACAACAAAACAGGAAAGATCCATCTGTTTGCTCTGCGCAAAGTCAGCCGCCAGCCGCTTTGGGTCTGCGTCAGTGTCGACCGCAACGAGGTGCTCGCAAACTCGTGGGCCAATCTGCGGCTCGATTGCATCGCCGCGGCTCTGCTCAGCTTCATCATCCTGGCGGCCATGGAGCGCATTTTGCGGACGGAAGCTGCGGCCAGGCAAAAATCGAACCAGCTCGAGCTCACGCTCGAGAGCATGAGCCAGGGCATCATGCTCGTAACCAAGGACCTGGAAATTCCGATCATCAACAAGAAATGCGGGCAGCTTCTCAAATTACCCGACGCGTTCGTCAAAAACCCGCCGCGTTTCGATCGACTGGTAGAATATAAGCGATCCCAGCTCTCCGGCACGACGGCTGAACCGATGGCAGCCTGGGACTTCAATACGCTGTTTGCGCCGCGGGCACACCCGATCGACGAATGGACAATGCCCGATGGAGCGGTGCTCGAGGTTCGCAATGGGCACCTGCCCGACGGCGGTGTGGTGCAGACCTTTACCGACATCACCAAACGCGTACAGGCCGAGGCGCACATCGCCCGATTGGCTTCGGAAGATTCGCTGACCGGCCTGCTCAATCTTCGCGGTTTCCGTTCGGCGCTGGCGGAAATTCTGCATCAGAATGCGGCGGCGGCCGATATGCCGGACCACGTCGAGTACGCGGTGCTGTTCCTTGACCTCGACCGTTTCAAGGTGATCAACGACACGCTGGGCCATCGCATCGGCGATCTGTTGCTGCAGGAAACGGCGCAGCGTTTGGGCGCCTTGCTGCAACCGGCCGATGTCCTGGCCCGCCTCGGCGGCGATGAGTTCGCCGTCATTGCCCGTTCCGTAAAAACGCGCAAGGCGCTCGACAAGCTTGCCAGCCGGCTGATCAATGCGATCCGCGAGCCGTTCGATCTCGCCGGGCACCATGTGCGCACGACCATCAGCATCGGCATCGCGGTAAGCCCCGCCGATGCGGGCAGCGCCGAGGACCTGGTGGTGGCTGCGGACCTCGCGCTCTATGCCGCAAAGGAGCGAAACCGCAACAGCTACGAGTTCTATCAAGCCTCAATGACCAAGGAGCTGCTCGATCGCCGCGAGATCGAGATGGACCTTCGCGAAGCCATAGAACGCAACGAGCTGGAGCTTTATTATCAGCCGATCGTCAGCCTGCAAGACGACAGCGTCATCGGGGTCGAGGCGCTTGCCAGATGGAGGCATCCAACCAAAGGGTTCATACCTCCATCGCAATTCATCCCGGTGGCGGAAGATACCGGGCTGATAAATCGGATTGGCGAATGGGCGCTAGCCGAGGCTTGCCGCAAGATCGTTCAATTGCCCGGCGAAGTCAGCCTCGCGGTCAACCTCTCGCCGGTGCAGTTTGCGGCGCCCGACCTCGTCGCCGTCATCCAAAGGGCGCTCGCCGCCAGCGGACTGGAGCCGCAGCGCCTTGAACTCGAAATCACCGAGAGCCTGCTGCTCGAAAATAGCGAGCACATCCTCTCCATTCTGCGCCGCCTGCGGCAGCTCGGCGTCCGCATTGCGCTGGACGATTTCGGGACCGGTTATTCCTCCTTGAGCTATCTGCGGAAATTCCCGCTGGACAAGATCAAGATCGATCGCAGCTTCGTCACCGACATGGCGTCGCAGAGCGATCAGGTTGCCATCGTACAAGCGCTGCTCAATATCGCCCGGGCGCTCGGGATGACGGTAACCGCCGAGGGAGTCGAGAGCGCGATTCAGAAGGACTTCCTCAGGGCTCTGGGATGCGACAACGCCCAGGGCTTTCTGTTCGGCAAACCGGTCCCGTTCGATCAGCTCGCCGCTCTCCTCGCCGATCGTCCCGCGAGAAAGTTCATGGCGGCGTGACGGCCGCTTCCCAACCCGATTACAATTTGCCTGCCGCTGATCGCCGCGCCAACGGGTCGTCGGCGATCGGCCCGCTTGCCGACGAAGTCGCGTTCGCCGCCGCTCGGTGGGCCTCGCTGAAGAGCAGGACCAGGCCCGAAGCGACGACGATGGCGGACCCGGCGACCAACGCAAGCGTCGGCACGTCCCCCCAAACGAGGAACCCGATGATCGCCGACCATACCAGAACGAAGTAGTAGAACGGCGACACGGCCGTCGCCGGCGCGGCGTGCAGCGCCTTGGTCCACAGATATTGCGCAACTGCGTTGACGATCCCCATCGACAAGAACAGCAATCCATCTTCGAAGCCTGGCCAACGGAAGCCGAACAACAGCAGCCCGGCATGCAGGACCGCCAGCGTCGCCATCTGCCACATCAACAGCGTGTTGGCCGACTCGGTCTTGCTCATCCCGCGAACGGCCACAATCACACTGCCGTACATCACCGCGTTGGCGAGCGCGAACAAGGCCCCCAACTGGAACGTGCCCGCACCTGGCCTGACCACGATCAGAACGCCGATAAAGCCGACAAACAACGCGCCCCAGCGCGCCAGCCCGGGCCGCTCCTTCAGCCAGATGACGGACACAAGCGCAGAGAACAACGGCGCCGAGAAAGTGATGGCGACGGCGCCTGCCAGCGGCATCATGCTGAAGGCGAGGACGGTGAACGTCTGCGAAACCGCTTGCGACGCGCCGCGGGCGATATGAGCATAAACGCGTCGCGTCGCAAACACGGAGACGCCCGTCGCCGGCAGCACGAATGCCGCGCACACGACGAGCGAAGACAGCGAACGCCCGAACATCACCTCGCCGACCGGATATATTCCAACCAGCCATTTACTGAGGCCGTTCGAGATCGCGAACATGACCGTCGCGCCGATCATCAGCGCGATCCCGCGTACGATTTGGTCACTCGGCCGTGCGGCTGCGGCGTACTGCATTGGGATGCGTTCGATGAGCGCCATTCTCAGGTTGCCCGGCTCATGCCGCGGCATCGTGGACGCCGCTGATGAGGTTGCACTCGAAGAGCGGCGCCGCAGCGAGCGGCGGCCTCACGGGGACGATCTTTTCGCCGATGCGATCCAATGCGGCGGCAAGGTCCCGGCGGGCCTCTGCGGCGTGTTCCGCGGTTACGGACGCGAACGCGATCTTCGCCCCGATGGGCAACCGGCCGATCGCGGGGAGGTCCGCCGAAATGACAGTGGCAATCTTCGGATAACCGCCGGTCGTCTGATGATCGGCCAACAGCACCATCGGCTGACCGCTCCCGGGCACCTGAATTGACCCGGTCACGATGGCATCTGACACAATATTGAATCCGCGCCGGGCGCGGATCGGGCTGCCTTGAAGGCGTATGCCCATGCGATTCGATCCGGCACTGACTTCATATTCGGAGACCAGAAACCTCTTGATCTCGTCATCGGAGAAATAATCGCTTTGCGGACCAAGCATGACTCGGAAACGGCCGGGGGGAACCAGATCCAAGCTATCGATGCGACATTCATTGCGCTCGGTTGCGGTCGCGCAGCGAAGCGGCAGGATGTCACCGGCCGTCAGCGCGCGGCCTTGCCAACCGCCGATCCGGCCGCGGCTGTCGGTGGCGACGCTGCCGAGCACGGCCGCAACCGCGAAGCCGCCCTCCACGGCGATGTACAAGCTTGATCCCGTCTTCAGCGAGCCGACGCGAACGACCTGACCGCGCCGCAGGCGAACGCTTTGCATGAGAGCAATCGCGTGGCCGCGGTCGCTGGCCGCATCGTCGAGAACCTCGACGGTTGCTTCGGTGCCGACAAAAGCCAGGCGCGCATCCTCGGCTTCGATCACGAATGTCGGCCCGACATAGAGCGCCTCCAGGGCTCCGAGATTCGCCGGATTGCCGACGAGCGCGTTCGCCGCCCGAAACGATACCGGATCGAGAGCCCCTCCGGTGGAAACGCCCAGCCGCTGGAAGCCGTGGCGCCCAAGGTCTTGAATGGTCGTCGACAACCCAGGCGAGAGGATGCGCAACGCCGGATTCATGCCGCCGCTCCAACAAATTCGTCTGCCGGCTCTATTCTGAAATCGGCTTGCGCCGCCTTGGCGCTGAGCTTTTCATGTTCGCTGGCGGACACCGGCACCAAGGCGACCTTGTCTCCAGGAGACATGAGCGCAGTGGCGCGGACATGATTCCATAGCGGAATCGGGCAGCACCCGATCACGTGCCAGCCGCACGGAGTCTCCAGCGGAAACACGCACGACATGCTCCCCGCGATCGCAACTGAACCGGCGGGAATCTTCGTCCTCGGCGTCTCGAGCCGGTCGAGCGCCAACTCGCGCGGTACCTCGCCCATATACGCCTGGCCGGGGAGGAAGCCGAGCATATAGACGTGATAAAGCGGCGCGCTGTGGCGTTCGATCACTTGCCGCTTCGACAGCCCGGCACGCCGAGCGACATCGTGCAGGTCGATGGCGAAGCTCTCGTCATAGCACACGGGCAAACGCCACAGATGGCCGGCGGCATCGTTCGTTTTGAGATCTTTCATCCGATCGTCGATCCGTTCGGCGAGCGACGCCGCTGAGATCGCGAGCGGTTCATAATGGATCAGCAGCGAGCGGAAGGTGGGAACGGTTTCCACCACTCCCTCGATGCGATCCGCATCGAGAGAGTGGGCGAGCGAGAGCACGGCGCCGTTGAGCCTGCGGTCGATGCAGTCGCCGAACTCGACAACCAGAGCCGTATCGCCGGCCGGAAGCACCCTGTAATCGTACATGAGTGGCGCCCCTACTGAATTCTGGGATGGCCAATCAGCACGCTTCAAAGGGCGGCCGGTTCGGACGGATCGTGTTTCGACTCCGCAGTCACGCGCTCGGCCGGCAGGAACCAGGGCTTGACGCTGACGCCGCGGCGCAACGAGTACATGTAGAAGATCGGCAATTGACGCGGGAACAGCGCCCGCAGCTCGCTGCCGTTGAAGGTGACGAAGATCGAGCCGGGAAACGCGCGCTCGACGGCGCGCTGCTCGACCAAATTCATCCGCAAATAAGTCAGCGCACCTTCCTGCACCGTGGCAGAGCCCCGATACCATTTCCGCGCGCTGACAATCAGCTTGTCCAGGATCTCGGACGAGACCGATGCTTCCGCCGCGGCCGGTGCCGCCGTTATCCCGGATGATTTGACGAGATGACCAAGCAGACACGTATCGAACCCGCGCTGCTCGGCCAATTTTTTGACCTCGTCGAAGTATTGCTGCATGTCGTGGCGGCGATGCCCGTTCAACTCGGCATGGGTGTCGGTTAGGATCAGCGTCATCGCCGCACCGGGCGCATAGACCCCGGCAACACGCGACGCCAAAACGGAAAGGAAATCGAGACACTGCAGCTCGGGCTCGCCCGCCCAGCACCGAGGGCCTTTGCCCCAATAGAGCACGAAATGCACAGCCTCTCGCGCCGCGACTGCATCCGCAATTGCACGTAACATCAACTGCGTATCGGACGGCTGCTCGCGCTTGAATGCCCAGGTATTGAAGGCGCGCAGCACTCCTTCAGCGCTTGCCCCGATGTCCCGTTCCGCCTTTGCCGGCGATTTGGACGCCGGGCGGGATGGATGGAGCAGTTTGTAGTTGTTGAAGGAGGGTCGATCAGGATTCGAAATGGCGGATTTTGATCCAAATTCCTGCGCGAACGATAGCGCCGCCACGCTACCGTCATACGCAACGCCACTTGCCATAGCCTCACCGCACCAAATTAACGATCTGTTGAGGATGATTAAGAGCCCGTTAAAGGTCAATCTTAATCGTTAAGAAAGGTTAACCCGATCATGACAATCGTAAGATCAACACAACTCACCACAACTAATGCTTGCGCGAAAATGCTCTGAATCCAACGATGCCGGCCGCCCGATCGGAAACAGACCGGCGAATGCCTGTCCCTTCTCTCGCGGGAGCGAGTTGGCCTTGGCGTTGACGAAATCCTCCGTTCTCGTCTTGCAGTGGATGGGCAAGAAAACAAAAACGTCTCGACAACGAGTAGGCACGAGCAGCCATCTCTCTCGTACATCCGTTGAGCATCTTGTTTCCGTCATGAAAGATTTTCACGCACGAAGATTAGGTGCGCTCTGCGAGACGACGTTCGCGCGCTTGTCGACCAACCTCACCCGACGTTGCGACGCCAAACACAGAGACATTTGCCATCGCGGACGCCCACGCTTGGCCGAGGCGCCGACGACGGCTCAATCCGTTGCCGGAAACACGGCGAACGTCAAACCGCGTCGAGCGCCCGGCGTTGCCGTGCGGACGTTGCACACTATATTTTTGGGGTCCGCTCCCCTCTGGCATTCTTGATGTCGTGAGGGCAAACTGACTGGATTTCCGGCAGGCATTCGCTGGGGAAAACGCTCGATTTTCCCGATCCTGCCTTGGAGGCCTGCGCAATGGCGCTGCGCGACGTCAAGCTCGACGACAAATACGACCTTGGAAAGAATCGCGTCTTTGTCACCGGCTTTCAGGCGTTGGTGCGCTTGTGCCTGATGCAGAAGGAGTTGGACCGCCGCAATGGCCTTCGCACGGCGGGTTTTGTCACCGGCTATCGCGGCTCGCCGCTGGGCGGCCTCGATACTCAATTTCTTCGCGCCCAGCCGTTCCTCGACAAAAGCGACATCCGCTTCCAGGGCGGCATCAATGAGGATTTGGCCGCAACCGCGGTATGGGGTTCGCAGCAGGCGGAACTGCGCGGCGAGGGCCGCTACGACGGCGTCTTCGCCATGTGGTACGGCAAGGGGCCGGGCGTCGATCGAACCGGCGACGTGTTCCGCCATGCCAACCTGGCAGGGACCGCCAGAAATGGCGGCGTCCTGGCGCTCATGGGCGACGACCACACTGCCGAATCCTCGACCACGGCGCATCAATCCGAGTACCACTTCATCGACGTGATGATCCCGGTTCTCAATCCCGCCGGAGTGCAGGAGGTCCTCGATTACGGGCTCTATGGTTGGGCGATGTCGCGCTTCACCGGCACCTGGGTGGCGCTCAAGACCATGCACGAGACGATCGAGTCGACGGCCGCAATCGATGCGAGCCTCGATCGCGTGAGCATCGTCGCGCCCGCCGATTTCCAGATGCCGGAAGGCGGTCTCAACATCCGCCTCAACGATCCGATCCTGGCGCAGGAGGCGCGTTTGCACGACTTCAAGCGCGACGCCATGCTCGCGTTCGTGCGTGCCAACAAGCTCAATCGCATCATCACTTGCGGCGGACGCGATCCCAAGATCGGCATAATCACCACCGGCAAGAGCTATCTCGACGTGCGTCAGGCGTTCGATGAGCTTGGGATCGACGAGGTCAGATGTAACGAGCTCGGCATCCGCCTTTTCAAGGTGGCGTGCCCATGGCCGTTGAGCAGGCGCGAATTGCAGGAGTTTGCGCAAGGCCTCGATTTGATCGTTGTCGTCGAGGAAAAACGTTCGCTGATCGAAGTGCAAGTGCGCGAAGAATTGTACGGCAGCGCCAACCAGCCCTTGTGCATCGGCAAGAAGGACGAACAGGGCAACTGGCTGTTCCCCGTCAAGGGCGCGCTCGATCCCAACGATGTCGCCATCTGCATCGGCGACCGCCTGCTGAAGTATCATCGCAATGACGACATCGCCCGGCGCGTTGCCCGGCTCAAGGACTACCAGCGCATCGCCGCGGAAACCAAGGACGTGGCCCAGCGCATTCCCTATTTCTGCTCCGGCTGCCCGCATAATTCCTCGACGGTCGTGCCCGAGGGCATGCGCGCCTATGCGGGCATTGGCTGCCACTACATGGCGCAGTGGATGGACCGCTCGACGTTGGGCTACACCCAGATGGGCGGCGAAGGCGCCAACTGGATCGGAGAAGCGCCGTTTTCCACCCGCAAGCACGTTTTTCAGAATCTCGGCGACGGCACCTACAATCACTCGGGATACTTGGCGATCCGCGCCGCCATCGCCTCGAACACCAACATCACCTACAAGATCCTGTTCAACGATGCGGTGGCTATGACCGGCGGTCAGGCCAACGATGGCGGCCTTACTGTGCCGCAGATCGCGAGCCAAGTCGCGGCCGAAGGCGCCAAGCGCGTTGTCGTGGTCACCGACGAGCCTGGCAAATATGCGCGCAACATCGTGTGGCCGAAGGGCCTTTCGATCCATCATCGCGACGATCTGATCGCGGTGCAGAAGGAGCTTGCGGAAATTCCCGGCGTGACGGTGCTGATCTACGATCAGACCTGCGCGGCGGAAAAGCGGCGACGACGCAAGCGCGGCACTTTTCCGGACCCGCAAAAGCGCGTGATCATCAACGAGCTCGTATGCGAGGGCTGCGGCGATTGTGGCGTCAAGTCGAACTGCGTCTCAGTGCAGCCGCTGGAGACCGAATGGGGGCGCAAACGCACCATCGATCAATCGAGTTGCAACAAGGATTTTTCCTGCATCAAGGGCTTCTGTCCGTCTTTCGTCACCATCCACGGCGCCAAACTGAAAAAGGGGCGAGGTGTCGCGGCCGATCACGATCTGCCGCCGTTGCCCGAGCCGAAGCTGCCGACGATCGATCAAACCTACAACATCATCGTTACCGGAGTGGGCGGCACCGGAATCGTCACCACCGGCGGCATCCTGGGCATGGCGGCGCATCTGGAGGGCAAGGGCGTCGGAGTGCTCGATATGGCCGGACTCGCACAAAAGGGCGGGGCCGTATTCAGTCACATCCGTATTTCCGATGGATCGGAAAAGATCCATGCTATCCGTGTCGCCGCCGGCCGCGCCGATCTCGTGCTCGGGGGTGACATTGTCGTCGCGGGCACGCGCAAGGTTCTTGCCGCGGTGAAGAACGGCGCCACCGAGGTGGTCGTCAATACGGCCGAGTTTCTGCCCGGCGAGTTTACCCGCAACGCCGATTTCTCGCTGCCGGGCGAACGGCTCAAACGGGCCATCATGGCCGATGCCGGTCGCGACAAGACGCATTTCATTGATGCTTCGCGCATTGCGATGGGCCTGTTCGGCCAATCGATCGGCGCGAACATGCTCCTGGTCGGCTACGCCTATCAGCTCGGCGCGATCCCGCTCGCGGCTGCAGCGATAGAGAAAGCGATCGAGCTCAACGGCGAAGCCGTCGCCATGAACAAGGCAGCCTTCCATTGGGGCCGCCACATGGCTGTCGACCGCGCCGCCGTGGAGAGGCTTGCGCAGCCCACAGCGGCAGCCGCGAGCGATGCGCGGTTTTTATCGGAATCCTTCGAACAGACGGTGCAGAGGCGGGTCGATTTTCTCACTGCCTATCAGAACGAAACCTACGCCAGACGTTATCGGACAACGGTGGATAAAGTGAAGGCAACCGAGTCTGCGCGCGCTCCGGGCAAATGCGGCCTTGCCGAAGCTGTTGCACGTTATCTCTTCAAGTTGATGGCCTACAAGGACGAGTACGAGGTCGCGCGCCTTTTCACCGACGGCTCATTTGCCAATCAGGTCAAGTCGGAGTTCGACGGCGAAAATCTCCGTTTCGAGTTCCATCTGGCGCCGCCGCTCCTTGCGCGTCGCGACAAAGAGACCGGGCTGCCGCGCAAAATGAGCTTTGGCCCATGGATGCTGCCGGTCTTTCGTGTTCTGGCGAAGCTCAAGGTCTTGCGCGGGACGCCATTCGATCCGTTCGGCCGCACGCTCGAGCGGCGCACGGAGCGAACACTCGTCACCGATTACGAGACGCTGCTTGAGGAGATCATGGCGAAGTTGACGCCGGAGAACCATCAGGTTGCAGTGGGTCTCGCCGCGATTCCGGAAAAAATTCGCGGCTTCGGTCATATCAAACAGCGCCATGTTATGGCTGCCAAAGCCGACCAGGCTGAATTACTTGCGCAGTTTCGCGCCGGTGCGCCCGTGTTGCTTGATGCCGCAGAGTAGCACGCCTGTTCCGCGATCGGCCGTCGGGAGAGCGCATGATCTTGTTCCGCCCGGGGTCCTTGCGATCAACGGAAGGCGGCGGTAACGGCTGGTCCCATCGGCGGGGCCGAACTGCAGTCTGATCATCGGGAAGTTTTGCAGAGTCATGAGCGA
The DNA here is from genome assembly GCA_030041005.1 of Xanthobacteraceae bacterium. Lineage (GTDB taxonomy): Bacteria > Pseudomonadota > Alphaproteobacteria > Rhizobiales > Xanthobacteraceae > BOG-931. The sequence goes on from JASHOR010000032.1 coordinate 61,469, forward strand.
ATCGCAGCCAAGCCAGAAAGGCCAATTGGCCGACATTGCACGCGTTCTGGCCCCGACGGAAGCCGCCGCGTCTGGCGAGGCTCCAGGCGCGGCCGCAGCAACCAAACCGGCGCCAGCGGAGGAGACCGTTGCAGCGCGACCGAGCGCCGGCGTCAACGCATCTGCGCCGGAGATCGCGGCGCCTGCCGCCGCCGAACCGGCCCCGGTCGAAAACGGCATCGGCATACTTCTCGTCAACCTGGGCACGCCGGACGCCGCCAATCCGGCGGCAGTCCGCCGATACCTGAAGGAGTTCCTCAGCGATCGACGCGTTATCGAGAGGAACTCGCTGTTGTGGAAGATACTGCTCAACGGCGTCATTCTGCCGCTGCGCTCGCGCCGTCGGGCGCACGATTACCAGAAAATCTGGGATCGCGAGAAGAACGAGTCGCCGATCAAAGTCATCTCCCGCTCGCAAGCGGAAAAGCTTGCCATAAGGCTTGATCTGCTGGGCAAGAATGTCATCGTCGACTGGGCGATGCGCTATGCCAGTCCTTCCATCGCCTCGCGCCTTGAGGCTCTGATCAAGCGCGGTTGCAACCGCATCCTCGTCATGCCGCTTTATCCGCAATATGCGGCGGCCAGCACCGCCACCGCCTGCGACGAAGTCTATCGGTTTGTGATGAAGGTGCGGCGGCAGCCGGCCCTGCGCATCCTCCCCGCCTATTACGACGATCGCTGGTACATCGAGGTCCTGGCTTCCTCGCTACAGACACAGCTCAAGGCGCTGCGATTCGAACCGGACGTCATTCTTGCCTCCTATCACGGGATTCCAAAGCAATACGCCGACAAGGGCGATCCCTATGGAAGCCAATGCGTGAAAACGACGGAGCTGCTCCGCCAACAGCTCGGCTTCGATGAGAATAAGCTGAGGATGTCGTTTCAATCGCGCTTTGGCCGAGCCAAATGGATCGAGCCCTACACGATCAAGACCGTGAAAGCGCTGGCCAAGAAAGGCGTCAAGAACCTCGTCGTGATAACGCCCGGCTTCGCTGCCGATTGCCTGGAGACATTGGAAGAAATCGCGGTCGAGAACGCGCGCGTGTTCAAGCGCCACGGCGGCAAGAACTTCGCCGCGATCCCCTGTCTCAATGACAGCGAAGCCGGCATGATGCTTATCTGGCAGCTCGCCATGCGCGAGCTGAAAGGCTGGGTGTAAGGCGCATCGGTTCCGCTGGTCGCACCCAACGACGAGGGCATCCCTCTACGGTCTCGGCGCTTTGAACCGGGCTGCGTCCGGTTTGCATAAACTCTTGCGGCGCCGCGGTCCTGGTTACCGCCGACGTCCGGTCAACCTCCCGTTAACCATAAGCGTTTTAGCTTCATTAACGATCGGACCGCGGTTCGGGGGCCGGTGCCGGTCCCGCGTGGGCCGGCGTGCGGCATGGCGGAATGATCGACCAGGACGAGGAGGTCGCCAGTGCCGCGCCGTCGCCGAGCGCTCAGCCTCACCGGCTTGGCCACCGTGGCCTCTGCGGCGTTCGCCCTCTATTGCGCCTCAGCCGCGGCACAAACGCCGCAGCTTGATTCCGACGTCGACCTGCTGGCGCCGTCTCCGAGCGAAAGTCTCACCCCCCTGCAACAGTTTCGTCGCTTTGACGGAACGAATGCGCAGGCTGCCGAGAAGCCGGCTCCCGAAGTTTTCACGCCCTCGCGCATCGGCGCCACGCCGCAGTATGGCACCCCGCCCGGCTTTGGCGCTGGCGCCACCGGGTTTGACTCTACCAATACCGGCAGACGCAGCACGTTGGCGCAAGCCTCTATTCCAGGCGTTCCCAGCCAGGCGCAGCCCGACACCACATTCGAGCCGGTGCCGACGCTGACGCCGCCGGTGCCACCGAAGCCTCCTTCGTCGCCGCCGTCGCCGCAGACGCCCGATATTGAGCCGTCCAAAGCAGCGACCCGAACGGGCGCCGCGTTACCGCCGCCCGCCGAGGCATTGCCGGTGAGCAATCCGCCAGCCCAGGTCTACCCAGCCGCCGCAGCAAATCGGCCCGGCGCCAAATTGCCCATACCGCCGCCGCTCGACTTCCAACCGTCGGCAAGCACGCCGCCGCCGGGGACGCCGCTGCTCAACACCCTGCCCTTGGGAGTGGTTCCGCAGCGGCCACTACCGATCGCGGAAGGCGATCCCTATGCACCGCTCGGCATGCGGGCGGGATCGTTCATCCTCTATCCCGCGGTGGAACTGTCGACGGGATACAGCACCAATCCCGAGCACGTACCGGCCGGTCCCGGCTCGGCGTTCTTCGTCGTAGCGCCGGAATTGCAACTGCAATCCGATTGGTCGCGCCATTCGCTGACCGCCGATATAACGGGCAGCTACACGGATTATGGCACCAATCTCGTGCCCTCGTTGAACGTGCCCTATTTCAGCAGCACGATCGACGGTCGCATCGACGTACTGCGCGGCACGCATATCCTGCTGGAGAACCGGGTCCTCGTGTCGACCGACAATCCAGGCAGCCCGAACATCCAGGCGGGCCTCGCCAAGCTTCCGATCTATACCGATGTCGGCGGTACGCTTGGCCTGCAGCAAACCTTCAACCGGTTGGAATTGACTGCAAAAGGCCTGTTCGACCGCACCACCTACGACAATTCCGTGCTCACCGATGGCGAGGTCGTGAGCAACACAGACCGCAATTACAACCAATATGGCGGCACTCTGCGCGTCGCCTATGAATTCAATCCCGGCCTGAAGCCATTCGTCGAGGTTGAGGGCGATGAGCGCGTCTATGATCAGGAATTCGATAGTGTCGGCCTCGAACGCGATTCCACCGGTACGAGCATCAAGGTCGGGGGCGACGTCAATCTGTTCGGTTCGCTCACTGGCGAGCTCGCGGCCGGCTATCTGCAGCGCGTCTACAAGGATCCGACCTTGCCGAACATCAGCGGTCCTACGCTCGACGGTTCACTGATTTGGCAGGCGACGGCGCTGACCACGGCCAAATTCACCTCCGCTTCGACGGTGACCGAATCGGTTCTGCCGGGCACCTCGGGCGAGTTCAGCCGCGATTTCAATCTTCAAGTCGATCACGCCTTTCGGCTCTGGCTCATCGGCACCGGGCAGGTCGGTTATGGCCACGACGACTATGTCGGCCTCGGCCGGCAAGATAATCGCTATTTCGTCTCGACCGGCCTGACCTACAAATTGACCCGGCAGATACAGATCAAAAGCACAATACGGCAAGACTGGCTTACGTCGAACGTGACCGGCGTCGCCTACGACGCGACCTCATTCCTCCTCGGCGTCCGCCTGCAACCGTAGCCCGCGGTCAGCCGCCGTTGGGTTCGCCAAGAATCTTCTTGATCTCGGCCCGGAATCCGGGCGCGATGTCGCTGCGCTCGAGTGCATACGAAACGTTGGCGGCAAGGAAGCCGATCTTCGAGCCGCAATCGAAGCTCCGGCCTTCGAATTTCAAGCCGTAGAAGCTTTGCGTCCGCGACAGTTGGATCATGGCGTCGGTCAATTGGATCTCACCGCCGGCGCCGCGCTCTTGCGTGCCCAGGATATCAAGGATTTCCGGCTGCAGGATATAACGCCCGGTGAGGATGAGGTTGGAGGGCGCCCGGTTCGCTGGCGGCTTTTCCACCATTTGGGTAATGGCGAACATCTTGCCCTTTTGCGCTCCGACCCCGACGACGCCGTATTGATCCACGCGCTCGTGGGGTACTTCCTCGACCGCCACCACATTGGCTTTTTCGTCAATTTCGCGTGCGGCATCCAGCATCTGCGCAAGGCAGCCGCGGGAATGTTGAACGAGGACATCCGGCAGCAGCAACGCGAAAGGCTCGTGACCGATCAGTTCACGCGCGCACCACACCGCGTGACCCAAGCCCAGCGGCTCCTGCTGGCGGGTGAAACTGGTCGACCCTGGAATCGGCAGGTCCTGGGTCATGAACTCGAGCGCGGCGTGCTTCTGGCGTTCGAGCAGCGCCATCTCCAGTTCGAACTGGCGGTCGAAGTGATCCTCGATGACGCCCTTGTTGCGGCCGGTAACGAAGATGAAATGCTCGATTCCGGCTTCCCGCGCCTCGTCGACGACGTGCTGTATCAGCGGCCGGTCGACGACCGGCAGCATCTCCTTGGGCATGGCCTTGGTCGCAGGCAGGAATCGGGTGCCCAGGCCCGCCACCGGAAAAACGGCTTTGCGGACTGCTCGCGTCATCGTTCCCTGATCTTCGGGGTTGCGATCATGCGGTAGACTTTGCAGGGTCTACGGCTGGGCTGTGACCCTATCCAAACTCTTGCCTGATTGTCGATCCAGGAATGGAACCAAGCACGAAGCTGGCCCGGAATCCACTACCGAGAAGCAGTAGCGGCGGCATTGCCGCGGTCAGCGACGATTGGCGCCATTTCGACACCCTCGCGGGCCGACGAACCGTCTATAGATGCTTATGCGCCACAGAATAACGCTGCATTCCGCCGCGGTTGCATAGATCGAGCTCCCACCGCCATGGCCCTCCGCATGTCGATATGGCGCCTCATGCTCGCCGCGTTTCTCGGCGGCGGGATCGCCTGTCCGGTATGGGCGCAGGACAATCCGGTCGGCTGGCTGAGCCGGTTCTTTCAAACCACCACACCTGTCTCGGCTCCAGCGTCCGAAAACGCGATGCGGCAGGAGCAGTGGAGCGGCCAATCCGGCGCCTCCGGCGACCCGCAAATGTCCGCGGATGCAATCCGCGCGGCCGCCGCCGATTTCGGCAATTGTCTCGCCGACCTTTGGCCGGCGGCCGAGCGGCGCGGCATTACGCGCGACAATTACCTGCGCTTCACCTCGGGTCTCACGCCGGATCTGAGCATCATGGACAAGCTCGATGCACAGCCGGAATTCGACAAATCGACCTGGGACTATCTCGATCTGTTGGTCAGCGATGACCGCGTCGATCGCGGACAGCAATTGCTGGCGCAATACGCCCCGACATTCGCAGCGGTGCAACGCGCATACGGGGTCGCCCCCACCATCCTCGCGGCAATGTGGGGCGTCGAGTCGGATTACGGAACAAAGGGCGGCGATCGGCCCGTGCTCCGTTCGACGGCGACGCTCGCATGCGTTGGCCGCCGCCGCGATTTCTTCCGTGGCGAGTTTTTGGCGGCGTTGGAAATCCTGCAGCGTGGCGATATCCCGCCCGACCGTTTGATTGGTTCCTGGGCCGGCGCTTTCGGCCCCACGCAATTCATGCCGACTTCATTTCTGCGCTATGCGGTCGATTTTGACGGCAACGGACACCGCGACGTTATCGATTCGGTCGGCGATATGCTCGCCTCGACCGCCAACAATCTCAGGATGGATGGTTGGCTGAGCGGGCAGACGTGGGGCTACGAGGTCGCGCTGCCGGCTAATTTCAACTATCTCCTTGCCGGCGAATCCCGATGGATGCGTGTCCGGGAATGGGAAGGCCTGGGCATCCGCCGGGCCGACGGCCAGCCGTTCCCACGCCCGGCCGAAAGCGCCAGCCTGTTCCTACCGGCCGGCGCCCGCGGCCCTGCGTTCCTGATCCTGCAGAATTTCCGCGTTGTGATGAAATACAACCCGGCGGAAGCCTACGCGCTCGCGATCGGACGCTTGGCCGATCGACTGGCGGGCGGCGGCCCATTGGTGCATTCCTGGCCGCGCGATGAACGCGTCCTCACGGTGGCCGAACGCTATGAGATGCAGGAACTTCTGGCGCGGCACGGCTTCAAAATCGGCGAGCCGGACGGCCTGATCGGGCCGGAGACCCGTCTCGCGATCCGCAAATTCCAAACCTCGGTCGGTGAAGTCCCGGACGGTTTTGCGTCAAGCGAAGTCCTTGACCGGTTGCTGCAGCCGTAAGCCGTCCGCGCAGTTGCAACGATAGCCGGTCAAGCCGCATTGCGTGCGGACGTTCGGCTCATCAGTCGAGCCTCGATCAAGGCGTCGCGAATACGGTCAATCTCGGCGCGCGAAAGCTTGACCAACGGAGGGCGCACGACCGCACGCGGCAGGCGACCGAGCAGTACCAGCGCCTCTTTCATGCGGTTGTGCATGTCGGCCCAAGGATCGGCATAGAAGACGCGCGCCAGCGGATAGATGCGGTCGTTGAGACGGCGTGCCTTGGCCAGATCGTTGTCCTTGACAGCCTGAAACAGCCCCGATTGGAGGTCGGCAATTATGCTGCCGGAGCCGGAGAGCAGCCCGTTGCAGCCGAGCACCAGCGAGCTGAATAGCCACGCGCTGTGGGTCGTCAGCACGTTGACCGCCGGGTTACGGCCTTGCAGGTCGCGGATATGCATTTCATGTTGCGAGACGTTGCCCGCCCAGTCCTTGATCGCACGGATCGACGGCACTTCCTCGCACATTCTCATGAGTGTTTCGCGCGGATAACCCTGGCCGGTCGCGAGCGGATATTGGAACGCGATCAGCGGCAGGCCGGTCGCGTCGGCAATACGGCGGAAGTGCTCGATTGCCATGGCCGGCGACTGTCCCAGCGTGAATGGAGCCGGCGGGAACACCAACAGAGCAGATGCCCCACCCTCCTCCGCCATGCGGGCAATGCGCGCCGCCTCCAGACTGCCATCGGCCCAGATGCCATTGACGAGCGGCAGTCGGGCGCCGATTTCGTCCTGGGCGATGGCCAGCACACGCCGCTGCTCGTCAAAGGTGCAGGACGCGACCTCGGTCGAGTGGGCGTTCACGGTGATTGCGGAGATGCCGTCAGTCGCCGCAACATCCTGCAGGTGCTTGCGAAAGCTCTTTTCGTCAATGGAAAGATCGTCCGCGAAAGGCAGGATCACGGCCGGAATGACGCCATGCGGAACATAATGGGAATGGCGGGGCATTCGTACTCTCCTCTCCCGAACTTCGGCCATCGCCGGTCGGACCAAGAGTCCGGCCAAGCCCTGCGATCGGGCCATCTGGGCCCGGCATCTGCACGACATATATCACGTCGGCTTCCGCATTTGCTAAGACCGTGCGATGACCCCACCCGTCATGTCCGACAACCCCCTATTGGCCGATTGGACCCGCGCCGACGGCGTACCGCCGTTCGACCGCATCATGCCCGAGCACTTCCGACCGGCCTATGACCGCGCGCTCGCCGAGCACGAGGCCGAAATTGCGGCCATTGCCGCCGATCCCGAACCGCCAACCTTTGCCAATACGATCGGGGCGATGGAACGGGGCGGCCGGGCGCTGACCCGCGTCGGCAACGTCTTCCATGTGCTCGCTGGCGCGCACAGCAACGACGAGCTGCTTGCCATCGAGCGCGACATCGCACCGCAAATCGCCAGGCACTGGAACAGGATTCACACCAACGAGGCGCTGTTTCGCCGGATCGACGCGCTGGCGAAAGTGGCCGGGACGCTTGGGCTTGATGCCGAGCAGAAACGCGTGCTCGAACGCTACCACATCAGTTTCCGCCGCGCCGGCGCCGGGCTCGACGCAGCCGCAAAGAAACGGCTGGCCGAGATCATCGAGCGGCTCGCCGCCCTCGGCACCGCATTCAGCCAGAACGTACTCGCCGACGAGCAGGCTTTTGTACTGTCGTTTCACGAAGAAGCCGAACTCGCCGGACTGCCGGCCTTCATGCGCGATGCAATGAAATCCGAGGCACAAGAGCGCGGCCGTGACGGATATGCGGTGACGCTGTCGCGTTCGAGCGTCGAACCGTTTCTGCAGTTTTCCGACCGCCGCGATCTGCGCGAGAAGGTTTTCCGCGCATTTGTTTCGCGCGGCGACAATGGCGGCCCGACCGACAACAAATCGATCATTGCCGAAACCGTGCTGTTGCGCGCCGAGCGCGCCCGGCTCCTCGGCTTTGCCGATTTCGCCCATTACCGGCTGGACGATGCCATGGCCAAGAGCCCCGACGCCGTGCGGGACCTGCTCGACACCGTGTGGACACGCGCGCGCAAGAAGACATTGGCCGACCGCGACGATCTGCAGGCGCTCGTCCAGGAGGAAGGAGGCAATTTCAAGCTGGCGCCGTGGGATTGGCGCTATTACGCGGAGAAGCTGCGGCGGCGCCGCTGCGATTTCGATGAAATGGCTGTGAAGCCGTATTTGAACCTCGATCAAATGATCGAGGCCGTCTTCTACGCGGCGAAGCGGCTATTCGGCCTGACCTTCCGACCGCGAACCGACGTGCCGGTTTGGCATCCCGACGTGCGCGTGTGGGAGGTCCGCGGCCGCGACGACAAGCTGTTCGGCCTCTTTTTTGGCGATTACTTTGCGCGGCCGTCGAAGCACAGCGGCGCCTGGATGACCTCGCTGCGCGATCAGCAAAGGCTGACCGGCGACGTGCGGCCGCTGATCGTCAATGTATGCAATTTTGCCAAGGGGGCCGAAGGCGAGACTACGCTTCTGAGTTTCGACGACGCCCGCACGTTGTTTCATGAGTTCGGCCACGCTCTGCACGGGCTGTTGTCCAACGTGACATACCCGGAAATCTCGGGCACCAACGTCGCCACCGATTTCGTCGAACTGCCGTCGCAGCTCTACGAGCATTGGCTCGAACAGCCGGACCTGCTCCGGCGCTTCGCCCTGCATTACCGCAGTGGCGAGCCGATGCCGGAAGATCTGCTGGCGCGGCTGCTCGCGGCGCGCAACTTCAACCGCGGCTTCGCCACGGTCGAATACGTCGCCTGCGCCCTCGTCGATCTCGATTTCCATTCGCTGTCTGCCGCCGATCGCATCGAGTCGGCCGCATTCGAGGCACAGGCCTTGTCGCGCATCGGCATGCCGGACGAGATCGTCATGCGCCACCGTCCTTCGCACTTCGCCCACATCTTCTCCGGCGAGGGTTATGCGGCCGGTTATTACAGCTACATGTGGTCGGAAGTGCTCGATGCCGACGCATTCGAGGCGTTCGAGGAGGCCGGTGACATATTCGATCCCGCCATAGCGAAGCGGTTGCACGACTACATCTATGCGGCCGGCGGCTCGCGCGATCCGGCGGAAGCCTACAAACTGTTCCGCGGACGGCTGCCGAGCGCCGATGCGCTCTTGCGCAAGCGCGGTTTCGCCGCGCCCGCGGCCGCGGCGGCATAGATCATGGTCGACCTGCACAGCGCCGGCCACCGCCGCGGCGTCGTGTGCGCGCCGCATTATTCCGCCGTCGAGGCTGGAAGCAGCATCCTTGCGGCAGGCGGCAATGCGCTCGAGGCCATGCTGGCCATGGCGGCAACGATTGCCGCCGTCTATCCGCACATGAACCACTTGGGCGGAGACGGCTTCTGGCTTATCCGCGAACCCAGTGGCCGGGTGCGCGCGATCATGGCGGCAGGTCCGGCGGGCCGAAATGCGGAACGGGAGCTTTATCGGGATTACGACGCCATACCGCCGCGCGGCCCGCTGGCGGCGCTGACCGTGCCGGGCGCGGTCGGCGGCTGGATGCTGGCGCTGGAAGCCGCGCGGGCGCAAGGCGGAAGGTTGCCGCTCGACATGCTGCTCGCGCCGGCCATTGCGTGCGCTCGCGACGGCTACGCAGTGACGCGCAGCCAGGCGCGGCTCACACAGGAGCACCTTGACGACCTGAACGATGTCCCGTGGTTTGCGCCGACGTTCCTCTCTCACGGCAATGTGCCGGCTGTCGGCACGGTCTTGAAGCAGGAGCAACTGGCCGAAACGCTCGCCCATCTCGCCCATACGGGCCTCGACGACTTCTATCGCGGCGATGTTGGCCGCGAGATCGCCGTAGATCTCAAACGGCTCGGCAGCCCGGTGACCCGCGAGGATCTTGCGCGCTACAGCGCGACGCTGGCCGAACCGCTGCAGCTCACTCTGCGATCCGGTACCATCTACAATACCGATGCGCCCACCCAGGGCATCGTCTCGCTGATGATTCTCGCACTGTTCGAGCGGTTCGACGTCGGCGAGGCCGAAGGTTTCGATCATGTGCATCTGCTGATCGAAGCGATCAAACGGGGATTGCGGGTACGCGATCGCGCGGTCACCGATCCGAACCATCTGTCGCATCCGCTCGAACGCTATCTGGACGCGCGGTTCATCGCCGGCGAGGCAATGAAGATCGATCGTCGCAGGGCGGGGCCGTGGCAATTGCAGCCCGGCAAGAGCGATACGATCTGGATGGGCGCGGCGGACTCGGACGGGCGGGTCGTGTCCTACATCCAATCGCTATACTGGGAATTCGGCTCCGGCTGCGTGCTGCCGCGCACCGGGGTTCTGATGCAAAACCGCGGCGCGAGCTTTTCGCTGGAGGCCGGCGCGCTCAATCTGCTGGCGCCCGGACGATTGCCGTTCCACACGCTCAATCCTGCGCTTGCCGTGCTCAATGACGGGCGCATCATGGCCTACGGCTGCATGGGCGGCGACGGTCAGCCGCAGACTCAGTCCGCGTTGTTTACCCGGCACGTCCAATTCCGCGAACCGTTGGCGGATGCGATCGATCGGCCGCGTTGGGTTCTCGGGCGGACCTGGGGGGCGGCACGTACAACGCTAAGGCTGGAATCGCGTTTCAGTGACCGGCTTCTTGAGACGTTGGCCGAGGCCGGCCATGAACTCGATGTCCTGGCAGAACCCTATTCCGACGTCATGGGTCACGCCGGCGCCGTCGTGTTGCATCCGAACGGCACCTGCGAGGGCGCTCACGACCCGCGTGCCGATGGCGGCGCGGCGGGGGTGTGACCGTTCGGCAGTAGAGCCAATCGCTGTTGTTCCTCTTCAATCTCCTGGCTCCAGCGCCCTCATTCCAAGCCGCTCCATCAGATCGCGATCGCGATCGCGCCCAGGATTGGATGTGGTCAAAAGCTTCGGCCCATAGAAAATGGAGTTGGCGCCGGCGAGAAAGCAAAGCGCCTGCGTTTCCTCGCTCATGTCTTCGCGGCCGGCCGACAAACGCACCATCGAACGCGGCATGGTAATGCGGGCGACCGCGATGGTGCGTACGAATTCGAGCGGATCGAGTTTAGGTTCGCCTGCAAGCGGGGTACCGCCGACGCGCACCAGCATGTTGATCGGCACCGATTCCGGGTGCGCCGGCAGGCTGGCGAGCGTGGCAATCATGCCGACGCGGTCCTCACGCGTCTCCCCCATGCCGACGATGCCGCCGCAACAGACGTGGATACCCGCTTCGCGCACGCGCTGGAGCGTGTCCAGGCGATCTTGATAGGTCCGCGTCGTGATGATGTCGCCATAAAACTCCGGCGAGGTGTCGATGTTGTGGTTATAAAAGTCCAATCCCGCCGCCTTCAGCCGCTGCGCCTGCGCGGCCGTGAGCATGCCCAGTGTTGCACAGGTCTCGAGTCCGAGCGCCTTGACGCCCTCCACCATGGCACAAACGTTGTCGAGGTCGCGTTCCTTCGGTTCGCGCCACGCCGCGCCCATGCAGAAGCGGCTGGCGCCGGCTGCTCTTGCCGTGCGTGCCTCGGCAAGCACGGCATCGAGGCTCATCAGCTTTTCCGCGCGCACGCCGGCGTCGTAGCGCGCGCTCTGTGGACAATAGGCGCAGTCCTCCGGGCAGCCCCCGGTCTTGATCGACAGCAGGGTAGAGATTTGCACCGCGCCGGGGTCGAAATTTCGTCGATGGATCTCCTGCGCGCGAAACATCAGTTCCGGGAACGGCAGATCGAACAATGCGCGCACTTGCTCGCGCGTCCAGTCGTGACGGGGCGCACCACCTCCGCCCGGCGAGGAGAGGTCGACGCGCGGCGCGCGCGTCGGGTGAGGGAATTCGGACCTCTCGGCCGGAGTCCCCTCACCCCAATCCTCTCCCCGCCGGGGAGAGCGAGTTCGCCGCGAATGTTCCGCTTCCGACACAGCACTTCCTCCACATCAGCAATGCAAGTTTATCCTGGATCACCGCGAAGCGAAATCCAGGCTATAATGAAGATTGTATCCTCGCCCGGCACAGCCGCGGTGATGTCGGCCAAATGAGAGAGACCATGCCGGATACCCCACCCGACCATCTGTCCAATAATCCGCGCAGCCCCTTCTTCAAAGAGGACGTGCTCAAGCGAGACATTGGCGTGCGGTTCAATGGCGCGGAAAAGACCAATGTCGAAGAATACTGCGTTAGCGAAGGTTGGATTCGCGTCCAGGCCGGCAAATCCAAGGACCGATACGGCAATCCGATGACCGTCAGGTTGAACGGCAAGGTTGAGCCGTACTTCAAGGGCACGACGCCTGCGGCTGAGCAGGCGCCGAAGGAGGACGAGAAACCGGCAAAGGCGGAAGCGCCCGCCAAGACTGATAAGGCCGAGAAGAGCAAAAAAGGCCGACGAGCCGGCAAAGGCGACCAGGCCCGCGAAGGTGGGCAAGGCCGATAGGGCGGCCAAGACCAAGCCGAAGAACAAGAAGAGGTACTAACTCAGTTCACCCGCAAGCGAGCGCGTAGACGTGCTGCACGCCGGCCGGCAACGGCGTTTCCCGCCAACTTTCACCGCCATCGACGGTGCCGAACACCTCGCCGTAGCGCGCGGCGATGTAGACCTGCTTGGCATCGCTGTGATGCAGGCCGACCGACATCAGCGTGCCGTGCGGCTTGACCTTGTCGAAGCGCTGCCAAGTTTTGCCGATATCGCGGCTGCGGTAAAGCGCTCCATCTTTCGACGAGGCGGCTACGGACAAACAGGCGTAGAGCGTGCTCGGGTCCTGCGGCGCGACCTTTATGTCGCGCCCGTAAGTGAACGGCGAGAAGCGGTCCACGCGCAGATCCTCCCAGAACTTGCCTTGGTCAGTGCTGCGGAACAGGCCCATGCGCGCCGCCAGGATAACGCCTTCGGGATCGGCGGCGCTCATGCAGATGGCGTGACCGTCGAGCATGCCTTCGGCTTCGGTATCGCTGACGATCTTGCTGCGCAGCCGCGGTTCGTCGATCGAGAGGCGAATGAGGTGGTCGCTGCAGTCGCTCCAGCTTTCGCCGCCGTCGGTGGAACGCATCACCCCGCCGATCTCAAGTGCCGCATAAATCTCATGCGGCCGGTTCGGGTCGCGAGCAAGTCGCATGACGCGGACTGCGAACGGCGCCTTGCCGCGATCCGGCAATTGCGGTTGGGCCTGCCGCGTCCAGGTGGCGCCGGCATCGTTGCTGCGATAGATCGAAACCGGCGAGCCGCCGGCGAGCAGGTGCCGCGCATCGGCGGGGTCCGGCAGGAACGACCAGATTTGCACGCCGCTGTCGGGAAAGTTTGCCCGTTTGAACGTCGCGCCACGATCGGCGCTCCGATAGATGCCGTCCTTGGTGCCGGCGAGCACGATATTCGGGTCGCGCGGATGCACGAAGATCGTATAGGCTTCCGGCTCCGCGAGCACCTGCTGCCAGTGCGCGTCCTCGGCTGCGCGGCGAAACACGCCGGCGAGATGACCCTCATTGCCGCCGTAATAGCCGCCGACGCCAGCATAGATGTACGATTGGGCCATGGCGCGCCCTCCTCCACTTTTCGCGAATTTTATTGCCCAGCCGCGGGTTCGACAATGCCGTGTCAATGCAGCGTCGGCCGTTCCTCAATGAGATGAAGATCGAGGCTCGCAATCAAAACCGCGCGCTCCGCCTCGGTCTTTTCCAATTCGGCTGCCGCTTCCTCTGCCGTCGAATGGTTCGAGCCCCACAGCACGATACCGCCGAGCAACGCAGCGATTGCCGCCAACAGCAGCCGCGCATCGAACGCGATAGCGCCGAGCAGAACGGCAGCGAGCACAATAGCGCCCCCTGTTACGGCCACGCGGGCCGCAAGAATAAATTTGCGGCAGCTTTCAAGCCTGGAGCCTATGTCCTCGATTTGCGCTTCCAGGCGCTCGATCTCATCGTGCGGGTCTGCATCGGAAATGCCGTCCATTGGCGCAGTATAGGCCGCACTTTGCCTTCCTCGGAGGCCAAAGATCGGTGCGATCAATGCGGTGACACGCCATACCGAGCGGGGGGTGAACGGCCGCAAACGCGCCGCAACCCGCCGCCTCGCTCGCGCGTCGCCTCGTCAGCCGATGCTGACGTTCTATCTACCCTTATTCCGCCGCGATCCGCGTCGCCGGATCGACCGCCTCGACGCGCGCGGCGCAAAACTTGAATTCGGGGATTTTGCCGAACGGATCGAGCTTTGGATTGGTGAGCAGGTTCGCCGCCGCTTCGACATAGGCGAACGGGATGAACACCACCCCGTCGGGGATGGCGTCGTCTTGGCGCGCGGCGAGTTCGACGGCGCCCCGACGCGTCGTGACGCGGATCAGGTCCCCCGGACTTATGCCGAGCTTGGCGATGGTGCCGCGCGATACCGACGCCACGGCGCTGGGTTCGAGCGCGTCGAGCGTCGTGGCGCGGCGCGTCATCGCGCCGGTGTGCCAGTGCTCGAGCTGCCGGCCGGTGGTGAGGATGAACGGATAGTCCTCGTTCGGCGTCTCGGCGGGCGGCTGCAGCTTGGCGGCAACCAGCTTGCCGAAGCCGCCTGGGCGCGGAAAGCCCTTGTCGAAGACGACGTCTTTGCCAGGCCGGTCCGGCGCTTCGGCGGGATAGGTCACCGAGCTTTCGCGCTCGACACGGTCCCATGAAATATTGTCGAGCGAAGGCATCAGTGACGCCATCTCGGTGAAAATATCGCTCGGGTGCTGATAGTTCCAGTTGAGCCCCATGCGGCGCCCGATTTCCTGGATCAGCGACCAATCCTGCCGCGCGTCGCCCGGCGTCGGCAGCGCCTTGCGGCCCATCTGCACCTGCCGATTGGTGTTGGTGACGGTGCCGTCCTTTTCCGGCCACGCCGAGGCCGGCAGCACCACGTCGGCGTACATCGCCGTCTCGGTGAGGAACAGGTCCTGCACCACGAGATGTTCGAGGTGCGCCAGCGCCTCGCGCGCATGGTTGAGGTCGGGGTCCGACATCGCGGGGTTCTCCCCCATGATGTACATTCCTTTGATCACCCCGGCGTGGATCGCATCCATGATCTCGACGACGGTCAGGCCGGTTTTTGGATCGAGTTTGGTGCCCCAGGCATCCTCGTAGCGGGCGCGGATCTGCGGGTCGGTGACCGACTTGTAGTCGGGGAAGAACATCGGGACGAGCCCGACATCGGAAGCGCCCTGCACGTTGTTCTGGCCGCGCAGCGGATGCAGCCCGGTGCCGGGCCGGCCAATCTGGCCAGTGATCAGCGACAGCGCGATCAGACAGCGGGCATTATCGGTGCCGTGGGTGTGCTGGGAAACGCCCATGCCCCAGAAGATGATCGCCGATTTGGCGCGCGCGAACTTGCGCGCGACGGTGCGCAGCACGTCGGCTTCGATGCCGCAGATCGGCGCCATCTCCTCTGGCGTGAATTCCTTGACGCTTTCGGCGAACGCCTTGAAGCCTTCGACGTAGGTCTGAATATACTGTTCGTCGTAGAGCTTTTCAGTGACGATGGTGTTGAGCATGCCGTTGAGCATCGCCACATCGGTGCCGTTCTTGAACTGCAGCATGTGGGTGGCATGGCGCTTGAGCGCCTGGCCGCGCGGATCGGCGACGATCAGCGTGGCGCCGCGCTTTTTCGCCTGCTTGAAGAACGTTGCCGCAACCGGATGATTTTCGGTCGGATTGGCGCCGATGACGAAGATCACCTCGGCATTCTTGCACTCGTTGAATGAGGCCGACACCGCGCCCGAGCCGATGCCCTCCATCAGCGCCGCCACCGAGGAGGCGTGGCAAAGCCGCGTGCAATGATCGACGTTGTTGGTGCCGAAGCCGGTGCGCACGAGTTTCTGAAAGAGATAGGCCTCTTCATTGGAGCCCTTGGCCGAGCCGAAACCGGCGAGCGCCTTCGATCCATCGCGGTCGCGGATCTCCTTCAGGCCCGCGGCGGCGCGGTCGAGCGCCTCTTCCCAGGTCGCTTCGCGGAAATGCGTCCAGGGATTCGACGGATCGATGGACTCGTGCGGCACCTTCGGCGCGCCATCCTTGCGGATCATCGGCTTTTTGAGCCGCTGCGGGTTGTGAACATAGTCGAAGCCGAAGCGGCCCTTTACGCACAGCCGATTTTCGTTCGAGGGGCCGTTGCGACCGCTGACATAGAGCAGCTTGTCGTCCTTGATGTGATAGGTGAGCTGACAGCCGACGCCGCAATACGGGCACACGCTGTCGACCGTGCGGTCGGCCTTGCCCTTGAAGATGTTCTTGGCGTCGACAAGCGTCGCCGGCATCAGCGCTCCGGTCGGGCAGGCTTGCACGCATTCGCCGCAGGCTACGCAGGTCGAAGCTCCCATCGGGTCGTCGAAGTCGAACACGATCTTTTCGCCGTGACCGCGTCCGGCCATGCCGATCACGTCGTTGACCTGCACTTCGCGGCAGGCGCGGACGCACAGATTGCAATGAATACAGGCATCGAGATTGACCGCCATCGCCGGATGGCTACGGTCAGGCGCGGGCGAATGGCGGCGCGGGAAGCGGCCCTGTTTGAGCTGCATGTCGGTCACGATCTTCCAGAGCTGGGAAGCGGGATCGTGAGCGTGCGCCTGATCGGGCTGATCGGTGAGCAGAAGCTCGGCCACCATGCGGCGCGCGGTCTCGGCACGCTCGGTCCCGGTCCTGACCTTCATGCCCGGTGCAGGGTTGCGGATACAGCTTGCCGCCAGCACCCGCTCGCCCTCGATCTCGACCATGCAGACGCGGCAATTGCCATCCGGCCGATAGCCGGGCGCCGGCGAATAGCACAGATGCGGGATGTCAATGCCGAGCCGGGCCGCAGCGCGGAAAATTGTTTCACCCGGCCTGATATCGATTTCGCGATCGTCGATGGTAAAGGTGTTGGGATTTTGTGCGTTGGCATCACTCATCAAGCAGGCCTTTCAGTCACCAGCGTCCTAGCGGCTTCGTTAAATCGTCCGGAAAGTATTTCAGCACACACAGCAACGGATTTGGCGCCGCCTGGCCAAGACCGCAGATCGATGCATCGCGCATCAGCGCGGAGAGCTCCACGAGTAGCGCGGCGTCCCACGGTCCATTGGCCATCAACTGCGCGGCCTTCTCCGTGCCGACGCGGCACGGTGTACACTGGCCGCAGCTCTCATCCTCGAAGAACCTGAGGAGGTTGAGCGCCACGGCTTTCATGTCGTCCTTGTCTGACAGGATCACAACGGCGTGCGACCCGACGAAGCAGCCGTATTTTTCCAAGGTTCCGAAGTCCAGCGGGATGTCGGCCATCGACGCCGGCAAAATGCCGCCTGAAGCGCCGCCCGGCAGATAGGCCTTGAACGTGTGGCCGTCAGCCATGCCGCCGCAGAACTCGGCAATAAGTTCGCGCGCGGTGACGCCGGCCGGTGCGAGCTTGACGCCCGGGTTCTTGACCCGGCCTGAGACTGAGAAGCTGCGAAACCCCTTGCGCTCGTGGCGGCCTTGCGAGGTGAACCAGTCCACGCCCTTCTCGACGATGTCGCGAACCCAGAACAAGGTCTCGACGTTCTGCTCCAGCGTCGGCCGGCCGAACAGGCCGACCTGCGCCACATAAGGCGGCCGATGGCGCGGCAGGCCGCGCTTGCCTTCGATCGACTCGATCATCGCCGACTCTTCGCCGCAGATATAGGCGCCGGCGCCACGCCGGAGATGGAGACGACTGTGCTTGGCGAGCCCGGCCTCCTCCACCTTGGCAAACTCCTCGGCGAGCAGAAGACGCACCTCAGGATATTCATCGCGGATGTAAATGTACGTGTCGGGCGCTTCGACAACCCAGGCCGCGATCAGCATCCCCTCGATGAACCGGTGCGGATCGCGTTCGAGATAATGACGATCCTTGAAGGTTCCCGGTTCTCCTTCGTCGGCATTGACCGCGAACAGCCGCGGCGCCCGCTCGGCGCGCACCAGCGACCATTTGCGCCCGGTCGGAAAGCCGGCGCCGCCGAGGCCGCGCAAGCCGGAATCGCTCACGAGCTTGATGATGTCGTCGCGCGTGCGCTTGCCGGCAACGCAAGCCTTGAGAAGCTCATAGCCTCCATCGCGGACATAAGCGTCGAACGTCGCCGGCGTCGGATAGACGTGCGGATGCGCCGGCTTGGCAGCCGCGGCGACGACGCCGGCCGCCTTTGCCTGAAAGATTTGCGTGTGGCCGACGGCACAGACCGGAGCCTGGTCGCAGGCGCCCATGCACGGCGCCCGCACCACGCGCACGCCGCCGCCAAGTTTCGTCGGCAATTGTTCAAACAACCGCTCGGCACCAGCCAGCGCACAGGACAGCGAATCGCAGACACGCACTGTCACGGGTGGTGGCGGCGTCTCGCCTTCCTTCACCACATCGAAGTGGGCGTAGAAGGTTGCCACTTCGTAGACCTCGGTCAGCGCAAGCCGCATCTCCTGCGCCAACGCCGCCAAATGTCCGGCGGAAAGATAACCGTAACGATCCTGGATGAGGTGCAAATGTTCGATGAGCAGATCGCGCCGCCGCTCCCGCTCGCCAAGTAGGGCACCCACCTCGGCGAGCGCGGTCGGGTCAACTTGTCTGCCCTTGGGGGTGCGCGGCGGCCGGCGGCGGCCACTTCGGCCGCCATCTTGGCGATGCAAGTTTGCAGCCGGATGTGGTTCGGTCAGATTCATTTTTTTCCAAGTTTCTCCCAAGGTGAAACGATCGGCGTCATAGCCGTTTGTCGGCGAGTCAATAGGTTTCTTCTATTGAATGATTGGCTATCCTCTGGGATAATCTATCGAAAGACAGCGCCAAGATAGGCACTTTGGCGGGGATTTTCCAACCAAATCATACATTAACAGGAACCGGGTCGTGATCGATAAGCTCGAATTTCTGTTAGCATTGGCACAGGAGCAGCATTTCGGCCGCGCAGCCGAAGCCTGCGGCGTCACCCAGCCGACGCTGTCGGCGGGCATCAAGCAACTCGAGCATGGCTTTGGCATTCCGCTGGTCAATCGCGGATCCCGCTTCCAGGACTTCACGCCCGAAGGCAAAAGGGTACTTGACTGGGCCCGCCGCATCGTCAGCGATACCCGTGCCATGCGAGAAGAGGTGCACGCGCTCAAGAACGGCCTCTCGGGCCGCTTGCGCATTGCCGCGATACCGGCGGCGCTCGTCATGATCGAGACTCTGACGACCCAATATCGCAAGCGGCACCCCGACGTGCAATTCACTGTTCTTTCCCGCAACGACGAACAGATTCTCGACCTTTTGGAAAATCTCGAAATCGAGGCCGGAGTAACTTACATCGATGACGAGCCGACCGGCCGGGTTGCCGCCACGCCGCTCTATCGCGAGCGTTATTGCCTGTTGACCGCCGTCGACGCGCCGTTCGGCGACCGAACCCAGGTGAGGTGGGCGGAAGTGGCGCAACTGCCGTTGTGCCTGCTGACCCCGGATACCCGGTCGCGGCGCCTTATCGAAGACCTGTTGCGCGCCGCCGGCGGCATCTCGCGTCCGAGCCTGGAATCGGATTCGATGATGGTGCTGTACGCGCACGTGCGCACGGGCCGCTGGGCGACCGTCATGCCCTCGCGGATAGCTGCGACACTCGGTCTCACCGATGTCCTGCGCGCCATCCCAATCGTGGAACCTGAGGCGAGCCACACGATCGGCCTGGTCGTCCCGGCCCGCCAGCCGATGAAACCGTTGACGGCGGCGCTGGTCGCCGAGGCCAGGCGAACCGCCCGGCGTTTAGTCGACTGACGGAATGCTCTGCGATCGACCGTTTTCCGCCTTTCGCGAGGTCGGCTCGCGCGACTGTCGCGCCGTTGCGCCCTGGAGTGATGCGATTCGTCTATTGAGCGATAGGTGACGCCTTATTGATTCGCCAAAGTCCCGTCCGCACTCTGCGTGGAAGTCCGCTGCGCAAAATCCGCGGCGACGGCCGGGACGACGTATCCACGGCAAACAACAAGAAACGTTCAAACGAAAGGGAGAGCGAACTATGAGTTTCTTCGATAAGAGCAACACGATTGCCGGACCCGGCTTTAACCGGTGGATGGTGCCGCCGGCGGCACTGTGCGTGCATCTGTGCATCGGCCAAGCCTACGCGTTCAGCGTGTTCAACCTGCCGATGACCAAACTGATCGGCATATCGCACTCGACGCCCAATGACTGGAAGCTTACTCAATTGGGCTGGATTTTTTCGCTCGGCATCTTTTTCCTCGGCGTGTCGTCGGCCGTGTTCGGCCGATGGGTCGAGGAAGGCGGTCCACGCCGGGCCATGTTCACGGCAGCGTGTTGCTGGGCCGGCGGTTTCTTCATCTCAGCGTTTGGCGTCTATATTCACAATTTGTGGATCATCTATATCGGTTATGGCGTGATCGGCGGCTGCGGCCTCGGCATCGGCTACATTTCGCCAGTCTCGACATTGATCAAGTGGTTCCCTGACCGGCCCGGCATGGCGACCGGCATGGCCATCATGGGCTTTGGCGGTGGCGCCTTCATCGCCGCGCCGCTCTCGGTGTGGCTGATGAGCAGGTTCAACACCGCGACGCATGTCGGCGTCGCCGAAACGTTCATCGTCATGGGCGCGATCTACTTCGTCTTCATGATGGTCGGTGCGATCATCGTAAGGGTGCCGGCCCCGGGCTGGAAACCGGCCGGCTACACGCCGCCGGTGCAGGCAACAAAGCTGATCACGACCAAAGATGTGTTCGTCTACGATGCGTTGAAGACGCCGCAGTTCTGGCTGATCTGGTGGGTGCTCTGCCTCAACGTCACCGCCGGCATCGGCGTGCTCGGACAGGCTTCCGCCATGAGCCAGGAAATGTTCCCCGGCAAGGTCACCGTGGTGGCTGCGGCCGGATTTGTCGGCTTGATGAGCCTGTTCAACATGGGCGGCCGGTTCTGCTGGGCGACCGTCTCAGATTATATCGGTCGCAAGAACACCTACTTCGTGTTCATGGTGCTCGGCTTCATCTTGTACTGCACCGTGCCCACGATGGGAGCAATCGGCAGTGTCACTGGCTTTGTCCTGTGCTTCCTGGTCATCATCAGCATGTATGGCGGCGGCTTCTCCACCGTGCCGGCATACCTGAAAGACATGTTCGGCACGCGTTACGTCGGCGCCATTCACGGCTTGTTGCTGACGGCCTGGTCGATGGCCGGCATCTTCGGGCCGGTCCTGGTGAACTACATCCGAGCCTATAACGTTGCTCACGGCGTGCCCAAAGCCGACGCCTATAATGTCACCATGTACATCATGGCCGGACTCCTGGTGATCGGCTTCATCTGCAATCTGCTGGTCAAGGCGGTTCACCATCGCTTCCATATGAGTCCGGACCACGAGGCGGAAATGGCGCAGATCGAAGTCGGAGCAGCCGGCGAACCGGCCGGCGCGTAAGGGAGGAGAGCCATGGCAAACGAGACCCAAAAGGGCACCACGACACTGCATCTTGTATTGGCGTGGGCCTTTGTCGGAATTCCGCTCACCCTGGGCGTCATTCAGACACTCATCAACTCGATGAAGCTGTTCCAGTAGCCGCTTCATCGCCACAATAGAACGGCGCGGCCGTAAAGCCGCGCCGTTTCATTTTGTCAAAATTCGGCGCACGCGCTGCTTGCCCACATGACGCGGCTCGGCAAAGCCGCGCCGCCTGTCGCGTTTTTGGCCTCGGCGCGAAGCGCTGTTACGCCACCCTCTCATTCAAGTGGGGGAACATGGCGCGCAGCGCTTCCTGGTCCATCTCGGTCTTGAACGTGTGGCGATCCTTGAGCGCGCTTGCTTTTTGCGCGGCAGGACGGGCATTGATCTCGTCGACCAGCCGCTTGAGGTTCTTGAACTTGTCCCAGGCGCCCTCGCCCATCACGGCCGGCAGCAGGCGCGCCCAGCCCCAAACGTTCATATCGACGATCGTGTAGCCTTCGCCCAACATGTACTTCTGCCGGCCAAGCCGCGCATCGAGGATGCCGGCGTGCCGTCGCGCCTCGAATGCGTAGCGGTTGATGGCGTAAGGAATCTTCTCCGGCGCATAATTGCGGAAGTGCACGGACTGTCCGAAATACGGCCCCACTCCCGAGGAGACGAAGAACATCCATGACAGCAATTCGCCGCGTGCCTTGTCAGTCTTCGCCGGCAGGAATTTTCCGGTCTTCTCGGCCAAGTAGAGCAGAATCGCGCTCGAATCGAACACGGTCACATCGCCGTCGACGATGGCGGGCAGCTTGGCGTTTGGATTGATCGCCAGAAACTCCGGCTTGTGCTGCTCGCCTTTGCGGGTATCGACCGGGATGGCATCGTAGGGCGTACCGGTTTCTTCCAGAAACAACGCCACCTTAGTCGGGTTCGGCGCACCGCTGTAATAGAATTTCAACATCGTTTGACTCCGTCGTTAACGCATGCGCATTCACGCCGCTCTCGCAAGCGGGAAGCTAGAAACTCATTCCACGCCCCCACGGGGACGAGCGGACAAGACGCTTAGAATAACCCGACGATGTGGCCATCCGGGCCAATATCGATGTTGTCTGCCGACGGCACCCGCGGCAGACCGGGCATGGTGAGAAGCTCGCCGCAGATCACCACCACGAACTCGGCACCCGCCGACAGCCTCACCTCGCGCACCGGGATGATGTGGTCGCTCGGCGCCCCCTTGGCGTCGGGATTGGTGGTGAAGCTGTATTGCGTCTTGGCCATACAGATCGGGAACTTGCCGGCGCCCATCGCCTCGAACGAGGCGAGCTGATCGCGCACCGACTTGTCCATCGATATGTCCTTGGCGCGATAGACTTCCCGGCAGATGGTTCGGATCTTCTCAACGAGCGGCATGTCGTCGGGGTAAAGGTATTTGAGCTTGCTCTTGCCGCTGTCGGCGATCTTGACGACCGCGCGCGCGACATCGGCCGCGCCCTTGCCGCCTTCGGCCCAATGGTCGGCCATGAACGCTTCGACGCCGAGCGCCTGGCATTTGTCCTCGACCAGCTTGATCTCGGCTTCGGTGTCGGCGGAGAAACGATTGATCGACACCACCGGCACGATGCCGAACTTGCGCACGTTCTCGACGTGCCGCTGCAGATTGGCGATGCCGGCTTCGAGCGCTTTGAGGTTTTCGGCCTTGAGGTCTTCCTTCTTGACGCCGCCGTGCATCTTCAGCGCGCGGATGGTGGCGACCAACACCGCGCAATCGGGCGCGATCCCCGCTTTCCGGCATTTGATGTCCATGAACTTCTCGGCGCCAAGATCGGCACCGAAGCCCGCTTCGGTCACGACGTAATCGGCGAGTTTGAGCGCCGTAGTGGTTGCCAGCACCGAGTTGCAACCATGGGCGATATTGGCGAACGGGCCGCCGTGGATGAACGCGGGCGTGCCCTCCATTGTCTGCACCAGGTTCGGCGCCAGCGCGTCCTTGAGCAACACCGCCATGGCGCCGTTGGCCTTAAGATCCGATGCGCGCACCGGCTTGCGGTCGCGCGTATAGCCGACGACAATGTTGCCCAGCCGCTTTTTGAGATCATCGAGGTTGCGGGAGAGGCAGAAGATCGCCATGACTTCGGACGCCACCGTGATGTCGAAGCCGTCCTCGCGCGGGAATCCGTTGGCCGCGCCGCCCAGCGAATTGACGATCTGCCGCAACGCGCGGTCGTTCATGTCCATGACCCGGCGCCAGGTTACGCGGCGGGCGTCGATGCCGAGCGCATTGCCCCAATAGATGTGGTTGTCGAGCATCGCGGCGAGCAGATTGTTCGCCGAGGTAATGGCGTGGAAGTCGCCGGTGAAGTGAAGATTGATGTCCTCCATCGGCACGACTTGCGCATATCCGCCGCCGGCGGCGCCGCCCTTGACGCCGAAGCAGGGCCCGAGGCTCGCCTCGCGGATGCACAGCATCGCCTTTTTGCCGATGTAATTGAGCGCGTCAGTGAGACCCACTGTCGTCGTGGTCTTGCCCTCGCCGGCCGGCGTGGGATTAATAGCGGTGACGAGAATGAGCTTGCCGTTCGGCCGGTTCTGTATCGACTTGATGAAGTCCATCGACACCTTGGCCTTGTAATGGCCGAAGGGCTCGAGGTTTTCAGGCGTTATGCCGAGCCGCTCGCGCGCGACGTCGACGATCGGCCGCATTTTGGCGGCCTGCGCAATCTCGATGTTGGACAGTGGATTGACGTGCTGCGATGCCGCCTCAGGAGCCTTCGCCGCAGTGGGGAGAGTTACAGTCATGAAAACCTCATTCCGGAGTTGAGCTTGACGTTTGTTGCAAATTCGCCGGCTGACAGTTTCGGGCCGTCGACCTGCACGCGGGTGACCTTGAAGCGGCCGTCGGCGCAAACCACGGTAAAGCCGTGTGCGTCGACCTCGACAATGGCGCCAAGCTTGCCGCCGATCCCCTTGGGGTCTCGCGCCGGCAACGGCTTGGCGTCGAAGATTTTCAGCGTTTTGCCATCGAGCGTAGTCCACGCTCCCGGCGCCGGATTACAGCCGCGAATGAGACGATCGATCTGCACCCAGGGCTTGCCCCAGTCGATCCTGGCATTCTCGGCGCCGCAGCGGCCCTCGTAGGTAGCAAGCGCCTCGTTCTGCTTGATGCGCGGCGCCTTACCGGCCTTCACGAGATCGACCGATTCCATCATTGCCTCGACCCCCATGGGGAACAGCCGATCGAAATAGACCGTACCGAGCGTGTCGGTGTCGCTGATCGGCGTTCTCTTCTGGATCAGCACGTCGCCGGTGTCGAGGCCGTTATCGGGCCAGAAGATCGAAAGCCCGGTCTCCTTGTCGCCCTTGATGATCGCCCAGTTGATCGCGCTCGCGCCGCGGTACGCCGGCAACAACGAGGGGTGATATTGGATCGAACCGTGCGTGGGGATGTTGAGGAATTCTTCCGGCACGAACAGCGTGACGAAAGCCATCACCTGCAGGTCCGGCTTGAGCGCCTTGAATTGCTCCCAGACTTCGGGCTTTTTGTACGAATCCGGTTGATGAACGGGCAGTCCCGCAGCCAGCGCCGCCTCTTTCAACGGATCGGCTTTGGCGCCCGGCTTCTCGGGCGCGACATAGACGGCGACGACATTTTCACCGCGCTTGAGCAGCGCCTCAAACACCGCCTTCCCGAACGCCTGTTGGCCGTGAACGACGATACGCATGGCCTTTAGCTCTCCTACTGCGTCCCTTTGCCTCTCCCCATTGGAGAGGCCGGCGAGGCGCTGCGCGCCGAGCCGAGTGAGGGGATCACCCCCCGATTATGCCCCCTCACCCGACATCGCTTCGCTCGGTCGACATCTCCCCATTGGGAGAGGCGATGAACGTGCGCATCGTGGCGAGGAAATTTATTACGCTGCCGCGGCCTTCGCCGGCTTCTCGGGGGCGGCAATTGCGCCGGAGACCTTGATCTCCGCGATTTCCTTCTCCGAATAGCCTAGCACCTTGCGCAACACCTCATCGGTGTGCTCGCCGAGCAGCGGCGAACGCCGCACGTCAGGAACGGTATCCGACAGCTTCACCGGGCTGCCGACGGTCAAATACCTGCCGCGCGTTGGATGATCGAGCTCAACCACCGTGCCGTTCAGACGCAATGACGGCTCCTCTGCAATCTCCTTCATCGACAGGATCGGACCGGCCGGCACGTCGACCTTGTTGCAGATTTCCATGACTTCGAATTTGGTCTTGGTCATGGTCCATTGTTCGATGGTGTCGAAGATTTGCCGCAGCCGCGGCAGGCGTGCCGGCGGCGTGGCGTAATCCGGATCGGTCTTCCATTCCGGCTTGCCGATCAGATCGCAGATCGCGCCCCACACCGGCGCCTGAGTGATAAAGTAGACGTAGGAATTCGGGTCGTTCTCCCAACCCTTGCATTTGAGGATCCAACCCGGCTGGCCGCCGCCGGAATCATTGCCGGCGCGCGGGGTCGCATCCCCGAATGGGACATTCTCGCCATACTGGCTGTATTCGGTGAGCGGGCCGTGCTTGAGCCGCTGCTGATCGCGCAACTTGACGCGCGCGAGATTGAGAACCCCATCCTGCATGGCCGCAAGGACCTTCTGGCCGCGGCCGGTCCGATGACGCTGCAAGAGAGCACAGGCAATGCCGAAGGCGAGATGCAGGCCGGTTCCGGAGTCGCCAATCTGAGCGCCGGTGACGAGCGGCGGGCCTTCGCGAAAGCCGGTGGTCGAGGCCGACCCGCCAGCACATTGCGCGATGTTCTCGTACACCTTGCAATCCTCGTAGGGGCCGGGACCGAAGCCCTTCACCGACGCGACCACCATGCGCGGATTGAGCTTGTTGATGTGCTCGAAAGTGAGCCCCATGCGATCGAGCGCGCCTGGCGCGAAGTTCTCGACCAGGACGTCGCATTGCTTGATCAGGCGGTCGAGGATTTCCTTGCCCTTGGGATGCTTGGAATCGATCGTGATCGAGCGCTTGGAGCCGTTGAGCATGGTGAAATAGAGGCTGTCGGCGCCCTTGACATCGCGCAATTGGCCGCGCGTGACGTCGCCCACGCCGGGTCGTTCGACCTTGATCACGTCGGCACCCAAATAGGCGAGAAGCTGCGTACAGGTCGGGCCGGACTGCACGTGGGTGAAGTCGAGGACGCGTATGCCTTCAAGCGCCCTGCCCGCCTGCCCCCATGGCTTCGTGCTTGGCCGCGGCAGAGCATTGCCGTTCGCCGGCTTGGCCGCCGGCTTGCGGGCCTTCAACTTCACGACCTTCTTCGCCGTCGCCTTGGACTTAACCTTGAATTTCGCCTTGGATTTTGCCGTTCGCGCATTCTTCTTCGCTGCCATGATTTCCCCTCTTGGCCGGTCGGGAGCAGGCCGCGCGAGGCGGCCGGGAATGGTCGACTGCCTATTTCCTGGCAAGTTTACTTTGCGGGTTGAGGTTGCCGATGCGGCCGCTCTCGCTGCCGGCCGCAGGATCGATCACCGCGTTGATCAGCGTCGGCTTGCCGGTATCCATCGCCACGTTCACGGCGCGCTTGAGTTCGTCGGGGCTTGTGGCATTGACGCCGACGCCGCCGAACGCCTCGATCATCTTGTCGTAGCGCGATCCCTTGACGAAAACGGTCGTCGCCGGGTCCGAACCAGCCTTGTTGACGTCGGTGCCGCGATAGATACCGTCGTTGTTGAAGACGACGACGCAGACCGGCAGCTTGTACCGGCAGATCGTCTCGATCTCCATGCCGGAGAAACCGAAGGCGGAATCGCCTTCGATCGCCAGAACGGGCTTGCCGGTTTCGACAGCGGCGCCGATGGCGTAACCCATGCCGATGCCCATGGCCCCCCAGGTGCCGACGTCGATGCGCTTACGCGGCCGATACACGTCGATGATGCCACGGGCGAGATCGAGCGTGTTGGCGCCTTCGTTGACAAGTACGGCATCCGGTCGCTCTTTGACGATGGTGCGCAGCACGCCGAGCGCGCCATGGTAGTCCATCGGCGAATTGTTGTTCATCAGCCGCGGCGCCATTTTGGCGACGTTCTCTTCGCGTTTCGATGTGACGGTCTTGATCCAGTCCGCGGGCGGCGTCGGCCAGCTACCGCCCATGGCGCCGAGGAGCGCGGAAACGCAAGAGCCGATGTCGCCAACGAGCGGAGCGGCGATCTCGACGTTCGAATCCATCTCCCTGGGTTCGATGTCGACCTGGATGAATTTCCTCGGCGCCTCGCCCCAAACCTTGCCTTTGCCGTGCGACAGCAGCCAATTGAGACGAGCGCCGATCAGCATGACGGCGTCGGAGTCCCGCAGCACGGTCGAGCGCGCGGCTCCCGCGCATTGCGGATGGGTGTCGGGCAGAAGACCCTTGGCCATGCTCATCGGCAGAAACGGAATGCCGCTTTTCTCGACGAAACTCTTGATGACGTCATCGGCCTGAGCGTAGGCCGCGCCCTTGCCCAGGATAATCAATGGACGCTTGGCGCTTCTGAGCGCATCGAGCGCGCGCTTCACTGCATCCGGAGCCGGAATCTGGGCCGGCGCCGGGTCGATCACCTTGACGAGAGACTTGTGTCCGGCCTCGGCATCCATCACCTGGCTGAACAGCCTGGCCGGCAGATCGAGATAAACGCCGCCCGGACGTCCCGAAACGGCAGCGCGGATCGCGCGCGCGAACCCGATGCCGATATCCTGCGCATGCAGCACGCGGAATGCCGCCTTGCATAGCGGCTTGGCGATGGCGAGTTGGTCCATCTCCTCGTAGTCGCCCTGCTGCAAGTCGACGATTTCGCGCTCGGATGAGCCCGAAATCAGGATCATCGGGAAGCAGTTCGTGGTCGCGTGTGCGAGCGCGGTGAGGCCGTTGAGGAAGCCCGGGGCCGATACGGTGAGGCACACGCCCGGCTTCTTGGTCAAGAAGCCGGCAATCGCGGCGGCATATCCGGCATTCTGTTCGTGCCGAAACGACAGCACGCGAATGCCCGAAGCCTGCGCCATGCGGCCGAAATCGGTAATCGGAATCCCCGGCACGCCGTAGATGGTATCCAGGCCGTTCAGTTTGAGCGCATCGATGACGAGATGAAAGCCGTCCGTCAGCTCCCGCTCGGCGGCGACTGCGCCTGCATCCGCACTTGTCTTCTTAAATGCCGCTTCAGCCATGGGGTTTCTCCTCGAACCTGAGGTTCAATCCAGATAATCCGCGTATTTCGCGACGTGGTCGGCGAGTCCCAGCGCGTGATCGCGGACCAGCTTCTCGGCGCGAGACGTATCACGCGCCTCGAGAGCCGCAATGATGTGAATGTGGTCGCGGATCGAACGATCGGCGCGATCCTTCTCGCCGATGGTCCTGCGCCGGATCATGCGCATGTGAGTAAAAAGGTTTTCGGCGAGATTTATCAGAACGCCATTTCGGCTCAGACGGATGATGGTCTGGTGGAACTCGATGTTCACATCGGAATATTCGTCGAGGTGAGCGCGAACCTTGCCGTTTTCGAAAGTGGCGAACATCTTGCGCAGCGAAGCGATCTCGTCGTCGCTGGCATTATCGGTGATGAGCCGCGCTGCCATGCTCTCCAGAGCGGCCCAGGCGGTAATCAGCTCAATCACCTCGCGCTTGGTCTTGCGAACCACGTAAACGCCGCGGCGCGGCTCCGATCGCACAAAACCCTCGCGCTCGAGCTGCGCCATCGCCTCGCGCACTGGCGTGCGGCTGATGCCTAATTCAAGCGCCAGCCGCCGTTCGTCGAGCCTGATCTCCGTGTGGCTGCCATACACGTCCATGGCGGCGATGGCGCTTTTGATGGCCGCGTAGGCTTGCCGCTTCAAACTCGCCGGGCTGGACAGGGTATCCACGGCGATGCGTCGCTCCGACGGGGCGATGGATGGAAATTTCGTGGCGGCTGACAGCATGGAAGCGTCTGAAGTTGCTCTGGTATACATTATTCCAGCGGCCGCCCGCGTGCAAGCCGGCTTTGCTCGATTGTCCACGCCTGCTTCGCCCCAATGTCGAATGCCATGCGTCGTACGCCAAGTGCCGGCGTGAGATTTGATCGATTTCACCCCCGGAACCGGGAAGGCGAACGCCCTTTCGCGATGTAAAGCGGACAGAAATTCACGTTCGCGAACGTCGCCGGCCATGACCCGGAAGTCCATGGATTTGGCGCGATGTCAGACGCCCCCGACCGCCATCTCAAATACGCCACGGTGAAAATCCATATCGCCATTGGCCCGAACGCGGAGCGCGCCTCGGCGAGGCCGCCTCTCGCGGTGTTAGCCGCGAACAAGACCGGGTGATCGACGTTGGGATGACGCTCGCGCTGCGGACCAGATTTTCCGCGGTTGCCTGGCTTGGAATCGACCCGCGCAGACCCTGGTAGCCAGATAATGAACGGTAGGCGATGAACCCGCAAAAAACCGGCGCACAGGTTGCGCCCGCCCAGGCTCCGGCCGAAACCCCTTTCTATATCACCGCGGCGCAGGCGGCCGGCTGGTCGCCGCGCACGTTGAAGTATGGCGACACCTTTGCCGTCCTCGACGGTCGCGGCGATATCGCGGCTGCGCCAGGCGGTTCTGCCGGATTGTTCCACCTCGACACGCGTTACCTGTCGCGCCTCGAAGTGCAGATGCAGGGGACAGTCCCGCTCCTGCTTGCATCGAACATGCGTGACGACAACTTGGCGCTGTTTGTCGACCTGACCAATCCAGATCTCGTTTCCGACGGGCGTATTCTCCTTGAAAAAGACAGCATCCACCTGCTGCGCACGGTGTTTTTGTGGCGTGGAACCGCGTATCAAAGGCTGCGCATCCGCAACTTTAGCGACCGTCCGGTTGCGTTAGATCTGTCGATTCTATTCGAAAACGACTTCGCCGATCTTTTTGAAGTGCGCGGATCGCACCGGGAACTGCACGGCAGTGCGAGCGCAAGATTGCACGGCAACCATGAGGTAGTGCTCAGCTACCATGGGCTCGACGCCAAGTTGCGGCGGACTACGCTGACTTTCGACCCGGCGCCCGAACGGCTGACGACGAACAAAGCGATCTATCGGCTGCGCCTCGCGCCGAAAGAGATGCTGCGGTTCTTCGTCGCGGTGAGCTGCGACCTCACCCAGGCCCAGCCGATGCCGTTTCGCCGCAGCCTCATCGCCGCGCGTCGCGAACGGCGGCGTTCGGCGCGCAATCAGACGGCGGTCGAAACCTCGAATGACCACTTCAACGAGATATTGTGCCGCTCGGCCGCCGATCTTGCCATCCTGATGACGGAGACGCCGCAAGGCCGTTACCCTTACGCCGGCATCCCGTGGTTTTCGACCACGTTCGGGCGCGACGGGCTGGTCACGGCGCTGCAGATGCTGTGGTGGAGCCCGGATGTGGCGCGTGGCGTTCTGCGCCGCTTGGCTGCGTTTCAGGCGACCAAGACCGATCCGCGCGCCGATGCGCAACCCGGAAAGATTCTGCATGAAATGCGCGGTGGCGAGATGGCGGCGCTGCACGAGGTGCCGTTCGGCCTGTATTACGGCAGTGTCGACTCTACGCCGCTGTTCGTTCTGCTCGCGGGACTGTATTTCGAGCGCACCGACGACCGCGAAACCATCACCGAGTTGTGGCCGAATATCGAAGCAGCGCTGGGTTGGATCGACGGACCGGGCGACCCGGACGGCGACGGATTCGTCGAATACAAGCGGGCCACCGAGCAGGGTCTTGCCAACCAGGGTTGGAAGGACTCCTACGATGCAATTTTCCACGCCGACGGCAGCCTGGCAGAAGGCGAGATCGCGCTCGCCGAAGTGCAGGGCTACGTCTATGCGGCAAAGCGACTGGCTGCGCGTTGCGCGCAGCGGCTGGGACATGAGGATCTCGCACATAGGCTCGACAAAGACGCGCAAAATCTCGCTGCCAAATTCGAAGCCGCGTTCTGGTGCCCGGAGATCGACACTTACGCGCTGGCGCTCGATGGGAACAAAAAACCATGTGCGGTGCGCACTTCGAATGCCGGACAGTTGCTGTTCAGCGGCATCGCTCGGCCCGAGCGTGCGGCGAAGGTCGCCGCCGGCCTGCTGGAACCGCATTTCTTCTCCGGCTGGGGCATCCGCACCGTCGCCGCCGGCGAGGCCCGCTATAATCCGATGTCCTACCACAATGGATCAATCTGGCCGCACGACAATGCGCTGATCGCGCTCGGTTTGGCGCGCTACGGACAGGAACGCGCCATCGCCACATTATTCGAGGCTTTGTTCCGCGCCGGAACCTACATGGATCTGCGCCGGTTGCCGGAACTGTTTTGCGGCTTACGACGCCATCGCGGGCATGGGCCGACCCTTTACCCCGTCGCCTGTACCCCCCAGGCGTGGGCCAGCGCCACTCCGTTTACGTTGCTGGAAGCATCGCTCGGCCTCCAATTCGATCCGTTCAAGCGCGAAATCCGGCTCCGCAATCCGCAATTGCCGCCGTTCCTCGATGAAGTCACTCTGCGCAACCTGCGGCTTGGCTCCTCCAGCACCGATCTGCGGGTGCGACGTCACCGCGACACCGTTTCACTGGAGACGCCGCGGATCAGCGACGATTTGAGTGTCGCCATCGTTTTTTCGCCTTAACCGCGTTTTTTTGCCTCAAGCGCGCTTCAAGAGTCGGACGAAGACGAATGCGGATGGAACCGGCGGTCACTTGCCGGCTTGCTCATGTGGAACTTTGTCGGCGTTGCCGGAGGCGGTCATGCGCGGAAAGAATTGGCGCGCGAGGGCCATTGCTGCAGGCGGGATAATCCTGCTCTGCACACTGCCTGGCATCGACTGCGGTGCAAAGGCGCAGAACGCCGCTTCACCTGGATCGGCACCGCCGGCATCTGCGCAAAATACGGCGCCGAAAACCACCCCTGAACTCACCGTTCTCAACGACCATGAAGTCCAGGGCATTCTCGGTCGGGAAGTACGCAGCTCAACCAATGAAAACATGGGCCGGATTGTGGATGTATTGGTGGATCGCAGCGGCCAGGTTCGCGCCGCGGTCATCGACTTCGGCGGTTTCCTCGGGGTGGGCAGTCGCAAAATTGCGGTTGATTGGAAGGCGCTGCACTTTCCGCCGCCGGGCAAACCCGATTCTTACATCAGCCTGGCATTGACCCGGGACCAGGTGAAGGCGGCGCCTGAATATCAGGAAGGCAAACCGGTGGTCGTTCTGGGCGCGCTCGGCAAGCTTGAACGGCTACCTGACGAATAGCAGCGTTCCTCGAACGCAGCCGGCCGGCCTTGAAGAACATCATGTGCAGATCTTAACTCGCTGGAGTGATGCCCTGCCCGCGAATCAAGCGCTCCGCGCGATAAACCGGTCGAATCAAGACGACCGGATGTCAAACAGCCGGAACGAGGCGCCACAGCAGCCCGAGCGCCGCCTCACGCCTTTGACGCCGTCGCGGCGAAGCCTGCGTGGGCTTGATTGGTTCGTCTTTTTTGTCGCCGATGTGCAGACCGGGTTCGGCCCATTCGTGTCCGTCTATCTCACGGCGCAACATTGGACCCAGATCGACATCGGTCTTGTCCTGTCGGCGGGTGGGTTTGTCTCCTTGATCGGACAGATGCCGGGCGGTGCACTGGTCGACAGTGCTCGATCCGAGCGCGTGGTCGGCGCTATTGCCATTGCAGCGATCTGCATCAGCGCGCTCGCGTATGCGGCGCTGCCGATCTTCCCCGTCGTGCTGTCGGCTTCGATCCTGCACGCGCTGGCAAGCTGCGTCCTCGGTCCGGCGATGGCCGCAATCAGCCTCGGCTTGGTCGGACACGCGGTGATCGGCGAAAGACTTGGGCGCAATGCGCGTTTCGCCTCGATCGGCAATGGACTGGCGGCGGCCGCCATGGGTGCCTGCGGCTATCTGCTTTCGGCGCGCGCGGTGTTCTTCGTTACCGTGCTGCTGCTTGGTCCGGCGCTCCTGGCGCTGCGCATGATTTCACCGGCCGAGATCAATGCGGAGCGGGCGCACGGCGCGCCGGTTGCCTTGAAAGACCGGAAGGATAAGCCGCGGGCCAAGGCCGGCGACCTGATGCGCAACCGGCCGCTGCTGATCTTCGCCGGCTGCCTTCTGCTGTTTCACCTCGGCAACGCCGCCATGCTGCCCCTGATGGGCAGCGTGCTGACGATGCGCTCGGCGCAATGGGCGACGCTGTTGATCGCGGCCTGCATCGTGGTGCCTCAGCTTTTGGTGGCCGCCTTGTCGCCCTGGGTCGGCAAGCGCGCGCAAGCTTGGGGACGCCGCCCGCTCCTGCTCATCGGTTTCGCCGCATTGCCGCTGCGCGGCGTCCTGTTTGCCTTGGTCTCAAGTCCGGTGCCGCTCGTGTTCGTGCAGCTTCTCGACGGCGTCACTGCCGCCGTCTTTGCCGTCCTGGTGCCGCTGGTGGTTGCCGATCTCACGCGCGGTACGGGTCATTTCAATCTCGGCCAAGGCATCGTCGGCACGTTCATCGGCATCGGCGCTTCGATCAGCTCGACGCTTGCCGGCTTTCTGATTGACCGCTTCGGCAGCGCGGCGGCCTTTGCGGGGCTTGCGGTTATCGCACTTGCCGGGCTCGCTGCGGTGGTCCTGCTGATGCCGGAGACACGCCCAGCCATCGAGGAAGAAGCTTAGGGCGGATCACGCCGCCGCTTGCGCGCCTACGGCTCCGGTCGGAGGCTGCGACTCCCGGCGTCCCCGGCTCTCAGCGCCACTACAAGGCGGGCGCGTCGTCGGCGACGAGCCGCAGGTGCGGTGCCGCCGCCCTGCTCATCAGGCTGCGGTAGACTGAAAGGTAATCCTGCGCCATGCGCCGCGCCGTAAAGCGGCTCTCGAACTGCTTGCGAATGCGCGGGCGCGACAATTGCCCCAATCGATCAACCGCACCGATGGCGCCGTTGACGTCTTCGACCACGAAACCGGTAACGCCGTCGTCGACAACCTCCGAGGCCGAACCGCGATTGAATGCGATTACCGGCGTCCCGCAGGCCATGGCTTCGATCATCACCAGGCCGAACGGTTCGGGCCAGTCGATCGGCACCAGCAGCGCCAGGGCCCCGCTCAAGAATTCCGATTTATCGCCGTCGCCGATTTCTCCGATGAACTCGACGCCGGTCCCCGCAGCCTTGATCATTGGGCTGATCTGTTCGTCGTAATATTCGCGATCGGCGCGGTCAACCTTGGCGGCAATCCGCAGCGGCGCTCCGCAATGTTGCGCGATGCTGATGGCGCGCTCCACGCCCTTTTCCGGCGCAATCCGCCCCAGGAACGCGAAATAGCTCGGCGTGACGGGCTTCGGCACCAGCAGCCCCTCCGGCAGACCGTGATGCACCGTACGCACCCAGTGCGCCTGGGCGAGCGGTCGACGCTGCGCATTGGAGATCGATACCACCGGTATCGACGAGAATGCATCGAACAGCGGCTGGTGCTCGGGCAAATCGAGGCGGCCATGCAATGTGGTGACGAATGGCGTCGGCTGTCGGGAAAACAGGGAGAACGGATAATAGTCGAGGTGGAAGTGCAGAAGGTCGAATTCGGAAGCCTGCCGATAGACCCGCTCCAGCATCAGCATGTGCAAGGCGTTGGGATCGCGTACGGCACCGTCGAGCCGCAAGGCCCGCGGCCAGACCGCATCAAGCCGCGCGGAAGTGAGCGAATCGCCGCTGGCGTACAGCGTCACCTCGTGACCGAGCGCGATGAGCTCCTCGGCCAGCCACGACACCACACGCTCGGTTCCACCGTAAAGCTTTGGCGGGATCGCCTCGGTCAACGGCGCAACTTGAGCGATATGCATCGGATCGTCCTTTCTCTGGTTCATAAGAGCTGTCGCTCCGCGGCTCGCGGATTACGACACTCCCGCGAAGCCGTCGGCAAAACGGATAACGTTGAACCGGCAGAACCGATAACGTTCGACAGAACCGATAACGTTAGAAATGGGAAATTTTTCAATTTGCCCAAGGAACTTTTTTTTGGAGCGGGCGGGAACCTTTTGCGGGCTCAAGCGTCGATATCATCGTTCAGCGGGTGAGGCCGTCAGGCCGAACGAACAACGATGGGATCCGTGGGACAACGGGCCGGCGGCGCCCGGGCACCGGTCGGGCGAGCAAAGGCATTCCGCCCGCAATCGGTTGCGGGCCCGAAGGCAAACGTCGGTACGTTTCAAGTCCCCGGTCTGATGTCGCGCTTCGGGGGTCTTGCAACGCCCTTGCAACGCCAAAGGAGGATTTTCGGGGGGACAGTTTCCTGCGAGCGGAGAGCCAAGACGCATGCCGGATCTTTGTAAATACGCGAGCCGTCCCCTTTCCTTCATTTTCCGTTATCTACGCCAAAGACCGATCTCGCACGCGATCATTTTGCTGGCGGTGCTTGGCGCGGTCATCTGTTCGGTTGGTACTCAATACGGCGTCAAGTTTCTGGTCGATACCCTGGCGCGCGGAGCAAGCGCCGATGTGTGGCTGGCATTCCTGCTGCTTGGGTCCTTGATCGCTGCCGACAATCTGCTTTGGCGCGTGGCGAGTTTTGTCGCCAGCTTCACCTTTGTGGCGGTGACCGGCGACTTGCGGCGCGACCTCTTTCGCCATCTCACCGGACATTCGCCGGCCTACTTCGCAGATCGGCTGCCGGGGATGCTCACCAGCCGAGTCACCGCCACCTCCAATGCGGTGTTCACCGCGGAGAACATGTTTATCTGGAACGTGCTGCCGCCCTGCGTTGCCACGGTGGCGGCGATCATGCTGGTCTGCACGATCAGCCTCTCCATGGCCCTGACGCTGGGCACCATCGCCAGCATCATGGTCTATCTGATGTTCGGTCTTGCCGCCGCAGGCCGGTCGCTTCATCACGATTTCGCCAACAAGGCGGCGGCGGTGGACGGCGAGATGGTCGACGTCGTCAGCAACATGCCGCTGGTGCGGGCGTTCGGCGGATTCTTGCGCGAGCATCGCCGTTTCGACACGACCGTCGAGGTCGAGATGCAAGCCCGCCGCAGAAGTCTGCTTTACCTGGAGAAGCTGCGCGTGTTCCACGCCTCGGTGACGATCGTGCTCGTGCTCGGGCTGCTCGGCTGGGCGATCAAGCTCTGGAACCAGGGCCAGGCGACCACCGGCGACGTCGTTCTTGCCTGCACGCTCTCACTCGCAGTGCTCAGCGCCACGCGCGATCTGGCGGTGGCGCTGGTCGACATCACTCAGCATTTCGCGCGGCTGTCGGAGGCGATAGCGACACTTCTGGTGCCGCACGAATTGCGCGACCACCCGCAGGCCGAGCCGCTCATCCGACGCGGCGCCAGCGTGAAGTTCGATCGCATCACCTTCCGCTATGGCAAAGGCCAGCAAATTTTCGATGACTTCTCGCTCTTCTTCAGAAGCAGCGAACGTGTCGGCCTGGTCGGCCCGTCCGGCGGCGGCAAGTCGACGTTGTTCGCGCTGTTGCAGCGCTTCTACGACGTGCAGGGCGGCCGTGTCCTCATCGATGGCCAGGATATCGCGCGCGTGACGCAGGAGAGCCTGCACGCCGCAATCGGCGTGGTACCGCAGGACATCTCGATGTTTCACCGTTCCGTCATGGAAAATATCCGCTACGGCAGACCGGACGCCACCGACGACGAAGTGCTCGATGCCGCGCTCGCGGCGCGCTGCGATTTCATCCAATCACTGCCGGATGGAATGCGCACCATCGTCGGCAATCGCGGCGTGAAGCTTTCCGGCGGCCAGCGACAGCGCATCGCCATTGCGCGCGCATTTCTCAAGGACGCGCCGCTTCTGCTACTGGACGAAGCGACGTCCTCCCTCGACGGCGAATCCGAGGAGGCGATCCGGGAGGCGCTCGGCCGGCTGATGCGCGGTCGAACCGTCATCGCCATCGCCCACCGGCTTTCCACCGTGCGCAATTTCGACCGCATTGTCGTCTTGCAGACCGGACGCGTCGTTCAGGACGGCGCGCCAGACGTCCTGATGCGCGGGGAAGGGCCCTATCGACGGCTGGTGCGGCGCGAGATGGAACGATTCTCCGAGGAGGCGGCGTAGCCCTGAGGCCTGAGCCGAAATGCCCGGCTTCGCCGCCAACAAGTCTGAGTTCAGGCTTGCCTTCCGCTCGCGAACCCCGGGTTGGTATGTCCCGGGTGCCGAGCACCGACTAATCGGTATCGAACGGACTCGCGAGAATAGTGCATCCGGGATCCACGCGGCGCAGCTCAAGCTCGATCCGCTTGGCCTCGCCGTCCATGCCCATCCAACGCAGCTTTAATATCCGCATGATGAGTTCGTGCGATCGGCGTTCGTCGGGCGGAATGTCCGGGCGCTCTCGGACGTTCGCCAATATCTCCATTTTCAGCCTCCCTAGGGGCATGCTCTTTCGGAGGCATGCTTGCTTGTTCGATCGCTTAGGCCGCGACGGCCTGGTACCGTGGCCCGCGAAATCGTGCGTCGTATAGCAATCGGAAGGGGCCGAATTATGGAGCAAATTGTTCTGCGGCAGCATCACCGCCGCTTCGACTGTGGGAACCCTCGAATAACACCGCTCGCGTCGCGCAACGCGCACAAGCACCCTTCCCCGCCGATCGCGACCGACGAATCCGCCAATCCCCCGAACGGGGAAGACAAAAGTGTCGGCTATTCGACGACGGAACTCAACTTTCTGTGACAGCGTTCGCAGCGTTTGGCGAGCCTCGAGGAGGACAAGCGGCGCGCATGAACGCTCGCGCTCAGCCTGTCGATACGCCCCGCTCGCCCCGCTGCGGAGCTAAGATATCAGGCTTGCCCGCCACCAACTAATAGCAGCGGTACACCCATCGCCAGTGCGGCCGGCCGTAACGATAGTATCGCACGTGGACGTGACGACACGACGGTCCGTAATATCCGTAATAGTAAGGCCAGGGATAGGCGCCGTATCCCCACCAAGGATAAAGGCCGAAGCCGTAGCCGCCGAAATATCCGCCAAAACCGCGGTGGAAGTATCCGAAACCCCCTCCGGGATGGAATCCACCTGGTCCTCGATGGAAGCCCCCGGCGAAATGCCCGCCATGGCCCCCGCGCTGTGCTGACGCGTTAATAGGCATCAGCGCGATCGCGGCGACCAAGGCAGCCCCCGCGATTGCCGTCATCGCACTCCTCAACCGCATGGTTGCTCTCCGTTTGCTGAAGCGCGCGTGCTCGCCCCCGGCGCGACTATAGCTCGCGGCGAACCGGGCTCCACTCTTTCCGATCTGAATTATGGGTTTTTGTCTCAGTGATTGCGGATTTGTGAACGCAGATAGTCGACCCTCGGGGGCCGTTCGTTCAATACGAGCCAATAAAGACCAAGCTGCGTTACGGCGCGCGCAAATTCATTGAAATCCACCGGCTTGCGGACATAGCTGTTGGCACCAAGACGATAGCCTTGAAGACGGTCCTCGTCCTCCACGGAGGTCGTGAGTATGACGACCGGCAGGAGTTTTGTTCGCTGGTTGCTGCGAATGCGGGTCAGGACCTCGAGGCCGTCGAGCTTGGGCAATTTCAAATCCAGCAAGATCAACTGCGGCTGCGCGCGGCCGGCAGCGCTCGGTTCGTCTGCAAGCAGATAATCGATCGCTTCGATTCCGTCGCGCGCAACGACGACCTGATTGGCGATATTCGCCTTCTTGAGTGCGCGCAACGTCAACGCCTCGTCGGCCGGATTATCCTCCACCAACAGAATGGTATCCTCCGCTGTCATGCCGCACTCTCCTTCGCGATTGTGGATAATGACGGTTCCGAACCAAGCATTCCCGCGACCACGGCCGCGCCGCTGCCCGCTTCCAGCGTGAAGTAGAACGTCGCTCCACGCCCGACATGGCCCTCCGCCCAGATCCGTCCACCGTGTCGGCGGATGATTCGCTGGACAGTTGCCAGCCCGATTCCCGTTCCTTCAAATTCGGATATCGAGTGAAGGCGCTGGAATACGCCGAACAGCTTCGACGCATAGGTCATGTCGAAGCCGGCGCCATTATCGCGCACAAAGATGGTGCGCGGAATTGTCTCGATTGTGCCGATCTCGATGCGTGCGCGATCGCGCTTTCCGGTGAACTTCCACGCATTGCCGATGAGGTTTTCAAGTACCACTGTCAGCAGCCTGCAATCGCAATCGGCAACGATGCCGTCGGCCAGCAAAACGTCGATCTTGCGATCCGGAAAAGCCGTCGTCAGTCGGGCCACAACGCCGCGCGCAATCGCGCCGAGGTCCGTTTCTGACCGTTCAAGCGCGCTGCGCGTGACGCGCGAAAGCGCCAACAGGTCGTCTATCAGACGCGCCATATGCTGAGTCGATTGTCGAACGTAGTTGAGGTATCCCTTCCCCATCGCATCGAGCTTGTCGCCGCAATCCTCAAGCAAGGCGAGACTGAAACCATCGATACTGCGCAGCGGAGCGCGAAGATCGTGCGCCACCGAGTAGCTGAACGATTCGAGTTCGTCGTTTTTGATTTCGAGTTCGGCGTTCTTCAATTCGAGCTGTTCAGTGAGGGCGGCCCTTACCTTGGCGATCTCGAGCGCGGTCCGCGCCTCATTGGCTTCATACTCGGCGCGCAGCAACCGTTCGCGGACGGCTCGGTGCTCGTCTTCGAATTGCTTGCGCCTGATCTGTGCCAACACGCGCGCCCGCACCAGATCGAGATCGCTCGACTTGGCCATGTAATCGTCCGCTCCGGCGCCGAGCCCGGCAATCATCGCCTCGCGATCCTCGACCGCGGTGAGCATGATGATCGGGATGTCGCGCAGCGCCGGTACGCTCTTGACGCGCAGGCAGGCCTCGCGGCCGCCAATGCCGGGCATGATCAGGTCGAGCAACACGCAATCGACCTGCTGGACGGCCAGCAGCTCCAGCGCTTCTTCGCCCGAGCGCGCCAAAATCACTTCGTAGCCCTCCGAGCTCAGCGCCGCGGCGAGCTGTTGCAGGTAGGTTTCGCTGTCGTCGACGGCCAGCACCTTTTTCGGCCCCTGCAGGCTCGTGGTGCCGCCCAGGGCCGGTCGATCGCCGGCGCTCCGCAGCATGGCGCCGATCCGCGCCAGGATCACGCCGATGTTGTCGTCCTTCACCGCGAACGCGTCGGCGCCGGCATCTAGCGCGCGAACCTCGGCGCTGCGATCTTCCGATCCGGTGAGAAGAAAGCATGGCAGCGCCCGCAGCACGGCATCGAGGCGAATGCGCCTGATGAAGGTTGCGCCGTCGATTCCGGGAAGCACGCCATCGACGACGATGCCGGAGGGCCGCGAATCGGCAGCGACGCGCAAGCCCTCTTCGCCGCTGCCGGCGACCACGACGCGGTAGGAAGCCTGTTCCAGCGCGCTCTTGAGTTCATTGCGAAAGGTCACGCTGTCATCGATGAGCAGGATGGTTTCCTGGGACGGTGACGGCTGATCGCTGCCTCGGCCCACGAGTTCGCGGGCCCGCCCGGCAAGATAAGTCGGATCGTAAGGCTTGCCGACATATTCGTCAGCGCCGGTAGTCAGCCCGCGTACCCGGTC
This sequence comes from Xanthobacteraceae bacterium, assembly GCA_030041005.1. Classification (GTDB taxonomy): domain Bacteria; phylum Pseudomonadota; class Alphaproteobacteria; order Rhizobiales; family Xanthobacteraceae; genus BOG-931. The sequence goes on from JASHOR010000032.1 coordinate 102,157, forward strand.
GCGGACTTCGGTTTCGCTCGACAGCATCATGACGGCCACCTTGCCGCCGCACGGCATGGCCCGGATTTCTTGCAACAGCTCGATGCCGTCGCCGTCCGGCAGCAGGACGTCGAGAACGACCAGCGCGAAGGTTTGCTCGGCGAGCGCGCGGCGCGCTTCGGCAAGGCTGGCACACGCGATTGCCTCCAGACCGGCGCCGTTGAGCAGTTCGAGCAGGTTCATGCGCACGGTCACGCTGTCGTCGACGATGAGTACCGGAGCGGTCATTGCGTCACCTCCGCGAAGCTGCCCTGCAATGCCGCCAAGCGCGGGCCGATGTCCTTGAGCGGCGACACGCAAGCGACGGCGCCAAGCGCGACCGCCTCGCGTGGCATGCCGTAAACGACCGACGAGGCCTCGTCCTGGGCGATGGTCAAGCCGCCGGCTTGGCGAATCCGCAGGAGGCCGAGTGCTCCGTCTTTGCCCATTCCGGTGAGCAGGCACGCGGCAGCGCTGGCGCCGTATTCGGCGGCGATCGATTCGAACAGCACGTCGACCGAGGGCCGGCAGGAGTGCCGCTCCGCGTCGTCCGTGAGCAGAATGCGCCCGCTGCGCACGGTCAGGTGGCGGTCGCCCGGCGCCACCGCCACGCAGCCCTGCAAAGAAGCGACCAGCGCTCCATTTTGCGCGGTCACGACATGGCGCCCGCACTGCGCATCGAGCCAATCCGTGAGCGCGGAGGCAAAAGCCGCATTCATGTGCACCACGACGAGGACCGGAATCCTGAAGTGTCGCGGCAGCGATCGCAGCACCTCGCTGACCGCCCCCGGCCCGCCGGTGGAGGCGCCGATAGCGACGATTCTGCAGCGACGTTGCGGCTGTTGCGATGGCGTCGCCGGAGTAAGGATTTCGCTCGCGCTCAGGCGCGACTGAAGTCGCGCGCGGGGGTGACTGATGACCTTGATCTTGGCAACCAGCTTGACGGCGCTGCGCAGCCGGCGCGGCCATTCGCCGTCGAACTCCGCGCCGGTCGGTTTCTCCAGTACGTCGACCGCACCGGCCGACAACGCATCGTAGATTTTGAACAGTTCGCCGCGATTGAGCGAGGACGACACGATCAAGATCGGCGTCGGACAATGCGCCATGATGTATTCTGTGGCCGCCAGGCCGGACATGACCGGCATCATCATGTCCATGGTGATCGCGTCGGGCCGGTGCAGCCGGCAGAGTTCGATGCCCTGCCTGCCGTCCTCCGCCACGCCGACGATTTCTATGTCGCGATCGTCCGCCAGCGCCTCGATCAGACGCTCGCGCACGGTTGCGGAATCCTCGACGACGAGAACGCGCGTGCGGGCCACGTCACGCAGCCATCATTGGCTTGATCATCGACAGCAGCTCGGCCTGGTCGAATTCGCTCTTGACGATATAGCCTTGGGCGCCGACCTCACGGCCGCGTTGGCGATGCTCGCGCTTGGCCAGAGAGGTGACCAGGATCGCCGGAATCTCGCGCGTTCTGCCGTCCGACCGGATGCGCTCGATGAAGGTAAATCCGTCGATGCCGGGCATTTCCACGTCGACCAGGATGAGCGCGTAATTCTTGCCGCGAACGCGCTCCAGCGCTTCTTCGCCGGACACCGCGAGGTCGACGTCATAGCCCGCCGATTCGAGAATGCTTTGCTCGAGCATGCGCGTCGTCAGCGAATCGTCGACGACCAGCACGCGGCGTTTCTCCTGCGGCGCCGGCGGCTCTGCGACGCCGCCGCGGCGGGCGGCGGCGACAAGCCCATCGGGATTGAGGACGAGTTGCGGATTGCCATCGACATCCAAGGCGGCCGCCATCACGGCGGGGCTTGCCGTCATCGACTGCGGCAGCGGGCGGACGACGATTTTGGCCGTTCCCAGCAACCGCCCCGCGCCGATCGCCGCGAGGCCGTCGGCGCCGGCAACGATTGCGGCGGCCCAATTGCTTGCGGACGACCGCGCCGCCCGGTCCAGTACGGCTGCGAGCGGCACAAACGGGATGACTGTCTCCCCGTGCAGAATCGACGCGCCGGACGCCGTCGACGTGATCTCGGCGGACGACAGGCGCAGCGTGCTGCGCACCGCATCGAGCGGTATGGCGACGGCGCCCCCACCGGCCGAGGCTTCCACGAGCAAAGCATCCATGGAAGACAGCGACGGTGGAATCACGATCTCGAACGTCGTTCCCACTGCCGGCTCGCTGCGGCACGCAACCTGTCCGCCCAGCCGCTCGACCGATTCGCGAACGACGTCGAGGCCGATGCCGCGACCGGACTCCTCCGTCACGGTCGTCGATGTGCTGATGCCGCCGCGAAGCAACATGCGCATGAGTTCGTCCGGCCCGGTCTCGGTCGTCGACGACCCGATCAACCCGCGCTGCGCGGCGACCTGCCGCACCGCCTCGAGATTTATGCCGCTGCCGTCGTCGCGGCAGGAGAAGACGATGCGCCGACCGCGCCGGAAAACTTCGATGGCAACGTTGCCAACCGCGGATTTACCCGCCTTGGTTCGCTGCTCGCCTGATTCGATGCCATGCGCCACCGCATTGCGGACGATCTGAACCAGCGCTCCCTGGATCGCGTCGAGCACGTGCGCATCAAGCCGGATGCCGCCGCCGTCGGCCTTGAATGTCACGCGCTTGCCCTGGGCCCGAGCGGTATCGCGTGCCATGCGCTCAAGTGTAGTGAACAGGTTTTCAGCCGACACCAATCGCAGACGTTCCGCGGCTTCCCGCAACTGTCGCAATTCGCGATCCATCTGCTCGATGGCCAACTCGCCGTTGCGGTCGAGCGCGGCTAGTTTTCGGCGCAGTTCCTCGGCGACAGCGGACGATTGCCTTGCGCGCGAGTTCGCGCCGCCATTGTCCGCGGCGCTGGATATCGACAGTTCGGAAACCAGAAGGTCGGCGAGTCGCGCGGCTTCCAACAAGTCGCGGGCCGCCATCCGCAAGCCGTTGAGCAGAGTGTGCGTTTCGACGACCCCGTCGAGTACTGCATCGGCTTCCGCAATTTCGGTTCTCACCGTCCGAGACGCATCCTCGGTCGCGCCATTTGGAGCTTGCGGACCAGACGGCGCCGCCACGGGTGCCAGCGACTCCAATTGGCCGTTGATGGCGTCGAGATGCGCAAGGACGGCGTCGACCTGCCCGCGCCCGATCTTGTCGATGGAG
>JASHOR010000033.1 GCA_030041005.1 Xanthobacteraceae bacterium
GCCGCATATAAGGGCGGGAGAAGTCCGCGCGGTGGCATTGCTCTCCGCCAAGCGATCGCCAACCTTGCCAAATGTGCCGACCGTGGGCGAAACGATTCCGGGGTTCGAGGTCAAGGCCTGGACCGGCGTCGGCGTACCGCGCGGCACGCCGAGGCGTATCGTTGAGCTGCTCAACCGGAAGATCAATGCCGGGCTCGCCGACCCAGACATCAAAGCACGCCTCGCCCAAGTGGGCGGCACGCCGCTCGTCTATACGCCGGGCGAACTGGGCGCGCTGATCGCGGGCGACACCGCGAAATGGGCGAAGGTGATCAAGCAGGTCGGCATCGAGCCGCAGTAATTTCCCTGTCCTCATCCGCGAAAAGGCAGAACCGGCGCGCGCTATCGATTGCAAGCTCTGCCGCCGCCCTACACCTGCAGCCGCGTATGCCGTCCGGCGGTGCGCTCGATGGCGCTGGCGAGATATTCCGGCGATTGCGCGCCGGTGACGATGACGCTGCTGCCAAAGATGAAGCAGGGCACGCCGTCGATGCCGGCTTCCTTGGCGCTTTCGGCTTCCCCCTCGATGCGATCGACATCGGCGTCGCTGGCCAACAGGCGACGCACGAGGTCGCCGTCCATGCCGCAATCGACGGCCGCCTTGATCAGCACTTTGGGGTCAGAGAGATCGCCGCCGTCGGCGAAATAAAGCTCCATGAGGCGCTGCGTGACCCGCGCCGGATCGGTGACGCTGCGCGACCACAGGATCAGCCGATGACAGTCAAGCGTGTGCGGCTGCCGCGAGATTCGATCCGGCAGGTACGGCAGCCCCTCCATGAGAGCGGCGGCGGCCACCCGCTCGGCGATGACGGCATAGCGTTCGACGGAGCCGAACTTGGTCTCCAGATAGGTCTGCCGGTCGATGCCGTCGCGCGGAATCCATGGGTTGAGAAAATACGGTCGCCAATTGATGCCGACGTCAACCTCGGGACTGAGCGCGATGGCCGCCTCCAGCCGGTGCTTGCCGATATAGCACCACGGGCACACGACATCGGAGACAACTTCGATGTGGACGAAAGGACGTTCGCCGGAAGCGGACATGATGCGGAGCCTTCGATTGCGTTCGGCTGAGCCTACCTTACAGCGGCAGCGACGGGAATCTGCCCACCCGCGGTGAACAGCGGCCAAGGCCGCGCGGGTCAGCCGCCGGCGCTCTTGCCTACCACGCGCGCAACCAGCGAATCGACGCTGTCGGTCGGCCGCAAGGTGGCGAGCGTGACCGCCGCCTCGATGCCCATGTGCTTGCGATCGCGCGCCATCGTGGTGTTCTTCAAGATGCTGGCCAATCGGCGCGCCACGACATGAGCGGCACGCAGATCGGTGTCGGTGAAGACGGTGAAGATCGAATTGTCGGAGCCGCGACAGGCGAAATCGACCTGACGCATCAGCCGGCTCAAGATCCGCGCCGCGTCGAGTCCGGTGCGGCGGTCGCTGCCGTCGAAGGAAAAGCGCGCGATCGACAGGCCGACGCCGCGCTTTTCCGCGTCATCGACGGCGCGGTTGAGATCGCGCCAGAACGCCTGGTAGACGAGCAGGCCGCTGTCGGGATCGATCATGCCCTTGGCGTCGAGCGATCTGAGCATGCGGCGCAGCCGTTGTCCGAACGCATGCACCCGGACGCACGGCAGAAATCGCTCCACCAGGCGCTCCGGCCCCTCGGTCACGCGATCGAGATTCGGCAATTGGGCGAAGAAACGCTCGGCCGGAGCGGGATGCCCGCCGAGCAGGGTGATCGGCAGATCGCGGAAGCGCGCGTTGTCGGCAAGCACGGTGAGCAACGCCTCGACGATGCGCGGGCCGAAGCCGTCGCCGATCACCATGCCGTCGATATCGCGGGCGTGAAGCGCGCGGGCCGCGCTCTCGACGCTGAGCGCGCCGATGAGCCCGACATGTTCGCCGACGGCAACCGAAAGCGCGGGATAGGATCGGCCGCGCCCGGCCAGGAGCACGGTCGCTTCCTCGAGCGGATCGGTCGTCGGCAGCTCCGGCGGCAATTCGCCGCGCTCGGCAAGCATGCGGGTGCGCCGCAATACGGTGGCGTGCAGCGTGCGGATGCGCGCCGCCGAGGACAGTCGATTGGCAATGTGCTCGGCCGGCGCATCCGCGGCGGTGTAAAGCGCATCGGGAAAGACCATCGCGCCGTCGTCGGTCGCGCGAGCGACTACCGGGACGAAAGGATTGCTGCCGTCGCCGGCCTTGAGCTGCTCCGCAAGCGCGCGTACGGCGGCGCGGTCGGTTGTCGGCTCAGCGAGAACCAGGCCTTCGGGTTGTACGGATGCGAGAGCCGCGGCGGCTTCCGCCCACCCGGCTTCGACGATGGGGAACCCACCGGCTGCGCGCAGCGCGGCCACGACATCGGACGCCGGATTGTCGGCAACAACGACGATCGGACCTTGCAGCGCCATGAGATGATGTCGACAGGACGGCGGAATCGGGGAAGCTCGTGCCGACCATGCCAAAGCGCTGTTAATGGCGCGTCAACGCGCATGCCGGCGCGCGGCGAACGCCCTACGCATCACCGGTTGCATTGATCGATGAGCTTATGGCGGATGGGACAGTCGGCCGGCCGGATTGTCCGCTGGACCCGCGGTCGAGCGGATCGATGATGTGCACGCAATACGCTGCAGAACGCACTGCCGCCCGCGGGCGCGCGGCCCGCGGGCGGCTTGACTCCAAAGATCAACGCTAAAGACCGACGCCCGCGGCGCCGATCGCAGCCTTAGTGATGATGACCGTGCGGGCCATTATGCGGACCGCCATGTGGACCGCCATGCGGCCCCGGATGGAAGCCGGGACGGAAATGCGGACCGGGATGGAAGCCGGGACGCGGGCCAGGATGCCAACCATGCCAGCCGCGCGGGCCGCCCCAGCCGAAGCCGCGTCGCCACGCATAGCCGCACCAGTACCAGCCTGGTCCATTCCATCCGTTCCAGTACCAGCAAAAGTGCCTGCCGCTCCAAATGAAGAATTGGGTCTGGTGCAGCAGCGATGCGGCCACGCCCGGCGAGTCGAGCGGACCCGCAGGCATCGCCTGGGCCGTGGCGGTCAGCGCGCCGCCCATGACCAAGGCTGCGGCCGTCGCAAAAGCAAGTCCAATCTTTTTCATAAAAGTCCTCATCGGTTGACGGCGGGCGGCGGCAAAGCCGACGCGCCAAACGGATCAGCAGGTAATGCTTGTCGCCCCGTCGCGTCAATCCGCGACGGCGCTTTGCGTTCCTGCCGTTCGGCTCGATTCGAATCCATCGCGCCGGCATCATGGCGCTCGCATTGCATCGCACAATGCAACGCCGGTTAGGATACGCGACGCTCCGCGGAATTATGCAGAATAATACATCTCGAATTCGACCGGATGCGGCGTGTGCTCGAAGCGGATGATTTCCTGCATCTTCAGCTCCATGTAGCTGTCGATGAAGTCGTCGTCGAACACGCCGCCCGCCTTGAGGAATTCGCGGTCCTTGTCGAGGTTGCCCAGCGCCTCGCGCAAGCTGCCGCACACGGTCGGGATCTTCTTCAATTCCTTGGGCGGCAGGTCGTAAAGGTCCTTGTCGGTCGGTTCGCCGGGATTGAGCTTGTTCTTGATGCCGTCGAGGCCGGCCAGCAGCATGGCGGCGAAACCGAGATACGGATTGCACAGCGGATCGGGGAAACGCACCTCGACGCGCTTGGCCTTGGGCGAGGACGCGAGCGGAATTCGGCAGCTTGCCGAGCGATTGCGCACCGAATAGGCGAGCAGAACCGGCGCTTCGAAGCCCGGCACGAGCCGCTTGTAGGAGTTCGTCGTCGGATTGGTGAAGGCGTTGATGGCGCGCGCGTGCTTGAGAATGCCGGCGATGTATTGCAGGCAGGTCTCGGAAAGGTCGGCGTATTTGTTTCCCGCGAACAGCGGCTTGTCGCCCTTCCAGATCGATTGATGGCAATGCATGCCCGAGCCGTTGTCGCCATAGATCGGCTTCGGCATGAAGGTCGCGGTCTTGCCGTACACCTGGGCGACCTGATGAATGCAATATTTGTAGATCTGCATCTGGTCGGCCATGCGCACCATCGGCGCGAACATCATGCCAAGCTCATGCTGGGCCGAGCCGACCTCATGGTGGTGTTTCTCGACCTTGACGCCCATGCGGGCGATGGCCGCGAGCATTTCCGAGCGCATGTCCTGCGCGGTGTCGAGCGGCGGCACCGGAAAGTAGCCCTTCTTGAAGCCGATATGGTGGCCGAGATTGCCGCCTTCGTAGTCGGTGTCGGAGTTGGTGGGAAACTCCATCGAGTCGACGCGATAACCGACCTTGTAGGGCGTCGCCGAATACTTGACGTCGTCGAAGATGAAGAATTCGGCCTCCGGTCCGAAGAACACGGCGTCGCCCACGCCCATCGACTTGACCAGGCCCGCGGCTTTCTTGCAGATCGAACGCGGATCGCGGCTGTAGGGCTCTCCAGTGAGCGGCTCCAGCGTGTCGCAGATCAAGACCAGCGTGGTCTCGGCGAAAAACGGATCGATGCAGGCGCTTTCAGGATCGGGCATCAGTTGCATGTCGGATTCGTGGATCGCCTTCCAGCCGGCGATCGAGGAACCGTCGAACATGATGCCTTCGGCGAAAGTTTCCTCTTCGAAGGTGCTGACGTCGGTCGTCACGTGCTGCCATTTGCCGCGCGGATCGGTAAAACGGAAATCGATGTATTTGACGTCGCTGTCTTTGATCATCTTCATCACGGTCTTCGGCGTAGTCATGGCAGGCGTACCTTTCGTGGTGCTGGTGGTCGTGGTGTTGGTGGAAAGCCAGATGCGTTTTTGTCCCGCTCCGCTGGCGCGGTCCGGCAAGCTGTCAGATCGGCGGTTCAGATGGCGTCAATTCCGGATTCCCCCGTCCTGATCCGGATCGCCTCCTCAATGCTCGAGACGAAAATCTTGCCATCGCCGATCCGTCCGGTCTGCGCGGCGCGGCGGATCGCTTCGACGGCCTTTTCGACCATGTCGTCGCCGAGCACAACCTCGATCTTCACCTTCGGAAGAAAATCGACGACGTACTCGGCGCCGCGATAAAGCTCGGTGTGACCCTTCTGCCGGCCGAACCCTTTGGCTTCGGTGACGGTGATGCCTTGCAAGCCCACTTCCTGCAGCGCCTCCTTCACCTCATCGAGTTTGAACGGCTTGATGATGGCCTCGATTTTCTTCATCGCGTTCAGTCTCCCGGCTCCGAGGCGGGCCAGCGCACGCGCGGAACCATCGCCTCGGTTAGCAGGTCCCGTGCCAGGGCCGCGGCTGCGGAAATAATCAAGTCACATCAGCGTTCTAGAGCACGCCCACGACCGCTTTTGCAGTGCTTTGAAAGGGCCTTCGCCGCCGAAATAGGCATAGTGCCTATTATCTCGTCAATAGCGCGATGAGACTGAAGGATACGCCCTTGCCGATAGGCGGTGTCTGCCGCTTTCGTTATCTTCGGTGAGCATGCTCGAGCTTCTCAGCAACGCCGAAATGGCCGAGGCCGACCGCCTGACGACCGCCGGCGGAACGCCCGGCATCGACCTGATGGAACATGCCGGGGCCGCTGTGGCGGCGGCGGTCGCCAAGCTCCACACCAGCGGCGCCAGCATCGCCGTGGTCGCCGGACCAGGTAACAACGGCGGCGACGGATTTGTCGCCGGCCGGCTACTCGCAGAGCACGGCTACGCCGTGAAAATTTTGCTGTGCGGCGAAGCAAGCCGCCTCAAAGGCGATG
>JASHOR010000034.1 GCA_030041005.1 Xanthobacteraceae bacterium
CGCCCTCTAGACCGAGGAAAGCCCCGAGACGAAAACACGGAAGGCGGTACCCAACCCGCGCATAAGAGTCTGATCTACCGTCGTCTCCGCCTCGCCTCCGGCTCTGTGCAGCTTCCGTTCATATCCAAAACCGCTCACAAAACTGAGCGGCGTGGCTCTCTATGCTCTTAACTCTTGACTGGCAACATAAGAGACTAGCAGTCCGCTTCCAAAAGCGTTCTCATCTGGGTTCGGCAGGCTGTCATGAAAATGCTGCACGAGCGGATGCAGAATGACGACCAAGCCGGCGCAAACCTGCGCCGAGAGAACCACAATGGTCGTTCTGCTGCTCGACCAACGCGCCGCAATGCAACTCACGAACGGGCGTGATTCGCCGCAGTCTCAAGGAGTTACCGGATTCTTCGCGGCCGTCGCGACTTCTGCGGCGGCGGCCGCTTGCGATATTGCGTTTCGTTATGCCGCGAGCCGGTCTATATGGTGCCGCCATGAGGGGAGTATTCAGCAATCCGCGGCGCATCCTGATCGTCGCTCACGATCTCGTCGCCACCGCGCTGGCGATTCTCGCGGCATTCTATCTCCGTTTCGAGGGCATCGGGCTTAGCCAGCACCTCGAGTGGCTCCCGATCATTCTACCCGGCTATCTGGTGTATGCCGGCGTGGTCTATTGGATCTTCCGACTCTATGCCGCGAAATGGCGTTTTGCGTCGCTGCCAGACCTCTGGAACATTTTCCGCGCCGCGACCGTGCTGGCGCTGTCGCTATTAGTGCTCGATTACGTGCTCGTCGCCTCGTATTTCAACGGCACCTTTTTCTTCGGCAAGGTCACGATCGCGCTCTACTGGGTGCTGCAGATGTTTTTTCTCGGCGGCCCGCGCGTTGCCTATCGCATGTTCCGGCACTCCCGCACCCAGCGTCACGCCAAGGGCCCGGAAACGATCCCCACTCTGGTGGCCGGACGCGCGGCCGACGCGGAAGTGCTGCTGCGCGCCATCGAGAGCGGAGCCGTCACCAAGCTGAGGCCGGTCGGGATTCTGTCGCCATCGCACGCCGATCAGGGCCAGATGCTGCGCGGGGTCCCGGTGCGCGGTTATTTGACGGACCTCGAACGCACGGTGGCCGCCCTCGGCGCACAGGACATTCGCGTCGCCCGCCTGGTGTTGACGCCCACGGTGCTGGAACCGGATGTCCATCCGGAAACCATGCTGATGTTGGCGCGGCGGCTCGGTCTCGCTACCAGCCGCTTGCCGTCGCTCGATGCCGGCGAAGAGGCTCTGCGCTTGGCCCCGGTCGACGTTGAGGACCTGCTGCTGCGGCCGAGCGTGACCATCGACTATCAGCGGCTGGAGAAATTCATCAAAGGCAAGACCGTCGCGGTGACCGGCGGTGGCGGCTCCATCGGATCGGAGATTTGCGATCGCATCGTCACGTTCGGCGCCGCACGGCTGCTCATTCTGGAAAATTCCGAAGCGGCGCTGCATACCGTGCAGGAAAAGCTTAAGGCCAAAGAGTGTCCCACCGCGGTCGAGGGGCGGATCTGCGACATCCGCGACCGCGAGCGGGTTTTCCGATTGATCGCCGAGGCTGAGCCGAACCTGGTCTTTCACGCGGCCGCACTCAAGCATGTGCCGATCCTGGAACGCGAGTGGGACGAGGGAATCAAAACCAACGTGCTCGGCACGATCAATGTCGCCGACGGCGCGCTTGCAGCCGGCGCCGAAGCGTTGGTGATGATCTCCACGGACAAGGCGATCGAACCGGTGTCGGTGCTCGGCGCCACCAAGCGGCTCGCTGAAATGTATTGCCAGGCCTTGGATGCCGGCGCTGCGCGCAACGCCAACGGGGGCCGACCGCCGATGCGCCTGATCGCGGTACGGTTCGGCAACGTCCTGGCCTCCAATGGCTCCGTGGTGCCGAAATTCAAGGCGCAGATCGAAAGCGGCGGGCCGGTGACCGTCACCCATCCGGACATGGTTCGCTACTTCATGACCATTCGCGAAGCCTGCGATCTCGTCGTTGTGGCGGCGAGCCATGCGCTCGGCCCGGCGCGTTCGGAGGCGTCAGTCTATGTGCTCAACATGGGGCAGCCGATCAAGATATTCGACCTTGCGGAGCGGATGATTCGGCTGAGCGGTCTGGAGCCGGGGCGCGACGTCGACATCGTCTTCACCGGCATCCGTCCTGGCGAGCGATTGAACGAAATCCTGTTCGCGCGGCAGGAGCCGACCGTGGATATCGGCATTCCCGGCGTCGTCGCCGCATCGCCGGTGTGCCCTCCGATCGAGGTCGTGCGCGAATGGGTCGCCAAGCTTGAGCACAGCATAGGCGAGGGCGAACGCTCGGCGATCATCGACCTGCTGCGCGAGACGGTGCCGGATTTTCGCGGCGAAGCGCGATGACTTGTTCGAAGCAGCGCGGTTCCTAGGATTCGAAACGAGGATACGGGGGCCTGATGACGAAGGCGGTTCTTGGCATTATCGGCGGCTCCGGCTTTTACCATCTGCCCGGGCTGGAAAAACTCCGGACGAAAAAGCTCACGAGCCCTTGGGGGCAACCTTCGGCCGCCTTGCTCATCGGCGAGATTGCCGGCCTGCCGGTGGTGTTTCTGTCGCGTCACGACAAGGGTCACCGGCATTCGCCTTCGGATATCAACTACCGGGCCAACATCGACGTGCTCAAGCGCGCGGGCGTCACCGACCTGGTCTCGCTCTCGGCCTGCGGCTCGTTCAAGGAAGAGCTGTCGCCGGGCACGTTCGTGCTGATCGATCAGTTCGTCGACCGCACCCATAAGCGCGAGAACTCGTTCTTCGGTAAGGGCTGCGTTGCGCATGTGTCGATGGCGCATCCGGTGTCGCCGCGATTGCGCATCCATATCGCCGAGGCGGCGATGGCCGAAGACATCGCTGTGGTGCGCGACGGCACCTATGTGTGCATCGAAGGACCGCAATTCTCCACGCTCGCCGAGAGCTTGACCTATAAGAATCTGGGTTATGCGGTTATCGGCATGACCAACATGCCGGAAGCCAAGCTCGCGCGTGAAGCTGAGATAAGCTATGCGACCGTCGCCATGGTGACAGATTTCGATTGCTGGCATCCCGATCATGATGCGGTTACGGTGCAGGACATCATCAAGGTATTGACCGCCAATGCCGAGAAGGCGAAACGACTGGTGGCGCGGCTCGCCCGCGATTTTCCCCGCGAGCACGAGGCCTGTCCGATCGGGTCGGATCGCGCCCTCGACAATGCCCTGATCACGGCGCCGGAAGCGCGCGATCCGAAGCTTCTGAAAAAGCTCGACGCCGTCGCCGGCAGAATACTGGGCCATGCGCCGCGGCGGTCGCGCGCCGGCAAGAAACGGCGGTAAGCGCGAACCACGCCGGCGCGTGGCGCCGAACGGCGCGGGCATCATCCTCAGTATATCGGCTGCTGCAACGTCGAAGGCGAGGCTATGGTGCCGGTAGCAACGTCAAGCGGTACATAGTGCTGCGCGGCGCAGCGGTCCGTGCTCACGTCGTAGCGAGCGTTGACGATCGAATTGTTGTCGATGAAGAACGCGTAGAATCGCTGCCGCTGCTGCTCGTCATAGCGCACGCAAACAAGCCAGCTCCATCCCGTTATCGCATCGACCCAGCGCAGACCGGAGACCTGGACGTTGGTGAAGTGAGCAAAATCCTTGAAGCCTTTCAGCGATTTGGAAATCAGGGCGCTGTAATTTGCCGGCGGCGACGGTTGCGCGGGATCTTCGGGCGGCACCGTGCTGCATTGGGCGAGAGCGACCGCGGTGAAGAGCGCGACCGAGCAGAGCCATGATCGGCGCCGAGGCAATGGCGCCGTCGGGCGATCAGCCTGTGCATATCGGCGAGGCGGCTGTTCGCTTGGCCGTGAAGTGTCTGTCTGCAACAATGAGCTCCCCGCAGCATGCGCCGCCATGCGGTGGCGGCGCATGGCATGCCGCGAGCGCTCCCGCCACGTTGTCGCCTCCATCCTTTAGTCTTCTTGCATTTCGAAGGCAGAAATCGGGCCGGTCGCGCGCAAGCTCACAAGCCTGTCGGCTGCGGCGGCGGTCAATGGCGCGAACTTGCACCATTCGCGGCGGAGTATGTATAGGTGTTAAGGTTTCTGCGCTAGCGCGTGTAGCCGGGGGATCGATGCCGATGGGCTGGGGCAGAGGCGGCTGGGGCAAACGAACGGGTATTTCAGCACAGCTCGTCCGGGTTGCCGTGGTGCTGGTGTTGGGGGCGACCACCGCGGCGTGCTTCCAACCATTATACGGCAACCAAACGCTGCCGGCGGGCGACACCGTCCGCGACAAATTTGCTGCGGTCCAGATCGGTACCATTGTGGCCAAGAACGGCACGCCGGAAGCGCGGTTGGCCGTGGAATTGCGCAATAAATTGATGGATTACTTCAACAACGGAGCGGCACCGGCCGCTCCGCTCTATCGACTGCAGGTGAACGCGCTTACTTCTTCGATCCAGACCATCATCGTCGATGTCGCGAGCGGCCGGCCGGAAACGCAGATTTCCACGGTTAACGCCTCATATACTCTGATCGAGATCGCCACTGGCAAAGTCGTCCTGTCCACATCGGCGTTCGGGCAAGCCTCCTTCGACATTCCGGGGTCCGCGCAGCGGTTTGCCCAGCAGCGCGCCTGGCTTAATGCCGAAGACCGCGCCACCGTCATGATCTCTGACAACATAAGAAACAGGCTGGCATCCTTCTTTGTCGCCGGCGGCTGATCCTGCGTCGGTCGGCTAAGCGAAGTTGGCAGCGCGATCATTTCCCGCCACTGTTGCCGGCGGGCAACGGCTTTGCCGTCATTAACCATCCCTTGCCCATAATCGGCAACCAATTCCTCTTTGTTTTCAATGGCATTTGCCTTTTCAAAGCCATCTTTTGAGAACAGGAATCGCGCCGGGGGATACAGCCTCGTCGATCGTTGTGCTGCGCCGGTTTGGAGCAATCTGCCGGGGTGAGAGCGTTGTCTTGCGGGGAGCGCGATTAGTGGCGGACCTTCCGGGTGCGCGTCAGCTTCGGGGGCGACGACGACGCTACAACGTTGTTGGCTTCGCTGCGGCGATGGTCCTCTTTGCATGCTTTTCGGTGTCGGCGTTCGGCCAGGTGGGCACGCCTAACGAATTCCATTTCCCGATTCATCCGAAAGAGCCGCCGCCGCCGCCCGTTCCGCCCAACACGCCGATGCTCGTGCAGGCCGACCAGATCAAATACGACTACGCCAACGATACGGTCTCCGCCGTCGGTCACGTGCAAATCTATTACGGCGGTTCGACCGTCGAGGCGGATCAGGTCATCTATGACGAAAAAACCAAGCGGCTGCGCGCCGTGGGAAACGCCAGGCTGACCGAAGCGAACGGTCGAATCACCTACGGCCAGGTCATCAATCTGACCGACGACTACCGGGATGGGTTTGTCGATTCGCTCCACGTCGAAGCGCCGGACGACACCCGCTACGCTGCAACACGCGCCGATCGCTCGCAAGGCAAGTTCACGGTGCTGCAGAACGGTATCTATACCGCCTGCGAACCGTGCAAGGACAATCCCAGCAAGCCGCCGGAGTGGCAGGTCAAGGCGGCGCGGATCATCCACTCCGACAGCGACAAGATGCTCTATTTCGAGGATGCGACCGTCGATATGTTTGGGTTGCCGGTCGCCTACTTCCCGTTCTTGTCGGCGCCCGACAGTACCGTCAAACGCAAAAGCGGCTTTCTTTTCCCGACATTCGCTACCGGGTCGGCCTACGGGTTCAGCGTCACCACCCCCTATTATTTCAATCTCGCGCCCGACTACGATTTGACCCTCTACCCGCGCTACATGACGCAGCAGGGGCTGATGATGGGGGCCGAATGGAACCAGCGGCTGATCAACGGCTCCTACAGCATCAAGGCGGCCGGGCTCTTCCAGCAGGATCCGAGCTACTTCGCTTCCGAATACGGTGCCGGCTCGCCGGAGACGAAAGAGTTCCGTGGCACGGCACTCACCGCGGGCGAGTTCGATATCACCAATCAGTGGGTCTGGGGGTGGACCGGTGTCCTGGTTACCGACCCCACCTTCATAACGGACTACTCGCTGAGCCAGTTCAACGGCACCAACCTCGATCCGTTTCACACCGGGACCAGCGAGTCGTCGGAAGGAATCTCGCAGCTTTATCTGGTCGGCCGCGGCGACCGCAGCTACTTCGATCTTCGCTCGATCTACTATACGGGCTATTCCGAGCTCGACCAGCAAAGTCAGTTGCCGGTCGTCGCCCCGGTGCTGGATTATTCCAGAACGCTGCCGTACCAGGTGATGGGTGGCGATCTCAGCTACAAGATCAATCTGACCAGTCTGACCCGACAGCAGGCCAGTTACGATCCGATCAGCGAGGCGGCCGTCGCAGACGGCATCTGCGCCAACGGCACCGCGGAAACCTCCAACCCCGCGCTGCTCAACAAATCCAATTGTCTGCTGCGCGGCATTCCCGGCGTGTATACGCGCGGTTCGGCCGAGGTGGACTGGCGCAGTACCGTGGTCACCGCGAACGGCCAGATGTTGACGCCCTTCTTCCAACTGCGCGGCGACGTCGCCTCGGTCGATATCGATAACCAGCCGGGCGTGGCAAACTACATCGCTCCGGGCGAGCACGAACTTGCCCGCATCATGCCGACCGCCGGCCTCGAATATCGCTACCCATTGATCGACGTGGAACCATGGGGCACCCAGACGATCGAGCCGATCGCCCAGCTTATCCTGCGTCCGAACGAGACCGACATCGGCGAGTTCCCCAACGAAGACTCGCAAAGCCTCGTCTTCGACGACACCAACCTGTTCTCGATCGACAAATTTTCCGGCTGGGACCGCGTTGAAGGCGGCGGACGCCTCAATGCCGGCATGCAATACACGGCACAGTTCAACCAGGCCGGTTCGCTGAATGCGCTGTTTGGACAATCCTACCAGCTCTATGGTCTCAACTCCTACAGCGTGGGCGATATCACCAACACCGGCCTCGACAGCGGCCTGCAAACCAACATTTCGAATTACGTCGGACGGATATCCTATCAGCCGAACTCGACGTACATGTTTCTTGCCCGGGCGCAGTTTGACGAGGCGACGTTCGCGACGGACAGGCTGGAGCTGGAAACGCGGGCCAACTTCGATCGTTGGGGCCTGAGTTTCCTGTACGGCGACTACGCGGCTCAGCCGGATCTTGGCTTCCTGACACGGCGTGAAGGCTTTCTCACCGGCGCCACCTACAAGCTCACCAGCAACTGGATCCTGCTCGGGGCGGCGGGCTACGATCTGATTGCCCACCAGTTCAACCAGACTCGTCTCGGCTTAGGCTACGTCGACGACTGCCTGATGCTGGCCTTCAACTACGTCACCGGCTATGCCTACAACGGAACGGCGACGCCCGTACAAAATACCACCTTCAGTCTGGAGCTCAGCCTGCGTACATTGGGCCCGGATACGCTGGCGCAAGCCGGATTGCCATGAGGCCGCATTGCGCAATTGCCGCCGGGGATCGATTTGCCGCTGGCTCACCGAAACGATGACGACCGATCGCACAAAGGCCGGCTGAGTTCGCCCCACGCCATGGCTGTCGACGACATCGGCTTGTGGTGCGAGCTTGGGCGTCGGGAGCCGCATGCTCGTCCGGCATTATTTCTTGATCGCGACGGCGTGATCGTCGCTGATACGGATTATCTCGGCCGCCCCGAGGACCTGCGCATGATTGAAGGAGTCGCCGCCGCGATTGCCCGCTGCAACGCGTTACGGATTCCTGTCGTGGTGGTCACCAATCAGTCCGGCATCGCCCGCGGCCGTTACGGCTGGGACGGCTTTCGCGCCGTGCAGGCGGCGCTATCCGCGGCATTGGCTGCCGAGGGCGCGCGTCTCGATGCCATCCTGGCATGCGCCTACCATGGCGAGGGACTCGGCGCGCTGCGGATCGACGCCCATCCCTGGCGCAAGCCCAATCCCGGAATGATCTTTGCGGCCGGCGAAGGCATGAATCTCGATCTCGGCCGGTCTTGGATCGTTGGCGACCGCGCGCACGATCTGGCCGCGGGGGCGGCGGCGGGCCTGGTGGGCGGTTCGCTAATCGCAGCGGACGAGCGCGAACGGCACAAAGCCTCGCTTGTGGCCAGCGCTAGCTTCATCGTGGAAATATCGGCAAATCCCGCTGATGCGATCGCACGCGTCATCGACAGCGGGCGGCTCGATCCGCGAGCGGATTCCTGAGGGGCTGTGACCGAGGCTGTTCTCGTCGCCGGCGCCGTGCCACGAAGCGCGCGGCCGAAACCGGAGATCCGCCGCCTTTACGCGGAGCATCGACGTAAGTATCGGAAGTAAATTGTGTTCAAGTTCTGTCACAGTCCGGTCGCCAGCGAAGCCACGCCGTGCTAGGGAGGCTGGGGGCTGACAGAGCTGGGACCTGCAGGATGGGCGAGGTGTTGCAGTGGTGGGTAAGGGCAAGCTGCGGTTAGGAGTGCTGGGCGTCGGCGTCATGGGTTCGAACCATGCGCGCGTGCTCTCCGACATGGCGGGCGTTGAACTGGTCGCAGTCGCCGATCCCGACCGCGAGCGGCGCGAGTTGGTTTCCGGCGCACTAGGGTGCGCTGCTTTTGCCGATATCGATGCCCTGCTTCGCTCCGGGCTCGACGCCGTGACCATCGCGGCTCCGACCCATCTGCACCGGGCTCTCGCGCTCGCATGCATCGGCCGCGGCGTCCACGTCATGGTGGAGAAACCGATTGCGTCGACAGTCGAGGAAGGCCGCGCCATTGTCGCGGCGGCGCGTCGCGCCGGCGTCACGCTGATGGTCGGTCATGTGGAGCGCTTCAATCCGGCCGTCGAGTCGATCAAGCGCGCGATCAAGAACCAGGATATTCTGTCGATCGCCATCACCCGCGTCGGCCCGTTCCCGCCGCGCATGTCCAACGTCGGGGTCGTTATTGATCTCGGCGTCCATGACATCGACCTTATTCGATGGTTCACCGAGTCTGAGATCGTCGAAATCCAGCCGCAAACCTCAAGCGCGGTCGCCGAACGGGAGGACATCGCGCTCCTGCAGTTTCGCACAGCGTCCGGTGTGCTCGCGCACATCAACACCAACTGGCTCACCCCGTTCAAAGCCCGCACCGTTCACGTCGCCACGCGCGACAAGTACGTGATAGGCGATCTGCTGACGCTGCAGGTTACCGAGTGTTTCGGCTTCCAGCCGGACGGCAGTTATTCGATGCGGCATCTGTCGGTCGGATACGCCGAGCCGCTCCGTTCCGAACTTGTCGCGTTCGTGGATGCCGTTCGCGATGGCGAGCGACCGGCAGTGAGCGGCGAGGAGGCGGTCGCCAGCTTGGAAATCGCGATCCGCTGCCTCGATGCGCGCGGAGTCCAAGCGGCGGCGCCGCAGCGCAAGGGTCCGCGGCGGGTCGTCGGCTAGCGCTTTCCCTCGCAGCGGAATCAAAGCAAGAACCGGACAATACCTTCGATCATTGCGATCGAAGATGTGTACAATCGCAGCATTGGCTCTGTCCGGCCGGATCCGCTCCAGCGCATCCTTCGTCAGCGCTACGAGGAACCTTCCAACCCCAACCGTTAAACCATCTCATAGGAAGATAATTTCTGAAAACTACGTCCCAAAGGATAAATTACTTTAAAATTTACAAATTTAGTTTTTACTTTCAATCGTTGAGAAAATACCAGAAGGTCTTCAAGTTGCTTTCAGCACGGACAGCCGCCGCCGCAAACGACCGCTAAGGGATTATGCCGGATGCGCCACTGCGCCGCTCTCTTGATCGGCAAGCCGCGCGATGGCAGCCCAGGGACGCGATGATCAAAAAGATTCTGACCGTCGGCGGCTTCACGCTGCTTTCCCGCCTGACCGGGTTTGTCCGCGACATCATGCTCGCGGCCATCATCGGCGCCGGACCGGTGGCCGACGCGTTCTTCGTCGCCTTCAGGCTGCCGAATCACTTCCGCGCCATCTTCGCCGAAGGCGCGTTCAATGCCGCTTTCATTCCCGCCTACGCGCGCGTTCGCACCCAGGGCGGGGCCCCGGCGGCGAAAATCTTCGGCGACCGCATCTTCACGCTCCTGGTCGAGACGCAGATCGTTCTTCTCGCGCTCGCGCTGCTGTTCACCCCGCAGGTCATCGACATATTGGCCCCCGGCTTTTCCCGCGAACCGAAGGAGTTCGCGCTGGCGGTCGCGCTGACGCGGATCACGTTTCCCTATCTTTTCTTCATCACCCTGGTGACGCTTTGGGGCGGCATCCTCAACGCGCTGCACCGTTTCGCCGCGGCGGCGGCGGCGCCGATCCTGCTCAACGTTTCGATGATCGCGACGCTCGCGCTCGCATTTTACTTTCCGGGTGTCGGATATGCGGCGGCCTGGGGCGTGCTGATTTCCGGCGCGCTGCAAGCGCTGCTGGTCGGCGGCGACACGCTGCGCATGGGCGCGATGACCGTCTTTCGCGCGCTCCGCTGGGACGACGACGTGCGGCGATTCTTCAGGGCCCTCGTTCCGGCCACGATCGGCTCGGCCGGCACCCAGCTCGCGCTGTTCGCCGATACCATCATCGCCAGCTTTCTTTCGGCCGGAGCCATTTCGTCGCTCTACTATGCTGACCGCATCGATCAATTGCCGATCGGCGTCATTGGTATCGCGGTGGGGACGGTGCTGTTGCCGGAGATGACGCATCGGCTTGCCGCCGGCGACGAAGGCGGCGCCCGCTCGGCGCAGAACCGGGCCATCGAATTCGCGCTCTTGCTCGGCGTGCCTTGCGTGGTGGCCTTCCTGGTGATGCCCGATCTCATCATGCGCGGCTTGTTCATGCGCGGCCGGTTCACGGCCGGCGACGCGCATGCCGCGGCGATGACGTTGATGGCCTATACCATTGGGTTGGTTCCGTTCGTGCTCATTCGCAGCGTCGTGGCGCCGTTTCTCGCCCGCGGCGATACCGCAACTCCGGTCAAGGCGGCGTTGACCGGAACCGCGGTCAACATCGTCTTCAAGGTCGCCCTCATGGGTCCGCTGGCACAGGTCGGGCTGGCGCTGGCAACCTCGATCGGAGCATGGATCAATTTCATTCTCGTGCTGTGGCTGGCGTGGCGCGCCGGCTTCTTCGCGCTCGATCGGCAGCTCAAAGCCTCGCTGGGCAAATTCGTCAGCGCCGGCGTCGTCATGGCGCTGCTCTTGTTGATTGCGGTACCGCTTGTCACCTCGCTGTTGTCATCGATGTCCAGACTCCGCAACGTATCTGAACTGCTGGTTCTGGCGGCGCTCGGCGGAGCCTTCTACGGCGGACTGATCCTGATCCTGTTTGGACGCCGGTGGCTTTCGCTGTTACGCCGAAGCGTCAAGGACCAGCCGGGCGGCCCGGTGCCGCCGTCGCTGGACGCGGCCTGAGTCGGAACGGAGATTTTCGCGATGCGTGTGTGCATGATCGGTGCCGGTTACGTGGGGCTCGTATCGGGCGCGTGCTTTGCCGACTTCGGCCATCGGGTCACCTGCATCGACCGTGATGTCCACCGCGTGGCCGCGCTCAAGCGCGGCGAAATTCCGATCTATGAGCCCGGCCTGGCCGATCTGGTCGAGGCAAACGTGCGCGGTGGCCGGCTGCACTTCGCCGCCGAGACATCGAGCGTCGGCGACGCCGATGCCGTGTTCATCGCCGTCGGCACGCCCTCGCGCCGCGGCGACGGCTTCGCCGATTTGAGCTACGTCTATGAGGCCGTGCGCGAGATCGCTCCACGGCTTGCCGCAACGGCGGTGGTCATCACCAAATCGACCGTGCCGGTCGGCACTGGCGACGAGATTGAACGCATCTTGCGCGAGCTGCGTCCGGAGGCCGATCTGCAGGTCGCCTCCAACCCCGAATTCCTGCGCGAAGGCGCGGCGATCCAGGATTTCAAGCATCCCGACCGCATCGTGGTCGGCAGCGACGACGCGCGTGCGCAGGCCGTGCTCGCTGAAATCTATCGGCCGCTTTATCTGAATGCCGCGCCCATTCTCTACGTCAGCCGCCGCACCGCGGAGCTGATCAAATATGCCGCCAATGCCTTCCTCGCCACCAAAATCACCTTCATCAACGAAATCGCCGATTTGTGCGAACGGGTCGGCGCCGACGTCCAGGAGGTGGCGCGCGGCATGGGACTCGATAACCGGATCGGCGGAAAATTTCTGCATCCCGGTCCCGGCTTCGGCGGCTCCTGCCTGCCCAAGGACACGCTCGCCCTGATCAAGACCGCGCACGATAATGGCGCGCAATTGCGCATTGTCGAGGCGGTCACCGCCGTCAACGACCAACGCAAGCGCGCGATGGCACGCAAGGTGGTGGCGGCGCTCGGTGGCTCGGCCCGCGGCAAGACCGTTGCCGTGCTTGGGCTGGCCTTCAAGCCGAACACCGACGATACGCGCGATTCGCCGGCGATACCGCTGATCACCGCGCTGCAGGATCTGGGCGCCCGCGTGCGCGCCTACGACCCGGCCGGGATGGAGCAGGTCAAGCCGGTCCTTCCCGACGTAAGCTATTGCAATGACGCCTACGGTGCCGCGGACGGCGCCGATGCCCTGGTCATAGCGACCGAATGGGAGCAGTTCCGCGCTCTCGATCTCGCCCGTCTGAAAAGACTGATGACCGCGGCCGTCATCGTCGATCTGCGCAATGTCTATCGCGCCGACGAGATGAAGCGTGCCGATTTCCGTTACATCGCCATCGGGCGGGGGACAGTGGAGTAGCCGTCCCGCGTCCGCGGATTCCTTCTCCGTTATCGTGACGCGCGAGTGCGTGGGGCGCCTGTGCGCCAAATGACCGGCGCGCGGAATTGCTGACCCAGGTTGCACCGAGTAGAATTCCAGCGGCGGAGAAGGCGGATGGTCGTTCGCGCAGGTCGGGAGTTTCTTGCGGTCCCTGGACCGACCAACATACCCGACCAGGTGCTGCAAGCGATGCATCGGCCGGCGGTCGAGCTTTATTCCAAACCATTGGTCGCGCTGACCCATAGCCTGCTGTTCGATCTTGGCCGCCTGTTCGGCACAGAAGCCCGCCGGTACATCTACATCGCCAACGGCCACGGGGCGTGGGAAGCCGCCCTGACCAACGTGTTGTCGAGGGGCGATAAGGTCCTCGTGCTGGAAAGCGGCAAGTTTGCAATCGATTGGGGGGATGCCGCGGCCCGGCTCGGCATCCATGTCGAGGTGCTCAAAGGCGATGGGCGCCACGCCATTCGGCCGGCCGAGGTCGAGGCCCGTCTGCACGAAGATAAGGCGGGCAGCATCAAGGCGGTTCTCGCCGTCCAAATCGACACCAGTTCGAGCGTCGTCAACGACATCGCCGCGATCGGCCATGCCATCAGGTCGGCGCGGCACGATGCGCTGTTCATGGTGGATGCCGTCGCATCGCTCGGTTGCGTGCCGTTCGAGATGGATGCCTGGGGCGTGGATGTGGCCATGTCGGGCTCGCAGAAAGGGCTGATGACGCCGCCCGGCCTGGGATTCGTGGCGGCAGGCGAGCGTGCGCGTCATGCTCACCGTAACGCGGGCTTGCGAACGCCATATTGGGATTGGACCACGCGGGACGGCGATTCCCATTATCAGAAATATGCCGGCACGCCGCCCGAGCACTTGCTGTTTGCGTTCCGCCAGGCCCTCGACATGCTGTTCGCGGAAGGGCTCGATAACGTATTCCTCCGGCATCGCCTGCTGGCGCAAGCGGTGCGGCGCGCTGTCGACGTCTGGAGCAGGAGAAAGACGCTCGAATTCAACATCATCGAGGCCTCCGAGCGTGCCGATACGGTCACGACGGTGCTGACGGCCGACGGGTGTCATCCCGAAGCGTTGCGCGACTATTGCGAGTCGAAATGCGGCGTGGTGCTCGGGCGCGGCATCGGGACATTGAACGGCAAGGCGTTTCGCATCGCTCATATGGGCCATGTCAATGCTCCCATGGTGCTGGGCACGCTCGGCACCGTTGAGATGGGGCTGCGCGCGCTGGGCATTGCGCACGGCGCAGGCGGAGTGCAGGCGGCGATCGAATGGCTCGGCGACAAGGTAAGGCCGGACGCGGGCGCTCGGCTGGAAACAAGCTTGGCACGCTGAGGCTGCGATGGGATCTCAATTCGGCATCGGTGCCCGGCTTCCACGGCTTGAAGACGCGCGCTTCCTCGAGGGGCGCGGGCGCTTCTGCGCCGACATCATGTTGCCCAACATGCTGCACGCGGCGTTCGTGCGCTCTCCGCATGCTCATGCCCGCATCCTCGGCGTGCGCAAGCCAGGCGGACGCGAAAGCACCGTCTATTGCGCCGGCGATCTCGCCGGCGTCGGCCGGCTGCGCTCGACCGCCAAGCTGCCGGGCTTCAAGCCATCTGATTGGCCCGTCCTCGCCGCCGGCAAGGTGCGCCACGTCGGCGAACCGATCGCCATGGCGCTCGCCGCCAGCGCCGCCGAAGCCGAAGACCTCGCGGCGTCGGTCGAGGTGGAATTCGAGCCGCTGCCGCCGGTGGTCACCATGGCGCAGGCGCTGAAGAAGGCGCCGCCTTTCGTTCACGACGAATGGGGCGACAACGTCCTGGTCGATATCAAGCTCGAGGGCGGCGATCTTGCCGCCGTCAAGGCCGCGGCGGCGCACGTGGTCGAACGCCGCGTTCGCATGAACCGCATGCACCCGCTGCCGCTGGAAGGCCGCGCCTGCGTCGCGGCCTATGACAGCCGGCTCGACGAACTCGTCGTCCATGTCGCCCATCAATTGCCGGTGCCGCTGCAGATCGGACTGGCGCAGGTGCTGGGCATCAGCCAGCGCCGGTTGCGCGTGATCGTGCCGGACGTGGGCGCGTCGTTCGGCCTGAAAACCTACGTGGAAGGCGAGACCGTCTGCGTCGCCTGGGCGGCGATGCGGCTGCGCCGGCCGGTGCGCTGGATTCAGGATCGTCATGAGTCGCTGATTTGCGACGCCACCTGCCGAGACTACGAGTGCAAGATCACCGGCTATGCCGACGCGGAGGGACGCGTGCTCGGCCTTGACTGCGAGGTGATCGTGGATTCCGGGGCGTACTCGCCATGGCCGTGGCCGGCCGGGATCGAAGGCGGTCTCGCGCTCGTCAACATGCCGGGCTGCTATGACATCCGCGCCTTTCGCGGCCGCGCCATCAACGTCGTGAGCAACAAGCCCGCCGGGCAGCCGTTCCGCGGCGTGGCGCGACCGCTGTCGTGCATCGGCCACGAGATCGTCATCGACGCGATTGCGCAGGCCGCCGGCCTTGATCCGGTCGAAGTGCGGCTGCGCAATTTCGTCAAGCCGGCGCAGATGCCCTACCTTTCGATCACCAAGAAAACGCTCGACAGCGGCGACTATGCAGCGGCGCTCAAGCGCGCCGCCGCACTGATCGACCTGCCGGCCGTGCGCGCGCGGCAGAAAGGCGGCGAGAAGAACGGCAGGCTGATCGGCGTCGGCTTTGCCTCGTTCTACGAGCAGACTGCGTACGGCACCGGACCCTTCGGCTATGCGATGTGGGGTATCGAACTGGTTCCGGGCATGGAGCCGGCGGTGGCGCGGCTCACGGGCGACGGCGAACTCGTGCTCGAAGTCGGCTCGCATTCGCACGGACAGGGACACGAGACCGCATTCGCGCAGGTGGCGCACGAGGTTTTGGGAATCGATCCGCACCGCGTGTCGGTGCGCTACGGCGACACCGCGATGTCGCCCGCCGGCACCGGCTCCTACACGTCGCGTTCCATGGCGACCACCGGCGGCGCCATTGCCGATGCCTGCCGGGCGCTGATGGAGCCGATTGCCAAGATCGGCGCGCACCTCCTGCAATGCAAGGCAGCCGACGTCGAGATCAGGGACGGCCGCGTGCACGGCCCGCAAGGTAGCGTCGAATTCTCCGAGATCGGCCGGGCCTGGTATCACCATCCCGAAGAGCTGCCGGCCGATGCCGACCCGGGCGGACTTACCGCGGTCGCGGGCCATAAGCCGCATGATCCGGGCGTGTTCTCCTATTCGGCGCATGCCGCGGTCGTTGCCGTCGATCCGGACACCGGCGCGGTCGAGCTGCTCGATTACGCGATCGTCGCCGATTGCGGTACGCGGGTGAATCCGCTTCTGGTCGAGGGCCAGGTGGTCGGCGGATTTTCCAACGGCCTCGGCAACGCGCTGTATGAGGAATCGAGCTACGACCCATCGGGCCAGCCGACTGCCACGACGCTCGCCGACTACACGCCGCCGACGGCGCCTTCGTTTCCTTTGGTCAAGCTCGACTTCATCGAGACGCCGTCGCCGTTTTCGGCCTTCGGCATCAAGGGTATCGGCGAGAACGGCGCCATTGGCCCGCCGGCGGCGATCGTCAATGCGGTCAACGACGCGCTGCATCCGCTCGGCGCGGCCGTGTTTGAGACCCCGGTGACCGCACAGCGCGTGCGCGAGGCGATCGTGCGGGCGGAATGTTCGCGAGCACAGTAAGACTACGAACGCGGCTGGCTGGCCAACGGCGGTCCGACGATCTGCATGTCATATCTCTCGAATACCGCCTTCATGCCGCCGATATTGGTTGGGTCGGAAGAAAACAGAACAGACAGTTCTGCAAAAAATGCTTCCAGCCGACCGGCCGGCTGGGCGACGCAGAGCATCTTTCCCGGACGCCCGCTGATATTGCGCCACGTGTGCGGGACCAGGCGCGGCGCGAAGATGCTGTCGCCGGGGGCGACGCGAAAACGATCGCAGGCGACCTGGAATTCGTGCTCGCCCTCCAGCACATAGAACCATTCATCCTCGATCCAGTGAACATGAAGGGGTGGGCCGAGATCAGGAGTGCTCGGCAGCTCCAGGACGGCATATTGATTGCCGGTATCGGCTCCCGAGACCTTGACGGAAATCATGTTCCCGCCCAAGCCTCCCAATTTCGACGCAGTGCGGCTTTCTCCAGCACCGACCAGGAATGGTTTGGCAGCGTTTGGCATTGACCCCTCCGGCACGATTGCTCTCTATCATTGGACTCGGCGTCAAGCTTGCGGCTGCAGCGCAAAGCCGTGTCCACCGCTGCAGCGTGAGCGCAGAATCATCCGCCGACCCCGCGGCCCGCCTGCCGGACGTCGGCTCTGTCACCGATGGCCGATGTGGATTTTGCGGTGTCGCGCGCGTTCAGCTTCAGCAGCCGATCCGCATTGCCGTGGGCGAATTTTTCCAGATCGGTGGGCGAGAGCGGGAGGTTGTCCAGGAATGCGCGGCCGGCGGCATTGCTCGAATAAGGATAATCGACCGAGAACATCAAGCGGTCGATCCCGAAGGTTTGCAGCGCGGTGAGAAACGGCGGGTTGGTGAACAGGCCGGACGATGTGATGTACACCTGATCGGTGAGGGTGCGGCACAAGGAGCGCGACAGATAGGACAGGTCGGACGCGAATTCGTGCTCGCAGCGTACCATGAAAAAGGGCAGGGCCTCGCCCATATGGCCGACGATGAGATTAAGCCGCGGGTACCTGTCGAGCGTTCCCGACACCGCAAGGCGCATGACGTGCAGCGCGGTTTCGTAATGCCAGCCCCAGGCGCCGGCTGAAAGCATCAACGCGACCTTTGCTGGAAACGAGCCTTCGTGAAAGTAATAGGCCTTGCGGATTTCGGCCGGCGGTGGGCCGGGATGCAGATAGAGCGGCACCCCGAGCTTCTCCGCGCGCGCCAAGAGCGGCGCGAATTTGGCGTCATCGAGAAAACGACCGCGGATCATGCCGCTGATGAGCGCGCCCTTGAAATCGTATTCGACGACCGTGCGCTCCAGTTCGTCCGCCGCCGCGTCGGGCACGCTGGCCGCCAGATGCGCGAAGGCGGCAAACCTGTCCGGGCGCTCGGCTATCCTCCTGGCCAGCAGGTCGTTGTATTTTTTTGCGAATACGACCGCCTCGGCGTCCTCGAACATCTCGGCGCTGGGGCCCTTGGACATGCCGGCCCGCGACAGCACCTGCACGCTGATGCCGTGGCGGTCCATGTCGGCAAGCCGTTGATCGAGATCGTTGATCTTGTCGCCGGCGTTGCGGACGATGGAGGGCAGGTTCTCGATGTCAACAGGCGGCCGCGATGTCGGCTTCATGCCGCCGACATCGAGCAGACTGAAATGCTCTTCGAGAGCGACGGTGCGCATAGCGTCTCCGGGGCTGATGGCTCATGCGTCCTTTTCCCTTCCCCGGCGAAGCGCGGGGGAGGGGAGGCAGGTTCGAAATCGAGTCACACTCTATATGAGCGCGTTGCTCGTGTCCGTTCTTTCCGAAGTCCGCACAAGCGAACCTCACGCCCTCTTTCTGCGCCGCGGCAAACGATCTCGGTCATCGATCACTCTTTCGAGCCGCGAACAGGCACCGCGCAGCGTCTTGGGCACGCATTTTTGCCGTTGCTGATAATCTTGCCAAAGCCGCTGCGCGCAGGCGCTCGGATCGGCCGACGAACACCGGCGCGCGCGACGGCGCGGCTCGTTGCGGCAGTAACGGAACGATCCGAGCAGATCGCTCTGCGCGCTTGGCCGGTGCGCGGCGCTCGTCGCGCGACAAAGTTCGCCTGTTCATGCGTGAGCCGGACGGGATAGTCGCGTTTGCTCATCATTTGGTTCTTTCGTTTCTGCGGCACGCAAGCGTGCCGCATTTCAATTTCCTTCCACCGCGAAGTGGCGGGACAGGAGAAGAGTCCCGTCCTCGCGCGCGGATTTCATTTTTCCCTACCCCCACGCGCGCGGCGCGTGGTGGGGAGGGGTCAGGAGTGGGGGCACTTTTAGATCGCCCCCCACCCAGCGCATCGCCGTCGCTTCGCTTTGGCGCTGCGCCACCCTCCACCGCTTCGCGGGCGGAGGGGAAAAGAATCGCGTTCTCGCGATGCCGTTCGCATCCGAGCCTTGCCAAGCCACGGCACGAAAAGGCCCCCACGAAGGGGGCGGAGCGCCGACAGGCGCCACCAAACAGTCCGCGCCACACTCTCAGATGTTGCCACCTGATCGTGCTTGCGGGCGCAGACGCGCGCCACAGACGCTTGCCCTTGCGGGCAGCGCCTGCC
>JASHOR010000035.1 GCA_030041005.1 Xanthobacteraceae bacterium
CGCTTCACACGATGACGGCGCGAAGGCGTTACCTCCGCTTTGGCATCGCGCTTAAGCCAGGCACCTGGCGCGCCGGTCGTCATGCCGGCGGGGACGATACCCGGACCGCCCGGGAGCGGCGTGCGAGACCGCCCGCGGGAACCGCACTCGCTCCACCTTCAGGATCACATCCGGAAAGCGCCCTTCAAGAGAGCGAGATAGGGCTCTTTTAGTTCAGGACGCGGTGCGCAATCAACAAATTCCGCCGACTAAAGCCATCTCGCTGATCTGATGAACATTTTTTTTCGCTCTTTGTTTGAAGGCCGGCTGCGGAAATTGTGACACGCTGCCTTGATTCGCTCTACTTTCCGTCAACGTGCGGAGAACCGGGACATGTTCAAGATTGTGGCGGCAAAACTCGCCGGCAAGGCCCTGCGGGGCGTGATGGCGAGTGGGATACGCAGAGTTAATCCGTGGGCGGCGTAGCCATCTGCAAGTTGGCACCATCGGATGAAACTCGTCCCGCTTTTATCAATGCAGATATTTGCCGGTTAATCTCTTGCTTTAGGTCCGGACCGGTCCGGTCGAAGCCAAAACGGCGGGCGGTTTCAACCCCAAGATCGTCGGGACATATGGCTACTGCTTCTTGAATGATTGTCACAATAGCGAGCTGATATTCAGCGGGAGAAATCATACTTGCGCGGCGCAGTGGGATTGCAACGGAACGGCGCGCGCGGATTTCGGCAAGTTCTCGTCCAGGAATAGTCCAAAAATCCCCTTCGCGCTTGACAAGGTTTGAACGCCTATTGAGAGCCAACGCGTCGCGCACATGCTTGAGAATGCGGCTTCCCGTCTTTTGCAATCCAAAAGCCTCGCGTATGCGGCGCGCAACTTCTTCCGTGTGAACGGGACCTTCGGCTTCTACAACGGCAAGAGCGAGACGGCCGACTTCGGCCAGGCTGAGATCGAGAAGGTTGCGCCGGTACGGGACAGTGAGAGAGCATTCGCGGTATTCGGCGGCGGCGTTGCTAACGGCGTCGGGGGTCTCCGTGGTCGGCGCCGTTTCTTCCGAAGCCGGTGGCGACGAGGATGCCTCGTCGGGCGAGTGATCTTCTTCGGTGTCATCGACAGAGGAATTTGCGCGCGATTGGGCGTCGCGGATGGCGGACAGAAGTCGTTGTGTTTCTCTTTCCTGATTTCGGAACCAGTCCGTGCTCCAAATGCGATGCAACCGCCACCCCAGTCCTTCAAGAACTTCCTGGCGCAAACGGTCCCGATCCCGAGCGGAACGCGCACGATGATAGGTCGCGCCGTCGCACTCGACGCCAAGCAGATATTCTCCCGGTTTCGAACGGAGCAGCACACCAAGATCGATACGGAAGCTCGAAACCCCGACCTGAGCATGTACATCGTAGCCGGCTTGGCGTATCACACGCGCAACGGCGTCTTCGAATGGACTGTCAAAATCTCCATCGGGCGCACCGGCGCCAAGCTTGCCGGTCTCTGCGAAGTGCAAGAGCGCCCGAAGCATGCGAGTCCCCCTGACCTGGGAGTCAGCAGGGATGTCAGAGGCCGTGATCGACGAAAATACTACGCACTTCTCTCGCGCCCGCGAGGCAAGCACGTTTAGCCGGCGTTCACCGCCGTCTCGCGACACCGGGCCGAAGTTAAGGAATGGACGGGATTGCTCCGGCGCAACTCCGTAGCCAACGGAAATGAAAATGACGTCCCGCTCGTCACCCTGCACCGCCTCCAGATTTTTGACGAAAAGCCGCTCACCCTTAGGCGAGAACGCTTCAACCTCCCCGCGCAAGCCAAGTTTGTCAATCATGTCGTCAACTGCATCACGCTGCTGCGCGGACAGGCAGGCGACCCCCAGCGATTTGTTGGGATTTGCCTTCATTTGGGCGGCGATTGCCTTCGCAACCTCTTCCGCCTGCACGAGATCTCGGCTAGTTCCGCCACGATCGTAATGACCGCGGGGCGTGCGCACGAGGGAAAGGCCGAATTGGTCTGTTTGGACAAATGGGCTGGGCGGGAGGAGAAGGCGTCCGGCATAGCATTCGTAATTTGAAAGCGCGATAAGCGACGGATGCCGGCTGCGGTAATGCCATGCAAGCATACGCTCCGACATACCTCTCGTGCGCGCAAGCGTAAGAATACTTTCGTAGTGACCGGGTCGTGTGGTGGTCGTCGAGGGTTCATCCGCTTCGTCGTCATCACCGCCCGCACTGACCGTTTTGAAAAAGTTGGTCGGAGGGAGTTGCTGGTGATCTCCAACGACGACGATTTGCCTTGCGCGGGCGATGGCGCCGAGAGCATCTTCCGGGGAGATTTGGCTCGCCTCGTCGATCACTAGCAAATCGAAAGTAAGCTTTCCGGGCGGAATGAACTGGGCGATCGAGAGAGGGCTCATGAGAAAGACGGGCTTCAAGCGCTGCACGGCCGCGCCGGCGTCCATGATGAGCTTGCGGACGGCGCGGTGGCCCCGTTTCTTGCCGATCTCGCCACGGATAATGCCCATCTCGCCTTGATAACCGCCGCGGCCTTTTCCAACATAATGACGGAGCACTTCCTGGCGCGCCGCCTGAATGCGTAGGCGGTCAAGATCGCGAAATTCTGCGACGCAATCGGATCGTACGGAACCGTCGATCCCCATGAGTGCAGGATCATCCTGTCTGGCGCGCGCCCATAGAGCCTCCGCGACCAGAAGGTCCGTGACAGGGCGGGCTTCCCCAGGCTGCATAGCACCGGTTGCTAAATCGCTGGCAATTTCGGTCAACCCTTTTGCGCTTAGCTCGATAAGCGCCTCGCGGGCTTTCGCCCAATCATTAACGTCCGGCAAACCTGTACGCCAGCCGGATAGGGCTTTGAGAAGTTCGGTCAATGGAATTTGCCGATAGTCGGCTGTGCCGAAGACGGTCAGCGGTTCAGGGTCCACCACTTGAAAAGCACGTAAACAAGCGGCCTCGGCCGCCTCGGAGATTTGTTCGAGATTATCGGTATATGGGGTGAAAGCGTCTAAGTTTGAGCTCCGCGCAGCGAGGTGGATGATTTGCTTGGCGCCAACATGCGAAAGAGCGACGCGGGTCCACTCTATGAGCGCTTGCGCGTCACGCCAGTGATCGTCAACACCCTCCCGCATAGGGCCGAGCACTGCTGACAAATAGGAAGACACAGCGGAGAACTCCTGACGAGCTCTCTGTGCGCCATGAAGTTTCTGAAGCAGCGCCACTCGGTCCGGCAGATTTTTCGGCGGCTTGTTCCGACAAATGGTGCGAAACGCGGTTCGGGCGTGCCTGTACCGTTTTCGAATGCGCCGGAAGAACGACCGACCATCGGTCTGGAATATGTCCAGTGTCGCGGCCGCATCGAAAGTCCACGCCTCGGCATGGAAGAGTGAATTGATCTCCGATGTAGTGGCAGTAAGACGCTCACCCTGATCGATGGCGTTCTGGACTTTCTCAGGTTCCTGAATCCATGCGGCATTGGTGAGAGCCAAACGACCGGGCGGAGCCCGCCCTAGATGGCGGAACGCTTTCACTAGCGCAAAGGCGTCCCCAAGAGAGGCTTCACCGTCGCCGACAACGTTGGAATAAATCTTGGCAACGTCGCTCGACAACTTCTCAATCACTACGACAGCATCAGCGAGCAGAGTTGAAAGGCGTTCAAGGTCGAACGGACTTTGAGATTTTATTCTCGTGCCGTACCAGGGTAGCTGCGCGGGTGGACCGGAGAATTTCGCAAGGGCGGCTGCGGCTCGATCAACGGCCTCTTCGGCGTCAATGAGTTGCTCTTCGGACCAGTCGGCGACGCTTTGAAGCCGCTTGGCAGGGAGGCGCACATTATCCGCCCGCAATTGCAAGTGCCGCCCCATCACGTGGAATGGGGTTCGCCGGGTGTTTCCAATCGGGCGGTGCACACTCTTGGACCATCCATTGAGGCTGTCGCGACACGTTGCCAGACGGGCTGGAATCTGCGCGTCACCGGGCATCGCACCCGACAGGCGGAGCCCTTCGTCCAGTGACTTAAGAACCTCGCGTTTATTTGCTTTGCGGCTGTGCATTTCAAGGCACAGCGCGTTCAGTCCCGCGCGTGAAAGACGGTCGTGGACGACTGATAGCGCCGCTGTCTTTTCCGCGACAAAAAGGACCGATTTGTCGTTGTGCACGGCCGCGGCAATTATGTTGGTGATGGTTTGCGATTTGCCGGTGCCCGGCGGACCTTGAACCACGAGGTTGCGCCCCTGAAGCGCTTCCGCGACGACAATGGCTTGCGAGCTGTCGGCATCGACGACGTGAACCGCTTTTGAAATGTCGATATGGGCATCGACGGGCTCGTCGTCAGGAACAATAGGTCCGAGGCCCTCGAAGTCTGAAGATTCGCCGAGGAGAGTGCCGAGAAGCGGGTGATTGATGAGCGCATTGTCCGGCCAGCCGGCCGCATCGAGATCCCGCCACATCATGAACTTCGAAAAGGTAAAAAACCCAAGCCCTATATCGTCGGATTTGACTTCCCACCTCTTGTACCGCGTGATTTGCTTGGCAACACTGTCGCAGTACGTCGACGTGAGCCACTGGTCGTCATCGGGAATATCCGGGAGCAAAACGCGAAATTCGGAACGCAGCTTCTCTCGAAGCGACACATTGGTGACAATTTCCTCATCGCGGGCCTGGAGATGGTAGCCATCCGGGCCGCGCACCCGCGCCATCGTCACCGGAACGAGGATGAGCGGGGCGTATGACGCTTCTTCGCTTTGATCGCTGTCAAACCACTTAAGAAATCCGAGCGCGAGATAGAGCGTGCTGACGCCCTGCTCTTCTTCAAGCGTGCGTTCCTCGCGGAATATTTTGGTGAGACGCCTCTCAAGCTTTTCGGCATCGAGCTTCGTTTGCAAACGAGGCCATTTGCTCGGAGCCGCTGAATCCGTGGAAGGCCTCGGCGAGCGCGATCGAGCGGCGCGGGGAGATGCGTCAGAGACTGGCAACAATTTCGGGCTGGAACCGTCCGCAGGGGAGTCGCCCTGCTCTTCTGGAATAGAGCTGAAGGCATAGCCGCCGAAATTATCCCGACGAGATAGAGATTGGAGAAGCTCGTCAGGATCGCGCCCGACAATCGCCATGCACCATGGCCGCTTGCCAATGAGCGGCGCGTGGAGAAGGCGGTTGCGTCGGGAAGGATCGAGAAGATCGCGACGAGCCTGATCGATGGCCCACTTGAGCGTGACAAATGCAGCCGGCGGCGCGGACGTATCGGGGCCCTGGCCGTCCTCGCCGTCCACGGAACGCTGTGCCTCCTGTTTGAGCGGTCGGCTCATCGTCCGAGTCGCCATCCCCCGCCGACCCACACTGGCGTCTGCAATTTTCCCGAACCCCCGCCTAGTGTAATACCGGAGCCCGTCGACACCGACCTAGATAAGCGAAGCTGAACGACACATGCAAGTTCTGCGGGTGTTCATTCCGGACTGTGCGGTGGCTTCCTCCTGGCGCCGAGCCTCTGCATTAGCGTGCCGCGTTTGTGCTCACCTCGAGCCTGTAGTCGGGGCGCTTTCCTGGAATTTTCTTCAAATGGCGGCTATTGGGGTAGATCGGCTTTTCATAGATAATCTGCGCCAGTTTCCCGGCGGACGTCCTTCAATCGGTCCAGAGGGCGGAATGAGCGTAGCGTAATCCGCCATTTTCTTCGCCTTATAGGGCGCTGCAGCTCTTTCGGAATCTGGATTACGGCTCCGCATGGCCCCTCGGGCTGCGCATTACGTCGGAGCTTGTCATCGGGCCCGCCACTTCGGCCGGACCCGTTCGGATGATCGTTTCTGCGTGCTTTTCGGATGATCGTTTCTGCGTGCTTAATGTGATCTCAATAATGTACCCGGGCGGCCATCTTTACCGCGCAATTGGCGAACGGTATGAGCGTCTAGTCGGGGAGAGTTGGATTGCGTATTTTCAGCTCGATCGCGCTTGTTGCGGGCGTGGGCATAACCGCTGCGTCCGGCCTCGCCT
>JASHOR010000036.1 GCA_030041005.1 Xanthobacteraceae bacterium
TTGTCGTCGAGCGCTCCTTTTCTAACAAGCGCATAGTCAATGGAACGAAGGTCGACTATGATGACTTTTTTGACAAAATCCATAGCTATGCTGGGCTAATCTCCGGTCCCGCTAAAGAGAAGGGCGCCACGCCTTACACGTTTCGCATCGTCGAGTCTGCACCATCGGACTCTGTCTTTAAGTTCCAAGACACCCTCACAAGCCGTGCGGAAATCACGGACCTCGCTGCCAGGTTCAAGGATGAGATCGTCGCCATTATCGGGCTCGGCGGCAGCGGCGCCTATCTTCTCGATTTCATGGTGAAAGCCCCGGTGCGCGAAGTCCGCGCTTACGATGGCGACGACTTCCACATCCACACGGCGTACCGCTCTCCTGGCCGCGTCGAGAAGGCCGAGTTCGGTCAGAAAAAGGCCGTCGTTTATATCCAGCGCTACGATAATTTCCGCAAAGGGCTCTCAATCGAAGCAAAATATGTCGATCCTTCCAGCGCCAAAGAGTTTAACGGCGTAACATTTGCGTTTGTGTGCGTCGATAAAGGTTCGGCACGCGCCGAGATTTTCGATCTGCTACTGGCGAAACGCATTCCATTCATTGATGTCGATATGGGTTTGCATAGGAGGGACGAGCGACTCGCCGGTATGATGCGCATGACCTACTATTCGACTGAAGATGGCGCTCGCGTCCGCGATAAAGGGATAGCCGAGCTTAAGGACGCGCCGGATGACATCTACCGGACCAGTATCCAGATTGCGGAGCTAAACGCATTGAATGCCGCGCTGGCGGTTATCCGGTATAAGCAGCTTCGAGGGTTTTATTTCGAGCAAGTTCCTCACTTCTATTTAGCATTCGACGTTGCCGATTTAAAAATCGTCGGAAGAACAAACCTCGATGAAAACGCGTAACTTCACACTTCAGCGCGTGCGCTTTATTCCGGACGATCTCGAGCCGGGGGTGCTGTATGTGTCTGAAAAATATCGAACTGCCCACCACCTATGCGCGTGCGGTTGCGGCGTAAGGATCCGAACACCACTTGGCCCCACCGAATGGACTTTTACCGATACGGATGGTGGTCCGACCCTGTCGCCCTCGATTGGGAATTGGCAGCAGGCTTGCCAATCCCATTACTGGATTGAAGGCGGTAACGTAAACTGGTCGGGCATGTGGACCGAGAAGCAAATCCGGGTGGGCCGGCGGCAAGAGCGCAAGCGACGTCAAGCTTATTACGATACTTTCTACCCACCCGGAATTCTGCAGCGAATCTGGCGCTGGTTTAAGTCGCTTTTCCGCTGGTGGGATAGCTAAATTAGTCGCGTCCTCGATCGTCCGCAGGGCCGTATGCCTAGATTGATCTATACATAGAATGTGCCTTATCGGGGCTAATACTGTATAGATCCTAATCTGCGGCCGGCTCCCGCTGGAATACTTGGCAAAAATAGGAAATAGATGGCGACGACGCTGATTAGCGCCGGAGCGCGACACGGATGCAACACGGAACCCAAAATGCCTTATGGATCAATAGGGATTGAAGGCTTTTGATTCCGCCATGCGGAGGTTCGAATCCTCCCGCCCCAGCCAATTCCTTCAGCTTAACATAATGGACCAAAAGCCGTCATTGATGCGACGCTTTGGGGATGTCGCGCGAGACGTAGAGACATGTGCCCCGAATTCGAACTTGATCGCGCAGAAGTGCTGTGGTAACGCCGCGCCCATGAATAGCTCAGTTTGCATCGTTCGCCGCATAACCATGACCCAGTTCGGCCGGGCCGTGGACGACGTCGTGCGCTGAGTTTTGTGACGACGTCTTTGACAGGCCCCGCCGGCAACGGACGGGGCTTTTTCGTTTGGCCTGGTCCGTTTCCGCATTGAGCAAAGGAGCGACCCATGCCGACCCAAGAGGCAAACCCGGAGCCAACCGACCAGGCTTCAGCCCGAACGAGCGCAAGCCCTGCCGGCGGGCTTACGCCGGAGATCCTCGACTTTCTTAAACATCACCGCCCGGCGCTTGAGCGGGACGAGGTGAGGCACAACGTGCTCCTCGCCAATCTCGGCCGGCTCGCGCTCGGCCAGTCTCCTAACCTGCGCCAGTGGACGCTTGGCGGCCCCGGCGCATGTGCGGCCCAGACGCCCGGATATCCGATCGTGCTGGGCGAGCTGACGCCGGCACAATGCCGCGCACTGGCGGACGAGACCCGCGGTCTCGATTATCCCGGTGTCGTCGGTCCCGACCAGACGGCGCCTTGGTTTGCCGAACGCGCCATCGAGCTCGGCCTGACGTTCCTCGCACCCATCCCGCAGCAGATTCACGCATTGCGAGACAAGCCGAATTATCCGGGCGCACCTGGGCACGCACGGGTGGTCGCGTCAGCCGACGCTGAGTTGTTTGCCGATTGGACTATCGCCTTTCTGCGCGAGGTGTTCCCAGATGATCCGCTACCGAGTCGCGAACGGCTGATGCAAATCGCGGCCGAAGGCCGCCACCAGTTCTGGGTCGTTGACGGCGAGCCGGTCTCGATAGCCGGCATCGTGCGCCAGACGCGCCATGCCGCCGCGATCGCCGGCGTCTATACGCCGCCGGCGCTGCGCGGACGCGGCTACGCCGGTTCGGCCACCGCGGCGGTGGCCGAACGCATCTTTGCGGAAGGCAAGGCCGCGGCCTGCCTCTACACCGATCTGCGCAATCCAGCTTCAAATCGCTGCTATGCCAAGATCGGATTCAAACCCGTGTGCAGCTCCTGGGACTATCCGAGAAACCGTGCCGGGCAATGACGTGGTTTTGCCCGTGGAGCGGTTCTACGATTAAAGTCGCGCCACCTCCGAGGGGGGAACCAATGCCAACTCGCATCCGATTGGCGACCTTGGGGGAGCTCGATCGACTCTTGGCTCTGGACCAGGTCGCATCGCGAGAGATGACCCGCGTCGCGGCGGTTCGACGCGCCGTCGAAGCGAGTAGTTGCTGGGTTGCGGATGAGGGCGGGAGGCTATTGGGTTATGCACTCTTGAACAAAGCGTTCTTTGGCTTTGACTTCATCGAACTCATCTACGTCGCGTCATCGATTCGACGGCGCGGTGTGGGCCGGGCGTTGATCGAGCATGTGGAGCGCGAATCCACCACCGCGAAGCTGTTCACCTCCACGAACGAATCCAACGTCGCCATGCGCGGCCTTCTGACAAAGCTTGGCTACGAGTGGAGTGGCGTGATTTATAATCTCGACAAGAACGATCCTGAATTCATATTTGTGAAACTGTCGGCGATAACCTGATGTTGCTGCGCCGCGCCGGTATCGATTGACCCTTAGCGCTCATTGCTAGCACCGACGATCCTCTGTTGATAGTCATGGACGATGAGTGCTTCGCCGTCTCGCAAAGTTCGATTATGGAATGCCATTTGCCTCGTTCGGAAAATAACGGGACTTTCTCGCATGCACTTATTGAGGCCCAATTTTCGCGTCGCGCAGTATTTTCTCGAACGAGGTCCGATCGTGGTCGAGAAATTGAGCGAACTCCTGCGGCGTATCGGTAGTGGGCTCGAGAGCCCGTTCGATCATCTGATGCTGGCGAAATGTGGGATCGTTCATGACTGCGACAATGTCGTCATGAAGGCGAGCGATCAAGGTTTGCGGTGTTGCCGCCGGAACGACAAGACCGAGGTAGTTCCGGTTGAGCTTTTCACGATAGCCTTGCTCCGCGAGTGTCGGAACATCAGGGGATAGTGGCGAACGTTTTGGACTATCGACGGCAAGGCCGACGATTTTGCCCGAGTGAATAAACGGAGGAAAATTGACCCCACCGGAAAAAAGCATCGGAGTGGAGCCGTTGAGCAGCGCGGCAATGGCATCGCCTCCGCCGCTGAATGGGACACTGACCATGTTCATTCCGTTGTCTCTGATCAACCGCTCCATAAATAGGCGCTGCCCGACCGCCGGCGTGGAAAATGCAAGCGGCTTCGTCTTTCCCAGCATGATGAGAGCCTTAAGCGATTTGACTCCGAGGGTCGCATTCGCCACGAGGGCCTGCGTATTAAAGAACAGGTTGGTGATCGGTGCGGAATCCTTGCGCGCATTGTACGGCACCTCCTTGTAAAGAAATTCGCTGTACACGAGCGTCTCGCCTGATAGCGCGCAAAGTGTGTAACCGTCTGGCGCTGCATCGGCGCAAGCCCGACCTGCGATCATGAAATTGCCGCCAGGTCGCGGCTCGACGATCACCGCTTGGCCCCAGCGGTCGCTCAGCTCCGAAGCGAACGCCCGGGCGAAAATGTCGTAGGTGCTTCCGACGCTGCTGTTGGTCAGGATTTTTACCGTTCGTGTCGGATAACGCTGCGCTAACGCAGCGCCTGCCGATACGAAGCTCCAGGCGATCACCAGCGCTGCGTTCGAGCGCGAAGGCTTGATCGAGCGTACCCCGCGGCGCGGCACCTACCCGCGCCGACTTCCGCCGCCGCGGACGACAGAACTGCCGCGTCGTCACGTCGATCGGGCGGAGTTGATGCGAAGCGTCTTGAAGGGACAATTGGTTCGTCGCGGTTTTGAGCTTCCGCCTGCGCCGGTATGCCGAGAACTGGCCTTGCCCCCTAATGATAACGTCCTTTATTTTCTCCGTGCCCAATCGAACTTCGCGGGTCGCTGCGCGGCTGTCAAACGCTACATTCAGTCGCAGAACTCAAGGCGTGATACAATTTCAAATCTGATCGGTGATTTTCGTCACGGGTGGGTCGAGTCTATCCCGGCCGAGGCTCGGTTTGCCGGGCTGCTGCACGTTGAGATTGGTGTGCCTCTGCTATCGATCTGGTGGTCGGAGGCCATCCGCGGCTCACCGACGATTTGCAGCCACATGATTTTTCGCGGCGATCAAATCGCGTTTGGCTTCAACCGACCATTTTGAACCGGCGGCGATGTGCTCTGGCAACCGCCAACACATCGATCGCGATCATAGTTACGTTGCTCGTCATGCTTTAGCGATAAAGCCGCGTAGAATCATTTAACCGCAACGCCAAATTCAGCCGCTGCGTCGATCAGCCATTCGGCGAAGGCGATGGCGAAGCTGCGAAACACGGCGAAATCGTATGTGGGTACGGCATCGATCTGCCAAAAATGGACTCCTATATAGGCAACGGTCGTGATTGCCGTATGGCCGGGCCCGAAGGCGCTTGGATGAAGATCAATGAGAATTCCCTTTGCCAGTGCGTCGCGTGCACGCTGGCCGCTGATACGCAGTATGGTGCGGCCGTCGGACTGATCCATGACGGCAGCAACGCTGCCTAACGTCGATCGCAAGGATTGCGCAAAAGCGCCATCGTCGTTGCCATCCTTCAAGGCAAGCCATTGCGACGGCCCGGCCCAGGCGAACGCGATCGCATTGCCAGCCGCATAGCGTGGCGTGGCCGGCAGCGCGAGATCGAATGTTTTGTGAACGATTTTCGCAAGCTGCGCCTGGGTGTCCTTGCGAGCCAGAACGCTGCAGATCGCGACATTCGTCCGCTCCGTGATGATCACTCCCGGCACTTTTTCGACGGATACGTTCCCGCATGAACCGAGTGCGGCGAGACTGCGAACAGGCGTCAGACGGGATTCAGACACGTAGCCGCTCCCCTTGCGGATCGATAAAGCAGGGCGCGCAGATTTCCACTTCAACGTGGTTCGCCCGAACCGGATCGACGGCCTTTAGTCGTTCACTCAGGCGGGCGGCGCCGCTCTGCAATAGGGCCAAGCCGATCCAGTGATTAAGAGACGGCGAAAACGCAACGGAGGTGATGACGCCCTGGTCATTACTGGCGTCAATCGCAGCGTTTCCCGGCACAAGATGGGCGCCGGCGCGCAGTCGTTGAGATTGGTCTGTCGGCCTGATCCCGACCAGGCTCATGCGATCCGGACCGATCAGGGCCGGTCGCGCTGCCAAGACCCGGCCGATATAGTCCTTCTTGGTCGACATCATCCGTCCAAGCCCGAGATCGCGAGCGGTCGTCCGGCCATCAAGTTCGTTGCCGGCTACGTGTCCTTTCTCGATCCGCATGACGGACAATGCTTCGGTGCCATAAGGCATCATCCCGAAGGGCGCTCCCGCCTGCATCAACACGCGCACAAGCGTTTCTCCATATCGGGCGGGAACGCCGATTTCATAGGCTAACTCGCCGGAGAAAGAAATTCGGTACAGACGCGCCGTGACGCCGCTGCAGATCGTAATCTCGCCTGCAGCCATGTAGGGAAATGCTTCATTGCTGATATCGCACTGCGCGTCGACCAGAACCCGCAAGGCCTCTCTGGCTTTGGGGCCGACGATCGAAAACTGTGCCCATTGATCAGTCGCCGAGACGAATTGTACGTCCAGCTCCGACCACAGGACCTGATGACAGAACTGCATATGCTGAAACACGCGGCCCGCATTCGCGGTCGTGGTCGTCATGAAGAAACGATCATCGGCAAGGCGCGATACGGTGCCGTCGTCGAACGCGAAGCCGTCTTCCCGCAGCATCAGTCCATAACGCGCGCGACCGACCGGCAGTGTCGAAAAGGTGTTGACGTAAAGCCGGTCGAGAAAAACGCCAACATCGGCGCCCTGCAGTTCGATTTTGCCGAGCGTGGAGACGTCGCAAAATCCGACGCCGGTGCGCACCGCGCGCACTTCACGGATTACGGCATCGAGCCAATCCTTATCGCCGGTGTGTGGAAAATATTGCGCGCGGAGCCACGGCCCGGTCTCCATGAACACCGCGCCCTGCTGCTGTGACCAGGAGTGCGAGGGAGTCCGTCGAATAGGCCGGAATGCGCTGCCCCGATGATGGCCCGCAAACGCGCCGATCGCCACCGGCGCGTAAGGTGGACGGAAGCTGGTGATGCCCGTTTCCGAGATGGAGCGCCCCGTGATGTGGGCCAGCGTAGCCAGGCCCAGCACATTCGTGGAGCGTCCCTGGTCGGTGCCCATGCCCAACGTGGTGTAGCGCTTGAGGTGCTCGACCGAGCGAAATCCCTCGCGACTCGAAAGTTCGATGTCTTGCGCGCTCACGTCGTTCTGAAAATCCACGAATGCCTTCTGTCTGGATTCGCGGACGTGCCAGAACGGGCGGATCGAAAAGGCCTCGTCATCTGCCTTTGGCGGCTTTTCCACGCGCGATTTGAAGCCCAAGGTTTCGATTGCCGCCTGCCCGGCCCGGAGGCCTTCATCGAGGCAGGCGGCGAGCGTCATCGCGCCGTTGGCTGCGCCAGCGATCATCATTGCCGGCGGAGGGGTGGTATGAACAAAGGCAGCAATGTCCTCGCGCCAGGCGGGACGGCCGCCGTGATGACAGGCCAGGTTGATGTTCGGATTCCAACCGCCGGCTACGGCGATCGCGTCGCAGGCGATCGTTTCGCGCGCGCGCGGTGTCTGCACAATTGCGGCGCGAACCAAGCCGGCTCCTTTCGTCGCGACGATGGCGCTGCCGAGTTCGATTCGCCCGTTCCAGCCGGCGCTGACGCTTTGCGGTACGCTGTCCCGTGTCTCGATGATCGCGGCGACGTCCACTCCGCACGCCTGCAGATCATGGGCCGTGCGCCAGCCGTCATTGTTGTTGGTGAAAACGACGAATCGCCGACCTGGTATCACCGCGAAGCGGTTGGCATAGGTGCGCACTGCGCCTGCCAGCATGACGCCAGGGCGGTCATTGCCGCCGAACACAATACCGCGTTCGGTTGCGCCTGCCGCCAGCACCGCGCGTTTCGCCACGATCCGCCATAGCCGCTGCCGGGGCTGATGCGTGGGCGGTACCGCAAGATGATCGGACACCCGTTCGAGTGCGGCGTAGATCCCGCTGTCGTAGCAGCCGAACACTGTCGTGCGCGCCATCAGCCGCACGTCGGTGAGAGTTCCGAGTTCATCAAGCGCCGCCCGCACCCACGCGCTCGCCGGCGCGCCGTCGACCTTAAGCCGCTCGCGCAGCAGGCGGCCGCCGAACATGAAATCTTCGTCGCAGACGATGACTCGTGCTCCGGCGCGCCCGGCGGCCAGCGCCGCCATCACCCCGGCGGGACCGCTGCCGATGACGAGGACGTCGCAAAACGCATTAACGTGTTCGTAGTGATCCGGATCGGCAACGGCGGAGGCGCGGCCAAGCCCGGCCGCGTGGCGGATCAGCGGTTCGTAGACGCGTTCCCAGAACGAAGCGGGCCACATGAACGTCTTGTAGTAGAAGCCCGCGGCGATGAGCGGCGAAAACAAGGCGTTGCCCCGTCGCAGATCGAAGTGCACGGACGGCCAGGCGTTCTGCGTTGTCGCTTCGAGCCCGTCGTACAGCTCGACGGTCGTGGCTTTGGTGTTTGGTTCGCGCCGCGCCCCCGAGCGCAATTCAAAAAGCGCATTGGGTTCTTCAGAACCGGCCGACATGACGCCGCGCGGCCGATGGTACTTAAAACTGCGCGCGACGAGGCGTCGGCCGGAAGC
Source organism: Xanthobacteraceae bacterium (assembly GCA_030041005.1). GTDB lineage: Bacteria > Pseudomonadota > Alphaproteobacteria > Rhizobiales > Xanthobacteraceae > BOG-931. Next base: position 8,413 of record JASHOR010000036.1, read on the forward strand.
CAGCAGCGCAGAGGCCAGCGTGTCACCGGCAAAGCCGTATAGCCGACGACGATCGAGACTGAACGCGACCGACTTGCTCCGGTCGATCAATCCACCCGCGGGCAGCCGGAACCGGCCGGGCGTCGTGGTGCGCGCGGTCATGACGCGGTCACCTTCTGCGCAGCCGGCTCCACGTCGAAAATCTCGTGGGTACGCGTGTCGCGGCTCACGACGAGCCAGCTTTGGCAACCCGCGCCGTGATACCAGTACTCGCGATGCCGGCCGGCGGGATTGTTGCGCAGGTAAACGTAGTCGACGAAGCGGTCGAGCGCGTCGGGAGCAGCCGCGTCAGGCCGCTCCACACTGGCGTCACCGAGATAGGCGAACTCGCGAAGGTCCCGCGGACCGCAATAGGGACAGGGTATGCGCATGCGCGGGGCCTCAATGCAGATTGGGCTGCGCGCCGGCGCCGCGTTCGTCGATCAGTCGGCCGAGCGCATAGCGATCGAGCCGATAAGCGGCGGCAAACGGATGGGGCTTCTCGCGCGCGATCAGGTGCGCGAAGCACCAGCCTGCGGCGGGCGTCGCTTTGAATCCGCCATAGCACCAGCCGGCGTTTAGGAAGAGTCCAGAGATCGGCGTAAGGTCGATGATCGGCGAGCCGTCCATCGACATATCGACGAGGCCGCCCCATGAGCGCACGATCCGCACGCGGCCGAGCAGTGGCATGATCGCCATGCCGCTCTCGCAAACGTCTTCGACGTTGGGAAGGTTGCCACGCTGGGCGTATGAATTGTAGCCCTCAATGTCGCCTCCAAACACAAGCCCGCCCTTGTCTGATTGGCTGATGTAGAAGTGGCCGGCGCCAAACGTGATGACGTGATCGACCAGCGGTTTGATGCCTTCGGTGACGAAGGCCTGCAGCGCGTGAGATTCGATCGGAAGCCGCAGACCGGCCATCGCCGCGAGCCGCGAACTGCTGCCGGCGACGCTGAGCGCAACCTTGTCGGCACGGATAACGCCGCGCGTGGTCTCGATGGCCGTCACGCGCTTCCCCGTGACGCGGATTCCGGTCACCTCGCAGTTCTGGACGATAGCGACTCCGAGGCGATCGGCGGCGCGCGCATAACCCCAGACGACAGCATCATGGCGCGCCGTGCCGCCGCGCCGCTGCAGCAGTCCGCCGCGGATCGGGAATCGGGAATCGTCGAAAGCGAGGTAAGGCACCAGCGCGCAGACCTGATCCCGGTCGAGAAGTTCGGCGTCCACGCCGTGCAGTCGCATCGCATTGCCCCTGCGGGCGAACGCATCGCGCTGCGCGTCGGAATGATAAAGATTCAGCACGCCCCGCTGGCTGACCATCGCATTATAATTGATGTCCTGCTCCAGGCCCTCCCATAGTTTCATCGACCATTCGTAGAATGGGATATTCCCGGGCATCAGATAGTTGGAGCGTATGATCGTCGTGTTGCGTCCGGCATTACCGGACCCGATCCAACCTTTCTCGATGACTGCCGCGTTGGTGATGCCGTGATTTTTGGCGAGATAGTAAGCCGTGGCGAGGCCATGGCCGCCGCCGCCGATGATCACAACATCGTAGCGATCGCGCGGCGCTGCATCGCGCCAGCACACCGTCCAATCCCGATTTCCGGTGAGGCCGTTCCAGACAAGCGCGAGAGCCGAATATTTCCGCCAAGGCATCAGCGTCATCCGCGTCATCTTTTCGCACGATTTCGGCGTGCAACCAATTCCATACCAATTTGGTGACTAACGGCGCCGTGCGTCTTTCGCGCGACAAACCTTTGCACAAAAGGTTGCAAGATTCCAGAGATAAATCCCCTTGACGGGTTTCAATCGCCACCAAACGGGTTGCAATTGGACAAGAAATGGTCAACACTGGTTGTCTTAGGCGGTGTTCAAATAATAAGCCGTCAGAAGAGCCAGGGAGCGATTTCGGCATGCCCGACGCAACGGTTCTGTCCAGCCACGTGAAGTTTGTAATCATTGGCGCCGGAGTGCATGGGCTCAGCACCGCGTACCATTTGGCCTTGGAGCTGCAGGCAGCGGGCAAGGGCAGCGGTCGCGACATTCTGATCATCGACAAGAGCAGAGTTGCCGCCGGCGCTTCGGGCATCGCCTGCGGCGTCGTCCGCAACAATTATTTTCAGCCGGCGATGCGCGAGCTCATGGCCGAATGCGTTGCCGTCTGGGAAAGTGATCCCGCCGCTTATCACTATCATCCGGTCGGCTACATGCAGCTGAGCCCGGAAGCGATGCACGCCGATGTGGCTTCGATCGCCCAGCAGCAACGCGAGATCGGCTACGATTCGGTGTTCATCGAGGGCGCGGCCGACAGCAGTCGTTACATGAAAGGTATTTTCGGCGACTGGCAGGCGAAGGGGATCACTTCGGTTCTGCATGAGAAAAAAGGCGGTTACGCCAACAATCGCGCCTCGATGGAAGGCTTGGCCGGCAAGGCCCGCGCTCTCGGCGTGCGCATCGTTGACGGCGTAAAGGTCGTCGGATTTCGCACCGGATCGAATTCAGGCGCGGTGACCGGCGTTGACACGACGGTGGGGCCGGTGTCGTGCGACTGCATTGTCGTCGGTGCCGGGCCGTGGGTGCCGGAAGTCTGGAAAATGCTGGATTTGCCGCGGACGATCGACGTTCGTGCGCCTGACGGCAAACTGCATCGCGATATTCCGACGTGGACCTATTGGTGCCTCGAGGAGGGAACGCTCGGCGTCGCTCCGAACCTGGGGTTAACGAACGACGGCAAGATGCCGCCGGTCGTCCATGTCGATACCGACGAGCCGCTCTATTCGGATGTGACCGGCAATCTGATCACGGACGAGATGTGGGGCATCTATTACAAGCCCGACTTCAACTTCAACGGCATTCAAGGCGGAGGCATGCCCTATCGGATTGACAAGCCCGCGGACAAGGTCGCCGTCGATCCCTATGGCGTCGAATCCAAGGAGTTCGTTACCGGTCCGGCGTTCCGCGAAATGTGGTGCTCAGCCTTGGCGTTCTGTCAGAAGCGCTATGAGGGCAAAATCGCACAATGGAAACAGGAGCCCTCGGGCGGCATCGGCGCCTTTACGCCGGACAGTTTCCCAGTATTCGACCGGTTCCGCGAGACGGTTTACGTCATCGCAGACTCCAATCACGGCTACAAGATGATCGGCGTCGGCAAACTGGTCGCCCAGGAACTCATGGGCGCGCCGAGCCGGCTGCTTGAGCCGTTCCGAATGTCGCGCTTTGCCAACGGCAAGCTGCATCCGACTTCGCACAGTCCCTTCCCATGGAGTTGAGTCTGCCATGAGCGATCTGGAAAACTACGTCAACCAGGACGGCCGCAAGGAACTGATCCGCCAAGTCCGAGCCAAGATCAACGAGCTCGGAATTACCTACATCTATTATCAATTCATTTCGGTCACGGGTCGCATCGTCGGCAAAGGCGTTCCGGCCGATCATTGGGAATCGATTGCCGACCGCGGCTTTCAGCTCGTCTATGGGGCGACCGCGAATCTGTTCACGGACCGCAATCGAGAATATATCGGCTACGGCGCCGAAGCTTCGGAGCTGATCGGCCTGCCGGATCCGGAGACGTTTTGTCAGCTGCCCTGGGACAAGCGGATCGGACGCGTCTTCTGCACGCTGTTCCGCAATCGTGAGGAAGCGGAAGATCCCGGCGGTTTCCTCACTTCCGACTGCCGCGGCAATCTGAGGCGCATTCACGCTGAATTCAGCAAAAAGCACAAAGGCCTGCACCTGCGCCACGGCTGCGAACCGGAGATGATGTGGCTGAAGAAGGACGCCAACGGCGAACCGGCTGGCGGCATCACCAAACCCTACTGCTATCATATCGACCAGTTCGAAGTGCTGCGGCCGGTGTTCCTCAAGGTGATCGAATATGCGCGGGCCATGGGTCTCGATATGATCCAGGGCGATCATGAAGACGCGCCCGGTCAGCTTGAGTTGAACTTTACCTTCGACGACGCGCTGCGCACATGCGATCGGCTGAGCACCTATCGCCAGCTTTGCGCGCAGGTCGCCCGCGAGCACGATCTCATCGCCTGCTTCATGTCGAAGCCGTTCATGGGTGTCTCGGCCTCCGGCTGCCACCAGAATCTCTCACTCTGGTATGGCGGCGCCGACGAGGTCGTGCCCTTTGCGCAGAATGGCGCGGCGGGCATGAGCGATGTGTTCGCCTATCGCAAGGGCGGCGAAAATACCTTCATGCCGGAGAAGGGCAGTGGTTCGCCCAAGCCGGGCAAGATCGGCTTGCAGTCGATTGGCGGGATCATCGAGCATCTCGACGCGCTGACTGCAATCGGCTGCTCTACGGTCAATTCCTACCGCAGAATGTGGGATACCGGCTTCTGGGCGCCGGTCTACCGCGATTGGGGTTTCCAGAACCGCACCTGCGGGCTGCGCGTCTCGGCACCCGGCCGCTTCGAATACCGGGCCGTCGATTCGATGGTCAATCCCTATCTGATGGCTGCGGCGATTCTGAAGGCTTTCGATGACGGCGTCAGCCGCAATCTCGATCCCGGCGAGCCCGAGCAGCGCAACATCTATCACGCGATCGACAAGGGCAAAGTCGTCAAGAAATTGCCGATGAATCTCGGCCAGGCGCTGGATGCGTTGAACGAGGACGAGGTGATCAAAGCGGCTTTGCCGGGCGACATGCTGCGCGTCTTCAATCACTACAAATATGACGAGTGGGCTCGCTTCATGTCGACCTGCACCGAGTGGGATCTGCGCACCTATATCGACTACCTGCCATAGGAGAAGAAAACATGTGCGGCATCGCCGGCCTCATACACCGCGGACGCAAAGCCAAGATCGGAGCCGAAATGACTTCGATGCTTCAGGCTATGAAGCATCGCGGCCCTGACTCGACCGGGTTTGCCCTGTATGGCGAACCCAAGGACCATGAGACGGTCATGCGCATCAAATTTGCGGAGCGAGATGATCTCAATTCTGGATTCGCCATGCGGGAAAAGATCAATAACCGGCGGCTCGAAGTGACGCATCGATTGGAGGCATTCGGCGTCAAGCTGGTGAGCGAGCAGCCCGCTACCGACTATGCGCATCGCTACGCGTTCTCGTTTGCCGGCGATTTGCGGAAACTGGCCGACTACATCGAGGACGTCGAAGGCGTTGAGATTTTGTCGATGGGACGCGGACTGGAGCTGATCAAGGATCTTGGAGACGCATCGGATGTGGCGGGGCGGTACAGTTTGGCTTCCTTCAGCGGCACGCATGCCATCGGACACACGCGCATGGCGACCGAATCGGACGTCGATATCCGTTCGGCCCATCCGTACTGGGCCTATCCTTTTGAGGATATTTCCGTGGTGCATAACGGTCAGTTGACCAACTACTGGACGATGCGGCGGACGTTAGAAAAGCGCGGGCATCGGTTCGTGTCGAACTGCGATTCGGAATTCATCGCGGTCTACCTGGCCGATCAGATCGACCACAATTCGAGCCTGGAAGAGGCGATGCACCGCTCGGTCAAGGAATTGGACGGCGTCTTCACCTATCTGGTCGCGACCAGCAATCAGCTTGGCATGGCCAAGGATACGATGGCGGCGAAGCCGATGGTGCTTTACGAGGGCAAGGACCTCATCGCGCTTGCATCCGAAGAGGGTGCGATCCGCAGCATCTTCCCACAGGAAATCGACACCTGCGATCCTTACGACGGGGAGGTCCGCGTATGGCAAGCCTGAAGACTCGGGCCGCGTCCGACATCAAGGGCGTGAACGCGGAACCGCTCTCCGGTCGGTCGATGCAGCACTTCTTCTCCGCGGCCGAGGAGGAGTCTTTCCTCTATCCGCATGCCTTTTCCGTCGATTTCAACAAGCGCGCGGAGTTCGATGCCGGCGATCTGTCGACAACCCAGATCAACGCCAAGATCCGCGAGCTGATGAGCGACGGCAATGGCACCGTCGTTGTCCAAAATCCGATGGCCAAGCACTCTTTGGGCGTCGGCATTCTCAACCGTCTGCAATTGTACTTCGAAGGCAGCTTGGGCTACTTCGGCTGCGGGCTGATCGACGGTCCGAACGTGCGGATCAAGGGCCGCGTCGGCTGGTCTTGCGGCGAGAATATGCTTGCCGGCACGGTCATCATCGACAAGAACGCCGGTTCCTGCTTCGGCGCCGCGATCCGCGGCGGCGATCTCGTCTGCATGGGAGATGTCGGTGGCCGCACCGGAATCGACCAAAAGGGCGGCACGATCATTGTCGGCGGCCGGACCGGAGCCTTTTCGGCCTTCATGATGCAGCGCGGCCGCATGATCGTTCTGGGGGATGCCGGCAATAATCTCGGCGACTCGATGTACGACGGTATCATCTACGTCGGCGGAAACGTCGAGTCCCTCGGCGTCGATGCCGTCGATGCGGAGATGACGGATCACGATGTCGTTTGGTTGACGCGCAAGCTCAGGAACTACGGTCTGGATGCGCCGCGCGGAATTGCCAACATGCGCAAGATCGTCGCGGGCAAGCAATTGTGGAACTACGACAATCTCGAACCGGCAGAAAAAAAGATTGTTCTTTGATCGGTAGGAGGCCGAATTGGACGATGTTTCCGATCAAGCCGTGCGTAGACCGCGCGCACGCAAGTCGCAGAAGAAACCGGAACGCAACAGGAGCCTTCTCGGGCAGAACTTCCTGTTTACGCCGACCGTCATCGACGACATTCACATCAAGGCGGAGCTCGGCCGTTACCGCATGCGCGGCATGGCCCTGTTCAAGAAGATCCCGAGCTGGGACGAGTTGACCTTTCTGCCGGGCACGCTGACCCGCTTCGTCATCGAGGGCTATCGGGAAAAATGCGAGACCAAGACGATCATCGGCCCGCGCGCCAAGCGGCCGGTGGAGCTTGAAATCCCCATTTACATCACCGGCATGAGCTTCGGCGCGCTGTCGTATGAGGCGAAAGTCGCGCTGGCGCGGGGAGCCACCATGGCGGGTAGCGCGACCTGCTCGGGTGAGGGGGGCATGATTCCCGACGAGCGGCGTTTTTCCGAACGCTGGTTCTATCAATGTATCCAGTCGCGCTACGGATTTAATCCGCACCATCTTCGACTTGCGGACGCCTGCGAGATTTTCATCGGTCAGGGCTGCAAGGTGGGGCTGGGCGGGCATCTGATGGGCCAGAAAGTGACCGATCAGGTTGCGGAGATGCGCTCGCTTCCGGCCGGGATCGATCAGCGCTCCCCGGCCCGCCATCCCGATTGGCTCGGGCCGGACGATCTGGCGCTTAAGATCAACGAGCTGCGGGAGGCAACTGACGGGGAGATTCCGATTCAACTCAAGCTCGGAGCAGCGCGCGTTTATGATGACGTGCGTATGGCGGCGAAATGCGAGCCGGACTCGATCTATATCGATGGAATGGAGGGTTCTACCGGCGCCGGCCCGCACATCGCAACCGAGGAGACCGGGATTCCGGGCATCGCGGCAATTCGCCAGGCGCGCAAGGCGCTCGACGATGTCGGCAAGAGCGGCGAGATCAGCTTGGTCTATGCCGGCGGCATTCGCAACGGCGCCGACGTCGCCAAGGCGCTTGCACTTGGCGCCGATGCGGTGGCGATCGGCACCGCTGCTTTGATTGCGCTCAACTGCAACAAAGATATTCCGGAAGCAGATTACGAAGGCACCGTAGGGGTGCCGGCGGGGCTGTGCTATCACTGCCATACCGGGCGCTGTCCGGTCGGCGTCGCAACTCAGGATCCTGAGCTGCGCAAGCGTCTAAATCCCGATGAGGCGGCCGAGCGCGTCTACAATTTCCTGCATGCGCTGACGCTCGAATGCCAGATGATGGCTCGCGCCTGCGGCAAGACCAACGTCCATAGCCTCGAACCGGAAGATCTCGCCGCGCTGACCATGGAAGCCTCGGCTCTGGCCATGGTGCCATTGGCCGGCTCGCAATACACGGTCGGGCGTCCCGACATGAACCGATATTGAGGTCGCACAATATGCAGCAACAGCCGAAGACAGGTGCTGGCCGCAAAGGAAAATCAGCCGACCAGCCCGAACTACAGACCGGTCAGCATGTCGGTTACCGATACGACGTCAATTTGCTGCCGGACTATTCCCGGCTCACGCCGTTTCTGAAGCGTTACCTCGAAATCATGGGATGGGACGATCTCAATTGGCTGGAGGACGTGCATCTGGGTTACGAGGAGGGCAGGGCCGCGATCTTCGACCGCAATCTCAACGGCTGGGTGACGGTGCCGGACAGCATCGTTCTTCCCGACAATCAGCAGGACCGCGACATGCTCGCGCGTGAACTGCTGATCAGATTCCAGATGTCTCAGCGCAATCCTCTGGTTGCACTCAAGGACGCCTACGACAAGCGGTGACCGAAATCACGCGGCACCCAGCCCAATCCGCGTTCATCGTTACGTCTATTAGATCGGGTCAAGAAGAGAAAGGGTTCTGAGAATGGCAGTGATGCACGATCTATCAGTCACGGTTCGGCACGGCGACGGCCGTCTTGGGCTGAAAGTCGGGTTCACGACGCCATACACCTATGAAAACGTGAACTGGCAAGGTTCGTCATTCTGCATGTTTTGCCATTATGGGAGCCATGTGGATGCGCCCAATCATTTCATCTGCGACGGCATCCCGATAGACGAAGTGCCACTCAATCGGATCATCGGCCCGGCGGCAGTCGTTGAACTCTCCGACTTCGGCCAAGAAGGCAAAATAACCGGTAAGACCCTGGAGGACCGCGGGCGCAATGTGAAGCCCAACGACATTGCGATCCTGCGCACCGGGTGGAGCGACAAGCATTGGGGTACGGACACGTTCTGGAAGAACGGTCCGTATCTCACGCCGGACGCGGGCGACTGGCTGGTGGAACGCAACGTCAAGGCCGTGGTCTACGATTTTTCCGAAGAATATGTCGTGCGCAACGAGGGCTTTCGCGGCGAAGAATGCATCGTCCATCACAAAATACTTGGCAACAGCATTCTCAACATCGAGTATGTGATTAATCTTGGAAAGATCGAGCGGCCGCGGTGCGCGATCATTGCGATGCCAATCAAACTGCAGGGGCTTGACGGCGCGCCGTCGCGCGTGATCGCGCTGGAGGGGGTGGATCTGCCGACCGAATTCGAGATGAGCTAGTGCAAAAGTCCTTCAGGAAAGGCCAAGCGGTGGAAACGATTAAATCGCCGCGGATTTCGTCCAAGGCGGCCCCACGGAGAGCGGTTGACGCCAGCGCCGGCGACGCGGGCGCAGTCGTTGATATGACCCCCGAAGCGCTGACGTTAAAGCGAGCCCAGCGTGGTTCGAGCTCCATCGCCAGTCAGATTCGTCAGGCTATCATGAACGATAGATACGCCTCGGGCGACCAGCTGCCGCCCGAGCGCGAGATCGCTCGGCAGCTCGGCTCATCGCGCGCAACCGTGCGTGCCGCGCTCCGGATGCTCGAGGAGCAGAAGCTGATAACCCGGAAAATCGGAAGCGGCACGTTCGTCGCCCATGCCGGTACGCAAGCCGACGAAGAGATTTCCGAAGTAACCAGTCCGCTCGAATTGATCGAGGTCCGCCTCGCGCTGGAGCCGCACATTGTGCGGCTGGCGGTGGTGCACGGAACCGGCCGCGACATGAGCAATCTGGCCTCCCTACTGGATGAACTGGAGAGCTCGCAAGACGATCACGAGCGTTTCAGTCAGTCGGATCAGAGCTTTCATCTCGGCTTTGCGGTGGCGACACATAATCCGCTGCTCGTGTCGATGTACCGGCGCGTCAACGAGGTCCGCGGCCATGCGCAATGGAATAAGATGAAAGACAAGATCCTCGTGCCGTCCCGGATCCGCGAATACAACGCCTCCCATCGACTTATCTACGAGGCGATAAATCGCCGCGATGCGGACGCGGCTGCGGAACTGATCACAGCGCACCTTTTGGAGGCCAGACGCGATCTCGTGGGTGCCAAATCCGGCTGATTGGTGTTGGGGAGCACCATGGCAGACAACAAAGCAAATCGACAAAGACTGCGAACTGCCGTCCGTTCCGTTTCTAAGTCGCGGGCCGATCTCGGCGAACTGCGTTCGGCCGCAACTGCATCAAACGCGGAATGGCTGCGGCGCTCGCCGCGCCGCCTCTCGGTCGGAGCTGCGAAATTCTCCAGTTTCCGGGCGTTTCCAGCTATCGGTCGCAAGCGAACGCGTGAACCGAGTGCGCAGCCTGGATTTGGCGGGCGCTGCGAAAGACAGGATCACGCGACGCGGAAGCCTGCAACGCGGGTCATTCTGGAAACCCGCGGAGTCTCCAAGTCGTTCAGCGGGTTTGTCGCGGTCAATAATGTCAGCCTGCGGATATGGGAAGGTACGATCCATTCGCTGATTGGACCCAATGGAGCCGGGAAGACGACGCTGTTCAACCTGCTAACAAAATTCTTGAGGCCGACAGCCGGCACGATCCGATACGAGGATCGGGATATCACGACGATGCGTCCGGCAAAGCTGGCGCGGGCCGGCGTGGCTCGATCGTTCCAGATTTCCGCGACCTTCTCCAATATGACCGTCCTGGAAAACGTTCGGATTGCGCTGCAACGCGGTTATTGCTGGCAACTGAACTTCTGGGACTCGCGAAAAGTCCTCTGCGAGCTCGACCACGCGGCACAGGATCTGCTAGCCGAGGTTGGTCTTGAGGCTTTTTCCGATCGGCTTGCTGCTGAGCTGACCTATGGCGGCAAACGGGCGCTTGAGCTGGCCACGACGCTCGCGCTCAAGCCGAAGGTCTTGCTGCTGGATGAGCCGATGGCTGGCCTCGCCGCCGAGGAGATTAGTCGTATCACGGCTCTCATCAGGCGCGTGGCCAAGGGCCGCACGGTCGTTTTGGTCGAGCACAATCTTGGCGTCGTCGCGGACCTGTCGGATGAAATCACGGTCCTTCAGCGTGGCGAGATCCTTGCATCCGGAACCTACAATGAAGTCTCACAGAGGCCCGAAGTGATCGAGGCCTATATGGGTACGGGCGATGTCTGACCGCGATCAGTCGGCTGACCGCTGTCTTACGGTCACTAATCTTCATGCCCACTATGGCGACTCGCATGTTCTCCACGGCATTGATTTCTTCGTCAACGATGGCGAGGTGGTGAGCCTGCTTGGGCGCAACGGCGCGGGAAAAACCACGATGCTTAAATCCATCATGGGGCTGATCGGTGGTCGGACCGGTTCGATCTTGTTCAAGGGTACAGAACTCGTCGGCCGCGAACCGGAGGATACGGCCCGTCTGGGCATCGGCTACTGTCCCGACGATCGCGGGATCTTCGCCTCGCTTTCGGTCGCGGAGAACCTGCTGCTGCCGCCAGTGGTGAAATCCGGCGGCATGGAGCTTGAAGAGATTTACAATCTTTTTCCGAACATCAAGGAGCGACTTTCAGCATCCGGCAACAAGCTTTCCGGCGGCGAGCAGCAGATGCTGGCGATTGGGCGAATTCTGCGCACCGGGGCCCGCCTGCTGCTGCTAGATGAGCCGACGGAAGGGCTGGCGCCGCGGATCGTCAAGCAGATCGGCCGAGCGCTCAGAACCTTGAAGACGCGCGGCTTCACCATTTTGCTGATCGAGCAGAATTTCAAGTTCGCTTCCACGATCTCGGATTGGCACTATCTGGTCGAAAACGGCAAGGTTGTGGACGGAATCTCCAGTGACAATGCGCTGAAAGATCCAATCAAACTGCAGAGGTACCTCGGAATCTGACTACTCCCACAGCGATGGAGCCTACCATGCGTAATCTGAAATGGCATTTGACTTTGATCGCGTTGCTGCTCTCGTGCGGGGCGGCGTGCGCGCAAGGCATCGCGGTCAAGATCGGTGTCATGAACGACCAATCCAGCATCTATGCCGATCTTTCCGGTCTCGGCGGGGTTGAGGCGGCGCGAATGGCCATTGAGGATTTCGGCGGCAAGGTCCTCGGCCAGCCGATCCAGCTCATCAGCGCCGATATGCAGAACAAGGCGGATGTCGCGGCCAACATCGCCAACAAATGGTATGACAATGAGAATGTGGATGTGATTGTCGACGTGCCGAACTCCGCGGCGGCGCTGGCCATTCAGGAGATTGCCAGGCAAAAGAAGAAGCTGGTTCTGTTTTCCACCGCCGCCACTTCGGAACTGACAGGGAACAAATGCTCACCTTACGGAGCGCATTGGACTTATGACACCTACGCACTTGCTGCGGGCACAGCGCGCGCCCTTATTCAAAGTGGCGCGCTCAAGTGGTACTTCATCACCGCCGATTACGCTTTCGGACATCAACTCCAGTCGGACACGACGAAGTTCATCAAGGCCGCCGGCGGCACGGTGGTGGGTTCGGCACTAGCTCCGTTTCCGACCCAAGACTTCTCGTCGTTTTTGCTGAGCGCGGAGGGGTCGAGCGCGGACGTCGTGGCGCTCGCGAACGCTGGTGGGGACACCATCAACGCGATCAAGCAGGCGCGCGAATTCAACTTCAACAAGTCGGGCAAGCGATTGGCAGCGCTGCTGATGTTCATCAGCGATGTCCATAGCCTGGGTCTAAAGGCCGCGCAGGGCACGATCCTGACGACGGGTTTCTATTGGAATCTCAATGACGCTACGCGAGCGTGGTCGAAGAGATTTTACGCCCGGCGGCACGCCATGCCTACCATGACGCAAGCCGGGGTCTATTCGGCCGTCCTGCATTATCTCCAGGCGGTTAAGGCGAGCGGCACGAAAGAGCCGCTGACAGTCATGAAAAAGATGCGGGAAATGCCGATCCATGATTTCTTCGCAGCGAATGGCAGGCTTCGGCCCGACGGCCGCATGGTCCACGATATGTATCTGGTCCAGGTCAAGTCGCCGGCCGAATCGAAAGGCCCCTGGGACTACTACAAGATCCTGCACACGATCCCCGCCGATCAAGCGTTCCGGCCAATGAAAGACGGCGGTTGTCCCCTTGTCAGTCACTGAGCGCACCATGCACTCTTGATGGCATGGGCCACACCCAAGAGAATGGGAGGCTGAGATGTTCGGGATTCCGCTCCCGATTCTCTTGGGACAGCTCATGCTTGGGCTGATCAACGGGGCGTTCTATGCCACGATGAGTCTAGGGCTCGCCCTCATTTTCGGGGTGCTTAACATCATCAATTTCGCCCATGGTGCGCTCTACATGATGGGTGGGTTTTTTGCCTGGATACTGCTGCAATATTTCGGCCTCGGCTATTGGTATGCGTTGATCCTGGTCCCCATCATCGTGGGCATAATCGGGCTCGTCATCGAGCGATTGCTGCTGCGCCACCTATACAATCTGGATCACGTCTATGGGCTTTTACTGACGTTCGCGCTGTCGCTCGTCATCGAGGGGGTGTTTCGACAGAACTTCGGCGTATCGGGGCAGCCCTATGACATACCGACTGCCCTGCGCGGGGGCTTCGATCTCGGCTTCATGTTTTTGCCGACGTATCGGGCCTGGGTGCTTGCGGCCTCGGTCGGTATCTGCCTTTTCACCTGGGTCGTCGTCGAGTGGACCCGGCTTGGCTCCTATCTGCGTGCGGCGACTGAAAATCCGGCGCTGGCAAGGGCGTTTGGGATTCGAGTGCCAAGCCTGATTACGATGACCTATGTGGGCGGTGTCATGCTCGCGGCGTTCGCGGGTGTATTGGCCGCGCCGATTTATCAGGTCAGCTCGATCATGGGATCGAACATCATTCCGGTGGTCTTCGCCGTGGTGGTCATTGGCGGGTTGGGTTCGATCTTTGGCGCAGTGGCGACCGGCTTCTTGGTCGGGCTGCTCGAAGGTCTGACAAAACTGATCTATCCGCCGGCAACGAACACGGCCGTGTTCATCCTCATGGTCGTCATTCTGTTGCTGAGGCCGCAGGGGCTGTTCGGGAAGCGAAATTATTGAGATGAGTTGGCAGAAGACCGCATGGCTCGTTGGGGCGGTTGCTATCGCGGCCGCTCTGCCGTTCTTCGTTTATCCCGTTTTTCTGATGCAGGCCATGGCGCTTGCCATCTTCGCCTGTGGCTTCAATCTGCTCCTCGGCTATGCAGGCATCCTTTCTTTCGGTCATGCGGCGCTATTCGGCAGCGCCGCCTATGTCTGCGGCTACGCGGCAAAAGCCTGGCACCTTCCGACAGAACTGGCGATCTTGTGCGGAACCGCGGCGTCCGGGATTTTGGGTCTCGTGTACGGGATTCTGGCGAGTCGCCAGCGCGGCATTTATCTCGCCATGATCACCTTTGCCTTGTCGCAGATGATTTATTTCATCTGCGTGCAGGCGCCCTTTACCGGCGGCGAGGATGGCTTGCAGGGCATCCCGCGCGGCACTTTCCTGGGCATCGTGAATCTGAGCCAATCGCTCAATCTCTATTATTTCGATCTGGGCGTTTTTGTTCTCGCTCTATTGCTTTTCTGGAGAATCATCGAGTCGCCGTTCGGGCAGGTGTTACGGGCAATGAAGGGCAACGAGCTGCGGACGGTGTCGCTTGGCTATGATGTCGACGTGCTGAAGCTTGTCTGCTTTGCCATGTCGGGAGCATTTTCGGGGCTGGGCGGAAGTCTGCAGGCGTTCGCGCTCGGATTTGCCAGCCTGGATAACGTGCAGTGGCACGTTAACGGCGACGTCATCCTGATGACCCTTCTCGGCGGCCTCGGCACCTTCTTTGGCCCCGTTGTGGGCGCCGTCCTTGTTCTGTCTATTCAGAACTATCTGGCGAGCCTCGGCGGCATTGTCACGATCGTGGAGGGTGTTGTGTTCGCCACGATCGTGATGACGTTTCGGCGGGGCCTTGTGGGCGAGTTGCAGCCGAGGCTGGGCCGTCTCCTTCGAGCGTGGACCAGGCGGGGCGCGGTCGAGCAGGCTTCGGTCGACATCGTTCCCGGCGCAAAGCAGCCGACGGATGTAGCCGGCTCGCGCAGCGTGGCGTGACGGAAGGAAATCCGCGATGCACATTCTGGTCCTTCAGCATATCAGCATCGAACATCCGGGAGTGTTCCGCGATCTTTGGGCCGAAGGTGGCCACACCTGGAGCGCGGTTGAAATCGATGCAGGAGAACCGATCCCCGCGTTTGACGCCTTCGACCTCATGGTGGCGATGGGCGGTCCGATGGATGTCTGGCAGGAACGAGAGCACCCCTGGCTGATCCCAGAAAAGGCGGCAATCCGCCGGTGGGTGAAAGAACTTGGGCGTCCCTTCCTTGGCATCTGCCTGGGCCATCAACTGCTGGCCGACGCGCTAGGTGGGAAGGTCACGCCGATGGCGCGTCCCGAAGTCGGCGTTGTCGATATCGACTTGACGGCGGATGGCCAGACCGACCGGTTGCTTGCTGGAAGTCAGGATCGAATCCAAGCGCTGCAATGGCACGGTGCCGAAGTTTCGATGCTGCCGCCCGGAGGACGAACTCTGGCGACCAATGCGGCCTCACCATTCCAGGCTATTCGTTGGGGCAAGTACGCCTATGGGTTCCAATATCACATCGAGATTGCCGCCACGACGGTGTCGGAATGGAGCGCTGTTCCTGAATACAAGGCGGCGCTTGATCGAACATTGGGCCCTGGCGGTGCGGCGCACCTCGATAGACATGTTGCCGACAGCCAGCCGAAATTTTGGGCGGCTGTCCGGCAGATGAACAAAAATCTGACAGAAATTGTCGCAACCGCGCCGCGGGTGGCAAGAGGCCCTCAGCCGCGCATTCCGAATGTCACATGACCCTGCGCACACGCCTCACGGAAAAGCTTGGCATCAGACATCCGGTACTGCTCGCCCCAATGGGCAGCGTCGCCGGCGGCCGCCTTGCTGCGGCGGTCACCGAGGCTGGCGGCCTCGGGCTCATTGGTGGCGGCTATGGGGACGAGGCCTGGCTTCGACGCGAGTTCGCTGCGGCTGGCAACACGCGAGTGGGCTGCGGCTTCATCACCTGGTCGCTTGCGAAAGAGCCGCGCTTGCTCGATCTCGCGCTGACGCACAGGCCGGCCGCCCTGATGCTTTCGTTCGGCGATCCGAAAGCCTTCGCCGAGCGCATTAGATCAGCTGCTACAGTGCTCATTTGTCAGGTACAGAGCCGCGATCATGCGCTTCAAGCACTCGATGCTGGCGCGGAGATCATCATTGCTCAGGGGACCGAAGCGGGCGGGCATGGTGGAGGGCGCAGTACGCTGCCACTGGTCTCGGCGCTGGTCGACCTTGTGGCGCGCCGGGCGCCGGAAACCATCGTCGTGGCGGCAGGCGGTATCGCCGACGGGCGCGGACTTGCTGCGGCCCTCGCTCTCGGCGCCGAAGGCGCTTTGGTGGGGACGCGTTTTTACGCCACGATCGAAGCGCTTGGCCACCAAACTGCGAAAGCGCGCATCGCGGCCGCGTCCGGCGAGGAGACGGTACGTACCTCAGTTTTCGACATTGTGCGTGGTTACGATTGGCCTGATTGCATTACCGGTCGCGCCCTTCGAAATGATTTCACCAAACACTGGCATGGACGCGAGAGCGCACTCGCGACTGCAGTGAATGGCGAACGCAGACGTTACCAAGCTGCGGCGGCCGTTGGCGATGTAGATACCATCGTCGTTTTCGCCGGTGAAGGCATGGACCTGATCGAGGATATCCCGCCGGCGGGTGAGATCGTGACGCGAATGATAGCAGAGGCCGAACATGCGCTCAGGGCGGCTGCGGCCCGAATCGTCTAGTGTGGCGGTTCGGAAGCCAGGCTGGCGACGCTGACCGCCGGCAGCACTGACGCATTCGCTCCCGCATCCATGCTCTGGCGCAATTGCGGCAGACGAGCGCGGTTGAGAGGCGCCACCGTTGCGACCGCAGCCGCCAGCGCCGCCACCACCGACCACCGCGCTGATCGAGGTCCCGCCCCAGCGCGCTTGGGCGAGGTACGAGGAATCGATTTGCGGCAGAACCACAAGCGACGGCATTGGAATGGCGTTCTGGATCGAGGGCGCGCCCGGCAGCGCCGACATGGTGAAGGTCGAGGTGCCGAGCACGATCGCTGCGGGGAAAAAGCGGCGCGGGATTGCCGCCGCACGAAATAATGTCTGCGCCATGCGGACGAGCACGAAGAAGGCGACAAACAGGCTGACGCCCCCATAGGTGACGACCGCGCCCGCGAGCACGACCGCAAGCATGACGTGGCTCTCGCCAAATTTCTTGGTCATGAAGGTGGCGACGGTCGAGACCGAACCGTTGTCCTCCATCAGCTTACCAAACACGGCGCCAAGCAGAAACAACGGAAAGAATTGCGCCAAAAAACGTGCGGCGCTTTCCATGAAGATTTGCGTCCAGCTTGCGAGCAACGGCTGCCCGCCAAAAGCGGCGGCGACGAGTGCCGCGCCGGGAGCGAGCAGCAAAACGCTCCAACCGCGAAACGCTAGCCAGACCAGGATCGCGAGCCCGACGAAAATGCCCAATAACCCCATGGTTCAGCACTCCGCCAGCAGCACGTCTATGTCAGCAGTGGAGTGCCTGCCGAGGTCGTCGGCATGGGCTTTGAGGAATTCACTCGCCGCGTGACGGCCTTCCTCGCGCAACATTGCCACGAGTTCCCATTCGCCATTGAGCTTGGACGAGGCGCCAAATTTGGCCAGAGCATCGGTCATGATCAGGTGCGTGCGCATCTGCGCCCAGCGCGCGCCCTCTCCGGTTCCTGGATCGGCCACTTGGCGCAATAAGGCGATCATCCGCAGTTCCTTCATCAGCGGCGAGTTGAAGGAAATCTCATTGAGCCGATTGAGAATATCTGCGGCCGAGCGCGGCAGGTCCGCCCGCTCACGCGGATTGATCTGCACCAGGATCGTGTCATGCGCGTCGCTTTCGCGGACGAGCGGCGTAATCGTGGGATTGCCGGCATAGCCGCCGTCCCAGTAGGCCTCCCCGTCGATTGCGACGGCGGGAAACACCGTCGGCAGACAGGCCGAAGCAAGGAGAACGTCGGCGGTGATCTCCGGATTGCGGAAGATGCGGCCGCGGCCGGTTCGCACACTTGTCGCGGTAACGAACAGCTTGATCGGGGATCCGGCAAGGTGCTCGAAATTGATGCTCTCTAGGAGAATCTGGCGCAGCGGATTGAAGCCGGTCGGATTGAGGTCGTAAGGAGACAGGAGGCGGGACATCATATCCATTGCGATGTAGGCCGGCGACGTATCGAGGCTCCAGCGCCCCATCAGACGATCGAGCGGGGAGCGCCGCAGCGGACTGAAGGTCGCGGCCCGTGAAACTTGTCGCCAATAATTTTCCAGTGCGCGACGCGCGCCCTTTGCCCCTTCCTCCGCCCAGCCGTGCACCAGCACGGCAGCGTTCATGGCTCCCGCCGATGTGCCGGAAATCGCCGCGATGCGCAGCCAGTTCTCTTCGAGCAGTCGGTCGAGCACGCCCCACGTAAACGCGCCGTGGGACCCGCCGCCTTGCAGAGCGAGATCAATCTGAAGCCCGTCCGTCGCCATCGCGCGCCCGTCCGAACTCTCGGCCCCTCAAGGCGATTACAACAGCGCAGACTGCTTTAGGCAATCGCCGGGAACGCCTGTTTCACCCTGAAGGCGGAACGGCGATCGAGGCCAGTAACGGCTCCGCTGCCTCGCGCGATGGTCGCACAGTTCCGGCGCGCGACGGCTGGCGGCGACTGCCTGGACCGAGCGCTCGTCGTCAGTCGCAGATTCTCACGCGAGGTCCCCGCAGGTGATGGATGATGTGGCAGTGCTTGCCGTCGCTATAATAACTGTAAACTGTTCTGCCTATGTGATGCTTTAATCGGCCTTTTTGTCCGTGGTCGTTCTTATTGTCCGCAGCCCTCTGCGAATTGGCCACACCAGCGGTCTTTTGACTGGTCTGATGCATTCCACTGCCGCCGTTTGCGGCCGCATTAGCCGAAGCGTTGCCCTGCTGGGCGAATGCGAACGAGCAGGCAGCAAACGCGATACCGATTGTCAGGCCAAGTGTGAGACCAAGAGTTTTCACCGCGCTCATTGGAGTACTCCTATTGATCGGACGGAGCGACAACGCCGGCGAAAGGGCCTGGTTTCCCCAAGTCTAACCAGCACGTCTCCGCCGGCAGCGTGATCGCGCAGATCGATCAGCGCGACTACGGCATCACCCTTGATCAGGCCCAGGCGCAGTCGCGCCGGCAACAGCGCGAAAGCGGTGACGAACGGGACACTGGCAGCGTATGTAGTGGTTCGGGGACTGGACTAAATCGGCTGGCGTCAGTTTTGCGAGGTCGCCTTGGCAATACTGTTCAGCACCGGCGTCAAGTCCGTAATCTGCTTGTGAATGGTGGCGTCGAACGCATCGGGGCCTTGGTCCTGCGAAATCAGCCCAAGGGCAGTCATCCTCGCTATCAGCTGCGGGTCCTCGCTGACGGAAGAAATTGCCTCGTGCAGCGTATTGAGGATCGCCTTCGGCGTATGTGCTGGCGCGAGCAGGCCGTACCAGGTCGCAAAGCGATAATTGACGCCCTGTGATATCGCGGTCGGTATCTTGACCGGCTCCGTCAGCGGATCATCCCCGGCGACGGCGAGAGCGCGAAGCTTTCCTTCCTTTAGGAGGGGAGCGACGAAAGCGGCCGGAACGAACGAAGCTTGAATCCGTCCGCCGAGCAGGTCCGAAAGGATCGCCGTAGTGTCGGTATAGGGAACGTGGACGAGGTCGGTGCCGGTTTGCTGCGCGAAATATGCGCCGGCGAGATGGGTCGCGCTCCCTACGCCCGCCGAGCCGTAGTAGAGCGTTCCCGGCTTCGCTTTCGCCAAGGCGATGAACGCCTTGAGATCCTTAACGCCAAGCTGGGGCGACACGGTCACGACGGCAGGCGCCTGGCCGACGATCGCGACGCCCGAGAAGCTTGTTAGCGGATCGAATTTCAGGTTCTTGTTGGTGTATTTGAGGAACGTCAGTCCGGAATTGGCGCATATCAGCGTGTAGCCGTCGGCGCGGGCGCGCGACACGTATTCGCCCCCGACTGCGCCGGCGGCGCCCGGGCGATCCTCGACGACGACCCGCCAGCCGAACTTGCTGGATAGCCTTTCGGCGTAGAGGCGCGCCAAAATGTCGATCGCCGTCCCCGGGCTGATCGGCGCGATAATGGTGATCAGACGCGACGGATATCGATCCTGCGCGCGCGCCGGCAGCCAGAGGCCGGCCAGTGCGGCGAGGCAAACGGCAACAATCTTGGTTACTCTCACTGCCTTCCTCCCCGGGAAATCCAAATTCGCCGCGGTGTTCAGATCAGGGCGACGGCCCGGATCGGAGAAGCTTCAGCTCCGATCAGGTTGAGCGGGAACCCGATCAGCGTGAAACGATCCTTCGAAATGCGGTCCAGATTTTTCAGATAGGGCATGGTGACGATGCCGTGTTCGCTGAGCGTGCGCGAATTGTGAAAGACCCGCGGTGCGCCCGGCTCGTCGTTGCCATGGTAGAAATCGTAACCGACAATGACGGCGCCCTTGTCGATCAGCCAGCGCGTCGCACCGATCGTCAGGTAGGGCGAATTCTTCATCCAGGTCTCGGAGCCGCCGTCATAGGCGTTGTTATGATCCGTGCGCAACAGCACGCGGTCGCCCTTGCGGATGCGATTGTCGAGCCGGCTCGCCAAATCCCGTTCGGTGATTGCCTTGCCCGGCACCTTATCGCGTAAATCGGCTACGATCGCGTCGCCGATGAAGAGCGTCAAAGGCAGTTGATGAATTTGCGTTCCGCCTCTGACATTGTGCTCGGGGGCGTCGACGTGGCTTCCCGCATGCAGCCGCATATGGACGCCGCGCACGATCTGCCCAGCTCCACCCGCCGCGTCATGCTCTTTGATGACCTCCATCTCGAATTGCATATCTTTCTTAAATCCCGCCGGCGTACGCATCGCAAAATTCTTGGCGTCCAGCTCGAGGCTGAGGTCGATGATGTTTTGGTCCTGTAGCTGCATGTCACTCCCAATTTCGGCGCCTTGACGTGCACCGCTGCCGCCGGCGATGTCGCGCCGCCTCGATTATCAATTCAATTTGGGGACCCTGTGCTTCGATTAAATTGGCGGCCATGCTGCAATGAGAAAAGCGAATGCGGGCAGGCTAGTGTGGTGGTTCAGAAGTCCGCATCATCCTCGCGACAAACTCATCATGCGGACTTCTGAACCAAAACTACACTAGAATCATAAAATTGCTAGTGTCCTTTGATTCCGAAGCTCGCAAAAGAGCGTGCCGCAAAATGATGCGAACTCCGGAATCGGGCCACTAGTGTGGCTGCCGCAGGTAGACTCAACAGGTTCCGCTTTGGAACGATCACCTGACTTTGAGGTTCACCGCGGACTCTTTCCCGCGATTACTCTCGATCTCGTATTCTACGGTTTGCCCCTCGTTGAGGGAGCTGAGGCCGGCCCGCTCAACCGCTGAGATGTGGACGAACACGTCCCTACCGCCGCCGCCCGAAGGTTGAATGAACCCGTATCCCTTTGTCGGATTGAACCACTTCACGGTACCTGTAGGCATTTCCGTCTCCATGTTGGACCGCGCACAATAGGGCTCGCGCCCAATTGACACAAGAACGGCGATACTGATGGTCCAGCCCGCAAAGCGCTTCTCCTTGTGGGCCCTAGAATTCCGGGCAGAGACCGCTTCGAGAGGGACTGCGTCGTCAGCCAATCACATCGGGCCAAGTCTGCTTAGCGGGCCATGCACGGACGCGGGGCGATCCGAGGTAGCCTGCGTCAGTTTATCGAGGAAGGGGTTTGCCGTGCATCACGATGTCGTGGAGTATTGGGACAGCCCCTTGCTGAAGGTGTTTCATGGCAGGGTTGTCATGAAATTCGATGATCCGAGCATCAAGCCCGTGAGACCTACAATGACGCATTTCTTTTACATGGACGAAAAGGATCCGACCCAGGTCAAGCACTGGATCGGCTCGGTAGATCCGGCGGGTTTTAGGTCTACTTCTGCTCGTGCTTGTTCTCGTCGGCACCTTCGATCGAGCGCCCAGGCCCGGAAGATAACTACAGCCGCATGACAGGCGGAGGATTCCATTTGCCGGTCAGCGCGTCCGATTTGGGAGCGTACAATCGCATAGTCAGGCTGAATGGACCTGTCGGCGCGGGAAGCCAGTTCGCTTCTTTGTCGGCGCCCGGACTTGCATTTTGAAAAT
>JASHOR010000037.1 GCA_030041005.1 Xanthobacteraceae bacterium
ATCCGGCGACAATGCTTGACAAGCGTGGCGCGATCAGTAGAAGCGCCGCCGCTCGCTCATCGAAGGGCCCATTCCGGAAGCGATCCTGAAGGTGGAGCGAGCGCGGTTCCCGCGGCCGGGGCTCGTAACCCCGGACTCGGGCGGTCCGGGCATCGTCCCCGCCGGCATGAAGACCGGCGCGCCAGGTGCCTGGCTTAAGCGCGGTTCAAGGGGCGAAGGTAACGCCTTCGCACCTTCATCGCGTGAAGCGCGGCCTGGATCGAGTCCTTGGCGTTCGGCTGCCGGGACAAGAGCCGCAGCGGAGCGCCGAAAGGCGAGCGCGCCCGCGGCGGGCGGTTTCCGCAAGGGGATCGTCCGTGGCGCGCGTCCGCGCCCGCGGCACGTTCGGACGGTAACGCCCGAGCGTGTGGCGCGGACTATTATCGCATGCGCCTTCCGGCGCTCCGCCTCCCTTCTTTGCTGGAGAGGCAAAGCTTTCGTGCCGTTCGTGAGCAAAACTCGGATGCGCGACAACGCACCGCGAGAACGGGATTTTATTTCCCCTCCCCCCGCGGAGCGGCGGGGAGGCGGGGCACCCCATCGCGCAACGCGCGATGGGGACCCCGGTCAGGGGTGGGGGCACTTTTTGTTTGCTTCCCCCTCCCCGCCACTCGCTGCGCTCGCGCGGGGAGGGGAAGAAGATGCGCATCGGGAGATCGCATCACCTGTGCGCCTACTCCCGTCGCCGACGGCGGCCCGGTAAGATGCCGCCAAACATTTCGCGGCCCGGAGCCGCAGGCGGAAAAGGGGAGGTGACATGCGGGCTTTCATCATCGGACTGGCGCTGGCGCTATTGGCGCCGATTCTGCCGCTTCACGCTCAGGATCGGCACGTTCCGCCCGAACAGCGAAAAGTGTCGCGGCTGCCGCCGCTGCCGCAGCCGCTCGATCCGATTCTGCAGCAGATGTTCGCCAAGCGCCG
Source organism: Xanthobacteraceae bacterium (assembly GCA_030041005.1). Taxonomy (GTDB): domain Bacteria; phylum Pseudomonadota; class Alphaproteobacteria; order Rhizobiales; family Xanthobacteraceae; genus BOG-931. Next base: position 961 of record JASHOR010000037.1, read on the forward strand.
CGCCCAGGGCGGCGCCATCATCAATCTGCAGATCACCACCGGCCACGCGCCGAAATTCGCACGCGCCGCCTCGACCATGGCCTTCACCATTCGCTTCGATGCCAAGACGCCGCGCAAGCTGCTCGAGCTTACCATCATGCGCACGGCCGAAATCGTCGGATCGCAATACGAGATCAATCAGCACATCCCGCTGTTCAAGATGTGCGGCTACAGCGATGCGCAGCTCGCGGCGCTGCCGCATTGGCAGTCCTCGACCTTGTTCGACGACAGGCAGCGCGCCGTGCTCGGTTATGCCGAAGAGATGGCGCACGGCGGCGACGTCGACGATCCGACTTTCGCAGCGCTGGAAAGATATTTCACGCCGGAGGAAATCGTCGAACTCACCTATACGGTGGGCAGCTATTACGCCAACGGCCTGCTGACCAAGGCGTTGCGCATCCAGCCGGAAACCGATGGCCGTGAGACCGTGCCCGGCAAGTGTTAGGAAGCGACGGAGGCAGCACACGCTCATGGCGGGCTTGAGGCGGCATAGCCGCAACGACAGCTTCTACGTGGCGCCGAAAGCCTTCAAGTTCGAGCCCACGAAGGAGCAGGTCGATCGGTGGATGCGTTATCTGAGAACCGTCGCAGTGTGCGACACGCGCCTGTCGGAGCGCGCCTGTCCGGAAACGGAAAAGCGAGGAGGATAAAAGCATGCCCAAGGCGTATTTCATGGTCCGCGCGGTGGTCGAAGAGCCGCTGCGGCAAGAATTCGATCGATGGTATTCGAGCCATCACCTGCCGATGGCGCTCAAGGATTTTGCGGCGGAGAAGGCTTGGCGGTTCTGGAGCACGGCGGACGCCGGCGTGCATTACGCCGTCTATCAGTTCGCCGACGAGGGTAAGCTGAAAGCGGCGATGAAGGATGCCATTCTAAAGCCGCTGATCGCCGACTTCGATAAAAGCTGGCCGTCCGGCGTCACCCGCACGCGCGATCTGCTCGCGCTGGCGGAAGAGCTCGCGGCGTAAGCCCAACTACGCCGCGAGCAGATGCGCTGTGCGCAGTTGCAGCAGGGCGGTTTCCTGGGCGACCGGCGCCACGCGGCCGGGCGCAATGGTGCAGGTCGAGGCGATCCGGACCACGGCGTTACGCAGATAAGGCGGCGTCTGCGACCACAGATATTCGAAGATGTGGCCGGTTGCCTTGTGCGCAAGGCGAATGGTGGATCCTTCGATGGCAACGTCGAAATTCGGCTCGTTGGCGGCGAGTTTCAGGTTCGGCGAGCGCAAACCGAATGCGGTGTGCAGCACCCTGTCGACGTCCGCGGAATGGAACGGTTTCTGCAAAAAGGCGCAGGCGCCCGCGTCGAACGCCTGATGCTCCTTGGCGAGATTGGCCTCCGCCGACATCATCACCACCTTCGCGGACGATTGGATGAGTCGCAGCCGCTTCATGGTCGACAAGCCGTCCATTCCAGGCATGTTGCGGTCGAGGAAGACGGCGTCGAATTCGGTGGTTCGGCACAACGTCAGCGCGGTCTCCCCGTCGCCGGCTTCGGTGATCTCGCAATTGAACACGCTGCCTTGGACCACCTTTTGCACGATCTGACGCACCGTCGAGGAGTCGTCGACGATCAGTATCCTGGTCGGCGACGAAATGCGCGCGAAGGTCTTCATGATCCCGAGTGCATCATCGACGGTGAACGGTTTGAACAGAAATTCGTAGGCGCGCAGTTTGACGGCGAGGTCGACCGCCTCTGCCGCCGGCGGGTTGGACATCAGCGTGACGAAGGTCTGGATGCCCTGCTTGCGCGCCGACCAGAACGCCTCGGTGCCGGAGAGTTCGGGCATGTGCACGTCGATGAAGGCGAGATCGATATTGGCGCCGTTGAGCAGCGTCAGGCATTCGCGGCCGTTGTCCGTCGCGGTAAAGCGCAGCGGCAGCTTCGAGGCCCGTGCGGCATCGGCCAGGATCTGCTGCGCCACCTGGGAGTCGTCGGCAATAAGCATGGTGATCGTACGGTCCATCGCCCGCTCTCCTCCGTTTTTTTGGCGGCCGTATTCATCGGCCCGCGGCAACTCTGGCTGATATTCAACCACGAAGCGCCGGCGCGGTTCTCGGCAATGCAAAAGTGTGGTATTCGGCCGATGAACGCGAAAGGGAAATACCGAGTCGAATTGGCTGACGGGCACTGGCCGGATCGGCGGTCAATTCCACATTCGGCGCAGGCGGGCGGCGATATCGACCGGCTTGGACGCGTTCGGCGCGGCGGTGGGAACCGTCACCGCCGGCGGCCAAGTGCGGCGTTCGAACAGATACAGGATGTTCGCGGGAATGAACCGCGAGCGCGCGGCGTACATGTGCCGGTCGCCGTCGCTCCGCTGCGAATGCGCGTAAAAGCGCTGCGGCACGATCAGATGCAGGTGATCTTTGGCGCGCGTCATGGCGACATGGAGCAGGCGGCGTTCCTCCTCGATTTCCGCGCTGGTGCCGGTGGCAAGGTCCGCCGGAATGCAGCCATCGACGCAGTTGAGCACGAACACGGATGTCCATTCCTGTCCCTTGGCCGAGTGGATTGTGGACAGGATCAGATAGTCCTCGTCGAGGAGCGGCGTGCCGGCCTCGTCGCTGCTCGCGCCGGGAGGATCGAGCGTGAGTTCGGTGAGAAAGCGCTCGCGGTTCGGATAGCCGTGCGCGATCTGCGCAAGCTGCGCGAGGTCGGCCTGGCGCGCGGCGGCGTTGTCGTGGAGGCGCTGCAGATGCGGCTCGTACCAGCGGCACACGAGGTCGAGTTCGGCCGGCCATCCGGCGGCTCCGCTGCGCACAAGGCGGAGCGTGTCGACGAAATCGGGCCAGTCGGCTCGGGCCGCGCTCGGCGGCGACATGGCGAGAAGTTCGCCGGCAGGATCGCCGCCGGCGGCCACGGCCTCAAGCGCCCGCCCTGCGGTCGCCGGTCCAACGCCGGGAAGAATCTGCAGCGCGCGAAATCCGGCCACGCGGTCACGCAGATTTTCACAAAAGCGCAAGAACGCGAGCACGTCCTTGATGTGGCCCGCTTCCAGAAACTTCAGGCCGCCGAATTTGACGAACGGGACGTTGCGTCGCGTCAATTCCAGTTCCAGCGCAGCGGAGTGATGCGAGGCGCGAAACAGCACCGCCTGCGACTTGAGCGCCAGGCCGCACTCACGGGACTCCAGGACCTTCTCCACCACGTAGCGCGCCTGCTCGCTCTCGTCGGCCGTAGAGACCAGCAGCGGACGCTCGGCGGAGGCGCGGTCGGATCGCAGTTTTTTGCTGAACCGCTCCGCGGCGAGATCGATGACGGCATTGGCGGCGGCGAGAATGGGCTTCGTCGATCGGTAATTGTGCTCAAGCGTGACGACTTCGGCGCGCGGGCTGAAGTGGCCGGGAAAATCGAGGATGTTGCGCACTGTCGCGGCGCGAAAGGAGTAGATCGATTGCGCATCGTCGCCGACCACGGTGAGGCCTTTGCCATCGGGCTTGAGCCTGAGCAGAATTGCCGCCTGCAGCCGATTGGTGTCCTGGTATTCGTCGACCAGGACGTGATCGAAGCGGCCGGAAACGTCGGCAGCGAGCGCGGCTTCCGACATCATGTGCGCCCAATAGAGCAGCAGATCGTCGTAATCGAGCACGTGCTGGCGCTGCTTTGCCTCGACGTAGGCGGCAAACAACGCGCGCAGCTCCGACTCATAGTCCGCGCACCATGGAAAATGGCCGCCGAGAACCTCCTCAAGATCGTTCTCGGCATTGACGACGCGAGAATAGATGGCGAGACAGGTGACTTTCGCGGGAAAGCGCCGTTCCATTCGCGAGTAGCCGAGATCGTGGCGGATCAGGTTCATCAGGTCCGCCGAATCCTCGCGGTCGTGAATGGTGAATGCACGATCGAGCCCGATGCGCTCGGCATATTCCCGCAAAAGCCGGGCGCCGACCGCGTGGAAGGTGCCGGACCAGGGAACGGCCGCCGTCGCCACGCCTGGCTGATCGCGCATCGCGGCTGCGGCAATCTGCTCGACGCGGCGACCCATATGGGCTGCCGCTCGCCGCGAGAACGTGAGCAGCAATATTCGGCGCGGATCGGCGCCATTGACGATGAGGTGCGCCACCCGGTGCGCGAGCGTGCTGGTTTTGCCGGACCCGGCGCCGGCGATGATCAGGAGCGGGCCGCAATCGGCAATCGCGTGCCCGCCGTGTTCGACGGCGCGGCGCTGCTGCGGGTTGAGCTTTTGCAGGTACGACGGGGTCATCGCCCCGCGTCTCCGCGTGCTGGGTCCGTCACATGATGCAAGTGAGGTCTCCGCCGGCGACTCAGCGGATCATAGGAACAGACGATGAACGAATTGCCAAGGGAGCATGTCAAGAGAGCGTCAAGGGAGTGTGCCGAGGGGATTCGTCCCGAACGTGCTAAGCGATCATGGGCATTGTCTCGATCTCGGGGGCATGACGTCGGCTCAGGTGCGCCGATGACGGCGCCGTTCGGACGCGCGGCGGTGCCTGCGCTTGCTGCCGTTTCCACAAGAAGTGCCACTCCAGACATGCAACGTACGCTCGAACAACTCGTCATCGGCGCCGCGCCGGGCCTGTTCGTGATTCTGTGGGCGTCGGGTTTCATCGGCGCCAAATTCGGCCTTGCATATGCGGAACCGCTGACGCTGCTGGCCATGCGCATGGCGGCGCTGGTCGTGCTGCTCGGCATTGTCATCCTTGTCACAAGGCCGCAGTGGCCCGACCGCATCGGCATCCGACACAGCATTCTGACCGGGCTGATGGTGCATGGCTGCTATCTCGCCGGCGTCTTTGTCTCGATCGAGAATGGCCTTTCGGCAGGGCTCATAGCGCTCGTCGTCAGTCTGCAGCCGGTGCTGACCTCGACGCTTGCCAATCGCTGGCTCGGCGAGCGCGTGCTGCCGCGGCAATGGCTCGGGCTCGCCCTCGGTCTCGTCGGCGTTTATTTGATCGTGCGCGAGAACATCGCCGCCGGCGAAACCAGGCCGCTGGCCTGGCCGGCGGCGGTACTGGCGCTGATCGGCATCACCGTCGGCACGCTTTATCAGAAGCGTTTCGGCGGCGGGATCGATATGCGCACGGGAATGTGGTTGCAATATGCGGCGGCCGGAGTTCTGTTTGGGCTGGGCGCGTTCGTGTTCGAGACACGAACCGTGCAGTGGACGCCGCAACTGCTCTTCGCGCTTTTCTGGCTGGTATTCGTACTGTCGTTCGGCGCGATCTGGCTGCTGTATTTTCTCATTCGCCGATCTGCGGCGACCCGCGTCGTCAGTCTTTTCTATCTGACGCCGCCGGTGACCGCGCTTATGGCGTGGCTATTCTTCGACGAGCGGCTCTCGCCGCTTTCGCTTGTCGGCATGGCAATCTGCGCCGCCAGCGTCTTCCTGGTGAACTGGCGCCCGAGTGGTGCGGTTGCCCGAGGCGCGCTGACGTGGCGTGTAAGGAGGAAGTGATGAGCGCCCATTCACCGATCGAATATCGCGACGCCAACGCCAAGGTCCGCGCCGTGTTCGACGACATCAAACGCACGCGGCAGGTCGAGGAGGTGAACAATTTCTGGAAATACCTGGCGCACGACGCGGCAACTCTGCAGCGCACCTGGGAGAGCGTCAAGGAAGTCATGGCGCCCGGCACGCTCGATGCGCGCACCAAGGAGATGATCTACCTGGCGGTGAGCGTGACCAACGGCTGCGCCTATTGCATCGCCAGCCACGGCGCCGCCGCGCGCAAGGCCGGAATGACGGAAGAGATGTTCGGCGAGTTGATGGCGATCGTCGGCATGGCCAACGAAACAAATCGTCTGGCCAATGGCTATCGCGTACCGATCGATGACGCCTTCGAGCGTTGACCCGTCGTCACGACGGCGATGGTCGGTCAGCCGTGGCTGTTGCTGTTGCTCTGCTGTGGAGGTGGTTTCGCCGCACCGGGAGTTCCTCCTGACGCTGCGGGAGCCGCCGCGGGCGGGGTGGTGCTCTGCGGGTTGGGAGCCGGACTGTTGAGACCGTACAGGACGACGCCGAGAATGACCGCGCAAGCCAGCGCCGCCAGTGCCATAGAGCCGGCGCCAAGCCGCCCGACGCTCAGTTGCGACATCGGGTCCGGCTGCTGCTTTTCCTGTACCGGCAATTTGGCGGCGAGGACTTCCTCATGTGTGGCTCCGGTTTGTTGTTGGGTCGTTTCAGTTCCGCCGGAGACGGTGTGGTCGGTATCGTCGTCTTTGCCCATGACAGCGCTGTTCCTAACTCCTTGAGGACAATCCTCGTCCGGCGGTGGGGTTCCGCTTTATCCGCCCAGCTCAGGCGGTGTGCGCGGCGCTTTCTCCACCTCAGGTTTGGGCAAATACCGGGAAAATCCGAGCCAGGACCTTAAGCCCCGCGCAACAGGCGACGTGTAGGTACTTCCGCTGACAAATTGCGTCGCCGCGGGCGACCCATCGAGGGGCTGGAGGATCATGCGAAAAGGCCGCGACCGCCGACTCTCGCCGCGTCGCCTGCTCAACCGGATGGCCAAGATCCAGGTTGGGGCTGGCACGTTGCCGCGCGACTGCCTCGTCACCGATATTTCCGACAGCGGTGTGCGATTGCATGTGGAGGGACTCGAAATTCCCAACGAGTTCGTCCTGCTTCTCTCCGGCGATGATTTGCATGCAACGGAGCGCGCCTACCGGGTCGTCTGGCGGCTCGGCTATGAGATCGGCGCCAGATTTATGGGAGATGTCAGGCGCGCGGCCGCCCGGAACTGATTCGGCGGCGCGTCGCGGGCGCGTTCGTTCGCCTAGTGGCTGCGCTTGGTTACGAAACGCTTAACAAGCGCGGCCGGTGGGCGGGATGGCCGCGGGCCTTAAATTTTCGTTCTTCTCACCGTTCTAGACTGGGCCGGAAACTAAGCCATTCGAGCCTGGCAAGCGCGAAGCTTGCAAGCTGCGGCACCGCTGCGAATAACGGCATGGACCAGTCCGAACACGCTTCCGAAATAGCGCGCCTGCGCCTGCTGCTCGACGAGGCGAAGCAGAGCGGGACGGATTCGCGCCGCGCCGTCGAAGTGCTCAATGCGATCATCGCTTTGCTGCCGGTCGGCATAACGGTGCAGTCGGAAGGCGGCGCCGTCATGCTAGCCAATGACATGGCCGTGGAATTCTCCGGCGCGTTCGACGCGTCAGGCGGCGGCGCAGCGCACTGCGAGCCCGATCGGCAAGAGTCCGATCGGCAAGAGTCCGATCGGCAAGACGAATCGGGCGACGCCGCGGCTGCAATAGAGACGGAGGAGCGCTCGATCGGCTTGCCGGGCGCGGCGGACGAACGGACCCTGTTGATCTGCAAAAGACCGATCAGGGTCCGCGATCGATCGCTCCTCGTTTCGGCTTCCCTCGACATCACCGCACGCAGGCGCAACGAAATGGAATTGTCGAAGCGCGCCTATTTCGACGAGCTGACGGGATTGCCTAATGGGGCGCTGATTCAGGAGCAGGTGCGGCAATTGCTGGCCAACGGCGAAAGCCGGCGCCGCTTTGCCTTGGCCTTTCTCGACATCGACAATTTCAAACACGTCAACGACTACTACACCCATGCGGTGGGCGATGCTCTCTTGCTCAAAGTCGCGCAGCGGATTGCGGCACATATTCGCCCATCCGATCTGATCGGCCGCATCAGCGGCGACGAGTTTCTTCTGGTTCTCGATCCGCTCAACAACGAGGACGAGCTGGAGAATCTGATCGTCAATCTTATAAAGGAGCTCAAGGAGCCCTTTCTGATCGAGGGTTACGAGATTCTGACTTCGGCGTCGATCGGAGTGAGCGCCTATCCCGATCATGGCCTCAGCTACGAGGCGCTGCGCCGGGCAGCCGATACCGCCATGTACCGCGTCAAGGAAGCGACCAAGGGGGCGGCCGCGATGTTCGATACCGACATGGGAAGGGCCATGACGGCGCGCGTGGCGCAGGAGCAGCGGCTGCGGCTGGCGGTACGCGATGGTCGCTTCTGCTGCGCCTTTCAGCCGAAGGTCGATATCCGCACGCAGGAAGTCGTCGGCGTCGAGGCTCTCATCCGCTTGCGCGATGAGGACGGCGTGATCCAGAGCCCGGGGCAGTTCATCGCGCTGGCAATCCAGCTCGGGTTGATCGACGACATAACGTATCTGGCGCTGGCGGAGATCGTCAGATCGATGGATTTGCTCGACGATGCTTTCGGGCCGAAGGCGACCATCAGCATCAACGTCGCTGCAAAGCAGGCGAGCGACCCGAATTTCATGAGCGGATTCTGCGAGGAGCTGAAAGCGACCAATCGCGCGACGCGCTTCATGGTCGAGGTCACGGAGGAGGCGTTCCTGGCCAAGAGCCGCTTCCAGACACACTTTCTGCCGATGCTGCGCGAGATCGGCACGCGGGTGTCGGTCGACGATTTCGGTACCGGCTATTCATCGCTGGCCACGCTTGCCGACGTCACCGCCGACGAAATCAAGATCGACCGCTCGTTCATTACCGGTATTCACCAGCGCCCGCGCAGCCAGAGCGTGCTCAAGGCCATCGAAGCGCTCAGCGATGCGCTGGGCATGACCGTGGTCGCGGAAGGCGTGGAGGATTTCGAGGAGGTTGCGTTCCTGCAAGCTGCGACCCGTATCAGATACGCGCAAGGCTACTATTTCGCCAAGCCGATCTTCCTGGAGGAACTCGCGCCGTCACGGCGAACCGTCGATGCTGCGCGCAGCGGTAGAAATTCGCGATTGCGCACCCCGCTGCGCCGCTGAAAGACACGGGTTCTTCCGAGCTTCGTTTGGTCGAGTACTAACGCCTCCTTAATGCGAGAGAGCGTTGCTTTCGCAGCGGCGCCGGAAGCCGCTTCGCAAGCGTCCGTTCCGCCTGCGTCATGTCGCCCTATTGCCCGGCTGCATTAACTGAATCTCCAGGGGAAGCCGATAGGGGGGAGAGGCCGGCACAGGCATGGCGTTTTCGTGCATGGAGAGGCCCTTGCTCAACAGCGATGTCCAATCGGCGGGCGCGGCAGCGCCGGCGGTCGAGCTTCTCGGACGCATCGTTTCGGTACGCGGCTCGCGAGCAAGCGTCGGCATTCCGGCCATGTCGCCGCAGGGCCCGGATGAAAAGCGCGTCACGGTGGGCAAATTTCTCGGCGTCGCCGTGGGGAATGCCCTCATCGTCGGCCTGATCACCGACGTGTCGATGCGCACGGAGGCGGGCAGGAGCGACCATGATGCGGCAGTGGCGCAACTGGACATGATCGGCGAAATTCGCTCGGGCGAAGCCGGCACCGCATATTTTCAGCGCGGCGTCACTTCCTATCCCGGCATGGGCGATCCGGTGGTGTTCATCGGCTCGCGCGAGCTCCGACTCATTTTCCAGAATTCCAGCTCGCGGCTGATCGAGGTCGGACGGCTGCACCAGGACGGCGGCATTCCGGCCGGCATCGACGTCGACGAGATGCTCAGCAAGCACTTTGCGGTGCTCGGCACCACCGGCGTCGGCAAATCGAGCGCCATAGCGCTCCTGCTGCAGCAGATCCTGCAGGCGCGCCCCGATTTGCGCGTCCTCATGCTCGACGTGCACAACGAATACGGCCGCTGCTTCGGCGAGCTCGCGCAAGTGCTCAATCCGAACAACGTCAAGCTGCCGTTCTGGCTGTTCAACTTCGACGAGATCGTCGACGTGTTCTTTGGTGGACGGCCGGGTCTCGACGAAGAGGTCGATTTCCTGTCCGAAGTCATTCCCCTGGCGAAGTCATCCTATGCCCAGCAGATCGGGCTCAGCAGCCGCCTCGCCACCAGGCCGGGCGAGGGCGCAAGCGTGCGCTACACGCTCGACGTGCCGGTGCCTTACCGGATTGCCGATCTCCTCTCGCTGCTCGACGCCCGCATGGGCAAGCTGGAAAATCGCGCTTCCCGCATGGTCTATCACAAGCTGATGACGCGCATCGAGACCGTGTGCAACGATCCGCGTTACGCCTTCATGTTCGAAAACGCCAATGTCGGCGGCGACACGATGGCGGAAATTCTGGCGATGCTGTTCCGGTTGCCGCCCAACCGCAAGCCGATGACGATCATGCAGCTTGCCGGGTTCCCGTCCGAGGTGGTCGATGCGATCGTGTCGGTGACCTGCCGGATGGCGTTCGACCTCGGCCTCTGGAGCGACGGCAGCGCACCGCTTCTGGTCGTCTGCGAGGAGGCTCACCGCTACATGGCTGCGGATCATTCCGTGGGATTTGCGCCGACCCGGCGCGCGATTTCGCGCATTGCCAAGGAGGGACGCAAATACGGCGTGTTTCTCGGCCTGGTGACGCAGCGGCCCGCCGAACTCGATCCGACGATACTGTCGCAGTGCAGTACGCTGTTTGCAATGCGCATGACCAACGACCGCGATCAGGCGTTGCTGCGCTCGGCGGTTGCCGACACGGCCGCGAACCTGCTTGCCTTCCTGCCGTCGCTCGGCACCGGCGAAGCCTTCGCCTTCGGCGAGGGCGTGATGCTGCCGACGCGGTTGAAGTTCAAACACCTGCCCGCGCAGATGCTGCCGCGAAGCGACACGATGGGCGAACAGGGCGGGCCGCCGGCTCCGTTCGACGGTAACTCGCTGGCCGCCGTCATCGAGCGATGGCGCGGCAGGGTCAACAAGCCGCGTGCAACCACCGCCGAGGAACTACGGGCTGCGAGCGCGGCGGCGCCAAGCATCCAGCCAACTGCCGCTCCCCAGGCGCCGTCGGCGCTTGATCCGAACCGGTTCAGGCTGCTCAAGCGGCCCGTGGAGATGCAATCCGTCGCCGGCGGGCTCGAACGGCAAGCGGCGGACGTGCCCGGACGATAAGCTCGCGGCACGCCGTTACGGGCTTTGATATCGCGTCTGGCCGGCGAGACTTTCGGCAGCTATTGCAACGCGCGACTCACTTCTGTTGCGACGGCTAAGACATGCCGGCAAGTTCCACCGCGGATGCTGGAAAGATCCTTGGGCGGTGCGGGACGGGGCAACGCGAAAGAGGCTTGCGGATCGAAGCTGTCAGAATGGTGGAAAGGGTGACATTTACGCTGAAATCTCTATTGTGCGCCGCACGCGCTCGTAGCTCAGCTGGATAGAGCATCAGACTTCGAATCTGAGGGTCGGGAGTTCGAATCTCTCCGAGCGCGCCATTTGTTGCGAAGAAATCGGTGACATCCGCTCCTTCCATCAGGCTCGGTCTCGACATCGGCGGCACGTTTACCGACGTGGCGCTGGAAGTCGGCGATCGACGCTTTACGGCCAAGACCTTGACCACGCCGGGCGAACCGGAGCGGGGAGTGCTTGCGGCGCTGCATTTGGTTACGCAGGCGGCCGGGGTCGCGCCGCGCGAGATCGGCTTGATCATCCACGGCACGACGCTCGCCACCAACGCGGTGATCGAGCGCAAAGGAGCGAGGACGGCGCTGCTGACCACCGAAGGGTTTCGCGACGTGATCGAAATCCGTCATGAGCACCGCTTCGAGCAATACGACGTCAACATCGATCTGCCGCCGCCCCTTGTGCCGCGTCGCCTGCGCCTTGCGGTGCGGGAACGCATCGACGCGCAAGGCAACGTTCTTCTACCGCTCGACGAAGACAGTCTTGAACTCGCCATCGATGCGCTCGCGGCGCAGGGCGTGGAGGCGGTGGCAGTCGGTTATTTGCACAGCTTCACCAATCCGCAGCACGAGCGCCGAACCGGCGAGGCGGTGGCGCGCCGCCTGCCGCACGTCGCCGTCACGCTGTCCTGCGAGGTGTCGCCGGAAATGCGCGAGTATGAGCGCTTTTCCACCGCCTGCGCCAATGCCTACATCCAGCCGCTCATGGGGCGTTATCTTGCGGGGCTCGAACGCGAGCTTGCGCGGGCCGGTTTTGTTTGTCCGATCCTGCTGATGACTTCGGGCGGCGGCATCACCACGGTGCAGACGGCCAAAGCGTTTCCAGTGCGGTTGATCGAATCGGGGCCGGCGGCCGGCGCGATTTTCGCCGCCTGCATCGCCGCACAGCACGGTCTCGACCAGGTGGTGTCGTTCGACATGGGCGGGACGACGGCGAAAATCTGCCTGATCGACAATGCCAAACCGCAGACAGCGCGCGTTCTGGAAGCGGCGCGCGTCTATCGGTTTCTCAAAGGCAGCGGCCTGCCCTTGCGCATTCCGGTGATCGAGATGGTGGAAATCGGCGCCGGCGGCGGCTCCATCGCCCGCGTCGATGCGCTCAGGCGGATTGCCGTCGGCCCGGACAGCGCGGGCTCGCAGCCCGGGCCGGTCTGCTATGGTCAGGGCGGCAGCAAGCCGACGGTCACCGATGCCGATCTCGTTCTCGGCCGCATCGATCCGCAGAGATTTTCCGGCGGCAAGATCGCCCTCGATAGCGCCGCTGCCGCGAGCGCGGTTGCCGCGCAGATCGGCGCGGCGCTTGAGCTTGCAGTCGATCATGCGGCGCTCGGGATCAGCGAGATGGTGGATGAGAACATGGCGAATGCTGCGCGCGTGCACGCCATCGAGAGCGGCAAGGACTTGCGGTCGCGGACCCTGATCGCCTTCGGCGGCGCGGCTCCTCTTCATGCCGCGCGCGTTGCCGACAAGCTTGGTATCGATCGCGTGCTCGTTCCCGCCAATGCGGGGGTCGGTTCGGCGGTTGGTTTGCTGCGCGCTCCGGTCGCCTACGAAATCGTGCGCGGCCGGCTGATGCGCCTGTCGGAGTTCGATGCGGCGTCCGCCAACCGGCTCGTTGCCGAGATACGGGCCGAGGCCGAAGCGGTCGTGCGCCGCGGCGCGCCCGAAGCCGAACTTGTCGAGCAGCGTTCGGCCTTCATGCGCTATCGCGGCCAAGGCCACGAAATCGCAGTTGCGCTGCCGTTGCGCGAATTCGCGGCGGCCGATCGCGCGACCTTCGCCGAATTGTTCGAACGGGCGTATCGGAGATTCTACAGTCGCTCCATTCCCGGCGTCGATATCGAGATTTTGAGCTGGGTCCTCTCGCTGCGCGCTCCGGCGGAAGGGCGTTTGGCGGCGGCGCTGCCGGAGCACCCGCACGAGCCGAAGCCGTTTGCGCGCCGTCCGGTCTTTGCAGCCGACGCCGGGGCATTCATCGATATGCCGACTTATTGGCGGGCCGATCTTGCAGGCGGCGCGCGCATCAAAGGCCCGGCCGTGATCGCGGAGGACGAAACCTCAACCGTCGTCGGCGCGGATTTCGACGCGCGCATCGACCGCTTCGGTTATATCGAGCTTCTCCGCCGCCCGTCGGCGGTCGAACCGCAACAGGCTGCGTCCTCCTAGTGTGGCGTTCAGAAGTCCGCATCATTCCTGCCGCGACCCCGTCATGCGGAGTTCTGAACCAAAGCCACACGAGATCAATAAGTTGCTGGTGTCCTTCGATTCCGAAGTTCGCAAACGAGGGTGCCGCATAATGATGCGAACTTCGCAATCGGGACACGAGCAGGACACGATTGCGCAACGCGGGCAGTGCCGCTTGCGAACGGCGGAAACACAGCCATAAGATGCCATCATGGTCGAACGTTCCAATACCGCATTGGCGCAAATTCACCGGCAGATCATGTGGAGCCGGCTGATCGCGGTGGTTGAAGAGCAGGCGCAGACCATGATCCGCACCGCGTTCTCCACGTCGGTGCGCGAGGCGGGCGATCTGTCCGCCGGCGTGTTCGATCGGCACGGCAGGATGCTCGCGCAGGCCGTTACCGGCACGCCCGGTCACGTCAATTCGATGGCCAACGCCGTCAAATATTTTCTCGACGTTTTTCCGCTTGCCGGGATGAAATCGGGCGACCATTACATCACCAACGATCCGTGGCTCACATCCGGCCATTTGCACGATATCACCGTGGTGACGCCGAGCTTCTATCGCGGCGAAGCCGTGGCCTTGTTCGCCAATACCATTCACGTCGTCGATATCGGCGGGCTCGGCATGGGGCCGGACGGTCGGCAGGTCTTCGAGGAGGGGCTGGCGATCCCGATCATGCCGCTCGCCCGCGAAGGGCTAATGAACGAGGATTTGTTGCGATTGGTGCGCGCCAACGTGCGCGAGCCGCTCCAGGTGGAGGGCGACATTTATGCCTGTGCGGCGTGCAATGACGAGGGCAGCCGGCGCCTGATCGAAATGATGGATGAGTTCGAGATCGCCAACCTCGATCGGCTCGGCGATCAGATCGTTGAAGCGTCGTACGAGGCGACGCTCGCGCGCATCCGCGCATTGCCGCAAGGCACCTATCGCAACACCCTGACCATGGACGGCTACGACAAGCCGCTTGTGCTCAAGGCGGCGCTGACGATTTCCGACAAGGCCATCCACGTCGATTTCGAGGGCACGTCGCCGGCTTCCGGCTACGGCATCAATGTGGTTTTCAATTATTGCCTTGCCTACACCGCGTTCGGCGTCAAATGCCTGGTCGCGCCGGACGTGCCGAACAATGCCGGTTCGCTGTCGCCGATCACCATCAGCGCGCCCGAAGGCTGCCTGCTCAACGCCAAACGGCCGTGGCCGGTGGCGGCGCGTCACACCGTTGGTCAGATGCTGCCCGATGTCGTTGCCGGATGCTTGCATCAGGCGATCGCCGGCGGCGTGCCGGCGGAAGGCGCCTCGTCGCTGTGGAACCCGCAGATCTTCGGCGGCGGTTCGCTGGTCGACGAAGTGGAAGAAGGCACCGACGCCAACGACCTGCCGATGTTCTCGACCGTGATCTTTCACTGCGGCGGCACCGGTGCGCGACCGGGCAAGGATGGGCTCTCCGCCACGTCGTTTCCGTCGGGCGTGCGCACCATCCCGGTGGAAGCGACCGAGAGCATCGCGCCGGTGATCTTTTATCGCCGCGAGTTTCGCGGAAGCTCCGGCGGAGCGGGAAAATTCCGCGGCGGCCTTGGCCAGACGATCGAGATCGGCGGTGCCGGCCGCAATCCGATAGCGTTGTTATGCAATTTCGAGCGCGTCAATAATCCGGCGCGCGGGCGCGAGGGCGGCGGGGCGGGGGCAGCCGGCGCGGTGACGTTGCGCTCCGGCCGTCCCATACGGCCGAAGGGCCGGCAGACCGTGCCGGCGCGCGACGCCATCTGCCTCGGCCTGCCGGGCGGCGGCGGTTTCGGCGATCCGTTCACACGCGATCCGCAGCGCGTGCACGACGATGTTCTCGATGGACTGATTACCGCGGAGGAAGCCCGACGCGACTA
>JASHOR010000038.1 GCA_030041005.1 Xanthobacteraceae bacterium
CAGCTTGTCATTTTGAATTTGCTTTATAGCCGATCGCCTGCGAAACTGCCAGCGGATCAGGAGAGCCCGCCATGAAACGCCAGGAAATGGTGTTCGATCCGTTCCAACTGATCGACAAGAAGGACCGCAAGCAGCTCACGCGCCGCAGCGATCTGATGGGGCTGGCTTACCTCTGCGGACATTTCTCCGCCATCGGCTGCACCGGTTTTCTGGTTTACCTCGCCTCCGGCACGCTCTTGATCGTCCCGGCCATGTTCGTGCACGGCATCGTGCTCGCGTGCCTGTTCGCGCCGATGCATGAATGCAGCCACGGCACCGCATTCCGCACGCGCTGGCTCAACGAATTCGCCTACCGCCTGGTCAGCCTCGTCTATATCAGCCAGCCGACCTGGTACCGCTATCGTCACGCGGTGCATCACACCTACACGCAGATCCAGGGAAAAGACCCGGCGATGGTGCTGCCCAGCCCCACGACATGGCAGCACTATGTCGAGCAGGTTCTCGGCTGGCGTTTCTGGACGACGTTTCCGGTCGCCATTACCAAACACGCGCTCGGAACGATGCGGCCGCAGGACTCCTGGTACATCCCCAAAGGCGACCTGCCGCGCATCTACAACGAGGCGCGTTTCATGATCGCGGTGTACGGCTCGGTGGCGGCGCTCGCGGTCTATTTCGGCACTTTTGCGCCGCTGATCTATTGGCTGTTGCCGCGCATGATGGGCGAGCCGCTGCAGCGCTGTTGGCGCATTGCCGAGCACAAGGGCTGCGACGAGGGACCGGACGTGCGCACCAATACGCGCTCGACCAAGGCAAGCTTCCTGATGCGGGCGCTGTGTTGGAATATGCCCTATCATTCCGAGCATCACGTCTGTCCGCAGGCGCCGTTCTTCGCGCTGCCGGCGCTCAACAGGCTCTTGGGCGAGCGGTTGCACCCGATGGGGAAAAGCCTGTTGGCGGTCGATCGGGAGGTGCGGGCGCACTGTATCGTTTCGCGTGCGCAGGCCGACCAGATCATTGCCGCGCGCAAGGCCAACAACAAGTCGGTCGACACCAGTTGGGTTTGTGCGCTCGACTGAAAAAACGGACTTCACTGATACGGCGGCGCGGCAATGACAGAGCTAACGGCCGAGGATTGGCATTTCGCGGGAAATGCCGACGAGTTCGAGGACGAAGACATCGCCCAGATCAAGGTAGGGCCGCTGGCGATCGCGGTGTACCGGGCCAAGGGCAACTTCTACGCCACGCAGGATCTCTGCACCCACGAACGCGCCTATCTCTCCGACGGCATCTTGATCGATTGCATCGTGGAATGCCCGTTTCACCAGGGGCGCTTCGACGTACGAACGGGCAAGGCGATGAGCGCGCCGGCCTTTGTTCCGCTCAAGACCTATCCGCTCAAGATCGTTGACCGAAAGATCTACGTGAAAGTCGATCGCGACGAGGCGGAAGCCGACCATCAGCTTCAGGCGAACTATCGAGCACAGCAATCGTGAGCACGTTGGCCGCGGCTGAGAGGGCGCGATAATCGGCATGGGCGGGACAGCTTCAACACAGGCGTGGGACGAACAGGCCGACGTCGTCGTCGTCGGCTACGGCTATGCGGGCGCCATCGCGGCGCTCGAGGCGCGCAAGGCCGGCGCCGACACGCTGCTGATCGAAAAGATGCCCGACCCGGGCGGCATCTCGATCACCTCGGGCGGCAACATCCGCACCGTGAACGACGCCGAAGAGGGTTTCCAGTATCTGCGCGCGACCTGCAGCGGAACCACGCCGGACGGCGTTTTGCGCGCGCTGGCGGGCGGCATGCGGCAAATGCGCTCGTATTTCGAGACGCTCTGCGCCGTGAGCGGCGCCACGGTGGATTACCGACAGGCCGACGGCAATTATCCGCTTCCCGGTTCCAAAACCTACGGCTACGTCAGCGTCAAACACGTGCCCGGATTCAAGCCGGCGGAGACTTATCCGTTCGTGTCGAGCTATGTGCCGATCGAACGCGCGGCGGGCGTTCGCTTGTTCAAGGTGATCGAGGACAATATCCGCGCCAGCACGCTGCGCGTCATGCTGTCGACGCCGGCCAGGCGCTTGATCACCGGCGCGGCCGACACATCGGGCGCGCCGCGCGAGATCCGCGGCGTAGAGGCCGAACGCGACGGCCGCCGCGTCAATATCAAGGCGCGCCGCGCCGTCATTCTCGCCTGCGGCGGGTTCGAAGCGAGCCCCGAGTTGCAGATGCAATACTGGCAGGAGAAGCCGGTTCTCAACGCCGCCTATATGGGCAACACCGGGGACGGCATCCGCATGGCGCAGGATGTCGGCGCAGCCTTATGGCATATGTGGCATTACCACGGCGTCTATGGCTTCAGGCATCCCGACCCGGCCTACCCGTTTGGCATCCGTCCCAAGCGGTTGCCCGACTGGATCCCCGGTGAGGCCGCGCGCCCCGACGTGAAAGTGCCCTGGATCATCGTCGATCGCCGCGGCCGACGCTTCATGAACGAATACCAGCCTTATACGCAGGACACGACGTGGCGGAGCATGGCGGTATTCGACGGCCCGACCATGAGCTACCTGCGCATTCCCTCCTACATGATCATGGACGAAGCGGGACGCGGCACCTATCCGATCGTCTCTCCGACGTTCAACGACCGGCGCTTCAAATTCGCATGGAGCGAGGCGACGCTGCGGGAACTGGAAGCCAAGATCCTGCACAGGGCGGATTCGATCGCCGAACTCGCAACGCTGATGAAGGTCGACGAAGCGGTCTTGCAGGAGACGATCGCCGCGTGGAATGGCGCTTGCGACCTTGGCGACGATCGCGTGCATAAGCGACCGCCGACGTCGATGGTGAAGATTGCGGCGCCGCCGTTTTATTTTGCCGAAGTATGGCCGGTCTGCTCGAACACCCATGGCGGGCCGGTGCACGACGCGGACCAGCGTGTGCTCGATCCATTCGGGCAGCCGATCGCACGACTGTTTGCCGCCGGCGAGTTGGGCGGCGTATTCGGCCATCTTTATATTTCCGGCGGCAATCTCGCGGAATGTTTCGTCGGCGGATGGACGGCCGGCCGCAATGCAGCGAAGCTTGCGCCGTGGCAGGCCAAGGCGCCGGCCGCCGTTCATGCTTGAACGCCGCGATGCCAGCCGCAAACTCGTGAAGCGAATGTCAAATCCGACGCTCCACCAAGGCTGATATTTGCGGGCGGCCCTTTGATTCCAACATTCGCATGAGGGCGCGCGAATCAGGATGCGCATGTTAGAAGCGGACCACGCACGATGAGTCTGCCGCCTTCGCCAAGGTTCGGTGGCGGGATGCGAAGCAAGCGGCGCGTGGAGGACCCGTCGCTCCTCGCCGGGCGGGCGTCGTTCGTCGGCGACATCAAGATGCCCGACGCGCTGACCGCGGCCTTCGTCCGCAGCCCTTACGCCCATGCCGCGCTTGGCGCGATCGACCGGTCCGCGGCGCTGGCGATGCCCGGCGTTCGTGCCGTCTATACGCTGCGGGATTTGCGCCCGCATCTGACGGCCGATCGCACACCGCTCGGCCAATCGGTAACCGAGCTGGTCGGGTTGACGAGCAAGGGCCTGCGTTCGGATATAACGCCGTTCATTCTGGCGCGTGACGAAGTGTGCTACGCGGGCGAACCGGTTGCGGTCGTCATCGCCGAGGATCGCTACCTTGCCGAGGACGCCGCGTCGCGCGTCGCCGTGGAATATTCCGAGTTGCCGGCCGTTTCCGATTGCCGCGACGCCGCCAGGCCCGGCGCCCCTCTCGTCCATAGACGCGGCGCCGACAACATTCTGGTCAAATATTCGATCGCCTACGGCGATTGCCAAGCGGCCTTTGCCGGGGCGGCTCACGTCTTCGCGCTCTCGCTCAGTCAGCATCGCGGCTGCGCGCATCCGATGGAGGGCCGCGGCGTGCTGGCCCGCTACGATGCCGTCGAAGACCTGACCACGATATGGACGTCGACCCAGAGCCCTCACGAAATCCGGCTGTCGCTGGTCCAGCTCTTCGACCTGGCCGACGACAAGCTGCGCGTGATTACGCCCGATGTCGGCGGCGGCTTCGGCGCCAAATATCTGATCTATCCCGAAGAAGTGGTGGTGCCGCTGGCGGCCCGGCTGCTGCGCCGTCCGGTGCGATGGACCGAGGATCGCCGCGAACACTTTCTCACGTCGATTCAGGAGCGCGACCAGTATTGGGACTTGCAGGTCGCACTCGACGATCATGGCACGCTGCTCGCGGTGCGCGGCACGCTGATCAACGATCAGGGGGCCTACACGCCGCAGGGCATAAACGTATCGTATAATTCGGCGACGGCGCTGCCGGGTCCCTACCGATTGCCGAACTATCATCTCGACGTGATTGCGGTCGAGACCAACAAAGTCCCGACCATGCCGGTTCGCGGCGCGGGCTATCCCCAGGGGACGTTCGCCATGGAGCGCTTGCTCGATCTGGCGGCGGGCAGGCTGGGGATCGACCGTGCAGAAATCCGCCGGCGCAATCTCGTTCCGCCGGAAGCCATGCCGTATGCGACGCCGATGAAGACGCGCGCCGGCAGTCCGGTCAAATACGACAGCGGCGACTTTCCGAAGTGCCAGGCGATGGCGCTGGAAGCCGCCGGCTATGCCGGATTTGCCGCGCGCCAAAGCGAAGCACGGGCGAAGCGGCGTTACATCGGCATCGGCATCGCCAACGGCATCAAAGGGACCGGGCGCGGCCCCTTCGAAACGGCAATCGTGCGCGTCGGCCGTTCAGGCAAGATCTCGGTCTATTCCGGCGCGGCGCCTATGGGGCAGAGCACCAAGACGATGCTTGCCCAGATCGCCGCGGAGCAATTCGACGTTCGACCCGAGGACGTCAATGTCGTCGCCGGCGATACCGCTTACGTGCCGATGGGCCACGGCGGCTTCGCCAGTCGTCAGACCGTCAATGCCGGCACATCGACGCACCTGGCGGCAAAGGCGGTGCGGGAAAAGACGCTCAAGCTCGCGGCCAATCTGCTCGGCGTCGACGTGGACACTCTTGCGCTCAAGGACGGCCATGTCGTCGCGCTCGGCTCGAATCTGTCGATCGGGCTCGGCGACCTTGCGCGCGAGGCTATCGGCATTCCCGGCTACGCGCTGCCGAAGGGCATCGAGCCCGGCCTGGAGCAGACCGTCAACTTCATGCCGGTCGGGCTCGCCTACAGCAATTCGAGCCATTGCGTCGAAGTCGAGGTGGACATCGATACCGGCTGCGTCCGCCTTTTGCGCTATGTCGTGGTGAGCGATTGCGGTCGCCTCATCAACCCGCCGGTCGTCGAAGGCCAGATCGTCGGCGGCGTCATCCACGGCATCGCCAATGCGCTGTTCGAGCGAATGGCCTACGACGAAAACGCGCAACCCCTGACCACGAACTTCGGGGAATATCTGCTGCCGACCGCCACGGAGCTGCCGAGGATCGAGGTGTTCACCCAGATTTCGCCCTCCCCGCTCAACCCGCTCGGCGTCAAGGGCGTCGGCGAGTGCGGCGTCATCCCCGCCGCCGCCGCGATCGTCTCCGCGATCGAGAACGCGTTGCGGCCCTTTGCCGTGCGGATCGACGAAGTGCCGCTCTTCCCCGAGCACATCGTCGCGCGGGTCGCGGCAGCCGCGGCCGATACTGCCGCGCCACTGACTAGAGCGGGATGAGTTTAGCTTGAATCGATTTGGGATTCCCAAATCAGCTGGTTTCTGATTCGTCATGCTGGCTGGAATGGAGGCCAGCATGGATGGGCAAGCCTTACCCTTTGGCGTTTCGGAAGCGGGTTGTTGCTGCGGTTGAGAGTGGCGGACTATCGTGCAACCAAGCAGCCAAGCAGTTTGGGATCGGC
>JASHOR010000039.1 GCA_030041005.1 Xanthobacteraceae bacterium
CGAGCGCTACGACACCCAACGCGGTGGCGGTGGGGCAGAGCGCCACGGTGCTGGCGACGAACGGCACGGCGATCGGCGCCGGCGCGACGGTCCAGTCCGGCGCAACGAACTCCGTCGCGATCGGCCAAGGCTCGATCGCGACCACCGCGAACTCGGTGTCGTTCGGCTCGCCCGGCAACCTGCGCACGCTCACCAACATCGCACCCGGCGTCGGCCCGAACGATGCGGCGACTTTCGGCCAGCTCTCCAGCGTCGCCAGCACCTTTTCCACCGAGACGAACAGCCTGCAATCGCAGATCAACAGCAATGAAGTGGAGGCGAACCGCGGCATTGCGGCCGCGGTCGCCACCGCGAACGCGCCGATGCCGTCGGCACCGGGACGGTTGTCCTATCAGGCCCGCGCCTCCACCTTCGAAGGCCAGGCTGGCTTCGGCCTCTCGGTGTCGTATCGCTTCGACACAAACGTCCCAATGGCTTTCGTCGGCGGCTACGGCAACGGCGGCGGTACCGAGAACACCGGGTACATTGGGCTGCAAGGTGAGCTTTGATGAGAGTGCCGCTGACTTTTTCCGAACTGGCGGGATGCCCAAGTGCCCAACCCGGCGGGGCCTTTATGATTCATGTCGGGACCGGAAGACGAGAGGGCGGTTCTTGTCATTGATGAGAGCGCCTTCTCGAACCGGGGCAAAGCGTCGGGCGGGGTGATTCCGCCCCTGGCGGACTTGGAGCCGGAATGGCTGCGACAGCACTTGCGGCCGCGAACCATGCGGCGCGGCCGTCTGCTCAAGGGTTCGGCTTGAGGTTGTCCAGCCCGGAAACGCGAATGGCCTGTCCCTTCGGCGCGCCGACGGCGTGCGCGGGCGCGGCGCGCAGCGTAGCGGCGAAGTCTCCTCGATAGAGGCGCTCGCCCGAGTGCGAGAGATTGGAATTGGCATCGACGTAAATCTCGCCGCCGAGCGCCTCCCACAGCCGGCAGAACCCATAGTCCTCCGACAGATAGCGGCGCGACTGCGGATCGACCATCACGTCGAAGAAGCGGAAATGAACGTTGCCCTTTGGCACCGTGCCTTCGGGCCAATCCGGCACGTAGGCGAGCTCCGGATAGCGCGCCATCAACCGGTCGAACACGCCGCGCTTGATGCACATGAAGCCGGTCGGCGCTTCCCGCACCTTGATGAAGCCGTCGCGGTCGATGACGATATCGACCCCGCTCCCGCCCTCGCGGCCGGTGTTGACCGTGTAGCGCTGGTAAAATTCCTCGAATTTGCGGCGCGTGGTGCCGGCCGGCACGCCATCGGCCGGCCAGTCCTCGCGCTTGAGCGGATAGACGCCCGCGGCGATGTCGTGACCGGACAAGAGCAGCCGAAACGCCGCCTGCGGCGAGAAGCCGATGTCGGCATCGATCCAGAACAAATGAGTGTATTGCGGCTGCGACAGAAAGAAAGCGACGCAGTCGTTGCGCACGCGCGTCACCAGGCTATCGCCCGGCCGGAAATGGAAATCGCAACTCATCTGCGCGGCGATGGCCTCGCGCTGCAACGGAATGATGCTGAGCACGTAATTCATGCACAGCTTCTCGCCGAAACAGGGCGTGACGAACAACGGCCGGAAGGTTTTCAGCGTCGAATAGGGAAGCAATGCCAGTGCCTCCGCCTGTTAATCCAAAATTCCATGTTGCGCCGAAATCGCCGCGACCGAAAGGGTCGCCGGGCGGCCTCTATCAAGAGTGTCGGCATTGCAGGCGTTTGGCGATGGCCGTTGAAACAGGGCTGGAGCAGAGGACGTCAATGACGGCCTCCGCGAGAAAGGTTATCCCCATCTTGCACCCAGGATCGTGCTCGCTCAGTACAGAATGGATGGCAGATAGGCGCCAGCCGGTTCGTTGTAGAGGCCGACGGTCATCAGCGTCGCCTGTTTGACGAGTCGCAGACCGTGGTCGAGGCACCAGCAGAACACATCGTGGTTGCGCGTCGGCAGCAGGAATCCGGGGCCGCTGAAGGCGGATGCGGCGCCGATCAAAGCCATCACGTCCTCGTTGCTCTCGCCGACCGCATGGGCGAAGTAGCCGATGTCTGTGGCATAGCCGGTGATGCGGCCCAAACGCTCGACAACGGCGGCGGTGCCTTGCACCACCGCGTCGGCGAGCTCGGCGCCGCGGTCGAAGCCATGCACGCGGCGGCACATTGCATTGCAGTCGGAGATGTCGGCCTTCCCGGCCGGCCGCACCTCATAACTGGGAAGCTTAAGCTTGAGCGGCGCCCCTTGCATCACCGATAGCGGCTCGCGCGTTGCAAACCCCAGACGGGTATAAAGACAGAGCGAGCGACTGTGAAAGGCATCTTGCACCAGCCGGATGCCGGGCATGCGCTTTGCTGTAGCGCGCTCCATCACCGCTCGCATGAGCTGGCGACCGATTCCTTTGTTCTGCACCGCAGGGTCGATGGTGATCGGGCCGACGCCGCCGATCGTCGAGCGCTCGTCGAGGAAATTGCCGCCGACGATGCGCCCGTCGCTTTCCGCCACGACCCCGTAGAAGCCCGGATGGCCGATCAGCATCGCGGCGAGGCCGCTGGCAACTTCGGTCGATGGAAAATCACGGGGAAAGTTATGCTGGTCCGCGATCGCCGCAAAGGCCGCATGAATGATGCGGCCGCATGCCGCTGCGTCGTTCTCTCGCGCTTCGCGGATCGACGTAGACATGGCATCCCCCTGTTTGAAGTTGAGCGCCCGCTGCGGCCGTGACAAGCCTCGTCCCCATCCTATCGCCTTGGACGCCCTGACCGCCTTGCGCTGCGGCGAGGACGACTAAGCGGAGCCGGCCGGTGCCTGTCAGGCCCTTGCGAAGCGTGTCACGCCTCCTTGTCTGGCTATGCCGTCTTCGCTACTCCGGGGCTGGATCGCCGGCAGAACGGCAGTTAGGACGCTTGGTATGATGCAGCAGCGGTGGGGGCGAACGTGGACGTTTCGATTCGATTGTCCCTGAGGGGCGGGCATCATTGGGAGTTCGTCTGCGATGAGGACGACCCCATGGTGTTTGGGCTCGTTTCGGCATTGCCGGGCGCCAAGCTCGATGCGTCGCTGCCGCCGGACGGGCTGATCCAGGTTGAGGCTCGCAACGGTCAGCGCCTGTTCTTGTCGCGGTCGTCGCTGGTCGCACTGACCATCGAGCGGTTGCCCGTGAGCGCGGAGACCTCGCCTCGCGGTCCCGCTTTATCGCAGGAAGACGCGCCGCCACTTCTGGCGCCGACGCCGTTTGTCATGCACGCGGCCGTCTTCGATGCCGCAACGATCGAACAACTTGCGGGGGCGTCAGCTCTGTCGCCACCTGCCGAGCCCAGCGGAATGCAGGAGGTTACTCTAGACGCGCTACCGGAAGCGGCCGGCAAAGCCCTCGTTCGAGTGTTGTCCAGCGCCGGTTCTTACCTGCTGCACGGAGATCTCAAGGAGACCCACCTCGATCTTGCCGTCCGCCGCGTTTCGAGTCTGCGATCGGTTCGCCTTCCATGGCCGGCGGGATCGACGCGCTTGCTCGACTTCGTCATTTGGCTGCCGATAACCGAACAGGCGTCACCGTCGGTGGTAGCGGCTTTGCCCGATCGTTGGCTTGGCCGCGACGGCGGCGCGTCGACCACTGTGCGGATGCTTGCGCTTCAGGCAAACACTGCACTCGTCTTTCCGACCGCGCATGAGCTTGGCGATCTGGAGCTGCAAATCTCTGCCGACGCAAGCTCGGCCGCTGTCGTCGTGGGCAGTCTTTGCCAAGGGCGCCGCGAGTGAACTCCTCTAATCTCCGAGCGCTGTTCGCCGACATGTCGTTTCATCCGACCGACGGCGGTGCGGTAATTTACGACGCGGCCGGCAAGCGGCTCTTCGCGCTGAATGAGACGGCGGCATTCGTCTGGTTGGCCGTTCGCGACGGCGTCGACCGGGAGACGATGACACGCGAACTGCGCGCTGCACTCAATCTGTCCGCAGAAGAAGCGGAGAACTGGATCGAGCTGGCGCTTGGCTCGCTTGACCAATTATCGCGCGCGGAGCGGCCGGAGCCGAGTGGCCGGTCCAACGAACCAGCCATTGCCGGCCCATCCCCCCTGCGTCCGGGAGTGGATTACGCACTGTTGGGCCGAACCGTCCGAATCTCGGCGCCCGAAGCGGCACTCGGGCGGATAGACAGCATGATCGGCCACCTCAAGCAATCGCCGTCCGACGGCGACTGCGTCAGCGCCGCGCTTTCTATCTCGGTGGAGGTCGACGGCGCGAAATTCGCGGTGTCGGGCGGAGGTGAACCGGCGGCCGTGACCGGACCAGAGCAACTCGTCGCCGAGATCGAACGCCGCATCGTCCAAGGCTTGCTTCCACGCGTCCCGCACTTTCTCACTTTTCATGCAGCGCTCATGTATGCGCGCGACCGCGGCGTTCTGTTTCCGGCCCCATCCGGCTCCGGCAAGACCACACTCAGCGTCGCACTCACCGGCGCAGGGTGGTCCTACCGGACCGACGAGATGGCGCTGCTCGATCGGAATCTGACATGGCAAGGCCTGCCCCTGCCTCCTTGCATCAAGGCAGCCAGTTATCTCTTGATCGAACCATTGCAGCCGAGCCTTCGTCATGCGATCGAGCATGATCGTTTTGGTTGCTTCGTAAAGTTTCTACCAGTTAAAGTAGAGAGCGGTGCCCTCACAGTTTCCGCCGTGGTCTTTCCACGCTATCGACCCGCTTCACAGGCCAGCGTCCGACCGCTGCGCCAAATGGAGGGTTTAACGCGCCTGCTGACGCAATGCCTCTATGTGCCCGAAGGGTTCTGCGGCGCAGACGTGGGCGCGTTGCTGGAGTGGCACGATCAGGCCAAGTACTACGAGATGGAATTCGGTTCGCCACGCCAGGCGGCCGCAGTGCTGTGCGAAACTCTATAATGGGTTGGCAAGACCTTCGTCTGGCCGTACTTTCAGCTACACGGGTGTCGGGTGCCATGTCCGAGCATGACAATTCTGCCGCGGCTCCGGATCGAGACCGCCGTCTGTTCCTTGAGAAAGCAGGGCGTTTCGCAGCGGTAACGCCGCCAACGGTAGCGCTGATGCTGTCTGCAACAGGCCGTGCACGGGCTGCCACAGCCTCAGGCCGAACCACATTAACGACGACCACGTCGCCTACGACGACCACGGTACATACGACAACCACGTCACCTACGACAACCACGTCACCTACGACAACCACGTCACCTACGACGACCACGTCCGCTACGACGACCACGTCCGCTACGACGACTACGTCCGCTACGACGACCACGTCACCTACGACGACCGGCTCACCTCCGACAACCATGTTACCTACGACAACCCAGTCCTTTACTAGTCTCCTGTAGTCGTGTAGCCGCTATTTCGCAGATCCTTCAAAAGCCAAGCCAATTTCGCCGGCGCTGCTTGGCTTCTTATTGGCGGACACCCTCCAGGGAACCGGATGGCTTGGCTCACCGGGCTCTCGGTACGCATCACGCGTAAGAGACGCCGACAAAAATTCTCTGCGGCTTGCCAAGCCGGCGCTTAGCGGTCGAATCGCAGATCGGTCGCGGTTCAGTGGCCGTCGCCCATGTTATTGTAAGGCGCTGAGTGCCTTGGCCATGGCTTGAAATACGCTACCCCAATCGTTCGGTCTCGGCTGGCGGAACAGCCGCACCGACGGGTACCAGCGGGATTCCGTCGTTCCTCGCTGCCAGCGCCATTCCGGCGTGTCGAGCAACGCGATCCAGGTGCGGGCGCCCAGAGCGCCGGCAAGATGCGCGAGGCCTGTGTCGCAGCACACGACGAGATCGAGCGATGCGATCACCGCGGCCGCATCGATGAAGCCGTCCTCCCCGGCATCGAATTCAGGTCCGAGAGTTTCGACGACCATGCCCGGAGGCAGCCGTTCGAGTTGCTCCGCTGCCGTGCCGATCTGCAGGCTGATCAACCGAACCCCGGGCACGGCGGCGAGCGGCTGCATCTGCTCGAGCCGGAACGACCGCCAACCTGCTCCGCCGCCGTCGGTCCATCCCTGCCACGCAATCCCGACGCGGAGACCGTTGCTTCCAACGCGTGCAAGCCAGCGCTCGCGCAAGGCCGGTTCCGCCGACAGGTACGGAGCGGGCGGAATCGGCCATCCCAGTTGGTGGAATCGATAGGGCAGGCTCATCAGATGAATCTGAAAGTCCGGCTTTATGTGCGGGCCGATGGCGTCGAGCACCGTCACCGCTCCCGGCAGCGTGGACAGCAGTCGCTTGAGCCGCTTGGGGACGAACAGCGACACGTCGGCTCCAAGTTCGCAGAGCGCGCAAGCGTAGCGGCCGAATTGGATATAATCTCCGTTGGCCTGCTCGCCGAGCACGAGAATTGATTTGCCTTTCAGGTCCTCACCGCACCAGGGCCGCGCCTGAATGTCCTCGCGCAGTCCCTTGTTGCGGCCCATCGAGAACCGGTACTCGTAGTTCTCCCAACCGAGCCCGAATTCGCCGCGCGCCAAATGAATGCAGCCCTTGCTGAAATGCACCACGCTGGAGTCCGGCTCGATCGCCAAGGCGCGATCGCAGGCCACCAGTGCTTCATCGAGACGATCCTGGCCAAACAAGGCAAGCGCCAGATTGGCATAAGTCGCAGCCGACGTCGGTCCCAGAACCAGCGCCCGGTCAAAAGCATCGACCGCTTGGCCATAATCTCTTGTCGCCAGCAGGGCGCAGCCGAGGTCGGACCACGCGCTCAGGTCGTCCGCGTGGCTGGCGACGACCTTGCGCAGGACCAGCACGGCTTCGGAGGCGCGCTTGGCCTCGATGAAGACCTTGGCAAGGGCCAGCCCGGCTTCCAGGTGATCGGGACGGAGCGCGAGCACATGCTCCAGCGGCTCGATTGCCTCGGCGGGCCGCTTGAGGCTGCGCAGCGCCTCCGCCTTTTCCAGAACGATGGCTGGATTGTCGGGGCCGAGCGCGACTCCTTTTTCCGCGATCCGCAGCGCGTCCTCGAACTGACTCAGCAGCCGCAACGCGCGTGCAAGACCGGCCAGTGTGTCGATGTTGTCCGGGTCGCGAAAGAGCAGATCCTCGAAATTGAAGCGTGCATCCTTGGCGCGGTTCAATGACAGCAGCGTGCGCGCGAGCGCCAGCTTCGTGGCGACCGCGGCGGGCGCATAGTGCAACGCGCGCTCGAAGCTGGTGAGCGCCTCTTCGTGTTTGCCGAGCGCGGCGAGCGCCAAGCCCAGTTCGTGGGCGACGTCGGCGTCGCGCGGATTGGCATGGAGTGCCTCCCGCCAAGCGGCTGCGGCCTCCTCGATCTTTCCCTCCTTGCCGAGCGTGGCCGCGCGCTGCCGCAACGCCAGCGCCGGGGCGGCGGGCGCTATGACCATCGGCTGGTCAGTGCGATCACAGCCAGCCAGCGGAGGCATCGGAATGATGATGTTGGAGCGATCGGGAGGGGTCTGCGGCTTCATGCGGCTTTTGCGGTCTGCATTCCGGCGGGCACAGGCCGGCGCCGCATCGACGGGCGCTCAGGCGGAGTTTAAACCGCGCTTCAGCGCCGCTCCAATGCGCCCCAGCCGCCGTCGGTTTACCAGGAAATGCGCACGCAGACTACGCTCGTCGCCGAGCTGCAGCCGATATGCGTCGCGCTCCCAGGCCAATGCCCCACAGACCACGCCGACCTGCCGCAGCGCGGCGTCGAGTGGCGG
Organism: Xanthobacteraceae bacterium; assembly: GCA_030041005.1. Lineage (GTDB taxonomy): Bacteria > Pseudomonadota > Alphaproteobacteria > Rhizobiales > Xanthobacteraceae > BOG-931. The sequence continues at coordinate 7,690 of JASHOR010000039.1, forward strand.
CCAGCGGCGCTGCAACAAGCAGCGCCGCAGGGATCGCCGGCCGCCTTCATCGCTGCGGAACGGCTCCGGCAGGTCGGCGCCCGACACATAGGCCGCCTTGTGCAGGGCGCCCGAAAGCGGTCCGAAAAAGCCGCGTCGGCGCGCCTCGTTCGCGAAGGCGAGCCAGTCTTCCGTCGCAAAATTGCTTTGCAGTAGGCGGCCTAGATCGAGCGAATCGCGAAAGCTCAGCGCCCCACCGATGAAATCTCCGTTGATGATCTGCGCATGTACGACATTGTGCATCATCCGGTGCAACGGCGAAGGCACCAAGAGCCCCTTGGCCACCCCTTGCGCTTTCGCCAGAACTTCATCGGCACCGAGGTATCCAGCGCGGAACGTCAGTTCGACATGCATCTCGATGCGCGTCGGCCAAAGCGGGTGCTCGAGCGGTCGGTCGTGAAAGTGTCCGCTCGCGTACTGAACCGCGAAGACAGGCTCATAGCCCAGTCCGGCCAAGACCGCCCGCGCGTCCTCCAAGGCGTGACGCGGCACCAGAAGATCGATGTCGCGCATCATGCGATCCTTGGCGGCGGGACCGGCTTCGAATAGCCAAGCGGCGCCCTTCAACAGCACGCCGTGCAGCCCGCGCTGCGCCAGCGCATTCCCGACTTCAACGCATTGCTCGCGTATCCGCCGGTTTGCCTCCCCGTTCTGCACGAGCGCATAGCGCAAGAATCGCTGAACATCGGTCGGCGCGCGATCGAACAGACCGGCGTCGTCGAGCAGCGTGGCCAGCGCGGCGACGGCGAAATCCCGACTGACCGCCCGAACAGTTGCGGGCCAGTCGATTGCGTCATCGGACAGCGAAGCGATTGGCCGCTTCTTTCGTTGCGCCCGCTTCACGATCAGCCAGCGATCGAGAACCTGCTCCCGGTCCGCCGTGCCGGCTTCCATGGCGAAAACCCGTTCATATAGAGTCGCGACAGAAAAAAGTCTTTCGCGCCTCCTGTCAACGGCATCGACAGCAGAGTGTCATTAATGCGAGCGCTGTTAATAAACCGAGATGCGGTCAGGCAGGTGAACTGACCCGAGCGCATGCCCAGAGCCGGCATTGACGATCAGCAGACTTTCAGTGGCTTCGCTGTCACCGGAGTCGAAAAGCCTCAACGTGCAATGCGGATCAATCGCATTTCCTTCCCTGTTGAAGCCGCGCTCGGATCTTATGATCCGGTACTCTGCGGCATCCTGATTATCCGATCCGGAACTAAAAAGGACATTGAATTTGGTGCCATCTTGCGCGGTAACCGTCGCGGCAAGCGACGAGGCTCCCAACCCGGAAGTCCCGGCATTCCCTGTAAACGAGAAATACGGCGGCGAATCCGTGCCGCCCTGCGTGCTGGTGGTAAGATTGATTGACAGGGTTGAGGCATTAATCGCTATGTTCCGGTAGCGAAAAAAATTGATGACGGCCTCTTTGATGGACGCCTGCAGCTTTGTCGTTGCCTCTTGCTCGTGTCCTTGGACACAAAGATAATTCTCGCTGACGGGGGCAGCGAGCAAAGGGCCGCATAGGAGTAGCCAAGCCAGTACGGTTCGCACGGTACGCTCCTTGGCGAAGCCCCATTATTAAACCCAACTTGCCCGCTTCGCTCAATAGGCTGCACGTTCGTTTTTGTTCATCCGGGACAAGCTCATTGCCATTGCCTCTGTTGACTAAAGAGGGGCCTGCGGCCCGGCCCTGCTACATCATCCCAGAGGGCGAGGCAGACCATGAGTCGTTTGCGGTGATCCGGGAAGCGATCCGCAAGGAAGGCATGGTCGCCTTGGGCAAAGCGGCATTCAGCTCGCGCGAGCACATCATCGCGCTCGAAGCGCGCGGCAGATCGTCCGGACCGGATTCGTCATTCTGTAGCGCGCCAGGTATCCAAGCGTCCGGAAAAATGCCGATCACAGGATCTATCCGCATTCCGTCGCTCTAAATAAGCGTTAGGGCCAGGATAATAACTAACAGCCCGCCGATAAGCGAAAGATAGAAATTAAGGTGACCGGATTGCAGCGCTCTTAGCCTGTTCGCCAATGAGTAGACCGCGCGCGTTATCGGGGCGAAAAGGTAGGGTCCGAAGATCGGCGCTACGTCGTGGTTAAATCGCAAGCGATGCACGAAATACTCCACCCCGCGGGCCTCGCTCTTGACCTCTTCAGTCGGTCGATAAATGAAGCTGTAGAAGGTCCGCATGGCGTTGGAAAAGGTCAGGGCGGTCGTCGAAGCCCGCTCCGGGTCGTGATCGAAGCCACCGTACCAAACGGGTGCGCGCCGCACCGCATAGCGTCGATTTGCTAAAATCAGCAAGATCGGGAGGATGGCAAGCAGCGGCATCACGACAACAAGGAGGGTCGGCGAAATAAAGGCAAACTTCGCCGTCAGCGGGACCAGCAATAGACCGTCATGCATCTCGCTTGCGGCCTGCGTGTTGAATGCGGACGCCACCGCAACACGCAGCGAATCGAGCCAAGCCGGCATACCGACGGCAAGGATCGCGACCGACAGTCCGAGCAAGCCGACGACGATCGCGTTACCGGCCGAAACCGGCGTTACCCTCCGGGTCGAACGCCCGAGCAGCCCGATGCCGAACACCTTAACGAAGGTGGCGAAAGCGATCGCGGCCGTGAGGGCCAATCCGGCACCCGCCAGCGCCATAGCCAGGCGATCCGCGACAGTACCAAGATGAAAGCCCTGAAATACGGTTTGGAACACATACCACTCGCTGACGAACCCTGCTTGCGGCGGCATCGCGGCAAGGCTCATGGCTGCGAATAATGCGCCGAAGCCGAACACCCAAGAACTGCGCCGCAGGAGGTCGGAGTGGAAGATATTGTAGCCGCCCGTGGCCCGGTACACGCCATCGGCCGTCAGGAACAGACCACCCTTGGCAAGCGCGTGGGCGGCCAAGTGCAGGAGAGCGACTGTCCACGCCAAACTCGCAAGCTCGCGTTGGCCGTCGCCGCGGAACATCAGCGTCGCGCCCAGCATCGCTGCGGCGACAGAGGCGTTCTCGGCCGAAGAAAAACTCAACAGAGACCGCCAGTCTTCCTGTTGAAAGGCATAGAGGGCGGTCAGAATCGCGCTGATGACCGATACGATCAGCAGAAATGTTCCCAACCCTGCCGTCCCGTCGGCGTTGCCGGCCGGCAGCCAGTCAAGCAGCCCGCGACTCAGCCCAAAAAACGCGGCATTGAGCACGATGCCCGACAGCAGGACGCCCGACGCGCCGCTGCCCGAGCCATAGAGATTTGGAAACCATTCGTAGAATGGCAGAAGGCCGAGCTTGGCGCCAAAGCCGATGATCAACAAAAGGCCCACAAGCACCGCAATCATCGCCGGCAGACCGGCCGCCGTCGTATGAAAGAGGCCGAAGTCAAAACCGTCCGCTCGCGACGCGAGTAGCAGGACGGCGGCGATCAACGCGACAGCCCCGACTTCGAGAGATCCTAACATGAACAGCACAGGTCGTCCGACTTCGGAGGACAGCTTTTCGCTCATGATCAATACGGCACCGCCGAAGCTCATGATCTCCCAAGCAATCAGAAAGCTCACTCCATCCTGCAGGCCAAAGACGCCAAGCGCGCCGACGAGGCTCATGGCTGCGCCGAAAAGCCAGCCCGCCTGGCTATTGGACGAAGGCGGCGCCAGGGCGCAGGCGAGCGCCGCCGGTGCCGCGCCGAAGCCAAGAAGCCAAAGCGCGGCCGGCGCCAGCAAGAACTTCACCGGTCCGCCGGCGAGAGCGGTCGGCAAATTGGCCACTGGACTGCCGTCGGGCAAACCCATGATCGCCCCGCAGATCGCCGCCACGCATCCTGCGAACAGGAGAACGCGCCCCAGGATCAATCCGCGTCCGGTCAGCGCACCGACGCCGGCAATCAGCCACGCGATGAACGCGGCGGCGATCAGCTCATTGGTCAAGCCTGCCTCCCGAGACTCGTTGCGGGATGCGGTCGAGGAACATCAGCAGCGCGTGAACGATGGCCGCGGGGTTGGGCGGACAGCCCGGCAGGTAGACATCGACGGGAAGAACACCATCGAGGCCGTGGCCTGACGCGTAGCCGCCTTCGGCAATGCCGCCGGAGATCGCGCATGTGCCGATCGCCATGACCCAGCGCGGCTCCGGCATCGCCTCATAGGTGGCGCGCAGCGGCGTGAGCATGGCGTTGGTGACCGGCCCCGTCACCAACAGAAGATCGGCGAAGCGCGGCGATGCCGTAAAGAAAATGCCGAGGCGATGCAGATTGTAAAAGGGATTGTTCAAGGCCTGAAGTTCGGATTCGCATCCGTTACAGGAGCCCGCATCGACGTGTCGGATGTGCAAGCTGCGGCGAAAGCTTCGGCGGCTTCTGTCTGCAGGCGCGATTGGTGCCGAGGGCCGGGTCCGCCATACCAGGTCTTCCCGACGCGCGGCTCCGAAAGCCCAATCCGACGATGGGGTCATCGCATCCGTCGGGCACGCTTCGGTGCAAAGCTGACAGACGACGCAGCGGCCGTAATCAACGTCAAGGCGTCCGGCCTTGCCGTCGCCTTCGTCGGCAGTCTGCCGCATGGTGATGGCGCGGGTTGGGCAGACGTCGGCGCACGCCTGGCACGCATCGGTGCAACGCTCCGGATTGTAGCGCGGCATGCCGATGAAGCCGGCTTGGCCGTCGGCACCGACCGTCCGGGGCCAAGGCGCGGTCTGCTTGCCTTCCATCAAACCCAGCAAGGTCCAAAGCGGCATTTGTCATCTCCTAGCGATCGCAGCCGGCGATCGTGAGGCCGAAACTCGCCTCGTTGATCGCATAGTCCATCATGTTGCTGCCGTGCACCGTGAACGGAAACACCCGCCAATTTGAAAAAGACGGAGACTTGATCTTCACGCGGGCAAGGCGTCCCCGATCGTCAAAATGCACGGCATAGAACAGGGTGCCTCGCGGCGATTCGGTCCAACCAAGGCCTTCCGATCTCGGAGGCGCCTTGCACTCGGTTGCGATGGGTCCGTCCGGCAAGAGCAGCAGGACCCGCTGAATGAGGCCGATGCTGGCGTCGATCTCGGCCATCCGTATTTGCGCGCGCGCGTGGGCATCGCCCGACTTCCGCACCGGAACCGTTACGGGGAGTTCGCCATAGCCGGCATAGGGGTGATCGCGGCGCAGATCGCGGTCGAAGCCCGATGCACGCTGGACCGGTCCGGTGGCGCCCTGATCAAACGCGACGCGTTGCTCCAGCACGCCGGTCGTTATCAATCGGTCGAGATGACTGTCCGTGCTTTCAAGATGGCGCGCGTAGATCGAATATTTCTCGTGCAGGTTCTTCAGCTCCGCACCAAGCCATTGCTTGGGTGACAGATCTCGCCGCAGGCCGCCCGGAGTGAGGATGCTCCGGAGAAAGCGGCTGCCGGTCAACCTGGCGTTGATCTGCTTCGCGCGTTCGGCCAGCAGCTTGCCTTGCGCCTCGCCAACTTTAAGCGTCGTGGTGTGACAGAGGTGGCCGAGATAGTAGAGATGATTGTAGAGACGCTCCAATTCGGCAAGCAACACGCGAAGAAGGCGGGCGCGCCGCGGAACGGCGCAGTGAGCGGCCGCCTCAACCGCCTGGCAATAGGCCAGCGCATGGGCCACGCTGCCGACGCCGGACACCCGTTCCGCGACGACGACGCCACCCATGGGAATGAGGCCCTCAAAGCGTTTTTCCATGCCGCGATGTTTGAAAAAAAGCCGCGGCTGGTAGTGCAGAATGGCCTCGCCAATGTAAAAGAACAGAAACTCACCGGACTCGAGGACATCGGCGCGGACCGGCCCAAAAGGCAGCAACTGCACGTCGTCCGTCGCCCCGACCACTTCGGGTACGGCTTGCCGCACAGGTTCTGGCTGGATCGGCACGTCGGCGGGATATTTCGGACTGAACGGCGGGCAGACGGGATTGGCGCCGTCGTGCAAAACGAGCCGCTGCGGCTGAGGGTGTTCGCTGAAATCAATGCCGAAGAGGTCGGTAATTTCGCGTTCGTACCATCCCATCAGGGGCCAGATGGAGGCCAGGCTGGGAACAGGACCGGTGGGCGCGCATCCCCAGATCGCGAACTCGTCCTGCTTGGCCTCCGTCGCGACATAGCGCAACTCGATGCGGTCCGGCTCCGGATACCACGCATAAGCCATCTGCATGCGGCCGTCGCTGTTGCGCAGGCGCGTTGCCGCATCCCGCAATTGCGCCGGCTGCAAGGATATAGGCTGGGCCACGTTCATGGCGCACCGCTTGCGAGCGTGTGCGCTATGGCGGAAAAATGCTGCCACATCGCCGAGGGCCACCAGAGACCGAACAACAGGAGCGGCGCCAGCGCCAGCCACATCGGCGCAATGCACCACGCGCTGAGGGCCACACGGCAGGTTCCGCTTGGTCCCGCAGGCGGAAAGTACATTTCGCGAAAGTGATTGAGGAAGCCGACGAAGATCACGATGAGAAGAATGAGCATGGCCGCGACGGCCCAGGCGTAGCGGGCTTCAAGGCCGCCGCGCAGAATAATGAGCTCGCTGAGAAACAAACCGAAGGGCGGAGCCCCGGTGATCGCCGCCGCGCCGGCAAGCCATAGCGATCCCTGCACCGGATAGAATCGCCACACGTCGCGTATCTCTGCGATCTCCTTGGTGCCGAAGCTGCGCATGACATTGCCGGCACCAAAGAACATCAGAGACTTGTTCAGGGAGTGATTAAGCATGTGATAAAGCGCGCCGGCGACGCCGAACAGGCCGCCAAAACCGACGCCAAGCGCAATGACCCCCATATGCTCGACGCTCGAATAGGCCATCAACCGCTTGATGCCATCCTGACGCACAATGAACAGCGCACCGATGACCAACGACAGCACACCGAGCGCCACAAGGACGGTGCGGGCAAAAGACCCCACGCCCGCCGAATCCGCGACCGCAAGGTAGCGGACGATTCCGAGCATCGCGGCGTTGAGCAGCGCCCCTGAAAGCATCGCGGAGACTGGCGCCGGACTTTCACTGTGCGCGTCCGGGAGCCAGGTGTGCATCGGGGCGAGGCCGACCTTTGTGCCGTATCCGATCAGCACCAGCAAATAGGCCAGAATGACCAGCGCCGGGTTCATCCTGGAGGCGCTCTGCTGCAGGGCCGACCAGGTCATGTCGTACACCGGTCCCAGAACGAAGCTGCCGCTCCAGTAAAACAGTACGGTGCCGAGCAGCGCCAGGCTGATGCCCGCCGACACGATGATGATGTATTTCCACGCCGCCTCGACACTCTCCGCCGCACGCTCAAAGCCGACCAAGAACGTACTGACAAGCGTAGTCAGCTCGATGACGATCCAGTAGAGGCCCGCATTGTTCATCACCGCGCTAAGCAAAATCGTCAGCGCAAAACTCGAAAACAGCGCGTAGAAGCTCCAGAGTTTCTCCCCCTCGCCTTCCAGGAGCCGCATGTAGCCAACTGAATAAATCGAGGCGAGAAGATAGACGATCGCCGTGCACAGCGTGACCCACGCGCCCGGCATGTCAACGATGATGTAGTTGTCCCAAAAAAGATAAGGTCCCTTGGCGCTGAGGATGGTCACAGCCATGGCGGTGACGAACACGATGACGCTCGCGACCAGATTCAATCCTTCCGCGATGCGCTGTCGATGTATTAGCAGACAGCCCGCTGCGGCACCCGCAGGCGACAGCATCATCACCAGAAGAAGAGCTCCAACCATGTCGCTATCCCACCAGCCGCTTGAGTTTGAGGCTGCTGGTGGTTCCAGCGTGCGCGAGCAGGTACCGAACAAGAACGCCAAAACAGGCAACGACAATAAGAAGATCGAAAAGGATCACGATCTCAATGAGCACCGGCATTCCAGGCACGAGAATTTGCGCGCCCAAAAAGATACCGTTCTCAAGCACCAACAGGCCGAGAATTTGGCTTAAGGCTTCGTGACGCACGGCGAGCATCAAGAAGCCGATCAACTTCATCGACAGCATGACCGTCAGCGCCAAGACGGCAACGGTCGCTGCAAGACCGAGCGACTGCCCTACGCGGTAGCCGACCATCAGGGAGAAGATGACGCAAAAGGCTCCGGCAACGAGGGCGGAACTGGGTTGCAGGAATTCGTGAATCTCGCGCGTCACGTCGAGACGCTTGACGATCCGCCATAGCAGGTAGGGAAGGAACAGGCCGCGGAACATCGCCGTCAAGATCGCGATCAGATAAAGCTCCGGATAACCGCCATAAAATCCGACAGTTGCCGAGAGAGCGGCGATGACCCACGATTCGGCGGCGAAAGCGTAGAGGTAGTTGTTGAGCCATCGTGAACCAAGCATGACGAAGGCAAGCAACAGGCTCGCGATCGCCATAAGGCTGAAAATCGAGGCGGCGAGCGGATCGAGGTGGGCGACCGGCATTGTCAACTCAACTGGTTTCCGACGATGGAAAGGATTGCGAACACGAAGGAAGCCGCGAGGAGCTCCTGGTAACGATAGAAACGCAGCCGGGATTGGGCTGTCTCGACGACAACGACGGCCAGCGCGACAAGCAGAAATTTCCCCAGCAACGCGATGATGGACCCGACCACGCCGATGACCGCGCCCCGGTGGGAAAGACCCCACGGCAGCAGCAGAACGTTGGTGAAGATCGTGTAGAGGATGAATTGCTTCATCGTCGAGGCCCATTTCAGGAGCGCAAGAAGGGGCCCGGAATATTCAAGGATGCGAGCCTCTTCGATCATGTAGATTTCGAGATGGGTACTGGAATGGATCGGCAACCGATCCGTTTCGACAATGAGAAGGGTGAAGAAAGCCGCGATGAGAAAAAGATGCGCAGGCCCCCAGTAGACCGCGGTATTTCCCACCAGCAGATGGTTGACGACGAAGGGAAGCATGGACTTCGCCAGCAACGTAATGCCAACGAACACGACGATGAGAGTCGGCTCGGCGAGAATGGCAACCATCACTGCGCGGCTCGACCCGATGCCCCCGTAGGCACTGCCGCTGTCGAGACCGGCGAGCACGATCATGAAAGAGCCGAGCGTCAGGATCAGGCCTCCGCCGAGAATGTCGCCCATGTCCGACAGCGGAAGGGGAAAATCGGTCAGCACCGGGATCAGGATTGGAACGGTCAACATCGCCGTGAACGCGACGATCGGCGTAATCCAGTAAATCCACGATGCCGTTTCCGGCACGACGATCTGTTTGTGAAAGAGCTTCCAGAGATCCCGATAGGGCTGGAATATGCCGGGCCCCTTGGCCATCTGCACACGCTCTTCGAATTGCAGAATGAGGCCCTGAATCAGCGGCGCGAAAGCGAGAACGGCAGCGACTTGAGCAATTTGCAGCAGAACGTCTCGGGTCATTGCGACGTCCTGCAAGATATCTCAAGGTCCACGCAGGCTGCCGACCAGCGCGGGATGACACCAGGCAAATTCAGCAATCGAGCCGAAGAGCGCATGAACGACTCCTCTCCTCCGCAAACGGATGAAAGGAGTCATCAGCCAAACGGCGGTTTTAGGCGGAACCCCATCGCCTCGCCGGGCTCGGCCGGCGCATTGCCTATGCATTATGAGTGGCCCCAAGTCAAGGTTCGCAACCGCATTGCACCACTTGACGCTCGCTTCTTCCACCGGCTGCATCGATATCTTTTTTCACCCTCGTGTCCCGATTCCGAAGTTCGCATCATTATACGGCACCCTCGTTTGCGAACTTCGGAATCGAAGGACACTAGGCGCGCGACATGGAATCTCCGATACGGCGGGGTGAGAACGCCTTACCGCGGGAGCCTCCATGGCCGCAGCAATTTCACCGATCAAAGCTGACGCGAGGCCGCGTCGTTCTCGCCGGCCAAATGTCAATAGGCCGAACACCACTGCCTGCCTCCCGGTTGCGCGCATGTTTTCTGCAGCTTCGCACGACGGCGGGCGCCGAACAGAGTTCCATCGTCCTGTGCACGGCAGGAGTCATCAGCCCAATGGGCGGTTTTGCTCCGGCGATCCCATCCCCAGTTCGCTGTAGACGGTCACTGCCGCGCAATGCCAGGGGCAAACGACGAGCGGGCCTAATTGGGTCCTGCGGCACGGACTGAGTTCTCCGCTGCATGCGCCGGCGCGGCGACATCGTCGCCGAAAATCGCCGCGTACAGGTCATGCCCGTAACTGGTTTGCAGCGGCTTTGCTTCGATGAGCTTGAACGGCCTCGTGCCGTCGGAATTTCGCTCGGCACGCAAGAATACCGCATTGCGCATGTCTCTGGCAACAAACGCGCTGGTGAATTGATAAAGATGGGTGACGAAAAACACCTTCACACCTCGGTCCAACAGCGCATTAACGATCTGGCCGGCTATTTCTGAGCCTTCCCGCTCGTTGGTCGAGGCAAAGGATTCGTTGAACAGCACGAGTGCGTTGGGCCGGAGGCTATCCACAATCTTGCTCATTCTGCCGAGTTCTTCGTCCCATTTCCCGCTTTCCATTGCGGCGTCCTCTTCCCGCTTGAAATGCGTGAAAAGTCCATCGGATATTTCGGAGACGAATGACTTCGCCGACACGAACATGCCCGCTTGCATCATGAGGCCGGCAAGGCCGATGCTGCGCAGAAACGTCGATTTGCCTCCCGTATTTGCGCCGGTGATGATGATGATGTCCTTGCCGTCAGCCTCGAGGTCGTTACCGACAACCGATTTGCCCATGCTGAGCGCCAACGACACGTCATGCAGACCGGCAAACGACAACGTTCTTCGCCCGCCGGGCGCCGCGACGGGAAAGCAAACCGGCTCGCCAAGCTCCGCAAGCCGCGCATGCAGATTCAGGCATCCTATGTAGAAGGCAAGCTCCACGCGCAGCATCTGAAAGAAGCTCAGAATGTGGTCTGTTGACTGGGCGAGAGCATTGGCGACCGGGTTCACGCCCTGGTCTTGCAGTCGCGTTAAGGCTTGTGCGCCCGCTTCGTCTCGTGGATGAAGCTGGAAGGAGTAGCTCCGTGGCTTTTCCCCGAGCAGCCGCATCAGCCAGCCTCGCTCGTCCTTGAGCGGCCTGCGAAGCACATAGTTACCGCCCTTATTCCCTTTCCCGAGATGAGCGCTGATCAGCGCTCCCGCGCGAAACTTCAACCTATTGAGATGCTCCTCGATATCCGAAAAGTAATCGTCGCTGAGTTCGTCCAGCAACATCGCAAGGAAATTCGAAAAGGCTTCCGAATTGAATTTCGCGGAATGCTGGTCGGCTGTTTTACGCAGCCTTTTGAGCGCACCGACGAACATCAGCAGGACTTCGACCGACCGGTGCAGGATGGCCGACGGAGAGCGTGCGTACATCCAGTAATTCTTTCTTTGGCCGCTGATCGCATCGACGACGATTTGATAGAGTTCCCTTATGACTTGCGGATTCCTGGCGCAGTCCTGATAGGCTTGTTGGCGGTATCGGATCGTCTCCAAATCCGACAGGCTCGACAACACTCCGACTTGCGCCACATCGAAGAGGAACCCGTCGTCCCGCGCCATTGCATGAAAGATGAGGTCAAGCCCGAGGTCTTGCCGCAATGCCGCCTCGTTCCACGGGAGGGCTTGATCAAGGTCCAATCCCTGCGCGTTTCCGCGTCGATTGCGCAATTCATTATCGCGCCGCGCAAAGAGCTGTTCGGGGTCGAAATCACGCCCCTTGAACATCAAAAATGCTTTCACGGCCGGGGGCGCCGCTTGATCATGTCGTATGTGAGCCCGTACCGTCGGGCGATCGCCATGGCGTAAGCGAGACCATCAGCGGGACGCCGCGCAATCTTAAAAGTCCGCAGCTCCGGGTTCTCAGGCACCACCGTGCTCACCATGGAAACGACCTGGGGGCCGAACGACGCCAGCTCCTCGACAAAGGTAACCCACACGCATGGCGCCCCGAGTTCGATCAAGCGCTCCATTACTCTTTCGCTTAAGAAGGTTTCGTCCAGAATTGTCGTGGAGGTAAAAATCTCATTCATAATGACGACTGACAGTGGCGTCGTCCGATCAAGGATGTCGCGTATGCGCAACAGGTCATCCTCAAGCTTGCCGCGCAAATTCTCTACTTTTTCCTCCCTTTCGAAATGCGTTAGAAGCTTATCGAAAAAGAGCAGCGTGGCTTCGCTGCCTGGCACCGGGCACCCGAGTTTGGCCAGATAGTGGAGCTGCCCGAACGCCCGGGCGAAAGTGGTCTTTCCGCCCTGATTGGGTCCGGAGACGACAAGAATGCGTTCCGGCCCATCAAGATGGAAATCATTGCAGACGATGGGCAGGCCTTGCTTGAGAAGCTTGTGGGCTAACGCGAGATCGAAACCATCGCGGCTGCGGATCTGCCGGTCGGCACTCGAAACCGCGGGGTAGCAGAACGGCAAGCCCGCGCGTCTGAGCGGCGTTATGTATTCCAAATAAGCGAGATAGAACTGGATTTCGCGGTCGAAAACAGCGATGGTTCGATCGACGAAATCGCGATTCCTTGCGCTGAACTCGGCAAGCGCCCGAAAAACTTCAGGGTATAGATTGGCAACGAACTCCAATATCTTCGCTTCAACATGGTTCATATCTGCGCTGATGGAGAACTTTACCCTGTAGTCTTTTGCCGCGCTCTGCTTGAATTTGTGGAACGTGCGCTCGACATCGGCGCTGTAGTCACCTTCCCGTTGATATTTGCGGACCGTGAATCCATTTCCCTTTACGAGCACGCAATATTCGATCTTGGCCAGTTCGACCTTGAGTTCTGTCGCGCGCGCATGCATCGACTGAAAATGTTCTGCGCGGGAGTAACCGATGAGATAATCGCGAAACGCCATGAAGCCCCGTGACCGCAGGTCGCAATCCGCAAGCTCCGCTGCAAAGACCTTGATGACCTCGCAATAAATCTCGACCCCGTCGAGAAACCAGGCTTCCTTCTGTTCCTTGTAAGGCATCTTTTCGGTTTGAATGAGGTGGCTGCGCACCGCCCGCATCTGCTCGGCGAAGGCGCACACGCGTTCGCACAAGCCGGGACGTTCGAGATCCCGCATCACTTCATGGCGATACTCGATGGCATCGATGCGCGGCAGGCAGGCGTAGAAGAGAGGCTTCAAATTGTACTCGTCTCGCTTCGCTGTGATGGCCTCGACGATCTGGTCGCAGTTCAGGTCGGAGAAGAATTCCGGGGGCAACAGCGTCTTGTCGTTGGTGCTATCTTCAGGTCTTGCGAAAAGAATGCTGCAGAACGGAGAAGGATGGCGCATCTCAACCAATGAGACGCCGGCGTTGGCGATCGGCGGCCGGCGGGCGCCGTTGAGTCTGGCGACATTGATTTTCGGTGCCGCAGCCATCTCACTGCTCCCGAATTGGCGTCAACTCGCCCATCATGCGGCCCATGCGCCTCCGGTGCGGTGATCGCGGCGAGATCCGGCACCCGCGGGCGATCGCGGGTGCGCATTCATCCCGGCCGCGGGCGATGACGGGGGAGAAGTTGCCGCCGCTCCTGAGTTCCGGGCCGCAACAAAAAACCCGCCTTCGCGGCGGGTCGAGGAATCTCTCCCACCGCGATCATCCGCGGTAGGAGTCATTAGCCTTTCGGCGGATAAGGGCGACTCCATGCCCTTTGGCGAATATAGAGAGCCCAGGGACAGCGTCAAGCCGTATGCCACAGGCCGGACACTTGTTGGTCCAGGACCGTCCGGTTGGTTTGCGGGCGTAATGATGCCCGCGTTCTGCAGTTCGGGTCAGTGCGGCGGCAAGCGAGTTCCCTGGCTTGTACCCACTCGAAACGTACAAAATCTGCGCAAGGATCGTCGGGGAACCGTGGGATTTTTCGCGCAAGCATCAACGAGCATCAATATGAGATCAGCGTCGACGATACTCAGCAGCAACGTTTAGGCTCATCATCACCCTCATCGGGTTCGCTAGAAGCCTCTCGCCCCATCCTGGATTCCTGTTCTCGCAGCCAAGACAGGATGTCACCGCGCTGGCCGCCGATCGGGCGCGCCCAACGCAGGCTCTTCAATGGCTTGTTCTCGGCGCCTGCCCACCAATATTCCTTGATCACCATAAGTGACCAGCCGCGACGACCCAGCCGCGTGAGGGTGAAAATATCGATCGTTAGGCCGTGCTTCGGTCCGCTTGCGCTGTGCCGCTGGCGTTCAAACTCGACATCGTCGTGGGTCCAGCATGACCGCGTCAGGCCTCGATTTGTGGTGCTAACCAAAAGGTCGAACACCCTGAAGAATGATGGGTCGGCGAAGCTTTTCATGGCAAAGCTGCATTCATACGCCGGGTCACACGCAGACTCGATGCTTCGAGGGATTGCCGCCGAAATTATTGTCCGTCGTGGAAGCGTTGCGCAAGTTCAGCGAAGGTATTTCACTGGCAAAATCGCTCATGCGTCTCTGGGGCGAGCGTCGCCCGCCATATCAATCGCGACAAATGCCTTGCAAAAGGAACAAGTGAAAGCCGTCCTTCTGGGCGCCAAAGATTGGTCGCTCTCGTGGCGGCGCTGCCGGAGCCGCAATTAAATTTCGCGTTGGCAAAGCCTCCTTTCGCGGCTAGCATGCTGTCTTCTTGCGGCGTTGTCCCAAACTGGGCTCGATCGTGCATCAGCGTTTCGCCAACAGGCCGTTGCTTCGGCGCGTTATTGCGCTCACGGCCGCCTATGCGATCGCGCTGGCCAGCCTGATCGCAAGCCTGTCGGCGGTACGCGCCGCGGTGGTCGACGCTACGTCCTCGGACATCGTCATCTGTCAGCCGACCCTGGTCGGGCAGTCGGGGCCGACGGGCCTCCCGCGTGATTGCCAGTCGTGGTGCGTCGGCTGTGTGGTTCTGCTTGCCGCCGTTCCGCCACCGCCCAGCGCGTCGATAGCGGTCGAGCAGGCGCCGGGTCGGCCTCTCCCGCTGCCGGCGAAGCACGAACTGCCTTCCGATCCGCAACCCAGATCGCACCAGTCGCGAGGACCTCCCATCGCCGCGTGACCTCTGCCGCCGCAGCCGCGGCGGTTCGGACCTTTGTCACGTTGCTATGGAGAACCCTCATGCCCAGGACCTCTGGGTCACCGCGCGCGTTCGCGCTCGCGCTTGTCCTTCTTCCCATGTTCTTTTCTCACGCCTTCGCTCACGCCGTCTGCGGCGACCGTATCTTTCCCGCCACGCTTGGCATCGACGATCCCGGCGTCGGCGACGAACTGGCCCTGCCGACGTTGACGTGGCTGCCGCAAAACTCCGACGGATCGGAAGAGTTCGACGCGAGCTTCAGCTACACCAAGACCATCTTTCCGAATTTCGGGCTATCGGTCACCGACGGCCCGACCTGGCTTAGGCCCGGCGGATACGGCTGGGGTGACGTCGACACCGAGGCCAAATACAATTTCGTGTGCGTTGCAGATCACGAATTCATGGCTTCGGCGGGTTTCGACGTGACCTGGGCCAATACCGGCACGCCGAACATGTCGGACCCATTCAATACCTATCAGCCGGTGCTCGACATCGGTAAAGGCTTCGGCGACCTGCCGGAAAGCCTGAACGTCCTGCGCCCGTTGGCGGTGACGGCCGAGTTCAGCGAAAGTGTGCCGGGCCAAGGCTGGACGAACGGGAACCCGAACTCGACCAACTTCAATTGGGGGTTCACCGTGCAATACAGCCTGCCCTACTACAATTCCAACGTGGCCGCGATCGACAACGCCTTCCTCAAGCGGCTCGTCCCCATCACCGAGTTCACCTTCAGCCAGCCGGTCGCGAATTACCTGCCGGGAACCAATCAGACGACCGGCACGATTCAGCCGGGAGCGATCTATATGGCGAACACGTGGCAATTCGCGCTTGAGGCGATCATTCCGATGAACGCCGAGAGCGGTCGCGGCATAGGCGCCGTCGGCGAACTGCACTTCTTCCTCGACGACATTTTCCCGGACTCGCTTGGCAAACCCATCTTCGGAGGAAAATCATGAAACGCATACTCATCGCCTCTACTGTCGCCGCTCTCGCTTTCCTGTCCGGCCCCCAGGCCTTCGCGCACGCCTTCCTCGACCATGCGACTCCGCCGGTCGGCGGAACTGTCGCATCGGCGCCGCGCGAACTGACCCTGTCGTTCACACAAAACCTCGAGCCGGCATTCAGTACGGTCCAGGTCACCGGACCCAATGGCGCCAGCATCGCTCAGGGCAAAGCGCGGATCAGCGGCAACACCATGCATGTATCGATCAAGGCCGCGGGCCCGGGCACCTATCACGTGCACTGGCACGCGCTGTCGGTCGACACCCACACCACGCAGGGAAGCTACGAGTTCCATGTCGGCGGACGGTAACGGGTTTCGCAAAAGAAGGCGGCGCGCGCGCTGCGGATGGAGGAGGCTTTGACCAACCTACTCTATGACGCGCGCGCCGTGCATTTCGCTGCGACCATCATGGCGAGCGGGATCGTCTTCTTCGCCGTGCTTGTTGCCGATCCAGCGTTGCGAAAAGCGCAGCATGAAACAGCCATGGCCGCGACGCTGCGTTCCCGCCTCGCCTGGATTGCCTGGATCAGCCTCGCCCTTGCCGGCCTCTCCGGCGCGACCTGGCTGCTGCTGACGGCGTCCTCGATGAGCGGCCAGGCGGTGGCCGACGTGCTTTCGCAGGACGTGCTGTGGACGGTGCTCTCGCAAACCGATTTCGGCAACGATTGGCTGGCGCGCGCAGGAATGCTGTGTCTGCTCGCTGCCGTTGTCCTGCCGCTCCTGTCGGCAAAAAGGACTTCGTCGGGTTGGCTCAAGGCAGCGGGAATTCTCCTGGCCGCCTGTTTCGTCGGCTCATTGGCTTTTGCCGGCCATGGCATCGGCGACGAAGGTGTCGCCGGCATCGTTCATCCGATTGCCGACATTCTGCATCTGATTGCGGTGGCCGCCTGGGTTGGCGGGCTCGTCCCGCTTGCGCTCCTGCTCGCGATGACAAAAGGCAGCGTGGATGCGCTTGCCGTGGCGCGCACCGCGACCCTGCGGTTTTCCAACCTCGGCATCGCCTGCGTCGCGACCATCCTGCTGACCGGCATCGTCAACAGCTATTTCCTCGTCGGCAGCATTCCGGCGTTCACCGAGACCCTGTATGGCCAACTGCTGCTGGTGAAGATCACGCTGTTTGCGCTGATGGTCGGGATCGCGGCCTGGAACTGGTCGCGGCTGACGCCCAGACTGATCGAGGACCCGAGCTTGGCCGTCGCGCAGAGCGCGCGCCGCGCCCTCTGCCGCAATGCCGCGGTCGAGGCGGCGATCGGCGCCCTCATTCTCACGATCGTCGCAGTGCTGGGAACGCTGGCGCCGGCGAGCCATGCCAATCACCATGCGATCGAAGGCGGCATCCCCGCCGACGCATCGTTTCAGCATATCCATACCGAGTTCGGCATGGCTGATGTGTTGATCGAGCCCGGCCGCGTCGGAACGGCAAGCGTCACCATCCATCTGCTCGACGATGACCTGGAGACGCTGCCCGCGCGAGCCGTGATCCTCACGCTCGCCCCGCCAGGGGGAGCAGGCGAGCCAATCAAGCGCGCCGCGCTGCAGGATGCTGACAGCCAGTGGCACGTTGACGGCATCACGCTTGCCGAAGCGGGCAACTGGACGGTGACCCTGGACGCGATACTCACTACCAACAGACGCCTGGAGCTCGCCGCTCCGATCGTGATCAATCCTAAATGATGCGTTTCGGCGCGCCTCGGCCGGGAGTTCAACCTTGCGCGCAATCGTCGCCTTATCGAGAAAGAGGAACCGCAAGCCTGCAGCGCGGGTTGAAAACAATGAACACGGCAAAATAAGCGGACGGCGCGATGATGCGGATTTCAGAACCAAAGCCACACGAGATCAATAAGTTGCGAGTGTCCTTCGATTCCGAAGTTCGCAAACGAGGGTGCCGCATAATGCTTCGACGTGGCCGGGTTCCAAGCGTAAATTTTTGATGGCGGCTGAGCACATTACATGTCAGATTCATAACATGTTCCGGCTATGGCCATCTGCCCCGTCGAGACGTTCGAGTCGGGTGCTTGCCCTCTGCATCGCCTATTCGCTCGCGATTCAAGCGATGATGGCGAGCGTGGGGCTCGGCATGTCCGCCTTCGCAGCGAACGGATCTGTCGGCTTTGCCATCTGCAGTCACGCCACGACGGGGCAGCCAACGCCGGGTGACCATCAAAATCCTAACCCTTCGCCACCCTGTCCGTTCTGCTTCGTCGCATCCCAAAGCGCCGGCTATATCCCGTTGGTCGTCAAGGCACCGCCATTGCCGGTCTATGCGGGCCGACCGATAGCTCCCGTGGCGGATCGCATCGGCGACACCGGTTACGTCCCTCAATTCCGCCGCATGGCGGGGGCGCCGCGCGCTCCTCCGGTCTTCTCCGTCTGACGCTGTCTGATGTTCGTATCCGCTCCGCGGCCGCGGAGCGATCACTCACGCGCTTATGGAGAACACAATGCGCTTCTTATCCAAGCTCGCCATGTTGGCGATTCTGACCGCTGCCGTGCCCGCCGCTTTCGCTCAAGGCGGGGGAACCTCAACGATTGCCGTCGAACAGCCCTGGGCCCGGGCGACACCCGCGGGCGCCATGACCGGCGCCGTCTACATGACGCTCGCCAACAAGACCAAGGACGCGGATCGTCTCACGGCGGCGTCTTCGACCGTCGCCAGCAAGGTGCAAATTCACGAGATGGCGGTCGTCAAGGGGATCATGAAGATGCGTCAGCTCGTCAACGGTCTCGCGATACCGGCTGGCGGATCGGTGACGCTCAAGCCCGGCGGCTACCACGTGATGTTGATCGGATTGAAGAAACAGCTGATCGCGGGGCAGACGCTGCCGCTCACGCTTACTTTCGCGAAAGCCGGCAACGTCTCCATTACCGTTCCGATACAGGCCATTGGCGCCACTCACGCCGGCAAAGGCGGCATGGGAATGGGAGGGATGCAAGGCAAGAAGTCGGGGGGCGGCATGGACAGCATGGAGATGAAGTGATGCGGGCGCGCCAGTGGGTTGTAACGGCCATCGCCGGCGTTGCCGGCTTCGCCGTGGTGGCGCTTGCGCTCACGTTTGCGTTAGCTCCTCGACGAATCGAACAGGCCACGGGCGTCGCGTCTATTGGCGGCCCGTTCACGCTGGTGGATGACACTGGCGCGACAGTGACCGACAAGACGCTCTTCGGCAAGCCGTATGCGATCTACTTCGGTTACAGGTATTGCCCGGACGTATGCCCGACGACGCTCTTTGACCTGACGCGCTGGATCAAGGAGCTTGGGCCGGACGCCGACAAGCTCAACTACGTCTTCGTGACGGTCGATCCGGAGCGAGATACGCCGAAGCTGATGCATGAATACCTGGCGTCCTTTGACAAGCGCATCCGCGGCTTCACCGGCACGCCGGCGCAGATTGCGAAGATCGCCAAGGAGTATCGCGTGTACTACAAGAAAATTCCAACCAGCGACGGCAGTTACCTCATGGACCACTCCGCCATGATTTATCTGATGACCGCGGACGAAAAATTCGACACGGTCATACCATATCAGGAGAAGGACTCCTTAGCGCTCGCCAAGCTGAAAGCGCTTATTGCGACGCCGTCGTCTTGATTTTTCCTGACCAAGAACGATCGGTTCTTGCACTGCTCGAATCGCGCGGGATGGCGGTGCTGCAGTGCAAGAGTCCGAAATTGGCTCGAAGCGACCCCGTGCGACGGTTGGGATCGTGCGCGCTCGGCCGTCGGCAGCGCATAAACCGGTCGAACGCCCGGAAGCGGAATTGACATGAAAATCAGGTTGCCCCAGCGGATCGGCCTCTTCCGACTATCTCTCATTGCTGTCTGCGTGGGACTCATCACGGGATTCGGCGCTGTTGCCTTCCGCGCGTTGATCGGTCTCATCCACAACATCGGTTTTCTCGGCTCGTTGTCTGTTCCATATGACGCGAGCATTTTCACGCCGCCAAGCCCTTGGGGACCGTTCGTGATCCTCGTGCCGGTCGTTGGCGGAATCATCGTCACCTTTTTGATCAATAATTTCGCGCCGGAGGCGCGCGGCCACGGCGTGCCGGAGGTCATGGACGCGATCTACTACAACAACGGCGTGATCCGGCCGATCGTCGCGCTCATAAAGTCTCTCGCCTCCGCGCTCGCCATCGGCACCGGCGCAGCAGTCGGCCGCGAGGGCCCGATCATCCAAATCGGCTCCGCGCTCGGTTCGACGTTCGGCCAGGTGATTCACATGGCGCCCTGGCAGCGCATCACGCTGGTCGCCGCCGGAGCGGGGGCCGGCATTGCTGCCACCTTCAATACGCCGATCGGCGGCGTGATGTTTGCCATCGAGCTGATGATGCCGGAACTGAGCGCGCGCACGTTCCTGCCCGTCGCACTGGCGACCGGCACGGCGACGTTCATCGGCCGCATTTTCTTCGGCATCCATCCGGCTTTCACGGTTCCCACCGATCTGATCACCTCGGCCCATCCGGCGACCCTGGCCGCATTGTTGCTGTTCGCTGCGCTCGGCGCGATCGTCGGTGTCGTTGCAGCAGGCTTTGTCCGGGGACTCACTTTGGCCGAGGACTTATTCGAGCGCATAAAAAATACCTACGTGCGGCACATGCTCGGCATGCTGGCGCTCGGCATTCTGATGTACGTGCTGTTGCGCACGGCCGGTCACTACTACGTCGAAGGCGTCGGCTACGCGACGATTCAGGCGATCCTGACCGGCGGGCTAAACCTCCCCATGCTGCTGATTCTGCTCTTCGTGGCCAAGCTTTGCGCCACGTCAACGAGCCTCGGCTCCGGATCTTCCGGCGGAATATTCTCGCCCTCGCTGTTCATGGGTGCGACGATCGGCGGCGCCTTCGGCGCCTTTGTCACTGCGGTCCAGCCGGCGGATGGCGTCACCACGGCGACCGGCGCGATCATCGGTATGGCTGCAATGGTCGGCGGCGGCACCGGCGCCGCCATGACCGCGGTCACCATGATCTTCGAGATGACGCGCGATTACGACCTGGTAATGCCGAGCATCGTCGCCGTGGCGCTGGCCATCGGCGTGCGCCGGCTGCTGTCGGCGGAAAATATCTACACCATCAAGCTCGTCGGCCGAGGCCACTTCATACCGAAGGCGTTGTACGCGAATATGTTTCTGGTTCGACGCGCCAGCGCCGTGATGCAGCGGAAGATCGTCGTCGTGAGCGCTGATGCCGATCTAGATGAATTTCTACGCCGGCATTGCGGTGAACAGGGCTTCATGCATGTCGTCGTGACACGAGGTGATCACGTCGCCGGAATAGCGCGCGTCCACACCGGCCTGCACCGCGGCGCCGAGACGGCTTACAAGGGAATAAGTTTCGGCGAGATCGCGCAGCGGAATTTCACCCTCGCCCGCGAGACTGACGTTATGTTCGACGTGGTGCAGCGCATGGCGCGCCGCAACGCCGACATGGCAATAGTCACGAGCCGCGATGGACGCTGGCGGCCATCGCAGATCGTCGGCATCGTCACCAAGGAACACATCGCCGACTCGGTCGCCGAAAGCATCAAACCCTTTGGGCACGCTGCCAAGAGCGTCTAAGGCGTAGCCTTCTTGCGCCTTTGATGCGGGCGTCGGCGTGGGGCGCGACGATATGAGATCTCATCAATCGCTGCGTCGTAAGCTAACTGGGTCGTAAGGCGCATCGCTTGCGGTGGCGCCGCCGGCCCGACGGACTGCTGGCTCTTGCTGCTGGCTCTTGCCACACGCCCGCCACAGATTCGGGCAGTCCTTCGGAGCGTCGGTTGTTCAGAGAAACCTATATCTAATCGTGGCCAGAGTTCCGAGCGCGGCCGAGTTCCTCGACTCGGTCAATCCCGTCGCCAAGCCGGCAGAGATCGGTTACGTCCTGCTGTTCGCCACCGCTGTGCTGCTGTGGTGGCTGTGCAAGACGCACGTCTCGATCCTGCCGTTCTGGGCCCCGTGGGACTTTTCCTTCGTTGAATTCCTGTCCACATGGTTGGCCGTCTGGTGGTACATACGCGGGCTCGCGCTGCTTGCTCCGGAAGAGCGGCCTTCGCTGGCGCGACGGATCGCATTCTTTGCGGGAGTGGCTGTAATCTATGGCGTCCTCGAAACCCACTTCGAGTACTACGCCGAACACCAGTTCTTTGTTAACCGCATTCAGCATGTGGCCATGCATCATCTGGGCCCGCTGCTGCTTGGCCTGTCTTGGCCGGGACCAACGCTGTGGCGGGGATTGCCGACACCCGTGCGCCGCATCGTCCGACATCCGCTGCTGACCGGAACGGTTGGCTTTCTCCAGCAGCCCGTGCTCGCGGCGTTCCTGTTTTCCGGATCATTTTTCTTCTGGCTGATCCCCGCGATTCACTTCCGCGCCATGATCGATCCGAACCTCTTTAGCCTGATGAATTGGACCATGGTCATCGACGGCATTTTGTTCTGGTTCCTGGTGCTCGATCCGCGGCCGGCGCCGCCGGCGCGAGTGTCGTTTGGCGTGCGCGCCGGCTTGGCATTTGCGGTGATGTTTCCGCAGGTCATCGGCGGCGCCGTCATCGCCTTAAGCTCCCGCGATCTCTACCCATTCTACACTTTGTGCGGCCGCATCTATCCGCAGCTCGGCGTCGGTTTCGACCAAGCCATCGGCGGCCTGATGATATGGATCCCGCCGGGCATGATGAGCGTAGCGGCGGTTCTGTTTATCTTGAACTCCATGCGCAAGACCGAGGCAGAGGCAGCCAAAGGGGCGGGCAATGACAGGACGGACAATGACAAGGACGTATGGATCGTGGACTCCAGCTCGTGGACCGGACTTTAGGGCCGCTTCGCGCGGCTGATAGTTTTGGTATTCGGCCGGAGCAAATACAGAAAGCCATCACAGGCGGCGAGCTTTCGGGGCGACGGCGGCGGGCAATCGCCTGGCGGATGAGGTCGGCTACTGCCTCAGCAATTCGGCCATGATGCGCTCGCGCGTGAGCGGCAGGTCGCGGATGCGGATGCCGAGTGCGCGGGAGGCCGCATTGCCGATCGCGGCGGCGGCCGGCCCGGCGGTGGCTTCGCCGGCGCCGAGCGGGACGTCGGTGCCTGCGTCCACCAATTGCACATCGATCTCGGGCACTTCGCTAAAGCGCAGCACCGGATAGCTGTCCCAATCGATCGGCCCTGCGGCATCGTTATCGAAGCGCACCTGCTCCTTGAGCACCCAGCTTGCCGACTGGATGATGCCGCCTTCGAGCTGATTGATGAGCGCGTCCGGATTGACCACGAGACCGGCGTCGGCGGCGCACCAGGCCCGCAGCAGACGGACCGATTCCTCGACCTCGACTTCGACGATAACCGCGGCGTAGGCCGCGCGGTTCTTGTATTGCGCAAAGCCGAGCCCCTTGCCGCGGCCGGTTCCGCGCGGCGCCTCCGGCCGCCAGTTCGCCATATCCGCCGCCCGCTCGATGACGCGGCGCCCGCGCGGATCGGCCAGGCGTGCCAGCCGGTACTCGACCGGATCCCGGCCCGCGCGCTCGGCCAGCTCGTCCATGGCGCATTCGAGCGCAAAAATGTTGGGCATGGCGCCGAGGCCGCGCAGCGATGATGTCCGCCGCGGCACCTCCGGCACCAAGTGATGGATGATCCGCTTTTGCGGAATGTCGTACAAAGGTTCGGCATTGCGCGTAGCGCCGCCACCGGCTGATTCCGGCACGTCGGTCGGGGCCGGCACCGGCGGCGGATTGGGCAGCGCCTCGGCCGCCAACAGGTTGGCGCCGCCGCCCGGCCGTCCCTGATGCGTGCCGCTCCAAATCTCCGCCGTCCAATCGGCAGGATTGCCGGCCTCGTCGAGCACGGCACGGACCTTCACCACCATCGCCGGCGCGACCGGCTCGTGCGCGAACTCCTCCTGCCGTCGCCAGCGCACGCGGACCGGACGGCCCGGTCGTCGCAAAGCGATGATGGCGGCGTCGGTTGCGGCGTCGTCGGCACCGTTATGGCCGTAGCAGCCAGGTCCCTGGACGTGACGCACCGAAATCCTCTGTGGATCGAGCCCGAGCGTGCGGGAAAGCGCGGCACGCAGCGGATAGACACCCTGGCAATGCGTCCACACCGTCAAGTGCCCGTCGCGGTAGAGCGCAAGGCCGCAGGACGGTCCGATCGAGGCGTGAGCGAGATGCGGGCGCGAATAGGTCGCTTCGAAGACTTGCCGCCCGCGTGGCGGCGACTGCGGCTGCGGCGCGCCAATGACGCGATCGACCGACGGCCGCTGCAACAGCCATGCCGCCTCCTGTTGCAGCGCGCGCGGCGGCTCGGCGCCGCGCCAAATGACGTGGTCGCTCGCCGCCGACGCAGCCGCCTCCACCGCGGTCTCATCGTCGCCGACGATGGCCAGGAAATTGCCCTCACGCACAAATTCGACCGGCGACCGCGCAATGCGCCGGAGCGCAGCCTCGTCAATTGAGGCCAGCGTCGCACCGCGATTGGGCTGGCGTACGACGCGCGCATGGGCCATGCCGTCGAGCACCATGTCGTGAATGAAGATCGGCTGGCCGAAGATCTTGGCAGGCAGATCGAGCCGCGGGGCATTGCTGCCGACAATAGTGTAGTCGGCGGCGGCCTTGCGCGCCGCCGCACCGGTTGCATCCGTGGCCAGGCTGACGGCAGCGGCGAGCGACCAGTAATCGTGCGCGGTCGGCATGCCGTTGCGCAAAACGCGGCCGTCGCGAACGGTCAATTCCGCAGCCGGGCAGCCGAGCGCGCTCGCGGCACGCGCAAGAAACAGCGCCTTTGCTTCCGCGCAGGCCTGGCGGAGCGCAATCCCGCCGGCCTGCATCGATTGGCTGCCGGCGGTGTAACCTTCGTTCGGTGCGCCATCGGTATCGCCGGAGCGAATGGCGACGCGCTCAACCGCGACGTCGAGTTCTTCGGCAGCAAGCTGCGCCATCGCGGTGAGCACGCCCTGGCCGAACTCGACGCGACCGGTCGAAATAGCCACCTTCCCCGGCGTCATGAAAACGACCCAGCGATCGAGCTGTGGGTTGTCCGCCAGAATGCCGGGCAGCGGCGCCGTCATGCGCGGACTCCTGCACGCATTCGCATCGCCGCCTTCTCGATCGCGCGCATGATCCGGTTGTGCGTACCGCAACGGCACAGATTGTCGTCGAGCGCGCGTGCGATCTCCGCGCGCGTCGGCGACGGGTTGCGGTCGAGCAGCGCCTTGGCGGAGATCAGAATGCCGCTGAGGCAATAGCCGCACTGACCCGCCTGCTCTTCAAGAAAAGCCTGTTGCAAGGGATGCGGCCGGTCCGGCGTGCCCAGCCCCTCCACGGTGACAACATTGCGGCCCGCCACCGCGGACAATGGCCGCATGCAGGATTTCTCCGGTTTGCCGTCGATCAGCACGGTGCAACAGCCGCATTGCTCGAGCCCGCAGCCGAACCGCGTGCCCATCAATCGCAGCTCGTTGCGCAGCACGGCGAGCAACGGGGTGTCCTCGTAGGCCACCGCAACATTGACGGAGCGGCCGTTGACCGTGAATGCGACGGTGGTGGCCATCGCCGGATCGCCGATATCAGGAGAACGTGAATGCGTCGTGGTAGGCGCCCTGCACGCTGCCGCCGGGCACCGGACCACCGCCGGGCACGTGCACCATATCGCCGATCAGGGCCACGGTAGCGCCATGCAGGCCATGCCGCGGCACCCGCATCGGCGTCAGCGACTGCCAGGTGTCGGCATTCGGATCGTAGGCCTCGTTGGTGCCGAACACGCGGCCGGTGGCTTCGCCGCCGAACACGATGATCTTGCCGCCGATAGTGACCGCCGATACGCCGCTGCGCGCGGTCGGCAACGGCGCGCGGAAGCTCCAGGCGTCTGCCTTCGGGTCGTAAACCGCGTTCAAGCTGGTGTTGAAATCGTAGGAATCCATGCGCCCGGCAATGGCATGGATTTTTCCGCCCACAACCGCGACGCCCATGTGGTCGCGCTGGCCGACGAAAGGCTGCGTTCCGGTCGAGCCCCGCATATTGGCGCGGTCCGCATATTTGTTGGCGGCAGGGTCGTATACCTCGTGCCACTCGACCGAGCGCACGTCGCGCCCGCCGAGAAGGTGGATCAGGCCGTCGAGCACGATCGCCGAAATGGCGCCACGCGGGCGCGACAGAGCCGCGATCGGCGCCCATTGGTCGGTCGCGGTGTCATAGACGAAGCATTTGGAGTGCGGACACCGGTTCTGCTCAATGAAGCCGCCGAAAGTGTAAATCCTGTCGCCGACGGCGACGCCGGCGACGTGGTTGCACGGCAGCGGAAACGGCGCTTTCAGCGACCAGGTGCGCGATCTCGAATCGTAGACCTGGTGAAAGTCGCCGTCGACGCGATGCTTGGCATAGCCGGCGATGACGTGAATATTGCCCTGGCACTCGATCACCGCATGCTCGCCGGTCGGAATCGGCAGCCGCGGCATCTCGATCCATTTGCCGGGATTGGCGGCCGGCGGCGCAACGCTGGTCATGTAGCGCTGCTTCTCGACCGTCTTCGGAATGTCGACGATGGATTTGTCGGTAAGTCCGAGGAAAAGCGGAAGTTCCTGCTCTGCTGCCATGATCGACCTCAATTTGAGTAACCGGGGACGGCGTCCCGCAACAATTGTCTGGTCAGCTCGACGCCCTCGCGCGCCACATCGTAAGGCGAGCGCGCCCATTGATCCGGATTGGGCGCTTCGTAGCTCAGATAGCCGGTGTAGTTCTTCTCCGCCAACAGGCCGAAAATCTCGCGCCATTTGACGACGCCCTTGCCGGGCGCCAACCGATCGGTCGGCCGCCGCATGCCGGTCACCGGATTGGCCGAAAGGTCGCTGTACTGGAAGCAGAAGATCTGGTCCGCCGGAACGTCTTCGAAGCCGCGGCCGCTGGCGCCGCTGCGCGTGAAATGGTAGGCGTCGATCAGGTAGCCGCAATTGCGTTTATTGGCGCCCTCGAGCAGTTCGCGCAGCACCGAGAGCTTGTTGAGCACGTCATGCTGCGAGTTGAATTCGATGGCAAGCCGCAGATTATATTCGGCGGCAATATCGCCGGCCTCGCGCAGATATTTGATCGCGTCCGCGATGGTACCGTTGATCTGGCCGGGCGCGCTCATGAGCATGGTGCAGCCGAGCGCCACGGCGTTCTCGCACGACTCGCGGAACACCTTGAACAGCCGCTTGCTCTCGTCGCCGGTGGCGAACAGCCAGCCGTATTCGACCCCGAGCACGCCGACCGGGATGCCGCTGTTGCGGACCAGATCGAGCACCTGAGCGTTGCTCATTCCGGCATCGAAGCAGCGCTTGAAATCCGTGCGTCGCAGCTCGACCGCGTCATAGCCGGCCTTGCGCGCGGCATCGAGGGCGGTCGCAAGCGGCGTCGTGTCGATGGTCCACATATGCAGCGCCAGCCGTCCGAACTTCTCCGCCATGCCTCAAATGCTCCAGTTGCGACGGAGCCCGCACTTGCCGCCAAAGCCGCGCCGGCGCGGACCATGCGATGCTATAGCGCGGCGCTCCGTTCCCGCGCTACCCCCCGTACCACGGCGCTACCGTCCGGCGGGCGCGGATCATGAGCGCGCGCACGCCGACGGCGAAAACCGCCAGACACACGACATAGACGAGGGAGGCGTTTTCGTTGAGCTCCGCCGATTGGGTGAACACTGACATGCCCATGCCATTGATGCTCGCCAATACTTCCACCGCAATCGCATTGGTGATGCCGCGGGCAAAACCCATTTCGATGCCGGCGACGATGTACGGCAGCGCTGCCGGCAAGGCGATGCCGAACCAAACGTGATGGGTGCGCGCGCCGAACATTTTGCCGACGTCGAGATATTCCTTGGCGATGGCGCGGGTGCCGTCGGCAGTCGTCACCGCGACCGGCAGGAAGGCCGAGATGATCACGATGATCATCCGCGCGGCCGGCTCGTAGCCGACCCAAATGATGACGATCGGCACCAGCGCCACCAGCGGAAGCGCATAGAGCGCGCGGATATAGGCCGACAGGAACCAATTCAGCTCGCGCACGCGGCCCATGACGACGCCGATCAATATGCCGGCGACCGACCCGATAAAGACCCCTTCGAGGATGGCGCCCAGGGTGGCGGCGACGTCGCTCCAGAATCGCGCCTTCGCCAATGTCGAGGGGAAGGCCTGGACGATGCCGAGCGGCGTTGCGACGAAATCGGGCAAGCGCGCCTCGACGTAGACCTGCCAGAGAAGCAGGAACGCCAAGCCGGCCACGACCGGCGCAAGCCGCTCGGCGGTGAGCCAGCGCGACAGGCCGCCACGCGGCGGCGCGCCCGCTATCCGATCGCCGAGTGCCGCCATCGCAACAACCGCCTCTCGATCAATTCGCCGACGCTCACGAGCAGGACTGCAATCGCGGCAACGAAGAGGGTCACCGCCAGCACCGAGGCCGAATCGAGCGTGGTGGTGCCCTCCAGCAGCACCGCCGCCAGCCCGTCCGGATTGAGAAAGAACTCGCCGACCAGCGTGCCGGCCATGGCCAGCGCAATCGACTGCTTGATGCCGGTCATCGCGTGCGGGGTGACGTAGGGCACGACGACATCACGCCAGAGCTGACCTTCGCTCGATCCGAACATCGCTGCCACATCCAGATGCTGGTTCGGAATGGAGCGTGCGCCCTCCATGACTCCGATCAGAATCGGGAAAATGGAGATCAGCACCGATACCAGCACCTTCGGCCAGAAGCCGAAGCCGCAGATCACCGAAATGAACGGCACCAGCGAAATCGTCGGTGTCGCGTAGAGGATGAAGACGTAGGGCTCGAAGGCGGCCGCGATCAAACGGAAGCGCGCCAGCGCCAGACCGATCGCGATGCCGATCACGATCGAGAGCGCGAGCGACACCAGGTAGAGTTCGCCCGACACCCACAACGCGCCGAGCAACGGCCCGCGATCGAGCATCGCCCACAGCGCGCGCACCGTGGCCGTGAACGGTACGAACAGCACGCCAAAGCTGTCGCCGAAGGCCTGCCACGCGGCGAACAGCAAAACGAGGCTCGTCGCGTAGCAGGCCAGCCGGATCGGCCCGGCATGGACGCTGCGAAGACGCGCCAGGCGCCGGGACAATGACGCGCTTGCGGCAGCCACGGCCGTCACGACCCCATCGCCGCCGCCTTCACTTGCCGATGCTGCCGAATTCAGCCTCCACCTTCTTCATTGCCTCGGCGTACGGCTGCTTGTCGACGATTCGAGCGTAAGTCGGCTTTTTGTCTGCCTTCACCGAGCCGACTTGGACCAACTGGTCGAGCTGGCTCATCATCTGGTCCTCGTTGAGCCCGTCGCCGTTCACCCAGTAATGAAAGCTCTGGTAGGCGTTGATGGCATTGAGCGCGACCTCGAATGCGTCGCCATTGGCCTTGGCCGCGGCGGCGGCAAAAGCCACCTTATCGGCGGGCGAGGTCCCCGACATCATGTTCTGCGTCAGGATCCAGCCCTCGAGAAAGCCGACGATGCCCGCATGGTTCGACGCCAGCGCCTTCTTGCTGGCGAGAAGCACCGCGTAATGCAGCGACTTCTCCAGCGCCTCGGGCGTTTTGATGTGAAGCCATTTCTTGCCGGTCTTGTACTCGATCTGGGCCAATTCATCGACGTGGAAGACGGCGGTGTTCACCTGGCCGGCAATGGCCGCCTTCACCAGCGGCGCATTGGCCAGATTGATGAGCGTGACGTCGGAGAGCTGCAGATTGCAGGTCTTCAGCAGCGCCTCGACGTAAAGGTAACGCGCATTATTGATGCCGTCGGCCGCGATCGTCTTGCCCTTCAGATCTGCGCAACCGTGCACGCTCGGATCATCGGAGCCGACGAAGAAGTCCTGGTTCGGCTGGCCGGCCACCACCACAACAGGCGCGCCGGCCGCGATCAGATTGAGCGCAGGCTGGGTGGCGGTGAAGCCGATCGCCACGTCGCCGGTGACCACCGCCTTTGCGGTATCGGAGCCGCGTTGAAACCAGCGGAAATTGACATCGACGCCGGCCGCCTTCCAGAAGCCCATGTCGTTACCGACGTCGGCAAAGGTATTCGAAAAGATCGGCGGCCGTCCGATCGCGGACGCATTGACCTTGATCAGGTCGGCGGCGCCGGCGCCGCTCGCGTCGAGCATCACCAGCGCCGCGGCTGCGGCAGCAACGCGCAGAAGCGATTTCGATGTTCCAGACATGGCTAGTCCTCTCTTGTGAAGTGTCATTTCCGCCCCGCCGCCGAGCGCACGCCGCGCCCGCGCGACGCAGTCTCACCATCGGTCGGCTGGCCAAACAGATCGTGCCAGACTTGTTCGCGCAGATTGAGAAATTCCGGACTCGTCACCACGCTGCGCTCGCGCGGGCGCGGCAGGTCAACCCGACGCAAGGCGCGCACATGGGCGGGTCGCCCCGCCAGGACGACCACCCGGTCGCCCATCAGCACCGCCTCGTCGATGGAATGGGTCACAAACATCATTGCCGTCGGGCGCCGGTCCCAGATCCGCAGCAATTCGAACTGAAGTTGCTCGCGGGTCTGCGCGTCGATGGCGGAAAAAGGCTCGTCCATCAGCAGCAGCTTCGGCTCCATCACCAGCGCACGGGCAAGCCCGGCGCGTTGCTGCATGCCGCCGGAAAGCTGATGCGGATAGGATTTTTCGAATCCTTTCAGCCCTACCATCTCGATCGCGGCATCGACGCGGCGCGCGATCTCCGCCTTCGGCGTACGGCGCAGCATCAGCCCGTAAGCGATGTTGCTCCACATATTGCGCCAGGGAAAAAGACCGAAATGCTGGAATACCATCGACACCATCGGCAGCGGCTTCTCCACCCGCTGGCCATCAATGCGGATTTCTCCGCCATTGAGCTGGTTCAAACCGCCGACGCAGCGCAGCAGCGTGGTCTTGCCGCAACCGGAAGGGCCGACGATGCTGACGATTTCACGGGATTGCACCGTCAGGCTCACGTCCGCGAGGACATCGAGCGCGCCATAGTGCAGGCTTGCGTTGTCGACCACAAGGCGCGGGTCATCGCTCGGCGGCACCGCTTTCTCTCCCTTCGGCGCCGGCTTGCCGACGGCGCATCGCTCGCTCTTGCGTGGCGACTATGAGGCTCCCGCGAACATGCGTCGGCTTTCACCCGCTCAAGTGCGAGGCGCGGGAGCACCATGGTTTTTAACGGAGCGGGCGCGCCAACCCAACACGTCGCGCCTGTGGCGTCGCGCCGCACAACCGCCGGCCCGCCGGCGGCGATTCCACCCCCATTCTCTTCCAGCTCCGACGGCCGCGCCCGCGCCGGCCGATCGCGCGGGTGTCAGAGAGGGCTCTGTGGGGGCGCCGTGGCGTGGCATGCAGCGGCCGCCTGGGCTAGTGTGGCGGTTCAGAAATCCGCATCAGTTCTGCCGCGACCTCGTCATGCGGATTTCTGAACCAAAGCCACACGAGATCAATAAGTTGCCAGTGTCCTTCGATTCCGAAGTTCGCAAACGAGGGTGCCGCATAATGATGCGAACTTCGGAATCGGGACACTCGTGTGGCGGTTCAGAAATCCGCATCAGTTCTGCCGCGACCTCGTCATGCGGATTTCTGAACCAAAGCCACACGAGATCAATAAGTTGCCAGTGTCCTTCGATTCCGAAGTTCGCAAACGAGGGTGCCGCATAATGATGCGAACTTCGGAATCGGGACACGAGGGTTGACTCTGCTGCACGAAGGCCTCGGAATGGGGTCCGAGGGAAGGAACACATGATCAAGAAATTCCACGTCCTCTATGTCGGTCAGATCGAGCTCGACAATGTCGGGCTCGCCGGCACGCCCGCCGACGAACGGCGCTATTCCGACGAGCGGCTGCGCGAGGCCTTCTTTACCGCGCGCGAGGTGGCGCAGCTCATGGACGAGCTTGGCTTCGACGTGCTGTGGACCGCCGAGCACCATTTTCAGCGCGAGGGCTACGAGGTCTTCCCCAACCTGATCCAGCTCGGACTGTGGCTCGCCACCCAGACCAGGCGGCTGAAGTTCGGCTGCGCCTTCAACGTCATGCCGATGTGGCATCCGATCCGGCTGGCCGAGGACTACGCCATGGCCGACATCGTCACCGACGGCCGCGTCGTCATGGGCGTCGGTCGCGGCTATCACAGCCGCGAGGTCGAAAGCTTCGGCGCGCCGCTCATCGATGCCGACAAGAACCGCGAATTTTTCGAGGAACAATTGCAGCTTCTGCTGACCTGCTTCAACAAACAATCGTTCCACTTCAAGGGCAAATATTACGAAGCTCCGCCGCCGGTCGATTATCGCGGCTACAAGCTCGCCGACATCACCATGGTGCCGCGGCCGAAACATCTGCCGGTGGAAATCTGGATGCCGATCGCCAGCGGCAGGACCATCGAGATGATGGCGCAATACGGGCTCAACGCCATGGTGACGCTCAACGGCGAAAAGATTCTCGATGACGTGGTGCGCGCCTACCAGGCCGCATGCCGCAAACACGGCCGCGCCAAGGAACTCGGCGAGGATGTGATCTGGGGCGCCGGCGTCTATCTGGCCGACAGCCGCGAGGAGGCGATCCGGCGGCTCGAACCGGCCCACGACGAGCGCTTCAAGTGGTTCGCGCCGTTCGGCTTCGTACGCTATGCCGACGAACAGGGCCGCACCTGGGGCACGCCCGGCGCGCCGACCACCGTGCCCAAATTGGTCGACGGCGTGCAGCAGAAAGCCTGGTTCTGCGGGCCGCCCAAAGAGGTCATCGACGGCATCAAATCGATTGCAGCGAAATATCCCGGACTGGAGCACTTCATGATTCATTGGGCCGAAGGGCTTGGGCCCAAGGAGTTCAAGGAGCAGCTCCGCTGGTTCGCCAAGGACGTGATGCCGGCGCTGCGCTCCTGACCACTGATCCGTTGGCCGGCAAGCGCCGCGCGCAAGAAAGAAGCCGTCATGAACACGACTCCCGTCAAACTCGGCATCGTCGGGCTGGGACGGTGGGCCAAGGTGCTCGCCAAAGCCGCCGAAAATTCGGATCGGCTCGCGATCGTCGCCGGCTACAGCCGTACGGAAGACAAACGTCAGGCCTTCGCGCGCGAGACCGGCGTTTCCGCCGTGCCCGATCTGAAAACCATGCTCGCCGACCCGCAGATCGAGGGCGTCATTCTCACCGTGCCCAACGAGCAGCACCTGGCGCTGGCGCGCGAAGTCGCCATGGCGAAAAAGCACGTCTATACCGAGAAGCCGATCGCGGCGACGCTTGAGGATGGATTGCAGATCGAGGCGCTGCAGCGCCGCTACGGCGTCACGGTCACGGTCGGCCACAGCGCGCGGCTGATGGCCGGCATCCGCCGCATTCGCGACGCCATCGACGCCGGCGAGCTTGGCCGCGTCGCCTTCATGGAGGCGAATTTTTCCAACGAGCGGGCGCTCGAACTCACCCCGCAGACCTGGCGGTGGTACCGAAATCGCGCCCCTGGCGGTCCGCTGTCGCAGCTCGCCATCCACCAATTCGACGTGCTGCATTACCTCGGCGGCGAGATTGTCGAGGCGAGTTCGCTCGCCTCGAAGCTGTCGCCGGTCGGCGCCGAAGTGGACGACCAGTCGATGACGGTGCTCAAGTTCGGCGACGCCAAGATCGGTTACGTCGGCTCGTGCTGGACTTCGCCCGGAATTTTTGCCGTGCGCGTGTTCGGCTCCAAGGGTCTCATGCACTACGAAATCGATTTCGCCACCTGGGACACGCCGCACAAGCTGCACGAAAGCTCGACGCTCTACATCCAGCGCGGCAAGGGCGGCTATGGCAGCCGGGAAGTTCTGCCGGTCCCGGAAAGCGACATGTTCCGCATCGAGCTGGAAATGTTCGCCGCAAGCTGCCGGTCGGGCTGCGCCAACGAGCTTTCGGCCCGCAACGGCAACATTGCCTTGGCGGTGGTCAACGCGGCATTGCGCTCCATCGAACGGCGCGGGCAACTCGTGGCCGTCGCCGAGATGATCGCCGAGGCGGAGCGCGCCGAGGGCGTACGCCATGTTGCCTAGCCGCTACTTCATCGAACTGACGCAGCCGGAAATCGCGGCGCAGCTCAGGGCGAACCCGCTGGTCATCCTGCCGGCCGGCAGTGTCGAGCAGCACGGGCCGCACCTGCCGACGGGGACCGATACGTTCGCCGCCACCGTCATCGCGCACGCGGTCGCCGAGCGCATGGACGCGCTGGTGCTGCCGGCGACGCCGTTCGGTGTCACCCCCATGCACATGCCGTTCGAGGGCACCATCACGCTGACGCCCGAGACCTACATGCGCGTGACGACGGAGACGGCGGTGTCCACGGCCAGACACGGCGCCAAATACCTGCTCATTCTCAACTGGCACGAAGGCAACATCCCGTCGCTCGCCATCGCCGCCGAGGCGCTGCATCGCGACCACGGCATGACGGTGGTCACGGTGCAGGCCTGTTATGTCGCCGAGGAAATGTACGGCCATTCCTGCAACGGCTTGACGCATGGCGGCGAGATCGAGGCTTTGGCCGTGCTGGCCCATCGTCCCGACCTCGTTCATTTGGATCGCATCGGCAATTCGTCCGACCAGGGCCACGGCCACAGGATGGACAAGCTGCGGCGCACGCGCAGCTATCAGCCGGTGCTCACCGATATTCGCTCGATCGCGCCGACCGGCTGGTTCGGCAGCCCGCAACACGCCACCGCCGAGAAGGGAACGCGCATGCTCGCCGATATCGCGGCGGCGATCGCCAAAGAGTCGGCCGACATCTTCCGCAAGCTTGACGCGGTGCAAGGCGGCACCGCCGCGATCAAGCTGCTGCGCCAGGCCGGCGAGACGGCGTAATGGCGCGGCTCCTCAAGCCTGCGGATGCGAAGCTGCTCGATCTGCCGGGGCGCGTGTCGCGCGAGGCAGTATCCGGCGCGATCGGCTCGCGCATGAGCTTCCGCATCGTCGAGATCGCACCGGCGAAACCGGGCGGCAAGGCGCGCGGCCCGCACCTGCATCGCGATTTCGAGGAATGCATTTATGTCCTCTCAGGCGCGGGCGAGATGCACGCCGAGAGCGGCGTGCAGGCGGTCGGTCCCGGCGACGTCGTGCTGGTGCCGCCTGGAGAAAAGCACATGACCGTCAACACCGGTCGCGCAACGCTGGTGCTGCTGTGCTTCTTTCCCGTGCCCGACGTGGGCGCTGGAACGACGGAATTCGCCCAGTTCTGATGGCGCACGATGCGGGCCGAGCGATGACTCATCCGGATATCGAAAAAGCCGCTGCCGCCATCACCCCGGACGTCGTGCGCCAGACATTGCTGGACATGATCGACATCAGGAGTCCGACCGGCGCCGAAGCCGGCATGGCCGACTACGTGGTCGATCGGCTGCGGCGCGCCGGCATCGATGCATCGCAACAATTGGTCGAAGAAGGGCGGCCCAACGCCGTCGCCCGCTGGCCAGGCCGTGGCGATGGGCTCAATCTCCTGCTCACCGGCCACATGGACACCTCGTACAGCGGGGACGAACCGCACCTGCACGGCGAAGGATTCAGACCCAAAGGGATCTACCGCGATGGCTGGATCTGGGGGCTCGGCGCCAACAACATGAAGAGCGGCCTCGCCGGGATCGTGGTCGCTTTGGAGGCCATCGCCAAAGCCGGGATCGTGTTGCGCGGCGACATTTCACTCGGCGCGGTGGTCGGCGAAATCGAAAAGGCCCCGGTCGAGGAATTCCAGGGGCGCGACTATTCCGGCTACGGCATCGGCACCAAGTATCTGGTCTCGCACGGCGTCACCGCCGACTTTGCGCTGCTCGCCGAGCCGACCGGGATGCGCATCTGCACCGCGAACATGGGCTGCGTATGGGCGCGAATAACCGTCGGCGGCACGGTCGCGCACTCGGCGCTGACCGACAAGGCGGGAACGGTCAATGCCATAAAGGTGGCGCGGCAATTGTGCGAGGACATCGATCTCTGGGCGGGCGAATTCCGCAACGCCAACGTCTGCATGAACGAGCACGCCCACGTCACGCTTGCCGGCATCCGCGGCGGCGATCCCTGGCGGCTGTCGCGCAATCCGCATGCGTGCAGCGTCTATCTGGACATCCGCACGCTGCCCGGTCAGACGGCGGATCAGATCAAGCGCGAATTGCGATCGGTCCTGCGGCGCTTCGCGGAGCGGCAGCGCATGGAAGAACCGGCGCTGACCTTGCTCGTCGCCGACCCGCCGCTCGTCATCGCCGAGGATTTGCCGGTCGTGACCGCGCTTTCCGCCGCGTATCGATCGGTCACGGGCGAGACCACCGCAACCTATCTGCGCCGGCCAGGTTCCGATGCCGTGCACTTGAGCCGTTACGACGTGCCGTGCGTGCAATTCGGACCGGGAGGCCGGCTGCATCCCGACGCCAAGGGGCGCTCAATGCACGCGGTCGGCGACCACGTGCTGCTCGACGATGTCGTTCTCGCCGCCCGCATCTATCTGCAGACGGCGCTCAATCTATGCGACAGGCCCGCCCGCAAAGAGGCCGGTTAAGGGGATGACCATGAGACGACGATTGTTGTCGCTGCTGAGCCTTGTCTCGGCGACGATCGCACTGATGATCGCGGCGCGGGCGGAGAGCTTTCCCAGCCGGACCATTACTCTGATCGTGTCGTTCGCGCCGGGCGGGCTGACCGACGTACCGGCGCGCATCCTGGCGCCGAAACTGCAAAAGCTTTTGGGCCAGTCGGTCGTCGTCGAGAACAAGGCCGGCGCATCCGGAGTGGTCGGCGCCAATTATGTCGTTCACGCCGCCCCAGACGGTTATACGCTGTTGGTCAGCGGCATCTCGGAGGTGCAGAATTTCTACTATATTCACGTCCCCTATCACGTCCTGACCGACTTCTCCCCGGTCGCCATGATCGCCGACGGCCCGCCGCTGGTTCTCATCGTCAACGGCAAGGCGCCGTTCAAGACCGTCGCGGACCTTGTCGCCTACGCCAAGGCCAATCCGCAGAAGACCAACGTCGCGACGACGGGGCCGGCCACCAGCCCGGCCATCGCGCTGTCGCAACTCAACGCGCTCGCCGGAACGGCGATGGTCGCGGTGCCGTTCAAGGGCTCCGGCCCGGACGCGACCGCGGTGGCGAGCGGCACCGTCGAAGCGGGATTTACCTTCTATCCGCCGGTTGCGGGCCTCGTCGCCAGCGGCCAGGTGCGCGTCCTGGCGGTGGCAAGCGCACATCGCATGTCGAGCCTGCCGAACGTGCCGACAATGGACGAACTGGGGTTCAGGAATTTCGACCACGACGCTTTCGTCGGCCTGTTGGCGCCGCGCAACACGCCTCAATCCGCCATCGCCATCCTCAACAAGGCCGCCAACGAGTCGATCCACGCGCCGGACTATGCCAGGCGGCTCGAACCGTTCGGCATGACCGTGCCGCCACCGCCCAATACGGCCGACGATTACCGGCAGTTCCTGAAAAAGCAGATCGCCTTCCAGGGC
>JASHOR010000040.1 GCA_030041005.1 Xanthobacteraceae bacterium
TCTATCTCGACAGCGCACGATTGCTGACGCGCGTGGCGCCGCTGGTGCTCGCCGATGACACATTCGCGCTGAAGGGCGGCACGGCGATCAATCTCTTCGTGCGCGACATGCCCCGTCTCTCGGTCGATCTCGACCTGGTGTTTCCCGACTACACTGCACAGCGCGACGAGGCGCTGAAGCGCATCAGCGAAGCTATCCGCCAATCCGTCGCCCGCCTGAAGAAGCAGGGTTTCCAGACCCACGCGCCGGCTTCGGCGGATGCCGGCGAGACAAAGCTGCTGGTGCGCCAGGGCGCCATCCAGGTGAAGATCGAAGTCAACTTCGTCATGCGCGGCACCGTGCAGCCAGTGCGTCCAGCATCACTCACACAGAAAGCGCGCGACACGTTGCAGGCAGATCTCGAAATCCCGATCGTCTCGCCCGAGGACGTTTATGGCGGCAAGCTGGTGGCGGCGATGGACCGCCAGCATCCCCGCGACCTGTTCGACGTCATGCAGCTCTTCGCGCACGAGGGTATCACCGCTGGCGTCCGCCGCGCCTTCGTTGTCTATCTCGCGAGCCATAACCGGCCGGTGCACGAGGTGCTCTTTCCATCGCTGCGCGACATCCGCCAGGAGTTCGAGAACAATTTCACCGGCATGAATTGCCGACATGTGAAGTCTCCTTTGCGTGTCGCGGGAGACCATTCTCCCGTGCGACGGCGAGACCGTTGCGGGCGCCAGGATGGATCGCTGAACCCGGTCCGCGCGCGGGCCGGGTCGCCTGAGCGCCAACTATTTTGGACCGCGAGGAGGCGCGGGCAGCGCGCCGGGGAAAATAGTTGGCGCGACGGCTTCAACGAGACAGCCGCGCCCGTAGGTCTGAACGCCGCACGCATGGGAGAAGACAATTCCCGCGATCGAGGAGACGGCATAAGCGGCAAACGGACAGGACATCCCAAGCAGGGTGGCGCGCAAGCGCAGTCTCGGCGCCTCTGTCGTGCCCGCGCGATCTCCGCAAGAACCGGATGGACATCTACCGCTGCGGCCCATACCGCAACACCGAGCGGGCCACCCGGGAGGACCAGCGGACGGGAACGGCCAAGCCTCGCCGCACATGGCCGTCGGACCTGTCGCAACGCCCCGGCCTGAAGCTGCGGCCTGGGCGGCACTGTGCCGCGATCTGGAATCCTAAGGGTTGCGGGGGTGTTCCCGCGCTCGGCAACGGGCGCGGACGGACATGCGGCGCATAGGCTGACATGCGCGCCACGCCGCCCGATGGCACACGGTCAGCGGTCACGGCGCACCGCTTTCGTCCGCGCGCGGCGGGCAATAAATTCTCGCAAGAGCGGCAGGAAGAACGCCTTGCTGAAATAACCAAGCGGCGGCTCCGGCTCCAGATAGAAAGAGCGGCCGATCACATCCTGATTGTATTCGTCGAGAATGATCCAGAGGCGGAGCGTCCCGTCGAGGCCCGCGCGGCGCTTTTCAGTGTCGGGTATTTCGGCAGCGAAGCGATCTCGCGCCGGTTCCTGGCTGGTGATGGGAAATAGCACCAGCACGTCGTCGCCCTTTGGCTTTGGGATGCGCACGCCCACGGTGACGGGCCGGGGCTTGCGGCCTTCGGTTTCGCCGTGCGCCGCTTCGCGCGCCCACAAATAGGGAAAACGGATGACCGCGCCGGTGCGGAAATCCGCGAAGCTCATCCTTCCTCGCCTTCCGCCGCATAGTCGTCAACGGCACGGCGGAAATCGGCAAAGTCCTTGCCGGACATGGTGGCGAGCGTGCCCGGCTTGCGCGTATCGCCCCGCGCCGTCAGACGCCGGTAATCCTCGATACTGAGCAGCACCAAGCGCGGCTTGTTGCGCTGGGTGATGGTGACGGGAGCGCGCAAGGCTTCGGTGATAATGTCGCCGGACTTGCGGGAAAGATCGCTGGTGGTGTAGCGGGCCATTGGCAAACTCCTATTGCTGCAATATACAGCAATCCTGTATTTCCTGCAAGAGCGAAATCCGGCGGATCAGCCGCCGCCCCGCCATTTCAAACACCGCCTGACAGGCGGGCATGGCGTGACCTTCGATCTGACACGACGCACTGCGTCCTGGCAGCGTTCGGGACCGGCTTTCCGCACCATCGGCAGGGGCCCTCGCTAGAATTTGGGTCGGCGAGGCCAGCGCCGCGCCCGGCCCACCGATGTAGCATCACCCCCTGCGCCTGGTGTTACAGGAGGCTCATGGAATGCTCCCTGCATGGCGGCGCCGAATCGGAAGTTCTAGGACAGAATAAATAGTGGGCACGATTTTGCTCCTGCTCGCTCGGCTTGCCGCGATCGGCCTGGGGCTGGCCGGAATCGTTATTGGCGTGCTGTTTCTGTTTTTCGCCGGCAAGGAAATCCTCTATCTCGTCAAGGACCGGCCGTCCTGACGTGACGAAAAGGCAGCGTCGGAGAAGATAGTGCACCGAAGCGAGTTTCTCGAACTGCTGAAGCGGCGGTTGCCGGAACTGCGCATCGCGGTAAATCGGCAAGAAGGGCTGCTGCATTTCGAGGTTGGAGAGCTGCGGAAACATGCACAGCGGGCGATATATGACGAAGATAGAGTGCTTCTCGCAATATGCTTTCGTCTTGCCGAAGAGGGCTACGCCAAGGGCGACAAAGAACTCCAAAACGCGATCGATACGTCCTTCGTGGAGGAGCTTGAGTTCAAGACGCCGCACAACTCCTATCCTTGGGCGTGGGAGATGATGCCTAGCGTACTGAAACGGCTTTATCTGGAGTTTCACGGAGATCAGAGAATTCCGCCATGACCAACCAAGGGATTGAACTCGCGCGCCAGCAAGGAACCACATCCCGCCATGTGCGCCTCTATATGCGAGACGACGGAGGGATCATGTTCGAGGGCCAGGACCTCGGCCCCAGTGTCGAAGAAGTATTCGGCGACAGCGACTATGAATACTGGGTGCACGTGCCGCCCAGCGCGCTGCAAAAGCTCGCTTTCGAACTCTTGCGGGAGAAATACACCGGCCAGTTGAACGCCGTGGAGGCGTTCCGGGATTGGTGCAAGGCCCACGGCGTCGAACACAAATTCTCAAACTATGCCTGAACAATCCTGTCACGCGCCCGAACTCTTGAAGGTGCGGTCATCGAGACCCATCTGATGGATGCGGATGCCGCATACAGGTTTCTCCGCTATCCGGCCTATAGCCTCTATCATGTGTCGTCGCTCGAACAGTCGAAAGCGGGAGGTTACCCGTACGACATCGTGCCGGTGTTTCGCACTTACGATACGCAGCTACAAGCAGACGTGATCGCGGCCTTGAAATGGGTCGAGAGCACGGGTGTCATTGGCTGGGATTCCATCCTTCCAAGTCTTCCTCATTCCGATTCATTCCGGCGCGCGCATCTCAGATCGGTGCTCCACCGGATTTATTCCACTTATGAGGAATTGACGGATAGCGGGAGCGGGCTGGCGGACGATTATTCGCATCGCAGCTAAAATACGCA
Organism: Xanthobacteraceae bacterium; assembly: GCA_030041005.1. Lineage (GTDB taxonomy): Bacteria > Pseudomonadota > Alphaproteobacteria > Rhizobiales > Xanthobacteraceae > BOG-931. Next base: position 3,481 of record JASHOR010000040.1, read on the forward strand.
AACATCCGATTGAAGTTCGCCGGGCGAAAATCGCCCGTTCATCAGTTCGCAATTGCGCCCGCGCTGCACCCCGTGATTCGCCATCGGTCACTGTGCTTTTCGAGCCTACAATTGAATTCGTGGAACCCGAAAAGTCCATTTGTGCCGTCATAGCTGTTTGAATAGCTGACTGTGGCGTGTTCGCTTCGCACGTCATATTTCGGTTTGCGGAAAAAGACGCGCCATCCCCGCGTGGCATCGGTCGTCTGGACCGTGAGGTTCATCTTCTGCCAGTCGCAGGCGGCTCCGAATGAGGCAAAACTCAGCGGATAATGTGTCTGAGTGTCGAGCACTTGGGCCACGATCTGGCAGTCGTCCGGCGTGACCGGCTCAGTATTCGGTGTGTTATATTGCGCCAGCGCATCCGGGCTGACCAGCATGCCGGCGATCGCGATAACGGTGGCTGAAAGAGGAGGTCTATTTATGTACTTTATATATGCCAATGGCTGCTATCCTTCTTGCCGGATGCTTGCGCCTAAAACAAGCGCGCCATTTCATCGAAAATCTCACATCTTGGGGCTCCGTTCTTTGCCGGGTCGCTCCTGCGTCCGACTGGAAACGGGGCTCTCAAACCCTTAGACGAACGCGCTGCGGTTTTTTGCCAACCCATCGACCCCATGCACTTCGACGGCGGATGACGAAGTTCGTAACGGCATACAGAGGATTTTGGGTTCTAAGCGGCCAAGGCGTCCTTGACCGCCTTTGGGTTTCGCTGAATCACCAGCAAATATGCCCGCACCACCGAATCCGGATGCGTGCGGCCCTGTTCCAAATCGCGCAGCCGTCCGAGATTGAAACCATAGCGCAGGGCAAAGGTTTCCTGTGTTAGCCCTGTGGCTTCCCTGATCGCTTTCACATCGACATTTTCGGGAATATGGACCTTGTACCGCGACGGATCGGCTTCGCCACGCGCATACGCAAGAGCTTCCTTGGCTCCCGTCATGATGCCCTCGAACACGGTCTCCTTCTTCCGCTTTTTCATTTTGCACTCCGCGCGGGCCTTACACGGCCGTAAGTCTCTACGATTTCCTTTGTAACGGTCCGCAGTGCGTTCCGCTGCTTGCCGTCCAAGTCGTCCCTGTCCGCCTTCGAATAGGCGTAAAACAGAAACAGTGGAATTTCAGGTCCAGAAAAAAACGTAATAACCCTGTAGCCGCCACTCTTCCCTTTTCCCGCGCCCGGCCACCCGGACCTTCCTGCAACCGCCCGTGCCCTTGATCTCGTCACCTGAGTCCGGGTTCGCCGCCAGGTAATCAATAAGCTGAACAATCTCCTTTTCCACCATCCCGGCCTGCGCGGCGGATTTCTGAAAAGAGGGCGTTTCGATGACCGTTTGCATCATCTATATACGGAATTTCCGTAGTTCTGTCAAGGGGAACATTCGCAGGGGATCATAGCTCCGCAGGCTCCAATGGTGGCAAGAATGCGGCTGACGATCCGCCCCCTCCTCTACAGCGCCAGTGTCTGCCGATCTGCTGTGCAACTGGCCGATCGACTGCTCCAGATCAGGCCGTTTGCCCCAGATGATCTTCTTCCCGCCGACTGGCGCGATATTCTCAACGCATGGCTTGCGGGTGTGCCAGTCAGCGAAATCGGCCCGGAGAATGTGCGCTTCATCGAGGACGCGTTTACCTATCGGCTTGTGTGGGCGCTCGAAGCGTTGCGCATGCGCAGAATTGCCTTAGGGTGGGAGTCGGAAATCATTTCCGGAGGAGCGGCAGCATGCCTCGAAACAGGGCTGCCGCGCTTCGTCATGGCGATGCTGGTAAGGGCAGGACTCCCTTCGCGGGCCGGGGCGCTGGCGGCGGTCAACGATCTGGACCCGGTCTTTGTCGATAGCGCAGGTCTGGTGGGATGGCTTGAAAGCAACGAAGTAGCTGCGCTCACGGACACAGGAGAATGGCCGACGCCTGAAACAGCGGAAATCTGGCAGAAGTTTCGCGCCGACATGCTTAGGAGCGGCTCGCAAAAGTGGAGCGACAGCGAGTGGCGCCGCAATGTTGATCCAGACACATATCGACTCGACCCAATTCCGCGCTGACCCTACAGGCTCGAAGTCAACGATCAGGATCACTCGGTTTGGATTTGTACACCGGATTTCCAGCGCGTTGTGAAGCTCCGCCGAGCCATGACCGATCGCCGGCCTAGTGTATTGAGTGCTCGATTTGAAGAGGGCAGCGCGCAAGCCGTCATTAGACGGCTTGGACGCTCGCGCGCGATTTGGTCTCAGGCTTAGTCGTAAATGGGCTGATAACGCGGCAGCGTCCGCTCCGTCTATCACGAAAATCACCGATCGGTGTCTCCACCTTTCGGTGACAATCCGGTTCGCGGCCGACAAGGATGAATGACATCTGCGTTGCCGCTTGCTGTCGCGGCGTGCACGGGCTCAGTCATGTGCTGATGACCCGATAAGCCTCAAATCAGGACGGCGCCGCAGGCGAATTCTCGCACGCTCTGTGCGCGGTGATCTCTATCTACTGAAGAGCGTCGCGATCCTGTAGCCCGTCCATTCTGGCGAGGGTGAGCGTGGTGTGCTAAGAAGTGCTGACGGTATTTTTTCGAAGCATGCGCTGATCAGACTGCGTGGGCCTTGCGCAAGAAATCGACCAATCGTTGTCAATAGTCCTCGAAACCGCGCAAAATCCGAAGCGCCCGAATTTTCCTTTGGAATCATAAGCAAAAAATTTTGACGGCTCGTTGTTCGGACTTCGGGCGTCGTCAGAAAAAGTTTGCGCTTATAAATCAGCGCCTTACGATGCGTTGAGAGAATCGAGTGGGAGTGAGGGGGACGGGACCAGCGATTCGACGCCGCTAAAAGCTCTCATGGTGGTGCCGGCTCGAAGCAGCCGTTCGGCAGCAGTCGCAGATCGGCCGCCTGCTGCGCGGCGGTTGCCGTTCGGATCCCGAGCGGCTATTGAAAAAGTTGCGGTCGGAATTGCACCCGTCAGGATGCCAAAAAATTTGCAGTGAGGATTGAAATGCCCATCACCATCTACGGCATCAAGAACTGCGAGACGATGAAGAAGGCGCGCGCCTGGCTCGACAGGAATGGCGTTCAATACGCGTTTCACGATTACAAGAGCGCCGGAATCGACCGCGAGCGGCTGGAGCGCTGGGAAAAGAAGGTCGGCTGGGAGACGCTGCTCAATCGCGCCGGCACGACGTTCCGCAAATTGCCCGACAAGGACAAGGCCAAGCTTGATGCCGGGAAGGCGATGACGCTGATGCTCGGTCAGCCGTCGATGATCAAGCGGCCGGTGCTCGATCTCGGCGGCGGCAAATTGCTGGTCGGCTTCTCGCCGGAGGTTTACCGCGCGGCCATGGCGGCACGCGCGTCGTTGTAAACGTTCGCGGCGTCCCCGACGCGATCGCGTGCGTCGCGCGTGTGCGTTTGCTCGAAGCGTTGATGCGAGCGCGCAAGCCGCGTCAAACAGTGCGGCAAAATTTCGGCATTGTCCTTTTGTTTACAACGATTGGAATGCCTTTTTCCCGCCATCGCTGCATCACGCTTTTTCCGAAGACATGCTGCTCTCTGCAGCACGCTTTGTGGGGCCCGGCGCGTTCCGGGTGCGGGTGTGGAGAATTCAGATGGCGTCGCGCAGCTTGTTCGGCGGGCTGGTGTTGGCCGCCGGTGCAATCACCTTGGTGTGTCGGGCGCAGGCGGCGGATTTGCCCACACCGCCGCCCATGGCGCCGGCGGCGCCGGTCGCCTATGCGCCGCAGATCTACAACTGGAGCGGAATCTATGTCGGCGCCCATATCGGCGGCGGCTATGGCGAATCGTCCTGGAGCGATCCGTTCGGCGCTGCGAGCGACGACACCTTCAACGATTGGGGCTTCCTCGGCGGCGCCCAGGTCGGCGCCAATGCGCAATTCAACCGCCTGGTGCTCGGCCTGGAGGGCGACTTCAGTTGGACCAGCATCAAGAACAGCGGCACCGACTCGATCGGCGAAAGCCTCAACACCAACGTGCAGTGGACCTCGACGGTAACCGGCCGCATCGGCGCGGCGTTCAATCGTCTCTTGGTTTACGGCAAGGGCGGCCTTGCGCTGGCGCAGGACCAGAGCAGCCTGACCGATCTTGGCGGCAACGTCGCGACCGACAACCTCCTGCGCACCGGCTGGACCGTCGGCGCCGGCCTCGAATATGCGCTCGACGACAACTGGTCGGCAAAGATCGAATACGACTATCTCGGCTTCGGTCCGCAATCGCTGAACTTCACGACCCCGCTGGAGTCGGTCAGCACCAGTGCGCGACTGGACGTTCAGGAAGTCAAGGCCGGGCTGAACTTCCGTTTCAATACCGCGCAGTGACGATCGACTGAGCGGGATCGAATCCGCTCAGTTGATCCTGATTTTCGCCGCCGCGATCACCGGCTTCCAGCGGGCGATGTCGGCGTTGACGCGGGCGCGAAACTGTTCCGGCGTATCGGGTATCGGCTCCATCAATTGCGTGGCGAGTTTTTGCCGGATCGCGGGTGACGTTATCGCCGCCCCGACCAGCGCGTTGATGCGTTTCACCATCGCCGCCGGAATGCCGGCAGGCGCGATCAGCCCCATCCAGGCATCGGCCTGCACGTCGATGCCGGATTCCTTGAGCGTCGGCACGCCGGGGAGCAGCGCCGAGCGCGCGGCCGTGGTGATCGCCAATAGCTTGATCTTGCCGCCGCCGAGCTGCGGGGTGATCGAGATGGCCGGCAGACAGACCATCTGTACGTCGTTGCGAATCAGCGCCTGCACCGCCTGCGGCGACGACGAGTAGGGGACATGCACGAGCTTCGTCCCGCTCTTGAGCGCGATCGCCTCCATCGCCAGTTGCGACAGCGAACCGGTGCCGATTGAGCCGTAATCGTACTTGCCCGGATTCTTGCGGATCAGATCGATGAGTTGCGCGACGCTCGTCACCCCGAGGCTGGCATTGACCGCCAGCGCGCTCGGCTGCGTCACCAGCATGGTGATCAGCGCAAGATCCTTGCTCGGATCGTACGGCAGATGAGCAAACAACAGGGTATTGATGGCGAGCGGGCCGCCGATGCTGATGCCGATGGTGCCGCCGTCTGGCGCCGCCTTGGCTACCGCATCGGTGCCGGTATTGCCGCTCGCCCCCGGCCGGTCTTCGACGATGAAGGTCTTCCCGGTCTGATGCTGCAGCCGGTCCGCGATCATCCGCGCCACGAGGTCCGGCGTCGAGCCGGCGCCGAACGGCACGACGATCCTGACCATTTTGCTCGGCCATTGCTGTGCTGCGGCAGGCAACGCCAGCAGCAGGCTGGCAACGACGATGGCGATCCGCTTCATTTTTTTACCTCGCTCGTTCCGGGCTCGTCAGGGTCTGACGTGGCAACTTCGCCGGTGCAAGAATTTGCTCAAGAATTTGCTTCCGACGCGGGTTGCGATGACCGCAAGCTCGCGGTGCGGCCGGGCTCTCGCCCATTGCGGCGACGGACTATCATGCCCAAGAATAACGCCCAAGAATAATGCCCAAGAATAATGCCCAAGAATTTTGGGCAAGAGCGGCATAAACAGTGGAGGCGCAGGGTGCGTGCGAGCGCGAAACTGAGGAATCTGCTTGCTGCCGGCCGCATCGTGGTGGCGCCGGGAGCCTATGACGGGCTGTCGGCGCGACTGGTCGCGCATGGCGGATTTCCGGCGGTTTACGCCAGCGGCGGCGCCATCGCCCGCTCGGCCGGCCTGCCCGATCTCGGCTTGATGCCGATGACCGCAATCGTCGATCGCCTGGCTTCGATGGTGGACGTGGTCGACGTGCCGGTGATTGCCGATGCGGATACCGGCTACGGCAACGCGCTCAACGCCCAGGCCGCAGCGCGCGCGTTCGAACGCGCCGGCGTCGCCGCCTTCCATCTCGAAGACCAGACCTTTCCGAAGCGATGCGGGCACTACGACGATAAAGCCGTCGTCGCCACTGGCGAGATGGTGCAAAAGCTCCAAGCCGTTCGCGACGCCCTGCGCGACCCGGACGTCATCGTCATCGCGCGGACCGATGCGCTCGCGGTGGAGGGTTTTGCTGCCGCGATCGACCGCGCGTCGGCCTATATCGCCGCCGGTGCCGACATGATCTTCGTCGAGGCGCCGACTTCGGAAGCCGAAATCGCCGAGATCGCCAAGCGGGTGCCGGGCCTCAAGCTGATCAACATGTTCGCCGGCGGCAAGACGCCCCTCGTTCCGGTACAGCGGCTCGAGGCTCTCGGCTACCACCTCGTCATCATCCCGAGCGACACCCAGCGCGCGGCCATCAAGGCCATGCAGCGGGCGCTGGAGGCGATCGCACGCGACGGCAGCACGGCGGCGATGGCGGACGACATGGTTTCGTTCGAAGAGCGCGAGCTGCTGGTCGATACGGCCGTCTACCTCGACAGGAGCCGGCGCTACGGCTCATGAGCGGCGTCTGATTGACAAGCCGGTGCTGCTCGCCATGATCGCAGCGGCCGATGGCCGGGCAACCGCGGCGCCGCCGTTCGGCGCAATCGCGGCGCCCGGATGTACGACGCCTGGATGTACAATGACATGGGCCTTGCCCTCGAAATCCTCGGACTGATCGTTTTCCTCGGCGCGCATGTCTTCGTCACCATGCGCGGCCGCCGCGACGCGCTGGTCAAATCAATGGGCGAATGGCCGTACAAGGGCGCATTCTCCATCGTTTCGATCATCGGCATCGTGCTGATCGGCTACGGCTTTGCCCGGTATCGCGACGCCGGGCCGATCGCGCTCTGGCAGCCGCCGGAATGGACGCGCGAGATCGTGGTGTTCCTGATGTGGCCGGCCAGCATCTGCATCGCCGCCGCCTATCTTCCCGGAACCATCAAGCGCGTGCTCAAGCACCCGATGTTGGTTGGAGTCAAAATCTGGGCCGTTGCGCATCTTTGCGCCAACGGCGATCTCGGCGGTATCATCCTGTTCGGCTCGGTGCTGTTGTGGGCGGGCTATGACCGCTTCACTCTCAAGCATCGCGGCGATCCCGGCGCGCCTCCGATTCCGCTCGGCGGCGTGAGAAACGACGTTCTTGCCATTATCGTCGGAACGATTTTGTATCTGGCGCTCGGTTTGCTATTTCACCCTCTCGTCATTGGCTTGCCGGTGCTCGGGACGCCGGCGCTCGGTGGTTGAACAACATGTCCCTGCAGAAAGATATCCGGCGGCTGACCGCCCCCGACATTCGCGCCCGCAAGGGCGGCGACCCGCTCGTATGCCTGACGTCCTATCACGCGCATACGGCACGCATCCTCGATGCCTATTGCGACGTGCTGCTGGTCGGCGATTCGCTCGGCATGGTGATGCATGGGCTTGAGACCACCGTTCCGGTCACCCTCGACATGATGATCCTGCAGGGTCTTGCGGTCATGCGCGGATCGAAGCGCGCGCTGGTGGTGGTCGACATGCCGTTCGGTTCGTACGAGGCGTCGAAGGAACAGGCGTTCCTGTCGGCGGCGCGGGTCATGAAGGAAACCGGCTGCGGGGCGATCAAGGTCGAAGGCGGCCGGCGGATGGCGGGAACGATCGCGTTTCTGGTCGAGCGCGGCGTGCCGGTCATGGGCCACGTCGGATTGACCCCGCAGGCGATCAACACGATCGGATCGTTTCGTGCGCAAGGCCGCGACGAGAGCGACTGGGCCCCGATCGAGGATGACGCGCGCGCGGTGGCGGACGCAGGCGCTTTTGCCGTCGTGCTCGAGGCGATCGCCGAGCCGCTTGGACGCCGCATCACCGAACAGGTCGCGATTCCGACCATCGGGATCGGCGCCAGCGTGGCCTGCGACGGGCAAATCCTCGTGCTTGAGGACATGCTCGGGCTTTCTCCGCAGGTGCCGAAGTTCGTCAAGCGCTTCGGCGAACTCGGACCCTCGATCGAGCGAGCGGTCAAAGGCTATGCGGACGAGGTGCGGGCGCGCCGCTTCCCCGGGCCGGAACAAGTTTACCCGATGCGCAAGCCCAAGGTCTGAGCCGGGCAATGGGCAGGCGGGAGCTTTGCCAATCGTCGCAGGCACATTTGCCCTTTGCCTTGCTCGCGCCACATCACTAATCTAGGAATGCCGGATTAATCTAATCAATACAGGGGCTTCCTGGCGCAATCGCCAGGATTTCCTTGACTTTAACCGGCCGTGGCCGCGTGCGCCCATTTGCCGGAGGGGCGTTCGGCACTTTGTCGTTAACTTCGGTGACGCTGGGTCAGGTTTCGTGGCCGATATCTTTCATGAAGTCGATGAGGAAGTCCGTCGCGAGCAGCTCGCCAAGCTGTGGAAGCGATACGGCAACCTCATCATCGCCGCATGCTTTCTCATCGTTGCCGGCGTCGGCGCCTGGCGCGGTTACGAATACTGGCAGGCCAAGAAGGCGGGCCAAGCCGGCGCGCAGTTCGAGCAGGCCGTGATATTGGCCGAGGCGGGCAAGCATCAGGAGGCGGATGCCGCCTTCGCCAAGATCGCCGCGACCGGTACCGCCGGCTATCGCGTGCTCGCGCGGCTGCGCCAGGCCGCCGACTTGGCGGAGACCGATCGCAACGCGGCGGTGAAAGCCTACGATGCTCTTGCGGCCGACAACGGCGTTGGACCGGTCATCCAGGATCTCGCGGCGGTACGCGCCGGCTTGCTTCTCGTCGACACGGATTCCTATGCCGAAATCCGCGCGCGGCTTGAGCCGCTGACGGGTCCGGACCGAACCTTTCGTTACACGGCCACCGAGCTTTTGGCGTTGTCGGCGTGGAAGAACGGCGATCTGACCGCGGCCAAGAAATGGACGGACATTTTGATGTCCGATCCGGGGACGCCGGAGGCAATGCGCGGTCGCGCCCAGATCCTAAGCGAACTCATTGCCGCGAACGGCAAAGGCTGAGCGGCATGCGCACGCGCAATCTTTCGCTCATTAGACTAGGCATGATGCTTGCCGTCGCCGCCATACTTGCCGGCTGTACCAAGAGCGGCCAGTTCGATCCGACGACGCTGCTCGACAGCGACATGTTCGACTCGAAAAAGCCGCTTCCGGGTAAACGCGAGCTGGTCTTCCCGAACGGCGTCCCAGGCGCCACCACCGGGATACCGGCGGATTTGTACAAGGGGTATCAGCCTCCTCCCGATCCGACCGCCAGCGCTGGGGCGGCCACTCCTGCCGCCGGGGCGGCTACTTCGATCGTCCCGGTTGAGGCACGGCCTGCCAAGCAGGAAGCGAAGCTGAAGCCAAGGCGAAGGCCAAAGCCGAAAGCGAAGCTGGCGCGGGCGCCGGCGCAGCCGCGGACCGAGATCAGTATCGGGCTTTCCAAGCGGTCGAAACCAGAGGCAGGTGAGCAGTCGCAGCCCTCACAGGCGGCATGGCCGGCGCCATCGACGAACGCCGCCCAGACGCAGTCGTCCCAATCGATCTGGCCCGCACCACCCTCGACGGTGCAGACGCAGCAGTCGCAGTCCGTTTGGCCTAACCCGCCGCCGACCGGGGGCTCCCAGCAGGCGGCGCAGCCATCACAATCCATTTGGCCCAATCCGCCGCCGACCAGCTCCACGCAGTGACATGGTTTAGGTTATGTCCGTGTTCGGCTGCTGCCGGATTGCATCATGTCGTTTACCATTGCCATTGTCGGCCGCCCCAACGTCGGCAAATCGACCCTGTTCAATCGACTCGTCGGCCGCCGCGTCGCGCTGGTTGATGACCTGCCGGGCGTAACCCGCGACCGGAGAGAAGGCGAGGGCAGGCTCGGCGATCTCGCCTTCAAGGTGATCGACACGGCCGGGCTGGAGCACGCCGGCGAAAAGAGCCTTTCCGCGAGAATGCAGGCGCAGACCGCCGCGGCGATAGCGCAGGCGGACGCCATGCTCTTTCTCGTCGACGCGCGCGCTGGCGTGACGCCCGCCGATCAACCGTTCGCCGACCTGATGCGCAAGTCGGGCAAGCCCGCAATTCTCGTCGCCAACAAGAGCGAAGGCCGCGCCGCCGACGCGGCGGCGCTGGAGGCATACGCGCTCGGCCTCGGCGAGCCGATCGCGATCAGCGCCGAACACGGCGAGGGTTTGGCCGACCTGTACGATGCGATACGCGCGGTGCTGCCCGCGGCTACCGAACCCGCAGCATCCGGCGAGAGCATTGCCGCAGCAGCGCAAGACAAGCCGATCCGCATCGCGGTCGTCGGGCGGCCCAATAGCGGCAAATCAACGCTGATCAATTGCCTGCTCGGCGACCAGCGGCTGTTGACCGGTCCCGAGCCCGGCATCACGCGCGACGCGATTGCGGTCGATGTGCAATGGGGCGGCCGGCATTTTCGCGTCCACGATACCGCGGGACTGCGGCGCCGCGCGCGCATCACCGAGAAGCTGGAAAAGCTCTCGGTGGCCGATGCGCTCGACGCCGTTCGCTTTGCCGAAGTGGTGATCGTGCTGATCGACGCGCAGACGCCATTCGAGGAGCAGGACACGCGCATCGTCGACCTGGTGGAGCGGGAAGGGCGCGCCATCGTCGTCGGCGTGAACAAGTGGGATTTGGTCAAGCCGCCGCCGGGGTGGCGCAAGCGACTGCGGGACGAGACCGACCGGCTGTTGCCGCAGATCAAGGGTGTTCCCGTCGTTGCGCTGTCGGCGCACACCGGCGCCGGGCTCGACCGGTTGATGAAGTCGGTGTTGGAGAGTTATGCGGCGTGGAACCGGCGGGCGCCGACGGCGGCGCTCAATCGCTTCCTCGCCCAGGCGGTCGCCGCCAATCCGCCGCCGGCTGCGGCTGGCCGGCGGCCGCGGCTCGATTACATCACCCAGCCGAAGGCGCGACCGCCGACCTTCGTACTGTTTTCCGCCCGCCCGTCGGCGCTCACCGAAACGTATCGCCGCTATCTGGTCAATGCGCTGCGCGAGACTTTCGCGCTGCCGGGAACGCCGATCCGGCTTACGTTGCGCTCCAAGCCAAATCCCTACGCAAAACGAAAGCGCCGCCGATAGACGAGGCCTTCGGCCGGCGGCTTCACGCCGGCTGCGGAAAATCCAAAAGTCTGCCCGCCCGATAGTCGTAGAGCTTGCCGGTTTCCGAGAAGCTCGGCAGGCAGAGCGGCACGATCGTCTCCGCCACTTGTTCCGGCGTTGGCAATGTCATCGGATCTTCGCCGGGCATCACTTGAGCACGCATGCGTGTGCGCGTCGGGCCCGGATTGAACAGGTTGACGCGCACGGACGTGGTCGTGTCGGTTTCCGCAGCATAGGTCCGCACCAGGACGTTGAGTGCGGCCTTGGATACCGAGTAGGGGCCACTATAGGCGCGCGCATGCGTCGCGGCGCCGGAGGTCATGAAAACAACGCGGCCGGCGGAGGCGCGGCGCAACAGCGGGTCCATGGCGCGGATAAGGTGAAAATTGGCGGTGACGTTGACCGCCATGGCCTCATCCCACGCCTTGGCATCGACATGGCCGAGCGGCGAACGCTGGCCGGCGATGGCGGCGTTGCCGATGAGCACGTCGAGCCGCTGATGGCGCTCGTCGAGCGCCGCCGCCAGTCGGTAGATCCCCGGGTAATCGCGCATGTCGAGCGGGACCAGCGTTGCCGTCGAGCCGGCGGCGCGCACCGCGTCATCAAGCTCTTCCAGCGCGCCCTGAGTGCGGCCGATGGCGACCACGTGCGCGCCGGCGCGCGCCAGCGCCACGCTGAGCGCGTAACCGATGCCGCGCGTGGCGCCGGTGACAAGCGCGATGCGGTCGCTCAGCGGTCCGGGCATTCCTCAGCTCGCCTCGGCGAGCAGCGAGAGTTGGCGCGGCGGGGCTTCCTGCGCCATGCGGTCGGTCAGCGGGGTCGGGTATTCGCCGGTAAAACAATGGTCGGTGAATTGCGGGTGCGCGGCGTTGCGCTCCTTCTCGCCAACGGCGCGATAGATGCCATCGATCGACAGGAAGGCGAGCGTATCGGCGCCGATGAACCGGCGCATCCCTTCGAGGTCGTGTGTGGCGGCCAGAAGCTTGTCCTGCTCGGGCGTGTCGATGCCGTAATAGTCCGGATGCCTGATCGGCGGTGAGGCGATGCGGAAATGCACTTCGCGAGCGCCGGCGTCGCGAATCATCTGCACGATCTTGAGCGAGGTGGTGCCGCGCACGATCGAATCGTCGATCAGCACGATGCGCTTGCCGCCAACCACGGCGCGGTTGGCGCTGTGCTTGAGGCGGACCCCAAGCTGGCGGATATGCTGCGACGGCTCGATGAAAGTGCGACCGACATAGTGATTGCGGATGATGCCGAGTTCGTAGGGAATGCCCGATTCCTGCGCGTAGCCGATCGCCGCCGGAACGCCGGAATCGGGGACCGGAACGACGACGTCGGCGGCAATGGGGGCTTCGCGCGCCAGCTCGATGCCGCAGGCCTTGCGCACTTCGTAGACCGAGCGTCCGCCGACGATCGAATCCGGTCGCGAGAAATAGACGTATTCAAAGATGCAGGGCCGCGGCGGGAGCTGTCCGAACGGCTTCTCCGAGTGCGTGCCTTCCTCGTCGAAAATCACAACTTCGCCGTTTTCCACGTCGCGCACGTAGTGGGCGCCGATAATGTCGAGCGCACAGGTTTCCGAAGCAAGGATCGGGCAGCCGTCGAGCATGCCGAGCACCAGCGGCCGGATCCCCAGCGGATCGCGCGCGCCGACCAGCTTCTTGTTGGTGAGCCCGACGAAGGCGTAGGAGCCTTCGAGCATTTTGAGCCCCTCGATGAAGCGATTGACGAAGCGGTTGCGATGCGAGCGCGCCACCAGATGGAGGATGACTTCGGTGTCGGTGGTCGACTGCATCATGGCGCCGTCGCGCACGAGCTGGCGGCGCAGCGTCAGGCCGTTGGTGAGATTGCCGTTGTGGCCGATGGCAAAGCCGCCGGCATTTAGCTCCGCGAACAGCGGCTGGATGTTGCGCAGGACTGTTTCGCCGGTCGTGGAATAGCGCACATGGCCGATGGCGGCATTGCCCGGCAATCGGTCGATCACCTCGCGCCGCGAAAACGCATCGCCGACGAGCCCCAGGCGGCGCTCGGAATGAAATCGCGTCCCGTCAAACGAAACGATGCCGGTCGCCTCCTGGCCGCGATGCTGCAGCGCGTGCAGTCCGAGCGCCGTGATGGCCGCAGCGTCGGGATGGCCGAAAATGCCGAACACGCCGCACTCTTCGCGCAGCCGGTCGGCCTCAAGATCGAGGAGGGCAGGTTCGGTCATGCTGGTGGAGCGGATTTGACATTCGCTACCCCGCAAGCCGCCTGATTGTGAAGCGAATGTCAAATCCAAAGCTCCACTAGTATTTATATTTTCTATTGGTCCTTCGATTCCGACATTTGCACGAGGACGTGCCGAAACGGGATGCGAATGTTGGAATCGGACCACTAGTCGCCCTCCGGGTGGATCATCCGCCGGTGCTCGCGGCCGCACCGTCCAACCCGCTGCGCTGAGTTGGCGCGGAACCGGCCTCGCCGCCCTTATTTGCCTTGTACTTCTGATATAGGGCTTCAAGGTCCGGAGACATAGACCTCAGCCAGTCGGCGGTGTTGGCAAGGAAAACTTTTGATTTCGCATCGGTAATCCAGGCGGGCTGCGCCTTTGCCGGGACCAGCCAGTCGAAGAAACCGAATGCCACCACGACGATGATGAGGCCGCGCCCAAGGCCGAAAAGAAAGCCCAGTGTGCGGTCGAGGGCGCCGACCCGGCTGTCAAGCACCATGTCGGAGATTCTGACGGTGAAGACTGATACGAGCAGTAAGGTTACCAGGAACACGCCGCCGACCACGACCGCCTTGGCGATCAGCTCGCTGTTGAAGTAGGCCGTGGCGGCCGGCACGATCTTGCCATAAGCGTAGAGGGTTACGCCGGCCGCCAGCACCCATGCGGCGATCGACAGCACTTCGCGCATGAAGCCGCGAATCATCGCGAGCAGCCCCGAAATCAGCATGACCACGATGAGCAAGATGTCGAGAAGCGTAATCGGCATGATCTACGGGTCCGACCGTGTCCGCCGCGTGTATAGCCGGGACGGGCGGCGCCGTCATCTCCTTCGCGCGCGCTCGACTGGGTCATGCCTGGCAGGCTGGCCGGCGACGGCAGTTAGGCTGCCGCTGCAACGGAACATAAACCCGGCACAGGGGCATTCCATTAACCGAATGCAGCCGATTCGCGCAGTGCCTTGTCTGCCGGGCTCCGCGGGGTCACGTTCGGGCACGAGACGATTGGCAGCACTCAATGGGTGAGGGGGCGATCATGCAGACAAAAAAGCCGCCCGTTGTGGCAACGGCAGTCACGGCGTGGGGAGATGCCTTCAATGTCATCGGCGCAATGCCCGGCGTGATCGCCGTCGCGTTTGCGATCATGATCGGCATTTCGCTCGTCAGCCTTGCCATCCTTCCGGACGCCTATGCGGTGGCGGCAAGTCCCTGGGCGGCGGTCATCTCCATCGTTTTCAGCATCATCGAGGCGCTGCTGCTGGCCCCGCTGGCGATCGTGGTCCACCGCTACGTGTTGCTTGGGGAAGCGACCGCGCGCTATCCGCTCGACCCCTCCAGCACGCGATACATGCGCTTCGTCAGCTTCGCGATCCTGGTCAAGCTTCTCGGCGTGATTCCGGGTGTCGTGGACGGCTTTGCACCGAACCGGCAACAATACCCGGGATTAGCCATGGCTTTCGGTGTCGCGATTCTGGTGCTGTTCGTCGTAGTGACCGTCATCGTCATCCGGCGCGCCATTTTGTTCCCGGCCATCGCCATCGACGCGCCGGGGGCGAGTTGGAGCAATGCTCGCCGCGACACGAAAGGGGTATCCTGGCGCGTCGCTTTCATCTTCGTCTGTGCGGCGTTGCCGGCCATGATCGTCGGCATTCCCCTTTGGTATCTCCTGTACAAAGGCGGCTTCAGCGTGGGCAGCGGACTGATGTTCGCGGTCATCAGCGCGGTCGTGGAAATTCCGACGCTATGCGCGTTCGCGGCGGCGGCGTCGCGCGTCTACCGTCTGCGCGCCGACAATCTGGTGCGGGCATCGAGCTGAAACCGCGAGAGGTTCGGAGGCAAAGAGCGCTATCCGGCGGCGATGCCGCGGCTCGGCGCGGTGCGCGGCTTATTTCCACGCGCCGCGATTTCGGACACAAGATCGGCAAGCGTCGCGACGGTGGCGAGCGAGAGCCCCTGCTCGAATTCTTCGCCGCGTGCCGATTCGGGCAGGATCGCCCGCATGAATCCGAGTTTTTGCGCTTCCTTCAGGCGTGCCGCAGTCTGTGCCACCGGCCGCACCGCGCCGGAGAGCGACACTTCGCCGAAATAGACCGCATCGGTCGACAGCGGCGCATGCACGAGCGAGGACACCAGCGCCGCCGCCGCGGCGACATCGGCGGCAGGCTCCTGAATGCGCAAGCCGCCGGCGACGTTGAGATAAACGTCGTGCCCCGAGAGCCGGACGCCGCAATGCGCCTCGAGCACGGCGAGAACCATCGAGAGCCGGTTGGGGTCCCAACCGACCACGGCGCGGCGCGGCGTGCCCAGCGCGGTCGGCGCCACCAGCGCCTGGACCTCGACCAGCAGCGGCCGGGTTCCCTCCATCCCGGCGAACACCGCCGTGCCCGGGCTGCCTAGCTCGCGCTCCGACAGGAACAGCTCCGAGGGATTTGCCACCTGGCGCAATCCCGTGCCCGTCATCTCGAAGACGCCGATTTCGTCTGTCGGACCGAAACGGTTCTTGATCGCGCGCAGAATGCGGAATTGCTGCGAGCCTTCGCCCTCGAACGACAGCACCGCATCAACCATGTGCTCGACCACGCGAGGGCCGGCGATCTGTCCGTCCTTGGTGACGTGGCCGACCAGGATCACGGCCGCGCCGGTGCGCTTGGCAAAACGGATGAGTTCGCCGGCCGATCCGCGCACCTGGGTAACGGTGCCGGGCGCGGCTTCGACGGTTTGCGTCCACATGGTCTGGATCGAATCGATGACGAGAAGGCGCGGCGTCGAACCGTGCGAGAGTGTCGCGACGATATCTTCGACCGAGGTTTCGGAAGCGACTTCCACCGCCGCGTCACCGAGCCCGAGCCGTTCGGCGCGCAACCGCACCTGCGCCACCGCTTCTTCGCCGGATATATAGACGGCGCGGTGATGCGCGCGGGCATATGCAGCCGCCACCTCGAGCAAGAGCGTCGATTTACCGATGCCGGGATCGCCGCCAAGCAGCAGCACCGAGCCGCGCACCAGGCCGCCGCCGGTGACGCGATCGAACTCGGCAATTCCGCAGGCGACGCGCGGCGCCTCCTGGGTCGAGCCCTTGAGCGGCTCGATCGCAAACAGCCTGCCCTTGCGGGCGGCGCGCCCGCTCATCGCCGTTCCTTCCTCGACGAGCGCGTTCCAGGCGCCGCAGGCTTCGCAGCGCCCGGCCCAGCGTGCCGACGCTGCGCCGCAACTCTGGCAGACGAAATTTTTTTGTTCGCGTGCGGCCATGTCGCGCTCTGGTCCGGTTTCGGCGTCAAGCCCCGCTGTAGATATGGTGGCACCGCGCGCCAAGGTGGGTGAGAAGCTCATAGCCGATGGTGCCGGCAGCCGTCGCAACGTCGTCGACTGAAATTCCGGCGCCAATGAATGTGGCTTGGTCGCCGCGGTGCACCGCGCCCTCGGGCAGATCGGTAATGTCGATACAGATAAGGTCCATTGAAATGCGGCCGACGAACGGACAAAGCTTGCCGGCAATCACGGCGATCCCTCGTGGCCGGTCGTGGCCGCTCAGCACGCGCGGCAATCCGTCGGCATAGCCGACCGCCGCAACCGCCAGCCGTGACGGGCGTTTTGCCGTCCAGGTCGCGCCATAGCCGACGGTTGCGCCGAAATCCAGAGTCCGGACTTGCAGAATGCGTGCGGTCAACTCGACGACGCTCTGCATCGGATTGGGATGACCGGGCGTGGGATTGACGCCGTAGAGCGCGGCGCCCGGCCTTGCCAGATCGCAATGGGCCGCGTCGCCAAGGAAGATGCCCGACGAATTGGCGAGCGACGCGGGAACACCGCGGAACAGCAATCGAATTTCCTTGAATAGCTGTATCTGCGCCGCATTCAGCGGATGGCCGGGGATCTCGGCGCAGGCGAGATGGCTCATCAAGAGCGTGATGCCGTGATTCTCGGTCTGCACGCGCGGGGCGAGCGCCTCCGCCTCGTCGACGGGCAAACCAAGCCGATTCATCCCGGTATCGACGTGAAGGGCTGCTCCGCCGTGCCAGTTATGCTGGCCAACGAAGGCATCCCATTCCGCAAGTTCGGTCGTGCTGTTGATCACCGGGCGAGCGCCGAGGTCGAGGAAGGCGGCGCCCGATCCCGGAGAAAAGCCGTTGAGCACGTAGATGGCCGCTTCAGGGACGCGTGGACGCAGCCGCCTCGCTTCGGCGATATCGGCAACGAAGAAGGTCTTGCAGCCGGCGGCGGCGAGCCTCTTGGCGACGGGTTCGAGCCCGAGGCCGTAGGCGTTGGCCTTGACCACGGCGGCGCACTCGGAGGCCGGAATACGGCGCGACAGCGTGCGCCAGTTTGCCTCGATGGCGGCGAGGTCGACTTTCAGCGTGCCGCCGGTCTCTGGGGCGGCGGGCGTGTCGATCGGTTCCGGCGCGACTTCGGCGAGCGTCATGGTGGGCGTTATGACCCTCCGCGCACCACTGGTAAAGCGGGGGCGCTCGCCTGGCGCGTCCCTGCGACCCGCATCGGCGCCATCCTCAAGGGCGACCTAAAAGCTCGGCTGGTGCGCGCTGTCGAGATTGGCGAAACGGGTCACGGCGGCATCGAACTGCAGGTCGACGGTGCCGGTCGGTCCGTGGCGCTGCTTGCCGATGATGACCTCCGCCTTGCCCTCCACGCGCTCGCCTTCCGCCAGCCACTCCGCGAATTTCTCCCGGTTGGCCTCCGTCGGCTTGCGCATCTGATGGTAATATTCCTCGCGGAACACAAACAGGACGACATCCGCGTCCTGCTCGATCGATCCCGATTCGCGCAGGTCGGAAAGCTGGGGGCGCTTGTCGTCACGGCCTTCGACCTGACGCGACAATTGCGACAACGCCAGAATCGGAATGTTCAATTCCTTCGCCAGCGCCTTGAGCCGCGTGGTGATTTCGGTGATCTCGTGCACGCGGCCCTCGCTCGCGCGCTGGCTCGATCCTTGCAAAAGCTGCAGATAATCGACCACGAGCAAATCCAGCCCGCGTTGCCGCTTGAGCCGTCGCGCGCGCGCGGCCAGTTGGCCGATGGAGAGCCCGCCGGTTTCGTCGACGTAGAACGGCAGGTTCTGCAGCTCGATCGAGACGTCCTTGATCTTCTCGAAATCGGATTCCTCGATGGCGCCGCGGCGGATCTTGTTGGAGGGGATTCCCGTCTGTTCGGCAATGATGCGGGTGGCGAGCTGCTCGGCCGACATTTCCAGCGAGAAGAAACCGACGATGCCGCCGTTGACCGTGGCCATATGGCCGTCGGCGCGGACCTCGCCGATCCAGGCTCTGGCCACATTATAGGCGACATTGGTGGCGAGCGCGGTCTTGCCCATGCCCGGTCGGCCGGCGAGGATGATGAGGTCCGAGGGCTGCAGGCCGCCCATGCGGGTATCGAGATCGGTCAATCCGGTCGCCAAGCCCGACAATCCGCCGTCGCGCTGATAGGCGTGTGCCGCCATGTCGACAGCGGTGGTGAGCGCCTGGGCGAAACGCTGAAAGCCGGAATCGTACCGTCCGGTCTCGGCAATCTCGTAAAGCCTGCGCTCGGCGTCCTCGATGTGGCTCGCCGGCGTGGAATCGACCGGCGCGTCGTAAGCGAGGTTGACCATGTCCTCGCCGATCGTGATGAGATCGCGGCGCACCGAAAGATCGTAGATGGTGCGCCCGTAATCCTCGGCATTGATGATGGTGGTCGCCTCGGCGGCAAGCCGCGCCAGATATTGATTGACCGACAGACCGGCGATGTCGAAGTCGGTCGGCAGGAACGTTTTCAGCGTGACCGGGGTCGCTATCTTGCCGGCGCGCACCAGGCCGGCAACCAGTTCGAAAATCCGCTGATGAATGGGCTCGAAGAAATGCTTCGGCTCGAGGAAGTCTGAGACGCGGTAGAACGCCTCGTTATTGACCAGGATGGCGCCGAGCAGTGCCTGCTCGGCCTCGATATTGTGCGGCGGGGCGCGAAATGCCGGCTCCGCGGCGGCCTGCTTGCGTGCAATCGAATCGATCTGCGCCATAGGTTCGATGAAGAGAGTAGCGTGTGGCCGATTTGCGGTCGGCGGTTTTTGGTTCGACGATTTTGCGGTCACTCAACATCGCAGATGACTCAACGATGCGAAACTTACCCGCGCCTCTGCCCGTCCGGTTCCCGCCAGCATCGAGGAGGCAAGAAGAGGAACGCAGCCGCGCAAGCGCAGTCGATAGATCAGCGCTCCGCGGTAGGGAAAGCTTCGTTTGCGGCTTTCCCCGCTACGCACCGACGCGCGCCGTGAGCCGTCCACCGGCCGCTAATTTTGCTTGACGAGCGGCGCTTCGGCCGCCGGGCCCGCGAGTCCTACTCGCCGGCGAGACGCAAAGGCGGGGTCTGGCGCGCTTCGACTGCGCGCAGGCGTGCCTCCTCGTGCGTGATGTAGTCGCGGGTCGCCGGCGTAATGCCCTTGCGCTTTGCCATCTGTATCTGGAACACCACCATGTCGCCTTCGCGAAACGCCATTTCGGAAGATGCCAGATAGAATTCCCACATGCGCACGAAGCGCTCGTCATAGAGGCGAATGACATCTTCGCGATGGGCGAGAAAGCGCTCGCGCCAAGCCGCAAGCGTCTTCGCATAGTGCAGTTGCAGAACCTCGACGTCGGAGACGATCAGATGTGCGCGCTCGATCCGGGGCAGAATTTCCGACAGCGCCGGGATGTAGCCGCCCGGAA
Source organism: Xanthobacteraceae bacterium (assembly GCA_030041005.1). GTDB lineage: Bacteria > Pseudomonadota > Alphaproteobacteria > Rhizobiales > Xanthobacteraceae > BOG-931. Next base: position 23,372 of record JASHOR010000040.1, read on the forward strand.
AGATGTACTTGGCGATCCATGGATTGGTCGTGCCCGGCGTGCTTTTGCGGCCGATGGAATGCAACAGCATGACGCCGTCGTCGGCCAGCAGGTGCGCGCACTTGGCGAAGAACGTGTCGTAGAAGCCCACGCCGACGTGCTCGAACATGCCCACCGACACGATGCGGTCGAAACGGCCCTCGGTGTCGCGATAGTCGAGCAGACGAAACGTCGTGTCCTGCGTGTGGCCCCGCTCCAACGCTCTGCTCTGGGCGCGTCGATATTGCTCCTCGGAGAGCGTGATGCCGGTGACGCGCGCCCCGCAAATCTCGGCGAGGTAGAGCGCAAGGCCGCCCCAGCCGCAGCCGATATCAAGCACGGACGCGCCCGGCTTGAGGCAAAGCTTCGCCGCCAGGTGACGTTTCTTGGCAAGCTGGGCGTCGTCGAGCGAGGTATCGGCGGACTCGAAATAGGCGCAGCTATATTGCTGGTCGCCGTCGAGGAAGAGCGAATAGAGCCGCCCGTCGAGGTCGTAATGATGGGCGACATTGCGCCTCGACCGCGAGCGCGGATTGAACTGCTGCAGGCGGCGCAAGACGAGGCGGGCGAGCCGCGGCGGCCAGGCCCAGCGTGGTGCCGGAGTGGCGTCCTGGCGGAGCAGTATGGCGAGCACGTCGGCGATCGAGCCGCGCTCGACGACGAACGAGCCGTCCATATAGGCTTCGCCGAGCTTGAGTTCGGGGTCGAGCAGGACCGCGCGCTGGGCGCTCGCGCTGATAAAGCGCACGGCAAGCGGCGGCCCACTGCCGTCGCCGAACGTGTAGTGGTTGCCCGAGGCCGCGGTAAGGGTCAGCGATCCCTGCCGGACGTACCGACGCAAAAATGCTATCAGCAATTTTTCCACTATCGCCTCCACGCGCAGTGTTAAGACCGGCGCGCGGCACGACAATGAGTCGGCGTCATGTGGGGCTTGCAGCCTCTCGTAGGGTCCCGAACGAGTTGCCGCGCCAGCACGGTCTTACTACTGCCGTCATTAAAACAAAATCTTCCTTGACCAGCAATGCGACTGTGGCGCCCATTGCAGGGGGCCCATGTCCGCCCGCCGCCGGCCGGTATGGGGTAGAGTGTCGGCCCGGCAGGGAAATCCGAGGAGGTCGGTGTGTACCGGTGGCTCGCCGCTGCAATCGCCTTGTCCGCGACGTTCGCGCCACCGGCGGCGCACGCGCAGGTCAATATCGATCAGGACAAGACGCCGGCCCACATCTACCAAAGCGACTGCGCCGTCTGTCACAAGACCATGCGTGGGCTGGCCAACGGCCGCGGCATGTCCGCTCTTACCGGATTCCTGGCTGAACATTACACCTCCAGCGAACAGGAGGCCTCGGCGATGGCATCCTACGTGCTCGCCGGCGGGGGCGGAGTCGGCACTGCGGCACCTGTCCGGCAAGACGGAGAGCAGCAGCCGCAACATGCGCAGAGCGCGGAAACCAGGAGCCGCGAAGGGCGCCAGCCCAAGATCGAGGCGGAACGGACTGAAAGCGCCAAGCTGCCGCGGTCGGGCAAGCGCGGCAGGCAGACACGGGACGAGCGAAGCGCCACCCTGGAGCCCGGTCGCGTCAATTCGGAACGCAAACGACCGACCGAGCGGCGCGAGTCGATGCAGCATCACGAAGCGCCGACGCAGAACAGCGCCCACGAGCGATCCCAACCCGCCGAGGTCAAACCGCCCAGGACCGAGCCTGCCACCGCCAGAGTGGAATCGACAGGACCGAAACCGTCAAAGCCCATGGCCGCCGTGACGACGACCGGTGCGAGCGTTACGGCACCCGCTGCGAGCGCGAGCGCTCCCGTCGCGCCGCAGCCGGCGGCGACCCTGCCCAAACCGTCGGACAATATCCCTGATTGATCAGCGCGCGCCGTCGGCCGAGCCGGCCGGGGGCTCCTCCGCGCTCTGCTCCTGGTCGGACGAAGCTTCCGCGGCTCCCGGTTCGAAAAACGACTCCGCGGCCAGTTGAGCCGCTTCCGCTTCGGTCGGCTCTTCGCGCAGTTGCGTCACGTCCTCGCCGCGATCGATCCGGGTCGCTTCATCATTGTTGCGCGCGACGATGACGGTGACCGAGCTCTCGATTTCGGGGTGCAATGCAATCGGTACAGTGTGCTTGCCGATCGTCTTGATCGGGGTATTCAGCGCAATCTGGTTGCGATTGATGGCAAATCCGGCCTCGCCAATGAGCCGCACGAGGTCGCGCGGCGAGACCGAGCCGAAGAGTTGGCCGGACTCGGAGGCTTGCCGCAGCACGGTGAAGCTCTTGCCGTCCAGTTGCTGGGCAATTCCGGTCGCATCGTCCTTGAGGCGCAGCGAGCGTGCCTGAAGCTCGCTCTTCATCGCCTCAAAGCGCGTTCGGTTTTCGTCGGTGGCGCGCAGCGCCTTGCCGCGCGGCAACAGAAAGTTCCGCGCAAAGCCGTCCTTGACGCGGACCACGTCGCCCATCTGGCCCAGTCTGGAAACGCGTTCGAGCAGGATGACTTCCATGTCTGCCTCTCCTCGTCCCGATCAGCGGATCACATAGGGGAGCAGGCCGAGAAAGCGTGCGCGCTTGATCGCCCGGGCGAGTTCGCGTTGCTTCTTGGCAGAAACCGCCGTGATCCGGCTGGGAACGATCTTGCCTCGTTCCGAAACGAACCGTTGCAGCAGCTTGACGTCCTTGTAGTCGATCTTCGGCGCATTGGCGCCCGAGAAAGGGCAGCTTTTTCGGCGGCGGAAGAACGGCCGGCGGCCGCCGGCAGATTGCGGTGACATGGCCATGGATCATTCCTCCGTCGGTTCGGTATCGCCCTCGCGGCCGCGGCGCTCCCGCGGACGCTCGCCTCGATCGCCACGCTCGCCTCTGTCGCCCCGATCCCCACGCTCGCCTCTGTCGCCTCGCTCGCCGCGGTCGCCCCGCTCGCCGCGGCGCTCGTCGCGATCACGATCGCGCTCGGCGCGGCGCATCATCGCGGAGGGGCCGGCTTCATGCTCCTCGACCCGGATGGTCAGGTAGCGCAACACATCCTCGTTGAGGCGTTCCAGCCGTTCGATTTCATTGATCGCAGGCGGCGGGGCCTCGATATTCATGAGTGTAAAGTGGGCCTTGCGGTTTTTGCGCAGCCGATACGAGAGCGATTTCACGCCCCAGTACTCGGTCTTCGCGACCTGGCCGCCGAGACCTTCGACGACACCCTTGAGTTGCGCGGTCAATTCCTCGACCTGCTGGGCGCTCGCGTCCTGGCGTGCAAGATAGACGTGTTCGTAGAGCGGCATGGCTGCCCTTTCCTAAGACGACCGTCGCTCGTCCGGCGCCAAGCCCCTCGAGCCCTTCGGGAAAGGCTCGAATGCTCTGAAGGCGGGAACACCGGACGCCGGACCCGAAGGCCCTACCGCGCGCTCGCCAAGTTTCGGCGGCGGCCGTCCGTTCAGCCCCCGGCCGGGGTCGAGCGGAAGCGGGACATATACGCGGCTTGCCGGGAAAGGCAAGCCGATCCGCAGCCTGCCGCGACCGTGACGGTCAACCCGAGCGGATTCCGCTTAAAGAGCGGCTGCGCGCCCGTTCTGCGGGGCCTTGGATCAGTTCAGCGAGCCGCACTGCGAGTTGAACCGCCTCGCGTAACTGTTTGGCGCTGGTGCCACCTTGCGAGGGAGCCGAGCGCAGCTTCTGGACCCCGGCAAGCAACGTCTCAAGGCTTTGCTCAAGCAGCTTTTGCCGGTACGCGGCATCGCTGCGCGCGCGCGCCAGTTCGGCATCGGTCACCGGCGTAAAGGCCGTCATCGGGCTCGCCTCGTCCGCGGGGCGGGTCAAAGGACCCTCCGCAAGGTCGCCGGCGAGATTACCACCGCGCGGTTGTTGCTTTCTTACCCTGGTCGGGGAGGGGCATCGCGAGCGTTTTTGCCCTGGCTTGACAGCGGGACTGGCACGGTATCTCTCGGCCGCTCGCATGGGGGCGCATGTATGGCGGCTGCGTTCGTTTTTCCGGGCCAAGGCAGTCAAACCGTCGGCATGGGCAAGCTGTTGGCGGATGATTTTGTGCCGGCTCGCCGCGTTTTCGAAGAAGTCGATGCGGCTTTGGGTGAAAAGCTGAGCCAAACGATCTGGAACGGACCGGCGGACGCTCTCGTTCTGACCGAGAACGCCCAGCCCGCTCTCATGGCAGTTTCGCTTGCCGCGATGCGGGTGCTCGAAGCCGAAGCGGGCGTCGATCTGGCGCGGGACGCCGCCTTCGTCGCCGGACATTCGCTTGGCGAGTATTCGGCGCTCGCCGCAGCCGGCGCCTTCTCCATTGCCGAGGCGGCGCGGCTCCTGCGCGTTCGTGGCCGGGCCATGCAGAAGGCGGTGCCGGTCGGGGTCGGCGCCATGGCCGCCTTGGTCGGGGTGGAGTTTGCCGAGGCCAAAGCGATCGCCGACGAAGCCTCGGGCACCGGCGTATGTGCCGCCGCCAACGATAATGGCGGCGGGCAGGTCGTGCTCTCCGGCGAGAAGCGGGCTGTCGAGGCCGCTGTCGCGATTGCCAAGGCGCGGGGCGTAAGGCGGGCGATGATGCTCCCCGTATCGGCACCATTCCATTGCTCGCTCATGCGGCCGGCGGCCGACGCGATGGCGCAAGCGCTGGCCGAAGTCACCGTCAAGCCGCCCGTTGTGCCGCTCGTTGCCAACGTGCTCGCCCAGCCGATCGAACAGCCCGCAATTGTCGTGCGCAGCCTCATCGAGCAGGTGACCGGCACCGTCCGCTGGCGCGAATCCGTCCTTTGCATGGCGCAAAACGGCGTTACCATGTTTTATGAAATCGGCGCCGGTCGGGTGCTGACGAACCTGATCAAGCGCATCGCCGAGACGGCTGATGTGTCATCGATCGGCGTGCCCGAGGATATCGCCCGCTTCAAGGCCGCACGCCGTTGAGACCAGATGCCCGCGCACCATGGAAGCGGGGCACGGCAGCCAGGGCGAGAACGCCAAGGCGGTGAAAGGGCAGGGAATCATGTTCAGCATTTCCGGCAAGACCGCGCTGGTCACCGGCGCGACCGGCCCCATCGGCAGCAGCATTGCCCGGATCCTTCATCGGCAGGGCGCTACCGTCGCCATCTCGGGAACGCGGCGCGAAGTCCTCGATCAGCTCGCCTCCGATCTTGCCGAACGCGTTCACATCCTGCCCTGCAATCTCGCCGAGGCGGCGGCGGCAGACGCTCTGGTGTCGCGGGCCGAGGAGGCCATGGGGCGGCTCGATGTGCTCGTCGCCAATGCCGGCGTCACCCGCGATAATCTTTTGGTGCAGTTGCGCGATGAAGACTGGGAGCAGGTCATCGCGATCAATTTGTCGGCGACGTTCCGGCTTTCGCGCGCCGCGGTGCGGGGAATGATCCGCCGTCGCTTCGGACGGATCATTGCCATCACCTCGGTCGTCGGCGCCACCGGCAATCCCGGCCAGGCCAATTATGTCGCCGCCAAAGCCGGCATCACCGGCATGATCAAGGCGATCGCGCAGGAATACGCCAGGCGCGGCGTCACCGCCAATTGCGTGGCTCCCGGATTCATCGTCACCCCAATGACAGAGAAACTGAACGACAAGCAGCGCGAACTCATCCTGGCGAAGATTCCCGCGGCGCGCCCGGGCACGCCCGACGAGGTCGCCGCCGCGGTCGCTTTTCTGGCCGGCGATGAAGCCGCCTACATCACCGGACAGACGTTGCACGTGAACGGAGGAATGGCCATGATTTGAAGGCGATACGACCATCGAGGACAACGAACGGCCGCGCTGGTCAACGCGGGGGAAGTGTGGTAACCGGACCGCGACCGGGCTGGGGGAAAACCAGGAGAGCCGGAGAGCGGGGTAACAAATATCCGCCTCTGATCGGTATCGACCCGCGGCCGTCGCCGACGACGAGACCGGGACCCATTTGATTGGGTCGCGTTGCAATATGAGGTTGGAACAATGAGCGACATTGCCGAGCGGGTGAAAAAGATCGTCGTCGACAATTTGGGGGTCGATCCCGAGAAGGTGACGGACAACGCCAGCTTCATTGAAGATCTGGGCGCTGACAGCCTCGATACGGTTGAGCTCGTGATGGCGTTCGAGGAGGAATTCAATTGCGAGATTCCCGACGACACCGCAGAGACGATCTTGACCGTCGGAGATGCCATCAAATTCCTCGAGAAGAACGCAAAGAGCTGATCGTCCGGGGACCTCTTCTCATCGCATGATTTACGTCCGCGCACGGAATGCCCGCACCATCCAGCGGGCGGCATCAATATGTTCGGGTAGATGCTCTACGGGCGAGGTCCCGAGCGAGAGGATGGGGGCCGCGATGGGCGAGCGCGCCCGCCGGAAATGACGGTCATGAGACGCGTCGTCGTCACCGGGCTCGGCATGGTGACGCCGCTTGGCTGCGGCGTCGAGCCGACTTGGCAGCGCCTGCTTGCCGGGCAAAGCGGGATCAAGCGCATCGAGAGGTTCGAGTGTTCCGATATTTCGAGCCAGATCGCCGGACAGATCCCGCGCGGCGATGGCTCCGACGGCACGTTCAATCCCGATCAATGGATGGAACCGAAGGAGCAACGCAAGGTCGACGACTTCATCCTCTACGCGATGTGCGCCGCGAAGCTTGCGCTCGATGATGCCGATTGGCACCCGAGGAGCTACGAAGATCAGATCACAAGCGGCGTGTTGATCGGCTCCGGCATCGGTGGGGTCGAGGGCATTGCCGAAACCGCATTGCTGCTGCGCGACCGCGGTCCGCGCCGGGTGTCGCCGTTCTTCATTCCGGGCCGGATCATCAATCTGGCGTCGGGCCATGTGTCGATCGCGCATGGGCTGAAAGGCCCCAATCATGCCGTGGTCACCGCTTGTTCGACCGGCGCTCATGCCATTGGCGATGCCGGCAGGCTGGTTGCGCTCGGCGACGCGGATGTGATGGTGGCCGGCGGCGCGGAATCTCCGGTCAACCGCATTTCGTTGGCGGGCTTTGCCGCCTGCCGGGCCCTGTCGACCGGATTCAACGACGCGCCCGAGCGCGCTTCGCGGCCATACGATCGCGATCGGGACGGCTTTGTGCTCGGCGAAGGCGCCGGTGCGGTGGTGCTCGAAGAATACGGCCACGCCATCAAGCGGGGTGCTCGCATCTACGCCGAGCTTGTCGGCTACGGATTGTCAGGCGATGCTTTTCACATCACCGCGCCGGCCGAAGACGGTGACGGTGCGCTGCGCTGCATGAGGGCCGCAATTCGCCGTGCGGACATTTCGCCGCAACAGATCGACTATATCAATGCCCACGGCACCTCCACCCCGCTCGGCGACGAAATCGAGCTGAGGGCGGTCGAAGGCCTCGCCGGCGATGCCGCCGGCGGCATTTCCATGTCGTCGACCAAATCCTCGATCGGCCATCTGCTTGGCGCCGCTGGCGCAGTCGAAGCGATTTTCTGTCTCTTGGCGATGCGCGATCAGGTGGTGCCGCCGACCATCAACCTCGACAATCCGTCGGTTGCCACCGCCATCGATCTCGTGCCGCATCGGGCGCGCAAACGCCCGGTCAATGTCGTGCTGTCGAATTCCTTCGGCTTCGGCGGCACCAACGCCAGCCTGGTTTTTCGCCGCGTCGCGGCATAATGGCCATCGCCGTTTCGCCATATTTGCTCCCCACTCCGCTGCAATTCACGCGTCACGCGGGCGGGGATCGTTTTGCTGGGCAGGAGCGTCGGAATATGCGAGCATCGGTCGGCGCCTGCCCGGCGAAGCTGCATGTGTCGATTGTCAATGGTACGAAGGGGGGCATTCGGCGGTGACGACTTCCAGCATGCCGCCCGATGGCAGTGAGCCGACTGCCCCGACTGTGCGTTCGCCGTTGCGGCCACGTGCGGCGGATCAGCCCGAGCCCAGGCGGCGCAATGCGGATGTGCAATCGCCCGGGAAAGTCGAGCGGCCGCTGAGTAGAGCGAGTGCCGCCTCGCCGGATGGTTCGGCGCCACGCCCGCGCGCGCCAGCCGCTCAGGCGACGGCGCGTCCCGCCGCGCCATCGTCCACCTCCGCATCCGTGTCGCTGCAGAAGCCCGCCCCGGTGCCGGTCCCTTATCCGCCGTCGTCGGATCGCGTCAGCGACGACAGCGGCACGGCATCGGCCGCTGCGCAACAGGCGGAGTCCAAACGCCTCGCCCCGCCGCGCAGTCCTCGGGAAGCGCTCGAGCCCGACAGGGTGGACATCCCGACGACCCGTCGCTCGACGCGTGCGCGGCATCCTCTCGTCATTGCCGGCAACGCGGTGATCACGCTGTTGCTGATCTTGGCGGTGGCCTCCGCCTACGCTCTTTACGTCGGCAAGCAGCGCTTCGATGCGCCCGGGCCGTTGCAGCAGGACAGCATCGTCAATATCCCGCGCGGCTCGGGAATCCGCGATATCAGCGATTTGCTCTCGCGCCAGGGCGTCATCAATCAGCCTTGGGTTTTCATCGGCGGCGTCCTTCTGCTCAAGGCGCGAGAAGGGCTGAGGGCGGGCGAATATCAGTTCAAAGCGCATGCCAGCATCAGCGACGTGGTCACGGAGCTGAGCGAAGGCAAGGTCGTGATCCACCAGGTCACCATTCCGGAGGGATTGACCTCCGAGCAGATCGTCGCACGGTTGATGAATGACGACGTGCTGACCGGAGACATCGGCCAAATTCCGGCCGAAGGGAGCCTGCTGCCGGACACTTACGATTTTACCCGCGGCACCACGCGCGAGCAGCTCATCACGCGGATGCAGAGCGCCCAGGAGCGTCTGGTCAAGGACATCTGGGCGCGCCGGGCTCCCGATCTGCCGCTGAAGAATCCCGAGCAACTCGTCATTCTTGCCTCACTGATCGAGAAGGAGACGGGCAAGGCGGATGAGCGCACCCGCATCGCCGCCGTCTTCATCAATCGGCTGAAACAGAAGATGCGGTTGCAGTCGGATCCGACCATTATCTACGGGCTCGTCGGCGGCAAAGGCTCGCTTGGCCGTCCGATCATGAAAAGCGAGATCGATCAGCCGACGCCGTACAACACCTATCTGATCGACGGTCTGCCGCCGGGGCCGATCACAAATCCCGGCCGGGCATCGCTGGAGGCCGCGGCGAATCCGGCGCGTACCCGCGATCTTTACTTCGTCGCCGACGGCACAGGCGGTCATGTGTTTGCCGAAACCTACGAGCAGCACGAGAAGAACGTGATGCGGCTGCGCCAGTTGGAGGCTGCCAAGGACAAGAGTCTTCAGAACGGTGCGCAGACGGCAGATCCGGCGCAGACCAGCCCCGCTCCGACCGCGAAGCCGGCGCCGCGCCGCAAGCGCAAGCGTCACGCGCAAAACAATCAGTAGTCGCCGCAGCGATCGCTCTTGTGACCGCATTGCACGGTCGCTAAGTTCGGCGGAATTTTTTTCCCGCCGGAGACCGCAATCCATGGCTTTGTCGAGCATGACGGGGTTTGCTCGCAGTCATGGCGTTTGCGGCTCCTACGGCTGGGCTTGGGAGATCAAGTCCGTCAACGGCAAGGGTTTGGATTTGCGGTTGCGGCTGCCGCCCGGCTGGGACGCAATCGATGCGACAGTGCGCTCTCGCGCCGCCCAGTCGCTTTCGCGCGGGTCGATCCAGGCAAACCTGACTGTGGAGCGCACCAGCGCGGTCCCCTCGGTGCGCATCAATACGGCGGTGCTCGAGGCGATCGTCGTGGCCGCGCGGCAGTTGGCGCGGCGCATCGAAGCCTCGCCGCCGACGCTTGATGGATTGCTCGGCCTCAAGGGCGTCATCGAGATCAGCGATGCCGCCGAGGGCGAGCAAGAGCGGCAAAGCGCCGAAGCTGCGGTGATCACCGGATTCGACCAGGCGGTCGCGGCGCTTGCGGACATGCGGCTGCGCGAAGGGGCGGCCCTTGCCGGCGTGCTGGCGGTGCGGCTCGGCGAGATCGCCGCTTTGACCGAGCGCGCCGAACGCGTTCCCGGCCGCCGGCCCGAGGCCATCCGCGCGCGGCTTGCCGAACAGGTTGCCGCGCTGCTGGCGCAGTCCGAACGTTTCGATGCCGACCGTCTGCATCAGGAGGCGATCCTGATTGCGACCAAAGCCGACGTGCGTGAGGAGCTCGATCGACTTATCGCGCACCTCGCGCAGGCCCGGCTTCTGCTCGGTCAGGGCGGATCGGTCGGCCGCCGGCTCGATTTCCTCGCCCAGGAGTTCAATCGCGAAGCCAACACGTTGTGCGCCAAGGCCAACGACGTCGAGCTGACCAATATCGGGCTCGAACTCAAGGCCGCGGTCGAGCAATTTCGCGAGCAGGTGCAGAACGTGGAATAATCGATGGCACCCGCCGGTCGAAAAGCAAGAACTGTACGGAAAATCGCCCGGCGCGGAGTGATGTTCGTTCTCTCTTCGCCTTCGGGCGCCGGCAAGACCACGCTGTCCCGCCTGCTGCTGCGCACGGATCGCCATGTCGATCTCTCCATCTCGGTGACGACGCGTCCGAAGCGGCGGGGCGAAATCAACGGTCGCGACTACCACTTCATCGACGGCGCGCGCTTCGAGGAGATGGTCAAGTCGGGCGAACTTCTGGAATGGGCGGAAGTCTTCGGTCACCGCTACGGCACGCCGCGGCGGCCGGTGCAGCGCGCATTGGCGGCCGGCCGCGACGTCTTGTTCGACATCGATTGGCAGGGCACCCAGCAATTGCGCGAAAAAGCGCGCGAGGATCTGGTCAGCGTCTTCATCCTGCCGCCGAGCGTTGGCGAACTCGAACGGCGGCTCAAAGCGCGGGCGCAGGACAGCAAGGAGATCATCGGCGCCCGTATGGCCAAGGCCGCCGGTGAAATGAGCCATTGGCCCGAATACGACTACGTGATCGTCAACACCGACAAGGCTCGGGCCTTTGCCGAAGTGCGCGCCATCCTGCATGCCGAGCGACTGAAGCGCGAGCGGCAGATCGGGCTGTCCGATTTCGTGCGCGCGCTGCAGGCGAAGCTGTAAGGCTCGGACGTCAGGCGACGGTCAGCACCGTGCGTCCGACCACGCGACCCGCGCGCAGATCGTCGAGCGCGGCCTGCGCCTCGCGCAAGGGGCGTTCGCGCGTCGGGATTGGCGCGATCTTGCCGGCGCGCGCCAGGTCGAACAATTCCCGCGCCTCGGCCAGCGTGCCGGTCAGCGTGCCTTCGATCGACATCGCTTTGATGGCGAACATGGCCGCCGCGATCGAGAAGGTGCCGCCGAGAAGCCCGGTCACTACGACCTTGCCGCCGCGGGCAAGCACCGCGGTGGCGAATTGCAGCGACTTGTCGGAGCCGACGAAATCGCAGACCGCGAGCAGGCCGCCGGTCGCGCTGACAACGTCGCGGCGAGCCTGCGGGTCGGAGGGGTCGTAGGCTGCGGTCGCGCCGGCGGCGAGCGCCGCCTTGCGTTTCTGTGCGTCGATGTCGGCGACGATCGGCGGCTCGCGGAACAGCGCTCGGGCGATTGAAAGTCCCATCATGCCGACGCCGCCAACTCCGATGAGGAGCACCGGGCCGCTGGGTACGCGATCGGCAAGGCGCTTGAGCGCCGAATAGGCGGTGAGTCCGGAGCACATCAGCGGTCCGGCAAATGCCGGTGACAGCGGCGCGTAGTCGAGCAGGTAGCGCGGATGCGGGACGAGCGCATGAGTGGCGAAGCCGCCGTCAGCCGCGATGCCGAGATGGTGGTGCTTGGAGCACAGATTCTCTTGGCCCGCGCGACAGGCCGCGCATTGGCCGCAGCCGATCCACGGATAGACCGCGACCCGGGCGCCGGCCTTCGCGCCCTCGGTCGCGTCGCCCGCGCTCTCGATCACGCCGGCGATCTCGTGGCCCAATGTGAATGGCAGGGGGCGATCCTTGGTGATGTCGAGCTTCCTGTCGCCGCCGAGTTCGAAATAGCCGTCCTGCAAATGCAGATCGGAATGGCACACCCCGCAGCGCTCGACACGGACAAGGACTTCGCTGCCGCACGGCGTTGGGCAATCGATGACGGTCTCGCACAGCGGCTGCCCGTAGGCGGTCAGCGATTGGCGGCGCATCTTGCTCATCCCCGCGCTCCGTTCTGTTCCGGCTCGGCACTGCCATCATGCCCGCTGCCGCCGCTCGTGGCGAGGGCGCGCGCCAGGGCGACAAACCCGGCGACGGAGATGTTTTCTGCTCGGGCCGTGGCGTCCGCGCCTGCAGCCGCAAGCAAGCCGGTCACGTCGACGCCGAGCGAGCGCAGGCTTTGCCGCAGCATTTTGCGCCGTTGGCCAAATGCCGCCTGAGTCACCCGCTCCAGGAGCCGGCGTTCGCAGGGCGCCGGAGCCGGGCGCGGCGCCAGACGTACCAGCGCGGACGTAACCTTCGGCGGCGGCACGAATGCAGACGCGTTGACCTCGAACAGGATGCGAGTCTCGCAACGCCACTGCGCCAACACCGATAATCGTCCGTAGCTCTTTGATCCGGGCTCGGCCACGATGCGTTCGGCGACCTCGCGCTGAAACATCAGAATGGCGCGGTCATACCAGGGTGGCCAAGGCTCGATGCTGAGCCAGGAGACCAAGAGCGCCGTGGCGATGTTGTAGGGCAGATTGGCGACGATGCTCACCCCCTTGGGCGGCAGATGGGCGCGCGGATCGAACGCAAGCGCATCCGCTGCGACGACATCGAGCCGGCCCGGATAATGCGCGGCGATCTCGTCGAGCGCCGCAATTGCCCGCCCGTCGCGCTCGACCGCGACGACACGCGCTGCGCCGAGGCGAAGCAGCGCTCGGGTCAGCGCGCCGGGCCCCGGACCGACCTCGAATATCGTGGCGTCGCCGAGCGGCCCGGCAGCATGCGCGATGCGCGCAGCGAGGTTGAGGTCGAACAGAAAATTCTGGCCGAGCGATTTCTTGGCGGCGAGACCGTGACGGCGAATGACCTCGCGCAGCGGCGGCAGGCCGTCCGGCCCAATGGCCGCGGCGGCTGCGTTCACGGCGCCATCGCCAATGCCGGCTTGTCCGCCAGCGCCAGCCGCGCCGCCAGCCGCAACGCGGCGATCAGGCTGGTCGCATCGGCCGTGCCCGTACCGGCGATGTCGAAAGCGGTGCCGTGATCGGGCGAGGTGCGCACGAACGGCAAGCCAAGCGTAACGTTGACGGCGTGATCGAAGGCGAGCGTTTTGATCGGGATCAGTGCCTGATCGTGATACATGCACAATGCCGCGTCGTAGCCGGCGCGGGCGGCTTCGTGGAACAGCGAATCGGCCGGCAATGGACCGCGCACGTCGATGCCCTCGGCGGCTAGTCGCGCGACGGCCGGCGCGACGATGGTGCGGTCCTCTTCGCCGAGAGTG